>JBKJOF010000139.1:0-12995 GCA_046595655.1 Chryseolinea sp. | reverse complement strand
TCTGCGATGACCACACCTTCACCATGGGGCTTGGCATATTTAGGGCGAATGTATTGCTTCACAAACAACTTGCCGGGAATACGCTCCAGCTCTTCGGTGATTTCCTCACCAATCTTTTTCATCCCACTCACATCTTCTGTCGGTTCGATGATGACTCTCTCACGCGGTAAATTAGCCGGTAGTTTCATACGACCAGTTGATACCTTCTCTGTTGTTTCGTTTTTCTTGGTGCGCGTGTAGATAATGGATTCGGTCGGGGCTGCCACGGGCGCAATGGATGGAACAGATAACCCTAATGTAAATTGTTCAGCGGGTATGGCGGAAACAAAACGTTCATGTCTGGAACCAAATACTAAACGCTTGAGCTGATCCAGTTCATGACGGAGTTGAACGTGATCTATGAAGAGGGCTTCATATTTTTCTTTATAGTCTATGGCTTCAGCGATCACATCACAAAAATAAAACAGTGTATTGATTTACATAACAGGATGGGCAGAAGATTGAAAATTATTTTTTGTTTGATCAAATCGTTTTCTTCTTTGCACACTCTTTAATGCAATACCTTGAAGGATCAACATCAACTCATCACTGCGAAGTTCTACTGAATCACCATCTCCTAAAGGAAGTTCGTAGGTGCCACGCTCCAAACGTTTATGGTAAAGGGAAAAACCATCGCGTTCCCAAAGCAAAAGTTTTATTTGGTTGCGCCTGCGATTAAGAAAGATAAACACCGCTCCACTCAGTGGATCTTTATTCAGTGCTCCGCGAACAATTCCGCTCAACCCATCAAACCCTTTGCGCATATCGGTGTGATGACGATATAAAAAATATTGGCTCGATGTGGTAAGCGACAGCATGACTAAGACAATAACGATTGAAGAAAAGCTGCATCCACTGCCTGATAAAAATTTAATCTCCTGCCATCGGCAAGGATGAGTTCAACAACAGGCAAGTTGGATACGGTGTGTTTAATTTGCACCGGAAGAAAGTCGGGTGAAGCACTAGCGTATTTTGCTTGACGGTACTTTTTATACCAATAATGAAAACCACTATAGGCGATGCCCTGTGACTTGCAAAACGAATGTTGACTCAGGCCACTGGCCTGCCAAGCTTCTATTACTTTAAATTTTTCAATTTGCTTTTTCAATTGTATTGCCATAGAATAAACAGATAGAGTTGGCAACAAAGAAATGACCACTACTGCACACTAGCAAGATGTAATTGATCGGAGGGTTACTCTGAAACGGCTTTTTTATTTATGGATTTGGAAGAATTCTAAGCAGCAAGTCCGTCTGCTAATAAAATTACTTTGTTCTTTAGTACTTCTACAACACCACCCGTTATCGCCAGGTTTTGAACACCTTCTTTACCTTTATACTCAACGTTACCTTCTTTCAACAAACTGATCAGCGGAGCGTGGTGATCTAAAACTTGAAACGATCCATCGGAGCCAGGAAAAGTGACGGATGTTACTTCGCCTTCAAATACTTTTTTCTCAGGTGTTAATATTTCTAAATGCATATGAATAATTTGAAGATTGATAAATGTGCAAATGTGCAGATGAATTCATTTGCACATTTGCACACCGACACATTGATAATTAACCTTTCGCTTCTGCCATCATCTTCTCGCCTTTCTCTATGGCTTGTGCCATGTTACCGACAAGGTTGAAGGCCATTTCTGGAAGGTGATCGTATTGCCCATCCATGATTGCGTTAAAGTCTTTGATGGTATCTTTAATATCAACCAAAACACCTTTCAAACCAGTGAAAGCTTCTGCAACGTGGAAAGGTTGTGACAAGAAACGTTGTACACGTCTTGCACGGTGAACCACCTGCTTATCTTCGTCAGACAATTCGTCCATACCAAGAATGGCGATGATATCTTGTAATTCTTTATAGCGCTGAAGAATGCTCTTCACCCGTTGTGCACAGTTGTAATGTTCTTCACCAACAATATCAGCACGAAGAATGCGTGAAGTAGAATCCAATGGATCTACCGCAGGATAAATTCCAAGCTCAGAAATTTTACGACTCAATACGGTTGTAGCATCTAAGTGGGCAAATGTTGTTGCAGGCGCAGGGTCAGTTAAGTCATCGGCAGGAACGTAAACGGCCTGTACAGATGTGATCGAACCATTCTTAGTAGAGGTAATACGCTCTTGCATTAACCCCATTTCAGTTGCCAGGGTAGGCTGATATCCTACGGCTGAAGGCATACGACCAAGAAGGGCTGATACTTCAGAACCTGCTTGTGTGAAACGGAAGATGTTATCAACGAAGAAAAGAATGTCTTTTCCTTTTCCTTGCCCGTCACCATCACGGAAATATTCAGCAACTGTCAAACCTGAAAGCGCCACACGAGCACGTGCTCCCGGAGGCTCATTCATTTGTCCGAACACGAAGGTTGCTTTTGAATCTTTTAATTTTTCTTGATCTACTTTAGAAAGATCCCATCCACCTTCGTGGAGAGAATGCATAAACTCTTCACCATAATCAACAATACCTGCTTCAATCATTTCGCGAAGCAAGTCGTTACCTTCACGTGTTCTTTCACCAACGCCCGCAAATACTGAAAGACCTGCATACGCTTTTGCAATGTTGTTGATTAACTCCTGAATCAATACGGTTTTGCCTACACCCGCTCCACCGAACAATCCGATCTTGCCACCTTTTGCATAAGGCTCAATCAAGTCGATTACTTTAATACCAGTAAAAAGAATTTCAGTTGAAGTAGAAAGATCTTCGAATTTTGGAGCAGCACGGTGGATTGGAAGTGACCCAGTGCCTTTTGGCTGAGGGATACCATCAATCGCATCACCTACTACGTTGAACAAACGGCCTTTGATGTCTTCACCAATAGTCATCTGGATTGGAGATCCTGTATCCGTCACCTTCATCCCGCGAACCAACCCTTCAGTACCTTCCATCGAGATGGTGCGTACGCGGTCTTCGCCTAAGTGTTGCTGGCACTCTAACACTACTTTAGTGCCATCGCCTTTTGTTACAATCAAGGAATCAAGGATGTTCGGGAGTTTAGAACCTTCGCCATCGAAAGCCACATCGACTACCGGACCAATTACCTGGGTGATCTTACCAATATTTGCCATTTTATCTGTTTTTTGAGAATTCCGTCTTAAAAATTCGAGCGCAAAAGTAGGCAGTTCGCCACGAAGTACAAAGAGGGAGTTAGTAATTTTCGATTTTCAATTTGCGCCCTACGGTTTCTTGAGTCAAATAGGATTTATGATTTTGGTAAGGGTATTTAAAATCCTACCTCATACCTCGAAAACCGTACTTTTCTACGCGGCATTCAGCGCAATACGAAAAGTAGTGCCTTGGTTTTCTTCAGAAGCTTTTACGGAGATTTTTCCATTATGATAGGTATCTACAATTCGTTGAGCCAAAGTAAGCCCCAGTCCCCAACCCCGCTTTTTGGTAGTAAACCCCGGGCGAAATACCATTTGGATTTTAGACCGAGGTATACCTTTGCCTGTATCCGAAATATCAATAAAGACTTTGCCTTCATTCCCTCTTAGAATTTTGATGGCGATGGTGCCCGTGTTGCCCATAGCATCAACCGCGTTTTTACAGAGATTTTCAATTACCCATTCAAACAAGGGGGCATGCACGTTGGCGGAAATATTATCCGATAAGGTAAAGACCTCCATTTTTATTTTAGACGATACCCTTGGCCGAAGGTAATCCACTACGTTGTTGATAAGGAGAACCACGTTTTCTTTTTTCAACACAGGAATAGAGCCAATGCTAGAGAAGCGTTCAGTAACCATCCGGAGTTTCTGAATATCTTTTTCTAATTCTTCTACCACTCCTTTTTCTTTCATGTCAGGAAATTCCCGAATTACTTCTACCCACGCCATCAAGGAAGAAATGGGTGTGCCTAATTGGTGAGCGGTTTCTTTTGCAAGACCAACCCATACTTGATTTTGCTCTGCTGTTCTTGAATAACTGAAAGCCAAATATGAGATGAAAGCAAAGATGGCGATAACCGAAAGTTGAATGAAGGGATAGGCGATTAGCTGCGTTAGCAAAAAAGAGTTTTTGTAATAAATATATTGCGTTCCAAAGGTTTCACCGGTTTGAGGATCGCGCAGTGTAACACGGATGGGATCGTACGTTTTTCCCATCATGGAGATTTCATTTTCGAGGTAAGCGTCTTTCTTTTTTTCCTTCCATGTTTCTTTTACTTCTACATTTCGAATCGATAAGATTTTTCCCTTTTCATCGATCTGAATAATAGGAATGGAATTATTTTGAAAAAGAATTTCCTGTGCAATGAAGTTTACGTCTCCTGAAGTTCCTTCATCATTTGCAAAGAACTCAATGGCCTTGGCATACAGTTGTACCTGTTGACGTTCGCGTTCTTTTAATTGATCCACTAAAATATTCGTGTAGTAAATCGACCCGATACTTATCAGCACAGACACTCCCAACACTACCCATTTTAATTTGGTATTGTTCTGATAGAAATCAAGGGATTGGGCTGTGTTCTTGGTTGTCATCAACAAAAAGAAAGGTACGATTTACGAGCTACAATTTACGATTTCTTAGCATTCGTAACTGCATCAAGCAAATCGCACCTCGTACATTGTCAATCGTACTTCTTTATTAGTTTTTCATCATAAACCATTTCGCCATCACCTTGTAATTGATTTTTGTGCCGTGCATTAAAATACCTACGCGGTAAATTCTTCCGGCTGCCCAGGTGGTTAAAATGAAGCCTCCTATTAAAGAAAGCATTGATAAGGCCAGTTGCCATCCGGGTACACCGAATCCAATTCGACCCATCATTGCAATAGGAGATGTGAACGGTATGATAGAAAGCCAGACACTTATTGTGCCGTGTGGATCTTGCAATGTAAATGTAAACAATCCGAAATATGAAATCAATAATGGAATTGTAATCGGGAACATAAACTGTTGTGCTTCCGCGGGACTATCAACTGCTGAACCTACTGCAGCGAAAAGTGCTCCGTATAAAAGATATCCTCCAATAAAGAAGAATACAAAAACCGAAATAATTTTTGTGTATGGAATCTGACTGATTGCATTCAGTATTTCGACAGATTGGGCTTGCTGCACCTGAGGATTTTGCTGACTCATTTGCTCTACCATTTGTTGCTGTGGCATTTTCAATCCAAAAAGTCCAAGAACCACAGATGACACCGTTGTGATCAATATTATCCAAATGAGAAACTGAAGCAATCCTACTGTGGCAAGTCCGATGATTTTACCCATCATCAATTGAAACGGTTTAACTGATGAAACAATTACCTCTACTACCTTACTCGTTTTTTCTTCGATAATTCCTTGCATAATCTGTGCGCCATAAATAAAGATGAACATATACATCAGTATTCCTCCTGCCATCCCCACTCCAAACAAAACATTTGAGTCTGATTTTTTCTCAGCACCCGTTTCGGACAAGTTCACATTTTGAATTGATACATCTGTCTTCAAACTGTCTAATATCTTTTTATCGATATTGAACTTCTCCATTTTTAATTCTTTGATATGATTCTCTAGCATACCTTCTAAATCTCCAACTTCGGTTGGACTTGGATTTACCTTCGTATATAGCGTTAAGCCCTTTGGTGTTGAAAGATCGAAAGAAGGAACATAGAGAAGTCCATAACTATCATCTTGTTGAAATGCTTTTTTAGCATCATCAATGTTACCATCAAACTTTTTGAAAATGAATTTAGACGTATCAGGTGAAAAGTATGTGCTTTCATCCACGTAGTGAATTACATTTTTAGTAGCATTCTTCTTTTGCTCCATCGCTACATAAACCAGTACGGCCATGATGGCTGGGAAAATTAAAGGCAACAAAATGGTAGCAATTAAAAATGATTTTTTCTGCACGCGGTTTAAAACCTCGCGCTGAATAATTAACCATATCTTATTCATCTGAACCTCCCTTCACCAGTGTTATAAATATTTCGCTCATCGTTGGAATTTTTTCTATGAAACTTTGTACTTCTGTTACCTCTGTTAAATCACGAATCAATTGATTGGGCTTAAGCAATCCTTTGATGCGGACGGTCGATTTGAAAAGATTTTCTTCCACATTTTTCTGATCGAGTATTTCATATTGTTCAGGAGAAAGAATGAACGAACCCTGATGCTCTACCGAAAAAGTATGGGTGCGATACATTTCTTTCACTTGCTTTTTTGACCCTTCCAAAATCTTTTGCGATTTGTTAATCAATGCAATGTGATCACACAAATCTTCAACCGTCTCCATTCTGTGAGTTGAAAAAATAATGGTGCATCCTTTTTCTTTCAGCTCTAAAATTTCTTGTGTAATCAACTGAGCATTTACCGGGTCAAAGCCAGAGAAGGGTTCATCTAGAATAATGAGTTTGGGCTCGTGCATTACTGTGCTGATGAACTGCACTTTCTGCGCCATACCTTTGCTAAGGTCTTCTACTTTTTTATTCCACCAATCGGTGATCTCAAATTTCTTCATCCATGCCTTGCTCAACTCCAACGCTCTTTTTTTGCTGAGGCCTTTTAGCTGGGCAAAGTAAATGAGTTGTTCGCCTACCTTTAATTTTTTGTAGAGACCGCGTTCTTCTGGCAAATAACCAATAGTACCTACATGTTTCTCGTTAAGTTTCTCTCCGAAGATTGAAATCTCACCACTGTCGGCATTGATGATTTGGTTGATGATGCGGATGAGGGTGGTTTTGCCAGCGCCATTGGGTCCGAGCAAACCGAAGATGGTTTGCTGTGGAATGGAGAGACTTACCTGGTCGAGCGCCAAATGGTTGGTATAGCGCTTTGTAACGTTGTTTGCGAGTAATGCTTCCACGAAGATTTAAGTTGTTGGTATATAAGTGTCAGACGATGGAAATAAATTACAGAAAAAGATCCGTTGGTCTGTATTATTTTAACTGGTATCTCCTTCCGAATTATTTATTAGAGTTACTTTAATATGGTTCGAATTTCCATTGCCTTTATTCTCTTCATTGTTTATCTGCCTGAGTGAGTCATTGAAAACCTTATATGGACATTTTTGTATGCGCCCATTCCTGAATAACAGCGAAGCATTTTCCGTGTTCTTCTCTGCGAGTTTAACTTGAGCGTTGCGTTTCTTCTCTTCTGCTCTCTTCTCTTCTCTTCTAATTTCACCAATCACCAAGAAAGTGGCCTTATCTAGTAAGTTATGCAGCACAACACTTTCAACTTACCTTCGAAACCTTAGCCCTCAATAAAAAATCTGCTAACACCAAAGCCGCCATCGCTTCTACAATAGGAACAGCACGAGGCACAACGCAGGGGTCATGTCTTCCTTTGCCACTTACAGTTGCTTCATTTCCATGCTTATCAACACTCGGTTGATCTTGCATAATAGTAGCAACGGGTTTGAAGGCTACATTAAAATAGATGTCCTCACCATTTGAAATTCCACCTTGTATACCTCCTGAAAAATTCGTCTTCGTTCGGATGCGTCCTCCTTCGTTATAAAATTCATCGTTGTGTTGCGAACCAAGTTGCTTCACGCCTTCAAAACCACTTCCGTATTCAAAACCTTTTACGGCATTGATGCTTAACATGGCTTTACCAAGTTCAGCATGAAGTTTATCGAATACCGGTTCGCCTAAGCCGACTGGTGTATTTTTAATCACGCAAGTAACAATGCCTCCAATGGTATCGCGTGCAAGTCGAACTTCATCAATGCGTTCGATCATTTTCTCTGCGATTGCCTGATCGGGGCAACGAACGATGTTGTCTTCTATTTTTGTAAGATCAAGTTGAGTATGAGGTGGTGTTGTAATTTCTCCAACTTGTGATACATAAGCTACGATGTCGATACCCTCACGTTTTAACAAGAGTTTCGCAATTGCTCCTGCAGCAACACGCGCTGCGGTTTCGCGCGCAGAACTTCTTCCGCCTCCACGATAATCGCGATTGCCATATTTTGCATCATAAGTATAGTCAGCGTGTGATGGACGAAACGTTTCAGCAATGTGACTATAATCTTTGCTTCGCTGATCTTGATTTTCGATCAACAAAGTAATCGGTGTTCCAGTTGACTTACCTTCAAAAACTCCACTGAGAATTTTAAAGCTGTCATCTTCCTTACGCTGTGTAGTAATTCTAGATTGACCCGGTTTTCTTCTGTCAAGCTCTGACTGAATGTAATCTTCATCGATTGCTAAGCCTGCCGGGCAGCCATCAATAATTACTCCAATGGCCGGACCATGCGATTCACCAAAGGTGGAGATTTTAAAAAGTGTTCCGTATATGTTGCTCATGCGAGCACGAAGATAGAAGAAGCATAGGAATTAATTTTAAGCATTTTTAAAAACTGTATAGCCCTTCTTCCCGAAAGAGCTGCAACAGAAGGAAAATGTTTCATACGTGCTTTGCTCCAGAGGAGCTGCCTGTTTGTTTGGTGGCTCTTCCAAAACCTTTTCTATTTCTCCAACGAGGTTGCTCTTCTAAAGAAAAAAAATGTTTTACCAATCAAGAAAAAAGACAAAAAACTCTTTACTTTTTAAAAATCAAATATCCCGCACCGATCATCATCACTGCAATAAAACTATTGAATGCCCAAAGCTGCCAGCTTTTATTTTGTACAGAAAGCAAGGTATTATCAGCGTCACCAATTTTATCGTAGAAACTTCCCAGATCGTTTGATTGGATTACTTCATTCTTTTTACTCTCACCCGTTACATAAACTGTTAACTGCGATTTTAAGGTATCGTATTTTTTTTCTTTCGGATTAAAGAATACCCATTGAACATAATCACCGAGGTTAAACTGCCCGGGTTCTTTAGGGATGGTAAAGTAACTGAACGATTTCCTTCCCGTAACACGATTGTTATCGCGGTTAATATCCTGACGAACATTGGGCTCATACCATTCAAATGCTCCGTCTTGTTTTACGTTGGGCTTTTCAATGGCTGAAATATTCCCTTCTCCAACCACGTGAAATTCATAGGCGGCACTTTGTCCTGTTTGTAATTCGGTGCTGCGCATGCGTTCATCCAAACGATAATCTCCAACGGCTACAACATCGCGCAACGGGTGAGGAGGCAACTGTTTTACCTTAACCGTTTTTGGTTTGGTGTAGAATGTTTTGAAATCTTCTTTTCTATTTTGTCCGAAGAAGGATGGATTCTTGGCCACTTTATATTTTATCATCTGCAACCCAAGACTTGGAAATGGAATGGACTCTGCATTGAATGGATAATAAATGGCCTGATAAATTTTATACTGATCATACACTTTGCCATTGATGGTAACACGTTCGGCATTGATGTTTTCAATGTTGAAATTTTCTTCCCAGCAATTGGCAGGTTTTAATTTCTTCAGAATATCAGTCAACTGTTTATTCAGATCATAAAACTGAAAGGGAGCCTGATTTTGTTCCGAAAGGTAGAAGCACAGTGTTGCTTGAAAACCTTCGCCTACAAACACCTCATTTTTGTTTGTGGTCAATGCGAGAAAGGCATCTTCTTTCAAATCAATAAATTCTGTTTCACCGCGACCAGCACTTGGGGTTCGATCAAAAAAACTGCTGAATGGATCAGCTTGTTGTTGAACAGGCGGGCCGACTTTTACTTTCTTACCTGGAACATTGAAGGATTTATCATTCACCTTCATTGTAAAGGTCGGAATCGTATAAGTGCCCTGCTTCATAGGCAGGTAAGTCATAATGATACTTTGAGAGGAAGAAATATTTCCATTTACAATGCTCGTGCTCGATTGACTTGAGGTGCCGCGTTTGCGAAATCCGGTGATCTCGGGAAAATTATCATAACTTTTTAGTCGTTCGTTCTGCACGGTGACCGTAATTGTCCAGGCCTGATTTTCGCCAATTTCATTTGGACCTAAAATGATTTGAATATTTTGAGCCAAACTTGCTGATGCCGAAACGAAAAGCAGGTAAAAAATAAGAAAGGAGCGTTTCAGAAAAAAGAAATTCATATTTATATTCCTCGAGGTAAAAATTCCGTTACAAAAATAGCCTAATCTTAAAACTGTCTAAAAAACTACTTCAATCGTTTGAATAATAAACGACAAAAATTGTCTTAAATGAGAAGTTTACCTTTCTTTTTCGAAGATGAACGAAAGTTGACAATTGTTCTTTTGGTTTTTGTTACAATTTTTTAACTTAACGCTTGTTAGGAAACTAAACTTTTTAAACTATCCTGTTTTTGCCATGTTGAATTATGTAAAAGTAGTGCTCACAAAGGTGAGTTTCAGCGCATCGCTCTTTGAGAAAGAGCTTAGAAAAGCGATCAAATTGTTGATCGCAGAAGAGGTAAGCGACCTCAGACAATGGTGTTACACCAAGTTTGGGAATCAACACGAAGCCATTTTACAAAGATGCTTCGTAGCCTATTAAAGTAGGGAATGAATTGAAAAAATCAAAAGCCTCTGGAACGCCCAGAGGCTTTTGCTTTATAAGAGTATTTTAGAATGGAAGATTTGCCAACTACTTTTTTCTAAACATAGAAGCGATTCTTCTGGCGGTACGTTTCTCAAATTCCCAAAAAAAAGTAAACTGCCCGAACACAAATCCATAGCCCAATAGTATGATATTGTAAAGAGGAAGAATAAAAATGTAATACAATACAGATGCAAGTGTAGACTTACCTTCCTCACCTACCAGTAAATCAAGCAATGGTTTCTTTAAAAATAAAACAGTAAATCCTGTACAGGCAAAAACAATAAGCACAACAATTACTTGCATCATGCTGCCGAGATGCCAGCGTTGTTTCAATTGTTCGATCCAATGCGGTGTTGCCATTGAAATTAATTCGATGTAGTCGTGAATAATTTCCAGAGTCCATAGTCAGGAAGTGGGGCTTTCACTACCATGTTTTCTTTTTTTACTGGATGAATAAACTCCAATTGTCGTGCGTGAAGATAAATGCTTCCATCGTCATTGGCAGAATCATCTCCATATTTTAAATCTCCTTTTATAACACAGCCCATGCTCGCTAACTGCACCCGAATTTGATGCGGTCTTCCGGTTACGGGTTTTACTTCCAACAACCAATGACCGGTTTGTGTTCCTTTGATTTTATAGTGGAGTTCTGATCGGAGCGCGCCTATCGTTTCTTTTTTAAACGCTGTTGTTTTGTTTTTGCTTTCGTCTTTGAGCAACCAATGTAACAGTGTGCCTTCGGTATGTATTGGTTTATTTTTCACTATGGCCAAGTATGTTTTTTTTGTCTCGCGTTCACGGAACAAAGCGTTCATCCTCTCAAGCGATTTGGAAGTGCGAGCCAACACTACTACACCACTTACTGGTCGGTCAAGTCGGTGGACAACTCCTAAAAAAACAGCGCCTGGTTTGTTGTGCTTTTCTTTAATGTAGGCTTTGCAAAGTTCAACAAGCGGAACATCACCGGTTGAATCGCCCTGAACCAAAACTCCAGCTGATTTATTTACCAACAGCAAATGATTGTCTTCGTAAAGAACTGTAAAGGGAGGTTTGTTCATAAGCAGAATCGAAATCAAACATCTTAAATTTTGGCATCTTTAAAAAGGATTGTGAAAATCAAAAGTCCTATCTAAGATGGGATAATCGGCAAAAGTGTATTTTTGCTTCTTAATCTGATCTCTAGAGTTGAATGGAAGAGCGCATCAATAACCTTTTAAAAGAAGTAACGGAATATGCCGCTAGCGATAAGCAGGCAGTAGAAAATTTCAGACTGAAATACATTAGCAAGAAGGGCGAGATTACCGAGTTGTTTGAAGAAATGAAAACGCTCCCTGTTGATCAGAAAAAAAATGTTGGTAAAATATTAAACCAACTGAAACAAACTGCTGAAGCGAAACTGGTTGATCTTAATCAACAGATGGAAACATCCTCCATAAACACAATCGACATTGATCTTTCTTTGCCGCCCGTTTCAAATAAAATAGGAAACCTTCATCCGCTATCATTAACTAAACTTCGCATTATTGAAATCTTTGAACGCCTCGGATTTAATGTGGCCGAGGGACCCGAAATAGAAGACGACTGGCATAATTTCTCAGCACTGAATTTTCCAGAGAACCATCCAGCACGCGAGATGCAGGATACCTTCTTTGTAGAAAAGAAAAGTGAGACGAACAAAGAAGAAATGTTATTGCGCACCCATACATCAAACGTTCAAATTCGAATGATGCAAACGCAAAAACCTCCGATGCGTGCCATCATGCCAGGGCGAGTGTATCGTAATGAAGCTATTTCTGCACGGGCACATTGTTTCTTCCATCAAGTAGAAGGTTTATATGTAGATAAAAATGTAAGCTTTGCTGATTTGAAACAAACCATTCTTCATTTCGCGAAAGAGATGTATGGCAAAGACGCGACTATTCGTTTGCGTCCATCTTATTTTCCATTTACTGAGCCGAGTGCTGAGATTGATGTTTCGTGCTTTATCTGCGGTAGCAAAGGATGCAACATCTGTAAATATTCAGGTTGGGTAGAAATTGCTGGTGCAGGAATGGTGCATCCTAATGTTTTGCGCAATTGTGGAATAGATCCTGAAGAATACACAGGCTTTGCTTTTGGCATGGGTATCGAACGCATTACCATGCTGCGCTATCAAATAAATGATTTGCGTTTGTTTTCTGAAAATGATGTTCGCTTCCTCCGACAATTTCAAGGTACTGTGTAAATGAAAATCGAATCCCTTAAGACCATTGGAGTTATCGGTACCGGAACGATGGGCCAGGGGATCGCGCAAGCATGTGCTCAATCTGGTTACGAAGTTTTACTTTACGATGCCTTGCCGGAACAGAGTAAGGGCGCACTATTGTCGATCGAAAAAAACATAACTGCCTTAGTTGATAAAGGGAAGTTGACTGAAGAACAGAAAAGAGGTATTCTTCAAAAGATCCGATCAGTGGAGGACTTCAAGCAGACGCAAGCCGATTTGGTAATTGAAGCCATCGTTGAAAAGCTGGAAGTAAAGCAAAAAATATTTCTTGAATTAGAAAAGATTAATACCAGCGACTGCA
>JBKJOF010000088.1:0-29350 GCA_046595655.1 Chryseolinea sp. | reverse complement strand
TTCTTCCCTGTTTTCAAATTCATTCAAGTTTCGCTCCGAAAACAATTTGCCGTTTTGATCATTTGCTTTTCTAATAACCTCTTCGATTGGACTATTTTTAAATTTCTGTTTATCCTCCAGATCGAACTTTAGTTTTGTAAAATATTCCATTGGACACTGATAGTATTCAGCAAGCCTATTTATCTGTTGTTCGTGCTCATGACCCGCAAATAGTCGGGATGCTTTCACGGGAGTGCCCTGATAGGTTAAGTAGCATAAACAATCATTCTCTAGTTCCTCCTTTGTCAGGTTTGAATGATCAAAAGGGTTCAGACTAATAGACCATGTACCTGTTGATAATAAAACAAACGGTCCATGAAAATTCATCAGGTAAGGAATGAGTGCTGCTGAACTATCGTGCAAACCAATTCCAACGCACAACTTTTTTGAATCGTACCGAATTTGTACACACTCATCACTGCCTACGATTAGGGGAAGTATTGGTAGAATTCCTTCTTTTGCAACCCACTCATGGTAATTGCTGTGCGCATAATTCCACAAGTTAGTATGGCAACCAATACTGGTTATTTCAGAGTACGCTTTTTTTGTTAAGATCGAACTTAAATATTGTGGCAGGTGCAGCGCATAATTTATCTTCTTAAATGATTCGGGGCGTTCATGCTTTAATTGATAAAGTTGTAATCCTGAATTCAGATTGCCCAATGCAGGCGATGCTGTTGTCTTTGAAAATTCATGTCGACCACCATAGGTATTGTAGAATTTATTTTGAAGATGGAGAGGATAGGGTTTTAGATAATTATAAAGAGGAAGAACAGGTTTCAACTCTCCATCTACGTACACGAAGCTGGCGCCATGAGCTGAAAAATTGAGAGCTCGAATATCAAATCGATCATCTGATAAAACGCGAGTAAATGAATTTTTAATCCATTCTGTAATAGCATGAACGTCTTCGCACGGAAATCCATCTTCATCAAAAATTTCAGCAATGTGAATGGATTCTTCTAGAACTATTTTATAATTTTCATCAAACAGAATAATTTTCTGATTCGTCTTGCCGACATCAAAGATCAATATCACAACTTGTTTTGTCATTTTACAAACCCGTACTCACCGTCTTTAATCCTCTCTCTTTAACAAGCTGCTCGCGAATTTTTAATGACCTGAAAATATCGAGAGGGTTTAATGCACCACCTGAACGGAATCTTGCTTCAGCAACCAAGGGACGCACATCGGTTCTAAACGCTTTCTGCAAAATCTCCTGACAAACCACAACATCATTATTATTTTGAGCCTGACGTAATGTTTTTCTATCTACCAGTAACGCCTGAGCATAGGTAATCATGATCGCTTCCACAGATTGAATTAAATCTTCAAGAGGATCTTTTACATTGTGAGACGCATCAATCATCCATCCGAGATCAGTTGCATGATTCATGCCCCTGGAATCCATTCCTTCAATTAGCTCATTGAAAATCAGAAACAGTTGATAGGGCTTGATGCATCCAACAGTGAGATCATCATCGCCATATTTTGAATCATTGAAGTGAAATCCTCCTAATTTCCCTTCCATAAGTAGGAGTGCCACGATCTGTTCAATGTTAGCGTTAGGCAAATGATGACCCAGATCAACTAATGTATATGCTTTCGATCCTAACTTGGATGCATAAAGTAATGACTGCCCCCAATCACCAACAGTGGTAGAATAAAAGTTAGGTTCATATGCTTTATACTCAACGAACATTTTCCAATCTTCCGGAATAGACTTGTATACTTCCTTAAAACTTTCCAAAGTATTTTCAAATGCGGTTCGAAAATTTAATTGTCCTGGAAAGCATGATCCGTCTGACAGCCAAACCGTGAGCGACTTGGATCCTAACTCAATTCCGTATTGAATCACTTCTTGATTATGTTCAATCGCTTGCTTTCTGATTTCCTTATTTACATTCTGCATGGATCCATATTTATAGGTCAGTGCTTGATCAGCTTGATCTTGAAACGTATTGGAATTCATGGCGTCAAACTTAAGCCCATGCATGGCGGCTAATGTGCGAATGTCTTTTGGATTTTTAGGAATGTCCCACGGAATGTGCAATGAAATTGCTCCACTCGATTGATTGAGTTGATGTAACAATCCTACATCTTCAATTTTTTCTTCGAGTGATCGCGGTTCGCCCGCTCCTGAAAATCTCGCGAAACGAGTTCCCCCAGTTCCCAATGCCCAACTCGGAATGGCAATTTGAAATTCGATTAGTTTCGATAGAACAGCATCCACGTTCTTTATATCATGACTCAGAAAATCAAGTTTCCTTTTGTGCTCTTGAATCAAGGGAGCATTTAGATCAGCAAGAAGATTTTTTTCAAGTTTCATTGGTCTTATTAAGATAGGTTAATTTACCTAATGAATTTTTAAGTTATCAAGTGAATGTAATTCTTTATCGGGTAAAGGCCATCGCTACACCACCGTCTACATTCAAAATATTACCGGTTGATTTGTTGAGTAGACCTCCTACAAAAGCAAAACAAGCATTGGCAATATCTATCGGTAAAATTACTTCGTTCAACAACGTGCGCTTGGCGTAAAATGCTGGTAGTTCATCTACCTTAACTCCGTAAGCCTTTGCTCTTCCTTCAGCCCAGCCGCCAGTCCAAATTTTGCTGTCGGCAATAACAGCATCGGGATTGATGGTGTTCACTCTGATTTTATCGCCACCAAGTTCGGCTGCATTCAATCTCGATAAGTGAAGTTGTGCCGCTTTAGCAGAACCATACCCTGCGTTGTTAGGACCAGACACGAGAGCATTTTTGCTAACAATGTTGAGTACATCACCACCCATGGCTTGTTTGCGCATAATGGCAACGCCATGTTGTGTCATCAAAAATTGTCCTTTTACGAGTACATCATAAAGTAAATCCCAATCCTTTTCCGAATGATCTTCGAGCGATTTTGAAATGGATAACCCAGCATTGTTTACAATAATATCGAGTCCTCCGAAAGAAAGTGCACATGTTTTCATTGCTTCCTGAATGTGCTGACTGCTCGTTACATCCAATAGGGTAAAGGCAAATGCATCAGCACCAAATTCATTTTTAAATTCTTCTACTGCTTCGTTTAAACGATTGGAGTCGTTATCGCTCAACACTACACAAGCACCTTCAAGAATAAATTTCTTTGCAATGGCTTTACCAATACCTCCGGCACTTCCAGTAATAATTGCCACCCGACCATTTAGTGGTTTAGGTTTGGGCATACGTTGTAGCTTTGCTTCTTCAAGTAACCAATATTCAATGTTGAATGCTTCCTGTGAAGCGAGTGAAGTATAGGATGAGATGGCCTCAGCTCCTTTCATTACATTGATCGCGTTAATATAAAATTCAGAAGCTACCCGTGCCGTTTGTTTATCTTTTGCAAAGGTGAACATACCTACGCCAGGATATAAAACAACTACAGGATTGCAGTCGCGCATGGCCGGACTATTTTTGTGTTTACATGATGCATAATATTCGGAATACATTTTCCGATACGATACAAAAGCAGGCTGAAGTTTTTCTTTGATTGAACTGACATCGGTTAAATCTTCCCGCGACTCAAGCGATAGGATCAGTGGACTAATCTTTGTTCTCAGAAAATGATCTGGACAACTTGTTCCCATTGGTGCAAGTCTGTTCAGATCATTTGAATTAATGAATTCTAATACACGATCATCATCTGTAAAATGTCCGATCATTTTAGTTTCGCTGGAGCAAAAGCCTCTGAGTATTGGAGCCAATGCGGATGCTTGATTTAACCGTTCTGCTTTTTGTACACTTTGAATTTTAACTCCACCAAAAGGCACCCCTTTCTTAACATAGTTTTCTTCCAGATATTCAGCACATCTTTCAATTACCTCTAAAGTATTCACATAACTTTCATAGGCGGTTTCACCCCAGGTGAATAGTCCATGTGATCCTAGCATGATTCCACGAATGCCAGGATTTTCATCCAAACATTGTTTGAGTTTAAGACCGAGATCAAAACCAGGTCTTTGCCAATCAACCCATCCGATCGATCCGTCAAAAAGTTCTTTCGTTATTTTTTTTCCATTCTTTGATGCGGCTATGGCGATGGCAGCATCCGGATGTAAATGATCAATATGTTTAAAGGGCAGGAATCCATGTAACGGTGTATCGATCGATGGAGCTTTCGATGCCAGGTCGTAGATGCAATGATTGAACAGTTCAACCATTTCATCTTCTTGCTGAATACCTTTGTAAACACTTTTCAAACTTCGCAATCGATCAACATACAGCGCAGCTAATCCACTTTTTTTTAATGTGCCAATATCTCCACCAGAACCTTTAACCCACATCACTTCAGTTGGAAGTCCAGTAAGTGGATCTTGCGCGATTGCTTTGCAAGAAGTATTTCCGCCTCCGTAATTGGTTAGTCGAAGATCCGCTCCTAATAGATTGGAACGATAAATTAAAAGTGCTACTTCATCGTTTGCCAACGTTGCAGCCTGCTGATCATCCCACAGATAGCTTACATGTTTAAAATTAGGGTGTGATATTGTTGACATAAAATTTGACAGTTTATCGTATTACGTTAAAGAGTTTCCGTATCCAACCAAAATAACAGAAGCCAGTATGGTTATGATGCCTGCTGTAATAGTGAGTTGTGTTTTTCTGCTCACGCCTTTCCATTCCTTTAGAACAATACCCCATACATTGGAGACGAGAATGATAAACGCCATGTGAAGAATCCAGGAGCTTGCACCATTGCCCAGTTTACTTTCTCCCATTCCGTAAAAGAAAAATTGAAGAAACCAGGTGGTACCAGCTAACGCTGAGAATATATAATTGGAAGTTAGTGGTGTTTTCTTATTTGCATAATCCTTAAAGCTCTTGTTCTGATAATTCAGGATGAGGCACCAGATAAAGTTTGTGGTTAGCCCACCCCAGAGAAGTACAACGTAGGTAACATTGTTTTGAAACAAGGGATTGAATCCTTCTTTCACTGCAAGCTCCGCCATGGGTTTACCCGCTTCAATTCCAAAGTTGAAGCATGCACTTAAGATACCCGAAACCGTTGCTACAAGAAGACCTTTACTCAAACTAAATTCAACAATGGAATTTGATTTATTTTCTTTCACGATATCGCGTTCTTTAAAGACACCAGCCAATCCACAAATGGCTATTCCAACAATACACACTAATACACCTATTAAAACAATCACTCCGCCAGATGTCTCCATCATGTTAGTGAAAGAGATTTTTCCTTGGTGTGGAAACGCGTTGTAGTATATTGGAGGAATGAGTGCGCCAAACGTTGCACAATATCCAAGCGTAACAGAGTTGCCTAGTGACATGCCCAGAAATCGGATACCAAGCCCGTACGTTAAGCCTCCGATTCCCCACAATACGCCCATCAGATAGGTAATACCAATTGTGGTGGTGTCGGTGTCTTTTATAATCTGAGCAAATGCGGGAACTGTAAGTAAAGCTGCAATGGGCGGAACCACAAGCCATGAAAATATGCCGCCCACAAGCCAGTAGGATTCCCACGACCATTGCTTTACTTTTTTGAACGGGATGTAAAAACTTCCAGAAGCAAATCCTCCAATAAAATGGAACAGAATACCTAGAACAGCTTGCATATTTTTTAATTCAAGTTCGTAAATTCAAATGTAGTTAAGTGTTGCAGTTGTCCATCATGCACTGTCCTGAGAGAACGGAGTTTAAAATACAATTACGGTGACCATTATGAATGAAAATGTTTTTGTATGTTTCCGCACATAAAATATGAATAAGTCTCCTGCATTCGATCATATCACACTAGACGATCAATCGGCTACACCGAAGTATCAGCAACTTGCTAATTCTATTCTCAACGCTGTGCAGAATGGAAAGTTAAAAAAGGATCAGGCGCTTCCTTCGTTGAGTGAGCTGAGTTTTGAATTTGAAATTTCTCGTGATACTGCTGAACGTGGTTATCGGTATTTAAAGGAGATGGGTGTGCTCGGTTCCTTTCCCGGTAAAGGATATTTCATTAAGAGCACGAACATTAATCAGCAGTTGAGTGTATTTTTATTGTTTAATAAATTAAGTCCCCACAAAAAGATTATTTATGATTCGATAGCCGCTTCTCTCAATCAACAAGCGATTATTGATCTTTATATTTACGATAATGATTTTTCTTTTTTTAAGAAGCTGCTTAACTCTAAGAAGGATGGGTATACACATTATGTAATCATTCCACATTTTATAGAGGGCGGAGAGAACGCGTATGAGATCATCAATACTCTCGATAAAGACAAGCTGATATTATTAGATAAGTTAACACCTCAAGTGACGGGTACCTTTGGGGCGGTGTATGAAAATTTTGAAAAAGATATATTCAATGCATTAGAGCAAGCGCTCCCGCAGTTAATAAAGTATCACACACTCAAAATTGTTTTTCCGGAGTATTCTTACTTTCCTCAGGAAATTCTAAAAGGATTTTTTAATTTTTGCGACAACTACGCGTTCACCAAAAAAGTAGTACACAACATCAATGACGAACCCATTGATTCAGGTGAAGTGTATATTAATTTAATGGAAGACGATCTTGTTCGATTGATTGAAAAGATACTGGGAACTAACTTCGTTGTGGGCAAGGATGTTGGCGTGATCTCTTATAATGAGACGCCCGTTAAGAAGGTAATTCTAAATGGAATTACAACCATATCGACCGATTTTAAAATGATGGGAGAGAAGGCTGCTCACATGATTCTTAATAATTCGAAAGAACACGTTGAATTACCTTTCTATTTGACACTACGGCCTTCGCTATAAAAAATTAGTGTTTAGATTTTAAACCTCCTGCGGCAGCGAGATCCATGAACCAATCAAGTGCACCTTGTTCAGCTTTTATTAGTTGAGCCGGATATTGTTGGATATCAATTGAATCTTCAAGAATATGCTTAACAGCTTCTGCCTTTGCGGAACCATACACTAAAAACACAACGTTATTCCCTTGATTAATGGCAGGAGCAGTAAGCGTAATTCGATACATATTAACCTCTTTAATGAAAGGCGCTTTTACTAAAGCAATATTTTCAGTCAGAATGGAACTGTAAGGAAATAAGGAAGCTGTATGTGAATTATCACCTAATCCTAAAAGAACAAAATCGAATTGTGCAGGCTCGTTCTTAAAATAGGTATGTATAGTTTTTTCGTATGCGGTAGCTGAATTATCCGGAGGTAACGTTGTATCAATTTGAAAAATCTGATGCTCTGAAATTTTAAGGGGATCGAAGAGAACAGTTTTTGCCATCAGAAAATTACTTTGAGGATCAAGAGCCGGTACGTAACGCTCATCTCCAAAAAAGAAAAAAACTTTTGTCCAGTCAATTTGAGTTCGATAAGTAGGTGAGGCCAGTAGCTCATATAATTTTTTAGGCGAGCTACCACCCGACAGAACAAATGAAAATCGGCCACTTTTCCCAATAGAATCGTTCGCCTTCGTCACAACGAAATCAGCAAGTGACTTCAAGAGAGAATCAAGATCATCAAAAATATGCAGCATTGATTTTATTTCTTTTAATTCTTTGTTGGAATAGTGAACCAATGAAATCCGTCTTGTGCAAGAAGTGCTTCTCCTATCTCAGGTCCCCATGAATCAGCGGAATAATTTGGAAAACTCAAACTTTTCTTGGTTGCCCAAGTTGAAAGTATAGGCATCAACAATTCCCATGCAGCTTCAACCTGATCACCTCGCATGAAAAGAGTTTGATCACCCGTCATTACATCTAGAAGTAATGTTTCGTATGCTTCGGGTGCTGCACTTTTATAGGTACCACTATAGTCGAATACCAATTCCACAGGATTCAGAATCATATCAAGCCCCGGGCGTTTTGCTTGTACTTCAAGGCGAATACTCATCTCGGGTTGAATACTGATGATGAGTCTGTTTTGTTGCCACGCTTCTAATGCTTCATTCGGAAAAATTAAATGTGGAACATCCTTAAACTGTATGGATATTAATGATGCCGATTGGTGCATGCGTTTACCGGTACGCAAGTAAAATGGAATATTATTCCATCTCCAGTTATCGATATAAAATTTAATAGCAGCAAATGTTTCTGTATTGGATTCTGGATTTACTCCCGCTTCATCTCTATAGCCGGGTACTTCTTTTCCCTCCATCCAGCCTTGGCTATACTGTCCGCGAACAGCATTTTTCTTAATGTCTTCCGGATTGAACTGACGCATGGCTCTCAATACATCAACTTTGCGATTCCTAACTTCATCTGCTTTAAAACTAATGGGTGGTTCCATGGCAATGAGACAAAGTAATTGCAGAATATGATTCTGAACCATGTCGCGTAATGCACCAGCCTCATCGTAATAACCGCCACGATCACCTACACCTAATTGCTCGGTTACCGAAATCTGAACGTGTTCTATGTAATTCCGATTCCACAATGGTTCCAATATGGAGTTGGCGAAACGAAAAGCAAGAATGTTTTGAACGGTTTCTTTGCCGAGGTAATGATCAATACGATAGATCTGATCTTCTGAAAAAATGCCCGATAATAATATATTCAACTCCCGTGCCGACTCAAGATCATGGCCAAATGGTTTTTCAAGAACGATTCTTACTTTCTCTTTATTTGAATTAAGTCCGTGTTTGGAAAGGTTCGTGCTAATGGTGGTGAAGAAGCGTGGCGCCACTGCGAGGTAGTGAATCACGATGGGTTCTACATTCCATTCTTTTCTTAAACCTTCAATTCGTAAAGCTTGATCCTGATAGGTCTCCGACTTGTTAATATCTGAAACCTGGAAAAAAAGATTTTTGGCGAATGAATTCCATTTCTCATTTTCTGCTTTTCCATTTCGGGAGAATTGACTTACCGCTTCTTGAAGTTCATCTCTGAATTTTTCATCGGAATACACCGAGCGCCCCATGGCAACGATGGCAAATTGTTTTGGCAGCCACTCATCCAGAAACAGATTATAAAGTGCTGGTATTAATTTCCGTGAAGTTAAGTCACCCGTTCCACCATATATAAAAAACAGGGTAGGGCAAGACTGATTCGTATCTTTTTTATTCATAGGGCTTAAGAATTCAGAATTGTCTTTTTATTTACCGGCAAGCCACTGGCTATGAAAAAGGCCTGGAGCATCGATGCGTTCATAGGTATGCGCACCAAAGTAATCGCGTTGCGCCTGAATTAGATTGGAAGGCATGCGCTCGCTTCGAAGCGCATCGTAATAACTGAGTGATGCTGCATAAGCAGGAATGGCAACTCCTGATGAAACACAAGAGGATACAACAGATCGCATACCTGCGATGGAGTCTTTTATTTGCTGAGCAACACTTTTATCTAAAAGCAAATGTTCTAAATTTCCATCGGCTTTAAAGGCTTGATAAATATTTTCAAGGAAGGACGATCGGATGATGCATCCGCCTCGCCAGATGAGGGCAATCTGATCAAGCTTCAATCCATAATTAAATTCTTTGGATGCTTGCGACAGTAAGTGCATACCTTGAGCATAGGTAACAATGGTGCAAAAATAAAGTGCGTCTTCCAGTGATTGAATGAATTGACGTTGCTCGGTATTCAATTTCATGCTTCCATCACGATGAATGGTAGATGCTGTTGTGCGCAATGCTTTGTATCGGGAGAGGTCGCGCATGGAAACAGCTGCGTCAATTGTTGGAATAGGAAGTTGCAGATCCATGGCAACTTGTGAAGTCCATTTGCCCGTGCCTTTAGATCGTGCTTCATCTTTTAGAAAATCCAACAGTAGTTTATCACTGCCGGATTCTTTAAAGGCAAATACATCTCGTGTTATCTCAATAAGGAAGGATTTTAATTTACCTTCATTCCAATGTTTAAAAATATCATGAATTTGTGTGCCCGATAAACCTAATCCTTTTTGCATTACTTCATATGTCTCAGCAATCAATTGCATTAAACCATATTCGATACCGTTGTGTACCATCTTCACAAAGTTTCCGGACGAACCAGAACCAATGTAGGTAACACAAGGATCACCATTTACTTTTGCTGCAATTGCTTCGAAGATTGGACGCACGACTTCATACGCTTGAGAATCGCCACCCGGCATCATACTTGGTCCTTTGCGCGCACCTTCTTCGCCTCCGGAAATTCCCATTCCGAAAAAGTGAAGTCCTTTGGCTTTCAATTCTTCTATTCTTCGATTGGTGTCTGTGAAATGAGAATTACCGCCATCAATAATTAAATCACCTTTATCTAATAACGGGGCAATTTCAGCGATAACGCTGTCAACAATTTTACCTGCAGGCACGAGCATCATAACCGCTCTTGGCTTTTTTAGACTCTTAATAAATTCTGGTGCTGTGGTGAATCCTGGAACAATTTCATTCCCAGATTCTTTCGCCAGCAACTCAACTTTACTCGCATCTTTATCATAACCCACTACTTTAAAACCATGATCAGCAATGTTTAACAGCAGGTTGCGACCCATTGTACCCAGGCCAACCATGCCCAATATGTTGTCAGTTTGCATACGTATTAATTTATCTTCAATTTAAATCTTCATTAACTGTGCAAAATACCTTTCGTTTGGTCAAACCCCAAAAGAATGCGAATCTTCATCATATCCATGTTGAATATTATGAACGACAATAAGAACATTCGTTTGCGGGATCAATCTTTCTCAAGCAGACGGATTTTCTCAAGACGCCTCTGATGGCGTTCTTCTCCTGAGAATTTTGCATTTATAAAAGTAAGGATGATTTCTTTTGCCACTTCAGCTCCAATAACGCGACCACCCAGGCAGATCAAATTCATGTCATCATCTTCAACACCTTGATGAGCCGAGAAATGGTCATGAACCAGTGCTGCTCGAACTCCCTTCACTTTGTTGGCTGCAATCGATGCGCCTACACCACTTCCGCAAATAGCGATTCCGCGTTCGATCGTATTTTCAGAAAGTGCCGTAGCAAGAGGTAATACAAAATCCGGATAATCATCTAATTGATTAAGAACCGAGGCACCAAAATCAACTACTTCATGATGCTGGGAGAGGAGCGAAGCAATGATCTCTTTTAGATGAAAGCCACCGTGATCCGCAGCTATTCCGATTTTCATAAATCAGGTTGTTGGTTGAGTGGAAATAATTCCATATCGATCGTCATGTTGCCAAAGTTTTGCACCACCTTTTATTCCTGCCTTGTTATTTACAATAGAGATATTATTCTCCAATGGAAAATTTATTTTCTTGGCATTTCCTCCTCCGATATATAGATGATCATAGTTGAACACGGTTCGTAAAGAAGTAATTACCTTTTGGAGGCGTTTGTTCCAACGTTCTTCACCAAGATCCTTCACTGCGCGATTACCTATGTACTCATCATACTCTCGGTCTTTTGAAAAAGGATGATGTGCTAATTCGATGTGAGGTAGCAAATTACCATTCATTAATAGTGCAGTGCCAAAGCCGGTGCCGAGTGTTACCACAATTTCAAATCCCTTTCCCTGAGCAATACCTAATCCTTGCATATCAGCATCGTTTAGCAGACGAACAGGCTTCATCAATTTTTCTTCCAGCATTGCTTTGAAGGGAATGTTATTCCAGAAAGCGTTGCCCAGGTTGGGAGCGGTTAACACCATTCCATTCTTTACATACCCTGGAAATCCAACCGATACTTTCTCATACGGTTTAAAATCTTGTGTGAGTTTCAACATGTTCTCAATAACATCGGATGGCTTTCCGGAAGCGGGTGTTTCAATTTTTTTATACTCCGTTAATTCTTCGCCCTTGCCATTTAAAACGATTGCTTTAATGCGCGATCCTCCAATGTCGATGCACAGGATGTTTTCATTTAATTCAGTGGTCATGTGGTGGTATTAAATTTCCGGGTGCAATATCGTCTGCTTTTGATAGGAAAAGTTTGGTTGGGCTAAATAATTTACGATTTCATATTCTAATGTAGTGCAGTTATACTCATCTTCTCTTCTGAGAGCAACGAGCTAAGGTCATCAATAAAAGGCTTTACTACACGACCTTGATTTAGTATTCTGAATTTCAGCGCATAATGGTTTGATGCAATAAGTGTCGAATAATTATTGGAAAAGTGTCATGATAGTTTATTCTACATTTTTCTTTCGACAGTTCGGTAGAATTATATCCTCAACGCGAAAAAGTTGCTACATCAAGACTATTCATAAGTAGCCCAAACGGATAGAATCAGCAGTTTTTAAAGTGGCACATCTTTTTCATAGATGCATAGTATCACATGAAACTAAACGACCTGTATCATGACAACAAAAATGAAAGCCACTAAAACGAAAATCAGAACTGCCACTAGCAAAGGATCAAATTCTACCAGCAAGGATCCGAATAAAATTCATCAACAAAAAAGTATTGACAGCCGCGATTTGAATGATTCCGAGCAACATCGCGTAACAAACGCTGAACATGAAGATGATTTTGATGACGCGAGAGTTGGCAATTCAAATTTAGATCGTCAAAATAGTGGAGACCAGAATACGGTTACTGTAGAAGAAGAAGAGGATCGTGAAAAATTAAGAAAAGAAGATGACGCTCAAGGGAAAGAGCAAGTTTAAATAACCCGCAATTGTATTTACAAATCAAATTTTAAAAACCAAACACAAGTCAGTATGAAAACAAGAAACGTAGTAGCCTTTATGATTGCATTCGTTATGATTGCACAATTCTCATTTGCACAAACGGCAAGTAAAGCGTTAGATAGCTGGAATCTACTTGGTACACGTGCAGTAGATTACACGCTCGACAGAGATGTTATAACGCTTAACCCAAGCACAACCAGTATTACCGGCTTAAAATTTATTGTGAAGAACGGTACAATCAATATGCATAAAGCCACTGTTCATTTTGCAAATGGCGATACGCAGGATATTGATTTTGCTGATCAGGTGAATGCTGCCAATGACGGACGCATTATGGAACTGAAAGGAAATTCCAGAGCTATTGAAAAGGTAACTTTCTGGTACGATACCAAGAATAGTTCCAAGGACAAATCTACTGTTGAGGTTTGGGGAAAATAATCTGATAGTTGGTTATAATCAAGTTGAAGAAGAAGACCAGATCAGGTCTTCTTCTTTATTTCAAGGTCATGAAAACGAAAGTAAAATGGCAAAATATTCTAAGAAGGCTCAGGCTACAGTAGCAAGCGCTGTTCGGAAAATGAAAAAAGGAACTTTAAAATCAGGAAGTGGTGAAGTCGTAACCGATCCGAAACAAGCGATTGCCATCGGTATTTCTGAAGCCGATAAAAAAGGATATAAAGTTCCAAAAAATAAAAGCACCTAGGCATCGTAGTAATTCTAATAATGATATTTTATTAAAACAATCAGTATAAAATAACTAAACAATTTTATTATGAAGAACGAGAATAAAAACAAATCCACATCCGTAAAAGCAATGCCAGACGGATTTAACACTGTAACCCCGTACCTTATTGCTAAAGGTGCGACAGAGCTTATCGAATTCATTTCAAATGCTTTTGATGGTAAAGTAACTTCCATTCTGAAAGGTGATAATGGTGATTTGATTCACGCAACCATTCGAATAGGCAACTCGAATATTATGATATCTGAGCAGATGGAAAATATGAGCGCGACAACGGGTATGCTTTATCTTTATGTAGATGATGTTGATTCCGTTTATCATCAAGCAATTGATGCAGGAGGTATTTCTATTCGTGAAGCGAAAGATGAGTTTTATGGAGATCGTTCAGCCGCTGTAAAAGATTCATTTGGAAATCATTGGTGGGTCGCGACTCACATTGAAGATGTGAGCGAAAAAGAAATTAAAGCGCGCATGGAGAAGTTGAGTAGTGAACCAGTACATTCATAGGATCGAAATATAAAAGCGACTTTCAAGTCGCTTTTATATTTTTAAAGCTCATACGCCTGCTTCAGTTCTTCCAGATTAAGTTTGTGCATCTTCATCAATACCTTCATCACGCGTTCTGTTTTTTCTGTATGAGGGTCTGCCATCATAATTGAAAGTGCAGCAGGAACAACTTGCCAAGACACGCCATATTTATCCTTTAACCATCCGCACTGTTGCGCGCCAGGATCTCCACCTGCTGAGAGCCGATCCCAATAGTAATTGATCTCTTCTTGTGTTTCACAATTCACTACGAAAGAAATTGCCTCATTAAATTTAAATGCAGGTCCTGCATTGAGCGCCAAAAAAGGTTGCCCTTCAATCTCAAACTCGACAGTCAGAATAGATCCTTCTGGTTTTTTATGGATGTCAAATCCTTCCTTTCCGTAGTGAGCCGTGCGTGTGATTTTAGAGTTGTTGAAAATGGATACATAATATTTTGCTGCTTCTTCTGCCTGGTCATTAAACCATAAGCAGGATGCGATCTTTTGTAAAGTTGCCATTGTGATATGATTTAGTTTCTAAAGTTATCTGTAAGACTATTTTTTAGTAGGGCTTACTCTCCAGAGAATGCCCGTTACATCATCCGTAATCACTAACGATCCATCCATGAGCATGCAGACACCAACAGGTCTTCCATGAACTTTTTCATGCGTAATATCATCGATGAAACCAGTCAGAAAATCTTCTGACTTACCCGAAGGTTTTCCATTGATGAAGGGAATAAAAATTACTTTATAGCCAGACAACACAGAGCGATTCCAAGATCCGTGTTGAACGATGAACGCACCTTCATCGTATTTCTTTGGGAAGGTATTTCCTCTATAAAACATTAAACCTAAAGAAGCGGTATGTGCACCAAGAAGTACATCGGGCACGAGCGTAGTTTTGGCTATTGCCGCTGTTGGGTTCACTCTGGGATCAACGTGTTGGCCCAGGTATACGTAAGGCCATCCGTAAAATCCTCCTTGTTGAACATGTGTAAAATAATCAGGCACAAGATTATCTCCTAGTTCATCGCGCTCATTCACTACAGTCCACAACTGATCTGTGCCGGGTGCCCAATCCATACCCACCGGGTTTCTTAATCCACTGGCATACACTTTTAAACCTGAGCCATCGGGATTAATTTCGAGGATATCGGCTTTGCGTAACTCCGCGTCAATACCATGCTCGGCCACATTACTACCCGAGCCAACGGCAATGTAAATTTTTGAACCGTCTTTATTGGCAATGATATTTCTCGTCCAATGTCGGTTGTGTTTGCCCGCAGGAAGACTAACGAGCTTCTTTCCTTTTTCATTTATTTTCGTTTGCCCAGCCTTGTAAGGGTAACGCCATAGACCATCGGTGTTGGCTACATAAAACCAATTGTCCAACACTAGCATACCAAAAGGTTGGTTTAATTTTTCCAGGAAGGTTTCCTTCATATCGGGTATACCATCATTCGTAGTGTCGCGTAGTAATGTAATGCGATCAGCACTATGATGGAGATTGTTGGATTTGTGTGCACCGACAAAGAAAGCTCCGATTCGTTCGATTAACGGGTGATTGGAATTGCTTTCGGCAACCAGCAAATCTCCGTTTGAGGTTACATACATCCATCTCGGATTTTCCAATCCTTCAGCATATTTGGCGACAACAAATCCTTCGGGCGCTTTTGGTGTTTGTCCGCCAACCCAACCAATTACATTACTGAAGTTTCTGGATGACTTCGTTGCGTAAGGAGCAGGTAAAGTATCATTCTTTACTTGAGATTTGTTTATCACTTCCTTCTTTGTTTTGCATGAAGATAAGAGTGACGCCACGACTACTACTGATAATAAAAATTTGTAATACATAAGCGCAAAATGATGTTTCAGATCTATTCAACGTTAATTATCATACCAATACCAGTAACCCACGGATTGCACCGGAGGCGAGAAGAAGTAGAATACAGATGTATATAACTTTCTACAGAGTCGGAAGAAAGTCTACTCATTATCGATAATACACAACGTTACATTCGGGATGTTTGGCTTTAAAGTTTTCGATAGTGCGATTGGAGATTTTGGTGTTATAGCACGTTACGGTTTTAAGCGGAAGGTTGTCAAGCGGATCAAGTTTAGAAACGTTTGTATTTGAACAATCAAGCGATTCCAGGTTGGTTGACTTTTCAAGATGATCAAGGCGTTTGATTTGTGTTCCGGAACAATTCAATTTTTTGAGATCGGGTAACATGCCAATCGTTTTCAGATCTTCTATTGGCGTGTTAGAAATATCAAGATCGTGTAACGATGCTGGCAAACCAGGTGCGTCTATTTTTTGAACAGGACTATTCGTAGCATGTAGTGAGATGAGCGATTGTAAATTCTCCAACCGTGGGATAGTAGTAATGGCTGTTCCAGAGAAGTGCAATTCTTTCAATCGCACAAATTCAGACAATGCATTTAAGTCGTTTACGTTTGCGTCTTTAAAACTGAATACCTCCAGTTCAACGAGCTTGTGAAAAATTTCACGTGTAGTGTCATTATTCATTTGCAATTTAAATACAGATTTCCAGTTTTCAGGCAAAGTACTCCACCATCTGTTTAGGTGAATGGTTTTATACACCAATAAGCATTTAGGGTTTTTCTCCAGGAATTCTTTCGCGGTGATATCATGTATCGCAGTTTGATCAGCATAAAAGGTTTCAAGAGATGGAAGTGCAATTGCTTCTGCATTTTCTATTTTACTTTTATCGGCACGGAGCACTTTTAGTTTCGAGAATGTTTTGATTATGTTTAGATCATTCACCTCCGTTTCACTAATGTCCAGATATAGAATGTCTTTATGATCTTTCAGCGGTGACAAATCCCGTATGGATGTCTTGTTGGCTCTGATTACTTTTAGTGTTGGCAACTTGCGAAGCGGCTCAAGATTATCAATAGCTGTAATTCCACTAATGGTAATGGAGTCGAGATGAGAAACATTTGATAATTCTTCGTTGGTGGGTGTAGGACTTGCCTTTATCGCTTTGCTAAAAACAGTTTTCCATTCAGGTGACAATCCGCTCCACCAGCTATTTAAATTGTCGGAATCATAAATGACTTTCACGTTTGGGTTACTTATGTGAAATTTATCGATCGCAGAAAAATCAATCAACGTGTGGTCAGCATAAACTATTTGGAGGTGCGTTAATTTCTGTAAAGGAAGTAAGTCGGATATCTTTGTATAGTTGGCGTGAAGTATTTCTAGACGTTCAGCGTTCTGTAGAGGTTCAAGGTTGCTCACACGTGTGCTGTCGATATCGAGCCTTATCAAATTCTTTAAATTCTTTAGTGGGGCTAGATCCTGAACACCTGTGCCGGATACATTAATTGACGAGAGGTTTACCAGATTCTCGAAAGGAGCGAGGTTCGAAATTCGGGTGTAGGTAAGATCGATTTTTTCTAACGCAGTCAGTACGTCAAGAACAGAAAAATCAGTTACCTGCGTTCCACTCATGTATACGTTCTTAAGCACTGGCATTTTTTCGAGAACGGAAATATCGGCCACGCGCGTCTGGCCAATGTTGAGACTCGTTACTTTGTTGCAATATTTCAAAGGAGATAAATCTTCAATTTTTGTATTCGACAAATCCAATACTTCCAGTTCTGTGAGGTTGCGAAGAGGAGTGAGGTTCGTAATGCTGGTGCCGGAGAGAACTAGAAACTTGAGATGATGAAGACGATCCAGCGCATCGAGATTCTGAATGTAGATGTTTTTACTGAGATCAAGGTCTTCAATAGATGTGATTGTTTTGATATCGCTTATGTTCAGACTGTCCGTTGCATTTCTATTGCTTAGTTTTTTGATCAGGATGCTTTTCCATTCCAGCGAAAGATCTTTCCACCAATTTGTCAACACCGCTTTGTCGTTGATCTCGTGTGTATAAACGCTTACAATTCTCAAATCCTGATTGGCAGGATCGTAATTTATTTCAATGTATCTCGGAATGGTGTTGCTGATCGTCTTACCTTCTGTTGTTATTCCTTTCAAGGTTCTTCTGGTAGAGACTTTGTAAAATACTTCACCACCTGATAGCGTGCTGCTCTTAATGTCTTCTATCGCAAATTCAAATTTAACGTCCTTAAAAAAGAATTCAACATCTTTTAAATACGGTACAATGTCCTTGTTGGTAATCACGATTCGATCTTCATCCAGATCATCCTCCACCTGTACTTTGCCATCGCGGAATATTTTAGAATAACTTTCCTTTACCAACACTTCTTTGTCGCGGGCAGAGGTAGTGCTGCTGCCTAAAGTGTTGAGCATATATTGTAAGAAGGCTACAATATCGTTTACGCGCTTTTCGTCTTCGGTGGCATTTACGTTACGGGGAGGCGCAGGCGTTTTAACTTCAGGCTTCTTTTGTACAGAACTTTTTTTCTGCTCCGTTTTCGGTTGCGTTTTTTGTACCGATTTCTTTACCGGCTTTTTCTTTTGTGCATCCACATGAAACGACAATAAGAATAACAGTATAAAGGAAATGATCCAGGTAGAATATTGTTTCATAGATTTCAGTTATACAAATAGGATAGCAACAGTTTTTTCTCTGCGTCACTGTTCAGCTTTACTAAATTAGAAATTAACCAACCTGTATTGTAACCGCTTCTATTAAATTGGGCAAGTTCAAAATACCAGCCTTCTAACTGAAAGAAATGAAACTTCACGTTCTCTACCGACTTGAATTTTAGATTGCCTTTTTTTACCTCGTATAAAAAAACAGAGAGCTGATCAGGGTTAAACTTTTTTGAAGCAAACTGCGCTATGCTATCGTTATGTATAAAGGCTTTTCGAAGATTCATAAAATCCAATTCGTGACTTAACGGATGAAGAAATCGACCGACCTTAGTAGTGTCGTGTTGAAAGTATGGTTCAAACATTTCGGCCTGCACATGACTGATCACCCATTTATAGCCAAGGTGATCTTTTTCAAGTTCCATGAATAAGGTAACGACCTCTTCTTTTCCATTCATAGTAAAAAGAGTCTGTACTTCAGAAAACCAGTTCGGGCCGTTAAAATTCAGAAGAGATAATTCACCTTTTTCGATAATGTATTTTGCGAAATCAACTTTGAGTGAAGCACTCATCCCGTTGTTGCTTTCATCGAACAATGTGGCAAGGTATTTTTTTCTCAGCTTTTCACTTCGGTATTGTTTATCACGTGGATAATAACGCTCGCCCTTTTCACTCTCTTCACCATTGAACCTCCTGAAAAACTGATTCACTTGTTTCGACTGCGCATACAATTTACTTTCATCATCCCGATCGTTCACAACCTGCGCAACGATCGGAGAAGTGATGAGGATCAGTATTCCTACAAAAATATATTTCAACATAAAACTATTTAGTGCCGATTACAGCATCACACCTAGATTTTAAAAGGCAATCGGGATGGAACATCAAATCTTAAACTTTCAACTCGAGATCAGCAACTATTTTTCAGTTTCAGTCACACGAATATCTCCCAACATAACATCCCAAAATGCGATCTCGCGTCCTTGTATCTGTGTCTTTTTGCGATCAACATAAATAGTGATGTCCTTCTTGGTAGTGTCCTTGTATTTCATCCCGTCATCTGATTCACCTTCAAAGCGTTGATAGACGGTAACCACACCTACATAACGGCCATCGGGTTGGCGTTGAAGGTCGCTGATGTAATGGATATCGTACCAACTAATGGTAACACGATCGTAGTTCAAAGCCATCAATCGTTCAAAGTACTTGCGCACTTTATAGTAGTTTACTTCCTTCCGGTTCACGGATGAAACACCCATTTCACTTTCAGGCGCAAATAGTTCTTCCGCACGATCCATTACGCGGTTGGCTTCTGAGTAAGCTGTTTTTTTATTACCGATGATGCTGATGTATTTGCTGAGGTCACGCACTTTCTCTAAAGCGAGTGAATCAATGGCTTGCTTGCGTTTCGGGCTTATCTCGTCTGATTGTGCAGCGAGGTTTTCCGTGATGGAAAGACCAAGAAAAAGAAAGAAAGCATATTTATAATTCTTCATAAAGTAGTTTTAATTTGAGTAAAGATGATTGCCTGTTGTTGAATGAAAGGGTAGTGATTAATTTTTCCTTAGTTCCAATTCCGTGATCTTCCCATTGCTATCAGTCTTGAGATTAGAAATTGCATTCATGTTTTTCTTTTGATCTTTAACGTAGTTTAGATAATCTTTAATATTAGTAGGCTTGTCATAATCCTTCTCGCCATTCGTATCGCTAATAACAATTAAAACGAGTGCTCCGGGTGATGCAAACAAGGTAAGAGCTTCGTTAATACTCGCGTTTGCAGAGCCTGCATTAGATGAAGTGGCAATGGAATTAAAATATTGATCCAACTTGACAGCCGGAGTACTCGATTTATTTTCGTTTTGTTTCATGCGTTCGCGTTCCACTGCCTCACGGTTGGCTTTTTCTTTCACCTCCTGCATGGCGAGCTCTTCCTCCTTTAATTTCTTCTCGGTTTGTTCACGTTCAATGCGCGCTTTCTCGGCAGCGGCATTAGAGGCCTGCATGGCTTTCTTTTTACTCTGACAGCCGAAGGCAGCGATGAGTACGATAAAGAGGACAATTAGCCCTGATGATTTGCGAATGTGTAGCGTCATTTTTTCTTTTTTTGGTTGTAGTGATTCCCTTATATTGAAAAGAGCATGCCATACCTTACTTATACAATTGAACGTTCAGAGCGGTTCATACAGTATTATGTAGTGGTGAAGCGAACGCGAAATTGTGGATTTTTTTCCTCATATCAGCAACAACAGAAGATTATGCAAGGATAAAATGAAACTCAATCACAATCGCATCTCATCCATCTTGAACCGAGACACTTCATTAGCTTACTGTGATGAAAGTGTTACGGCCATTGATTTAAAAGTTACGACCATTGATTTAAAAATTAGGCGTCTCACATTCCGGATTAAACAACTCCTCAATATAATATTGTCGGCACCGAGTGGACCATCCATTATACATTGGCAGATCACAGCAATGCATAATCGATTTTGGTGTGCGAGAGTTATTAAAGTAAGTATCGTCATGCTGTCTGTTTAAAAACAGATGTCCTAATTCATGAAACATGATTGTTTCAATATTCCCATTTCGAAAGAAAGCATTCGAGCTATCTACTCGTATAATCTTCTCATTAAGACTAGCCTCGCCAAGCCTGTCATGCAGCACTGCATACACAACAATTAGGTTCGTTGTGTCCACAGTAACGCCACGCTGGTTGGCGAGACGAACAAAGTCAGTGACAAATGGCTGCAATTTTTCGGGCACTGAATATTTTCTATTCTGCCCAAACGGCTCTTCGTTACAAGCGATCAGCGCGAGCGCTAAAATCATCACGGCTAGTTTCAACTTCATCATTTCGATACTCACATCACAGTTCTCCATAAGGATGGTAGAGCGATGCATTTATATCTGTTTATCCCGATTCGTGCCAGAAAATATCATTATGTTGAAGGGGTGTTAAAACACTTCACATAGTCACTCGTAGCATATCATTTTCAATGCTTTATACATTTATATTCGATGCTGACACTCACTAGATAGTTGAGTTCAATATTTATGTTCAGGAAATCAAATCACCATTTGTATTGAAGCGTGTGGAAGTTTTGTCCAATGACATTTGCTTCGTTTCGCATTTTGAATACGATATAATAGTTGGTCCGAATGACCGTAGAAAACAAGGACTATTCGCATTCAGAAAGTTTAACGTGCCGCATGTGTTACTTTTATCTGACTTTAAACCCAAGTTCTACTTTTCGCGAATCATTTGCTCCACCCATATTACGCAGTAAGTTGTTTTTGCCTGATTCGGTTAATTATATGCAGAAAATGAATGTTTCTTTGTTTTATTACATCTTTCATTAATTGTAAACAAAATCCATCACCTTAATCATTAAAATTCGCGTACTTTAAATCAAGTACTATGGTGAACAATAGCAACAAAGAGGAAGTGATAAACAGTGCAGTATGTATATATTAATGATTGAAGGGAGTGATGATACCCCCAGAATACATCTCGATAAAGATCAGCAGGTTTTTGAAATTTCTGGGAGGTCATTGCCAGAGGACTCTGTTAATTTTTATAATCCGGTGATGGATTGGATTGTTGAGTATACCAAAGCCCCTAATCCTGCTACCGATTTTATATTCAAGCTGGATTATTTTAACACCTCATCCTCTAAAATAATTTTGGATTTGCTGAAACTACTAAAAGAAATAAAAGGCATCCGTATCATTTGGTATTCCATTGAGGATGATGAAGAAGTGGCCGAGGCTGGTGAAGAATTTTCTGAACAAGTAGATATTCCTTTTATTTTTAAAACGTCTTAAAGATTACCACTTTCGCAGATGTTTACTTGATTTGTTCTGGTTTGAAACGAAGTTAATTTTGAGATAAGTAAGGTATTCAATCGAAGTTAGATTAACTCCCCAAAACACAATCTGGAAAACGCAAAAATGATTCGGTTGCTTATTTTTTTCTTAGCTCTCAGCTCCACAACATATTGCCAACAATATCTTGAAGGAAAAATTGTTGATGATGAAACTGGTGAGCCAATACCTTTTGCATCCATTGGTATAATGGGTACATCAAAGGGTACAAGCTCCAATCTCAATGGCCAGTTTTCGCTTTCTGTAACCGCACCCTGCATACTTACGATTACCTGTATAGGGTATGAAACTTTTAAAATTAAATCCTCTGCAGACGTTACCGAAATCAGGTTAAGACCAATGGCTACACAACTGGATGCTATCGTTGTGTCCAATCGACCGATTGATGCCACACGAATTATACGCAAAGCTTTTGCAGGCATTTCTAAAAATTACAACGTGCACCCATTTTTGCAGCAATACTTTTATCGGCATTATTGCAAAGACGATAGCGTGTATGGAAGATTGATTGAGGCTTCCGTTGATGTATGGAAAAATAAAGGGTACCGAACTACTCAACCATCAGCAGGGGAGAATGATCAAATTCGCGTGACACAACTACGGAGGAGCCTGGATAAAACAGAAATGGCGCAAGGTCACGAACCTATATCGGTAAAAAATATTCTAGAGGTTGATATTGTAGGCTATCAAACCGCACAAAAAAGTGAACACTATTCTTTTTATGCTAATGTCAGTAATCTAAAAGTCGATTTGGATAGTTATGTTTTCAGTTTCGAAGGCATTACCTCTTATGATAATCAAGAGGTGTATGAGATAACGTATGCCTATAAAAAGGATTCGGTGCTCACCACTTCGGGTAGTTATCTTAATCGTGCAGAAGCGAAGGGCTCTTTATTTATTACTACCGATAGTTATGCTTTTGTGAAAACAGAGGAATTGAAAACTTATGGAAAGAATACTATTCGAAAATTATCCTATTACCGAAAATATGATGGCCGATATTATCCCTATCATTTTATACTGCAAGGCGAAAGCCAGGCTAGTGATAGCAGCAGCCATTCATTCCATATTGAATTAATGTCGGTTGAGGTAAACAACAATGCGGAATCAAAATTTACCGGCCGCATGCCTGGAAGAGAAGAATTGCTGAACATCCCATATGATTCTGTCTTCTGGACTTCCAACACGATTTTAAAAACCACACCTCTTGAAGACGATATCATTCGCGATTTAGGTGGAGGTAGCTCATTGCAAAAACAGTTCGATCGTTACAAACATTATGAAATGAGTGTGCACGATGGAGGTAAGGATGGCGAGAGAAAATTTAACTGGCTTCGGGAAGACAGTAAAGGTAATCGTATACTCTATCTCATTTTTTGGTCGGATGATTTCAAATCAAATTTATCAGAGTTCGAACGCGTCAAACAACTTCATCAACAATATCGAAACAAGATCACGTTTGTCTTTATTTCACTGGATGATGATGAGGTTCGGTGGCAACAGACAGCGCAGAAATTTAACATCCATTCCGATGGCATTCTTAATTACCGAATTGGAAGCAACTCCCAGTTGGCAAGAACCCTTCACGTGAATGGAACTCCAGCTTTTATTTTGGTAGCCAGAAATGGTGATGTATTTGATTTGAATGCCAAACACCCAAGTGATCCATTGCTGTTACAAGATTTTGAATTGTTAACAGAGCAGCAATATTAATAATTGTTGCTACAGTGTTTATTTACTTAAGTGTTCACTCAGACATCAATATTGCCGTTACTATTCTTGACTCTACACCAAGAGATTATTTTATTATGACATTAGTTCAATTTTTTCAAAAAGTTGAAGTTCAGGTTGAATCGGCATTTGAAGAATGAGGTTAGGTAGCCTGATAAAAAACTTTGTGCCTACACCAAGTTTTGACTCTACACTTGCATGACCTTGCAGTTTAGTTAAGGTCTCCTTGAATATAAATAAGCCAAGTCCAGAGCCTTTAGAATCGATGTTGGCTCGATAAAACATGTTGAATATTTTATCGAGATGCTCTTCTGAAATGCCGACACCGTTATCGGCAAATTCTATGGTTGATTCCTCATCATTGATATGGATGGATATTTTTACAAAACATTCCTCTTTTCCGAAATCCGCATATCGAATGGCATTTGAAATAAGATTATTGAAGATGATGATGATTCTGTTTCTGTCAGAATAAAATATTGAATTTTCATTAATATTAATCTCTTTTCGAATGCGTTCATTTCCAGCAATAAATTCCTGGCTTTCCAGTATCTCATTTATGATATTCGACATGTCCAATTTTTCAGGATGGATGTCCATTCGTTTATTCTTTGAAAAATTGACGATTTGCGAAATAAAAACCTCAGATCGGTTAATACTTTTCTCCATCATGAACAAATACGTATTGAGCTTTTCCTGAGTATTCTCATACCTCATCAAATTGATAAGTCCTAATAATGAAGTGAGCGGAGAGCGTAGATCATGCGCTGTGCTATAGAGAAAATTGTCGAGCTCTTTGTTTAATTTCTTAAGCTGTTTATTTTTCTTTCGAAGCAATAACGATTTCGATCGAAGTTCACTCATCTGTTGTTTGGTTTGATCCATAAGAATGATGAACGTTCGGGTTATAGCACTAACCTCTTTGGCCGCATTTTTAAGATTAATGTTTTGGTTTCTTGAAGATTTATCTAAGGGTATGTTTTCTACAAGCTTCGATAGCTTAGCGATAGGCTCAGAGAGTTTTTTTGATATCCATAAACCCGATAAGATGGAGAATAGAATAGCGCCAGAAACAACCACAAGAAAAAATACTTTAGCTTGCCTTTGAGCCATCGTTGAAAAACGATATGAAAACTCTGCCAGATCAAAGTATTGTTTGCTGATTGAGAACGTTAAATTATTTAATTCATTTCGCAGACCGCTTTGACTACTTAAACCGATTTGAGTTTGGATGGTAACAAGATCATTAAAAAGCCTGGTGTATTCGGTTAAATGATAAATGGCCTGAGTGTTAAGAATAGGCTCGTCCTTTAATTCTTGCGCTAAAGATTTTGATCGTTTATTGAACTCAGCCTGATAACCCAAATCAAGGCGAAGGAAGAAGTCTTTTTCATTTCTCCTTAAGTACAATAGTTTTGAAATTTCAATGCCAGAGAATTTCTCTTCCAACTTATGTGCGTGAAGACGCATTTGCCCTTCAATACCGTAATCTTTAAATCCTCTTTTAAAGAGCAGGTATTCAAGTTTTTTGAATGATGTGTTATACAGATCAATTGTACTGTCTATTAAAGCAAGGTTTTTCTGAACGTTGTATTCTCGATCCTTTCTTTGATCCTGCACTTCTGCCATCTCGAATTGAATGAGCGTATTCAGGCTATCACGTTTATTGAGAAAAACACTTTGCCGAGTAGTAAAGTAAACTGCGTTGGTGGCATCCAGATCAAAAAAATCGTTGTCCGACTTAATTAAACTAAGCGTTAAAATTTCCAGTTGATTAATGTTGCTATGAAGATGTGTGATTTCATTGTTGCGCTCTATAATATAAAGTGACACCGCTGCAAGCACAGCAATTAGAAACGTAAGAAACAAAAAACCGGAAACCATCCGGCTTCTGATTGAATTGAATTCAAATAACTTAACCATTTAGATGATCCTTCAAAGAGTTAAAAAAATAGTGGGCCTAGGATAAAATCTATCTAATTTTTCAGAAATGTAGGTGGTATTCGTTCTTAAGAATAGAAATGAGTGTTAAGGTTATGTTATTACTGATCTTGGAATTTCTGTAAAATAAAAGTTCAGAGTAACGAGATTAGTTGATGGTTGAAACAATGATCTAACACGTTATGCGAGTTTTAAAAAATGGCTCAACACTTCACATCCAAATCACACTATAACGATCGCAACATAATTTCCAATTAATGACAATGTCATGTTGTGAGACGAATTTTATGGTATGTCAAACAAGTTTCTGATTATCTTTCTGATGTGCATTCAGAGCAGCGTGTATGCGCAGCATCCGAAAACAAAAAATGTAATTGTTATTACGTTGGATGGATTCCGTTGGCAGGAACTTTTTCAAGGAGCCGATTCAGCTTTACTTTTTAACCAGGAATATGTAAAGGACGATCATGCGGTGAACCTATTTTGGAATTCATCACAGTCCAAAAGGCGACAGATGTTAATGCCGTTTTTCTGGAATACAATTGGCGTTGAGGGGCAACTCTACGGAAACCGCCAATATAACAATCAAGTTAATTGCTCAAATCCACATTGGTTCTCTTATCCGGGTTATAGTGAGTTGTTGGTTGGCTTCGTTGACAAAAGAGTGAAGTCGAATAAGGCCATTGAAAATCCGAATACAACGATCTTAAGTTTTGTCAATCAACAACCTGGGTTTGAAAATAAAGTAGCGGCATTTGCAACATGGGAAGTAATGTCATCGATAGCACGAGAGGAGAAAGATCAGATTCACGTAAACGCAGGAAAGGAATTGTCTGTAGGAAAAATTTCCAAACAAGAAGAGTTATTGAATGAGCTGGTGAATGCCTATCCAAACCCATATGGTGCCCGATATGATTCCTTTACATTTCAATATGCCTTTGAGTATTTAAAACGAGAACGTCCGCGATTTACCTTTATTAGTTTTGACGAGACAGATGAACATGGTCATGGAGGCAGATACGATGAATATTTAAAATCTGCACATCGAACAGACGAGATGATTGCTAAACTTTGGCATTGGCTTCAATCTCAGAACGATTATAAAGATCAGACTACGTTGATAATAACTACCGATCATGGTCGTGGAAGTGGATCAAAAAATAGTTGGAAAAATCACGGGCGGTTATCCTTTGGTTCGGGTCAGATTTGGTTTGCTGCTTTAGGTCCGGATACACCCGCATTAGGAGAAATGAAAATCAAATCACAATATTTTCAGAAGCAAATTGCAAAAACGGCTGGATCGTTTTTAGGCCTGCACTATTCAAATGTGGAAGATGTTGGAGAGGAGATTCATAGTATGATGCTTTCATCTGATATCGTTAGCAAATAATTTCATAACGTTGATTTAACAGTTTCACATTACTTAAAAGAATTGAAGTTAATCTACGTTTCATAAGTTTGCAAAAACTTCATGCCTATATTATCCATTATCATACCTGCGTTTAACGAAGGCAAAACTATTCACTTGATTCTTGATAAAATTAAAGAGGTTAAGCTTATTAATAACCTCGAAAAAGAAATCATTATTGTGGATGATGGCTCCACCGATGGAACCAATGAAATTGTTCAATCATATCACACGCTCAACAATACATTAGTAATCCGATACCTTTCAAATGAGAAAAACTTTGGCAAAGGATATTCTTTGAGCAGAGGTTTGCGAGAAGCCTCTGGTGACTATTTAATTATTCAAGATGCCGATCTCGAATATGATCCGGAAGAATATAATGTATTATTAAAGCCCATGTTATGTCATGGCGCTGATGTCGTTTATGGATCTCGATTTATGGGTGGATCTTCTCATCGGATTTTATTTTTTTGGCATTCTATTGGAAATAAATTTTTAACCTTTCTGTCAAACGTTGGAACAAATCTTAACCTCACAGATATGGAAACTGGTTATAAACTGTTCAGAAGAGAAATCGTTAATCAACTTACCTTAAAAGAAAACCGCTTTGGGTTTGAACCTGAAGTAACAGCAAAGCTTGCAAAGATCAAGGGTATTCGAATTTACGAAGTAGGTATTTCTTATTATGGAAGAACCTATGAAGAAGGTAAAAAGATAAAATGGCAAGACGGCATCCATGCCATTTATTGTATTCTTCGCTATACTTACTTCTCCCGATAAAGTGAACAACAAGTCGCAGCTCTTATTTTTTATTCCAGTTCTGATAGTTTACGTTATTGGAATGTTCTTAGAGGTCATGGAAGTTGATGCAGCTCAGTACGCGTATCTATCTATGGAGATGCTGAATACTGGTAACTATCTTGAAATTTATGATCATGGATTTAATTATTTAGATAAGCCACCGCTTTTATTCTGGCTATCGGCATTTTCATTTAAGACGTTTGGCATTTCAAATTTTAGCTATAGACTACCCTCAGTTTTATTTTCTTTACTCGGCCTGTTCTCTACTTATAACCTTGGTAAAGTCCTCATCAATGAGCGAGTAGGATTTTATGCAGCGCTCATGCTTTCTTCTTGCCAAGCATGTTTTATGATGAATCATGATGTTCGAACGGATGCGATCTTAACGGCATGTACGATCTTTTCAATTTGGCAGTTGTATTTGTTTATTGATAATAATAGACTCAGTCATTTATTTTTAGGTGCTGTCGGAATTGCTGGATCCATGCTAACGAAAGGGCCTATTGGAATAATGGTTCCAGCCTTGGCCATTGGATTTCACTTGGTGGTTACGCGTAAGTGGAAAACCCTTTTCAACTGGCAATGGCTGTTCGTTCCATTTATTGTTTTGATACTGATAAGTCCTATGTTAATCGGATTGTATCGACAATATGATCTTCATCCAGGCAAATTAATTCAAGGTGTCCCCATCCAATCGGGACTGCGATTCTATTTCTGGACTCAGAGTTTTGGAAGGATCACAGGGGAGAGTGTTTGGAAAGACAACACAACTTCTCTTTTTTTTACGCATACCTTTTTGTGGGCGTTTCTACCGTGGTGTGTAATTTTTCTAATTGGTCTTTCGCGAGATACGATCCAATTGATACGTGCTAAATTTAAATTATTAGATCACGGAGAATCTCTCGCGTGGGGAGGATTTGTTTTTCCATTCATCGTATTTTCGATTTCCCATTATAAATTGCCGCATTACATTTTTATAATATGTCCGCTAACGGCAATTATCGCAGCTAAGTTTCTGAACAATCTATTTCAAATGGGAATGACTACAAAGTTATTCTCTGTTTTAAAGTGGAGTCAACTTTTTATAGCCCTATTGATTTATACACTCATATTCACTCTTTGTATTTTTTCGTTTCCGATGCAACAGGTTCTCTTTTGGATGCTACTATTTTTAGG
>JBKJOF010000078.1:0-3610 GCA_046595655.1 Chryseolinea sp. | reverse complement strand
GGTCAGAATAAAAAGAGCGATTACTTTTACTCGGCTGGACTTCACTTCATTCATTTTATGTGATTTTCAAATATAGATATAAGCCCTACACCAGCCTAATTTATATACCTTTACCGGCAGAGGTATGATGGCACATGAGGCTTAAAAGTTTTAACCTAACGCTGGGATCGCAGATTTTCAAAGCATGTGCGGATGAGTCGCGTCTGCGTATTCTTGGATTGATTGTGATGAATGGCGAAATGTGTATCTCCGACCTTGAGAAAATTCTGGACTTTACACAAGCCAAAACTTCACGCCATCTGATTTACCTTAAAAATTCCGGCATCCTCAGTTTCAGGCGCTACAACAATTGGGTTTTTTATCAGGTGAAAGATGAGGCTGAAGATATCATTCGCCAGATATTTCAGTTCATTCGTAAAGATCAGCAACTTCAAAAAGATCAACAGGTATATCAGACTCTATTCACAAACCGCGAACTGGCTGTTACGAATGTGCAGGTTCAGCAGTGGTTGAAAAAGGTTTAGGGTTTCGAGTTTAAAGTTCATAGTTCAAGGTTCCAACAACGCAACAACTAATCCTTAGTCTAAAATCTAACGTCTTGATTCCATTGAGTAAAAAGTATTCATGCATCTTCTTCGATCTCGATCACACTTTGTGGGATTATGAAACCAACTCAAAACAAACACTCCAAGAGTTATATGTTCAATATAATCTTCTTGAAAAAGGAGTGCATCAGTTCAATGCATTTCATCAACGTTTCCAAAAAGTAAACGCTGAACTTTGGGTATTGTACGACACTGGAAAAATTGATAGCACTGTAATCCGAAAGGAAAGGTTCAAACAAATTCTGGAAGCGTTCGATGCCTATGATGAAAAATTAAGTCAGGATATTTCGCATGATTATTTAATGACCTGTCCGAAGAAAGGAAACTTAATGCCGGGAGCAATCAATGTATTGGAATATTTAAAAGATCGTTCGTATAACTTAAGTGTGATTACGAATGGCTTCGAAGAAATTCAAAATATAAAACTTACCTCGGGAAATTTACACGGATATTTTGATCACATCATTACCTCCCAAAAAGCAGGACATCGAAAACCAGCACCCGAAATTTTTGAATTTGCATTAGAGGCACACCAAATTAAAAATCATGAATCGATGATGATTGGTGATAATTTAATTACTGATATGGGTGGCGCGAAAAAAGCAGGTATTGACACGGTGTATTATAATCCGGAACGAATTGAGCATACAGAAACACATCATCACGAAATTTCAAGATTAGATGAACTTCTGCAAATTCTGTGATTTCAATTACCTTTACGACTCAATCATTTTAAAGCATTAACCTAAAACTGATTATATTTTATGTCGAACGGATTTTACAATGTTCCTCTCCCGAAAAACGAACCTGTACTTAGCTACGCACCGGGCAGTAAAGAACGCGCAGGACTAAAGAAAGCACTCGAAGAGATGCGAGCGCATGTGATGGACATACCAATGTATATAGGCGGTGACGAAGTGCGCACTACAAATACTAAGCGCCTTGCTCCGCCACATGATCATCAACATACTTTAGCCAACTTTCATGAGGGCGATGCTTCACACGTTGAGCAAGCTATCAACGCAGCATTGGGTGCAAAAGAATTGTGGGCAGGATTGAGCTGGGAAAATCGTGCAAGTATTTTTCTAAAAGCTGCCGATCTCTTGGCTGGCCCTTATCGATATAAAATAAACGCAGCAACGATGCTCGGCCAATCAAAGAATCCATATCAAGCCGAGATTGATGCAGCTTGTGAGTTGATTGACTTTCTGCGATTCAATGTATTTTTTATGTCGCAGATTTATCATGAACAACCGGAGTCATCCCCTGGAGTTTGGAACCGTATTGAGTACAGACCGTTGGAAGGATTTACTTTTGCATTGACTCCGTTTAATTTTACTGCGATCGGTGGGAATTTACCAACCAGTATGGCGATGATGGGGAATACAGTTGTGTGGAAACCTGCATACACTCAAATTTATTCTGCCAACGTAATCATGCAAGTGTTGAAAGAAGCAGGACTTCCAGATGGTGTAATCAATCTTATTTATGTAGATGGACCAACTACAGGCGATGTGATTTTTAATCACCGTGATTTTGCAGGTATTCATTTCACCGGGAGCACTGGCGTGTTTCAAGGTATGTGGAAAACCATTGGAGCAAATATTCAGAAGTACAAATCGTATCCACGCATTGTAGGTGAAACCGGTGGTAAAGATTTTATCATGGTGCACAAGAGCGCTGATGCAAAGCAAGTATCGACTGCAATGGCACGTGGAGCATTTGAATATCAGGGACAGAAATGTTCAGCTGCCTCACGTTGTTATATTCCCTCTAATCTTTGGGACGATGTAAAGAAATATCTGGTTGAAGATTTGAAATCGTTCAAGATGGGTGGTACTGAAGATTTTGGAAACTTCATCAATGCCGTGATCGATGAGAAAGCATTCAACTCCATTACTGGATACATTGAGAAAGCAAGACAAAATCCATTGAACGAAATTATAGCTGGAGGAAAATATGACAAGTCGAAAGGGTATTTTATTGAACCGACTGTCATCGTTTCGAAAGATCCATTATCGCTAACCATGTGTGAAGAAATTTTTGGACCAGTACTTACGGTATATGTTTACCATTCAGAAAATTTTGAACAAACATTAGAGCTTGTTGACAGCACATCTCCGTATGCATTAACAGGATCAATCATTGCAAAAGATCGTTATGCTATTGAATTGGCAACAACCATACTTCAAAACTCAGCAGGTAATTTTTACATCAATGATAAACCAACGGGAGCGGTTGTTGGTCAACAACCATTTGGTGGTGCAAGAGGATCGGGAACAAATGATAAAGCCGGAGCGAAAGTGAATTTACTGCGCTGGGTTTCGTTGCGAACCATTAAAGAAACATTCGTAACACCAGTAGATTATCGTTATCCGTTCTTGGATAAAGAGTAATGATAACAATGAATAAATTAAAATGCCCCGCAAAAAACGGGGCACTTTGTTTTTAGGGCGATGTCTCTTTATACCAATGAATCTTCCTCGAAAAATACATGATCAAACCAATAATAAAGAAGAGACCGATACTACCCAATAGTAAGGAGAAGTCTTGTTGCAAAATGATAACAAAGATGAAAGTGTAGAAAACTATGAGCAGACTGGAAAATATAAACGTGAGTTTTCGAGTCCGCAGAAAAGAGGTTGAATGTAAACCAACTAATATGACTGTTGCGATGGATGAAATAGCATACGATATATTATAACCAAGATGTTCAGAGAAACTCAATAGGAGTGAGTAATACCTCGAAGATCGGTAATTCCAAAAATCATATAAGCATCTTTCCATTGCACCATTGCGTCTGGTATTGACAATGCATTGAAGTCACGTTGCTGAAGTTCTGATTTTATTTGAAGCCCTGACAATGAAGGAGCTGGCGGTGATTTAGTCGGATATGAAGAACCAACATTCATTTTGAACTCGAAAGGCAATTTGGGTTGACAGGATTCTTCAATTATTTAATAAAAATTCACTCAGGTTTTGGAAAGTTTAGCCACAAGTCATTA
>JBKJOF010000047.1:0-8108 GCA_046595655.1 Chryseolinea sp. | reverse complement strand
CGCAAAGGTAAGTGGGACAGCGCCCGCATTGGTGCAGGTGCTGCGCCTATCCGAACACCACAAGGCTGGCTTGAAATTTATCATGGTGCCGATGAACATCATCGCTACTGTCTCGGTGCGCTTTTGTTGGATTTGAATGATCCCTCTAAAGTAATTGCCCGAAGTGAGTTTCCGATTATGGAACCAACCGAGACGTATGAACAAACTGGTTTTTTTGGAAATGTAATCTTTACTAACGGACATATTGTGAATGGCGATGCCATCCGTCTTTATTATGGAGCAAGTGATGAAGTGATCTGCGGAGTGGATTTATCAATACGCGAAATACTGCAATCACTTCTTGTAAAAAACGAGCCAGTAGAATACATCCTTTGATACGTTTTCTATACACTGACAAACGATAACATGACGCTAACTGCATTACTAAAAAAACCACAGAGTGAGTATCTCTTTTTCATGCAGATGCCCTACAACACGCGTGTGTTGCTGGTTACAAATATGATCTATGCATTTGTGCTTCCGATTATCGAAATCTTTGTGGGCGCGTACATTATGCGGAGTTCAAATGATCCGGCAATTGTGGCCATCTATCAACTTACTGTTTACACAGGAATACCGCTTACGTTTTTGGTGAATGGGTATTTGCTGAACCGTGTCAAGATTCCGCACCTGTATAGTTTTGGAATGTTGCTCAGTGGATTGTCGATGGTAGTGATGATGAGCCTCACAAATCTTTCTGCGGTAGGCGTTGGTGTTGCAGGCATATTAATGGGTTGCTCGTTTGGATTCTTCTGGGCTAACCGCGATTTTCTAGCGTTAAGTACTACGAATGATTTATCTCGAAATTACTACTACGGTTTAGAAACATTTGTAAACACCATTAGCTACATTATTATTCCTCTGATGGTAGGCGCATACATTGCCAACACGGGTTTGCAGGGTGGGAGTATTAATACAGCATACAAGATTGTAACACTGGGAGTTTTTATACTCACCATTGTGTCGAGCATTGTTATTCATAAAGGAACATTCAAAAAACCAGAGCTCACTAAATTTCTGTTCTTTAAGTTTCATGTGTTGTGGCGAAAGATGTTGGTGCTGGCCGGCTTGAAAGGCCTAGCACAAGGATACCTCGTTACCGCTCCTGCTATTTTAATTATGCGATTGGTAGGTGACGAAGGATCGTTGGGATTTGTGCAGGGTATAAGTGGTGTTGCTACTGCCATACTCTTATACTTACTTGGGCGCACAACAAAACCATCGCATCGTATCTACATCTTCGCGGTAGGTATTCTTATATTCTTAGCCGGAACATTGGTAAATGGAATTCTATTCTCGGCACTCGGGGTTATCATCTTTGTGTTGTGTAAAGTATTGTTTGCTCCACTTCACGACATTGCTTACTTCCCCACACAAATGCGTGTTATCGATGTGGTTTCAAAAATTGAAAAGCGAAATGAATTTGCTTACATCTTCAATCACGAGTTTGGTTTGTATGTAGGCCGGTTCATCGGCCTTGTACTTTTCATTTACCTCGATACCTATATCTCTGAAGGCTTCGCATTAAAGTATGCACTCATCATCATTGGTGTTTTGCAACTGGCTTCTATACCGATGGCACGCCACATCATTAAAGAGACTGACAAACTCGATGAAGTATGAAACAACCAACGCACGAATATATAATGACAAACACAATGAAAGGGAACAATAGAAACTCAACCTACCCACTGAGTTCATGTTCTTCATTCGTCCTTGTTCTTGTCTTCATGTTGCCAATTTTTTTAATTTCTTCCTGCACAAAACCAGAAAACGTAAAACAGGTAAAGATCGACAGAGTTGAAATGATGCCCAACATACCTTCACCGTACAAGATGACGGATTGGTATGAGAAAGCTCACCACTTCGATCAATATGTTTATAACCTTAATCTCAATGGAGAGTATCAACCTTTTATCTGGATTGATAGTACGCAACGAAACTTTGCTCAAAATACATTTGGTATGTACACCGTGATTGGTGATATCCGCCAGGGACCTAAAGGCAGCAGAGAATTTCACGAAGCACTTTGTTCAATGGGCTCCATCATGGGCGCAGGTCTTGTAGGTATTGATAAAACCAACCAGAATGGATTCAACTATGTAAAGATGACGCATAATTATTTTAATGCTGCGAACGGCTGGAACATCATGATGAATAACACCAATCCATCGGTTGCTTTACTCGGTGGTGGTTATGGGCGCGATTGGTGGTATGATGTTTTTCCGAATGTGTTGTATTACGCAGTCTGCGATTTATTTCCAAACGTTTCGAGTGCCGATAGTTTACAACACATTATTGCTGAACAATTCTTCAAAGCAGATTCTATCCTGAACGGAAATTATAATTACTCGTATTTCGATTATAGTAAGATGAAAGGTATGACCAATCACATTCCCCATCAGCAAGATGTGGCAGGAGGTCATGCCTACATATTGCTTTGCGCTTATGAAAAATTTGGTGATGAACGTTATCTCAAGGGAGCGAAGTCGGCCATGGATGCTTTTGTGAATCAGAAAGAGAGTCGATTTTATGAAGTGCTCATGCCCTTTGGTGCATTGGTAGCAGCGCGCTTAAATGCCGAGCATGAAACGCACTACGATGTAAAGAAAATTTTAGACTGGACTTTCGAAGGATGCAAAGCTGCTGATGGAAGAACGGGTTGGGGCGTTATTGCCGAACGGTGGGGCGAGTATGACGTTCATGGGTTGCAAGGAAGTATTACAGATGGTGGCGGTTATGCTTTTCTTATGAATTCATTCGACATGGCCTGGCCATTAGTTCCATTGGCAAAGTATGATAGTCGTTATGCCAACGCCATTGGTAAGTGGATGCTGAATGTAACAAACGCAGCACGACTTTTTTATCCGTATGAGATAGACGATCAACATCAATGGCTTGCTGCGAAGAAAGATATTTCTAAGAATGTAATCGCGTATGAAGGAATTCGCAAGGCAGATGACTATAAGCGCGATGACTTAAAAGGGATTACTCCAGTCGCGATTGGCGATGGACCAAAGTGGACTACAGGACAACCTGATATTTCTATGTTTAGTCTTTACAGTTCGGCACAAGTAGGCATATTCGGAAGCATCGTACGGAAGACGAACATAGATGGAATTCTACAACTGAACTGCAACACAACCGATTTTTATCAAGAGCAATCACTGCCCACGTATTTATACTACAATCCTTATGATACTGCTAAGACAGTATGTTTTCATTCTGCCGACAAAACAAAAGTAGATCTTTACGATGCGTTAACTCACGATTACCTCGCGCGCAGTGTAGAAGAGGAAGGTTGCTTTAGCATCGAAGCACAATCTTCCCGCATGCTTGTCGTGTTGCCTTCGGATAGCAAAGTGAAATTGGAAGGCAGTACCTATAAGGCCAACGACAAAGTAGTGGCCTACCATCAATAACTAACCCATAAAATGAACGCCATGAAAAAACCAATACTATTTTATTTGCTTTTGTTGGCAACGTTTGCGTGTCAGGCACAATCTCAAATCGTATTGACAGGAACGATTAAAGATATTAATGGCGAGCCGCTTATTGGTTCGAATATTTTTATCAAGAATACTGCACTCGGCACAGCGGTGGATGTTAATGGGGCTTTTAGTTTGTCGATGAATCGTGAACTTAAAAATTCAATGCTGGTCATCTCTTTTATTGGACACATCACGCAAGAAGTGGCGATAGGAGACAGAACAACATTCGATATTGTCCTTCTTGAAGATGCTACTGAACTCACTGAAGTTGTGGCAACGGGTTACACCTCACAAGAGAAAGGAAAGATAACAGGAGCTGTTACGGTGGTGGGCGAAGAACTTATCAGCAAACTACCTATACCGAGTATTGACCAGGCGTTGCAAGGTAGAGCACCGGGTGTTGTAGTGACACAAAACACAGGAGCTCCCGGTGAAGGTGTAAGCGTTCGTGTTCGCGGATCAGGATCAATAAACGGTAGCAACAATCCATTATATGTTGTTGATGGAATTCCAACATTGGATATTAATTCTATCTCGACTCAAGACATTGCCAGCATGGTAGTGTTGAAAGATGCCGGAGCAACAGCACTCTATGGATCACGCGCTGCCAATGGTGTAATCATCGTTACAACAAAATCAGGAACAGGTAGTGCGCCAAAAATTCAGATCAGCAGTCAGATTGGTGTTCAATCGCCAAGCCGGTTGATTGACATGGCGAATACAAATGAATATGTAAGCATCTACAACGAAGCAACCAACAACGATAACGCAAATAAAAATCCACTGCTGTATCGTCCGCTGATTACGGAAAGTATACAGTCTACCTTACCGAATGTAGATTACCTCGATGCTATTCTGCAAGATGGTGTTCTTCAATCGCACAGCATTTCTGTTTCGGGTGGCGATGGCAAGACGCGGTACTTCGTTTCTGGAAATTATTTTGATCAGGAAGGTATCATCAAGAGCAGCAGTTACAATCGTATCAGTGCTCGTGCTAACATTGATACGGAAGTAAAGAAATGGCTGAGGACTGGTGTTAACCTGAACTTAACCAAAGCCACTACAAACCTCATTGGTAGTTCTGGTGATGGTGGCGGTGGCAATGGTGGCAGTGTAATTCGATACGCATTCTTCCGAACTCCGGCCATTTCAATTTATGATGCTGATGGTGCATTCACCGATAAGCCAGAACGTTTTGATTTATTTGGTGATGGTTATAATCCTGTGGGAATGCTGGCGTATAACAGCAATGAGAAAATTACGAATCGTTTATTCGGAAAATTCTTCGTTGACATTTCACCGTTCAAAGATTTTAAATTCACGTCTAATGTAGGTGTAGATTTTACGAGTGCAAACCAAAGACGGTTTGATCGCAATTGGGGAACAGGAAACCGAATCAATAATCCAAATCAGCTTTCTGTTATTGATGCTCGATATCAGACATTAACCTTTAGCAATTTCGCTACTTACATTAAAGCATTTAATGATCATCACTTTAATTTCCTGTTAGGAACAGAAGCCATTAAAGTTTCGAATTATGAAGTGATTGCTTCAGAGAAAAACTTTCCCGACCAGACTGAAAGCCTTGTTTATCTCGGCAACGGACTTGGACAAAAAAATACAGACGAGGGTAAATCCGGTAACGCACTGCTCTCGTATTTCGCAAAAGTTAATTACGACTTTCAGGAGAAGTACATAGTGTCTGCAACACTGCGAAGAGATGGATCATCTCGCTTTGGTATTGATAACCGTTGGGGAACATTCTATGCCGGATCATTAGGCTGGAGAATTGATAAGGAATCTTTTATGATCAACAATGATTACATCGACCGATTATTTTTACGGGCAGGGTACGGCTCAATCGGTAATCAGGAAATCGGTGATTATGCTTTTACCGATATGATCAACTCCGGATATAATTATCCGCTTGGCAATGTAAAATCAACTGGCTTTGCTGTGTCGAACTTAGGCAACAGTAAAGTAAAGTGGGAGACCAGCAATCAATTAAACATTGGTGCAGATCTGGCAATATGGGATGGTAAACTCACCGCATCGCTTGATTACTTTAATAAGATCACGTCTGATTTATTGGTGCGCCCACCGCTTGCTTCTTCTGCAGGGGAAGCACAATCACCTTGGGTTAATAATGGAAAAGTTAAGAACACCGGTATAGAGCTGGCTCTTAATTATACCAATGTTGTTGGAGCATTCCACTATTCTATCAGTGGTAATGCAGCAACACTACACAACGAAGTGTTGGAAGTTGATGCACCCATTGCTGGTGGGGCGATTGGTTCAGATAGAATTACACGAACAGAGAAAGGATATCCCATCGGGTCATTCTACCTCTACGAGATGGAAGGCATCTTTCAAAGTACAACAGATATTTTTACTCACGCCTTTCAGGGAAATACGATTCAACCGGGAGACGTAATGTTTAAAGATCAGGACGGCAATGGAATAATTGATGGCGATGATCGCAAGCATATTGGAAGTCCGATACCGAAAGTTACAGCGGGCTTAAACATCAACCTGAGTTATCGCAATTGGGATTTGTCTGTTTTCTTTCAAGGAGCCTACGGACAAAAAATATTTTCCGTGCTGAATCGTGACATCGAAGGTTTCTATCGTCCCTTCAATGTTACCCAACGCTATTATGATAATCACTGGACTGGCCCCGGAACGTCAAATGAATTTCCGCGCGCGTCTTGGGATGCATCCGGAAACAACACAAAATATTCTACACGCTTTCTGGAAGACGGTTCATACACCCGTTTAAAAAATGTGCAACTCGGATACAGCATTCCGAAAACAATTTTGTCACGCTATGGATTTTCAGAAGTACGACTCTACCTATCGGGAACAAACCTCTTGACCTTTACAAAATATCAAGGACTTGATCCTGAGATGACCGTTAGTAACAACGCTGCCGGTCAGGGAGATAGTTCAGCGGGTTTGGATTGGGGAACCTATCCTGCAGCGCGATCATACAACATCGGTGTCAACCTTACTTTTTAATCGGCAACATCATGAAGAACACAATTAAAATATTCCTTACGCTTTTTGTACTTGTCTTCAGTTCTTGCAATGATTTTTTGCAGGAAGATTTACAAGGCACGTATTCCAACGCTACCTTTTACAAAACAGAAGCACATGCATTGCTGGCCATTGCCGGAGTGTATAATTCAGCTTCGTTTGTTTCCACTGACAATGATCTTTGGGTCTTTGGTGATGTAGCATCTGATGATGCAACCAAGGGGGGGCTAGCCGGAGACCAAAGTGATATTCAGTTTGTGGATGAGTTTACGTATTCGCGCAACAACGGAGCATTGGAAAAATTCTGGAAACATTACTATGAAGGCATTACTCGCGCAAATTACTTATTGTATTATGGGCCTGACATCGCGATGGATGCTGATCTTAAAAACAGAATATTGGCTGAAGCAAAATTTCTGCGCGCCTATTTCTATTTCAACCTGGTAAACATCTTTGGTGAAATACCTTTAAAATTAAATCCTCCGCTTAATCCCGATGAAATCAACAAACCCAAATCATCAACCGATGCTATTTATACTCAGATTGAAAAAGATCTGAAAGAAGCAATTGATGTTTTAGAAAATACCTATGCAGGCACTGATGTAGGACGCGCAACAAAAGGAGCCGCGTTGGGATTATTAGCCAAAACATTTCTGTATCAAAAAAAGTGGGATGAGGCAGTAAATGCCATTACCGAAATAGATGCGCTTGGAATATATAATTTGGAAGAAGTGTACAAAAATAATTTCATTGACTCAACACAAAACAACAATGAATCACTTTTTGAAATTCAACATCTCAGCGGGCAAGTGCCAAAGTTAGGAAGTCATCTTTCGCAATACTTTGCGCCACCAAAAGACAATGGTTATTATTTCAATGTTCCACTACAAAATTTTGTAGATCAGTTTGAGCAAACCGCTGCTGATGTTTATGATCCAAGATTGGATTATACCGTAGGCCGTGCAGGACAAGAATGGGTAAATCATGAAGCGTTTGACCCAGCCTGGTCGCCAACCGGATACCTTCAGAAAAAACATGTGCAGCCTTTCCGCGAAGAACCCATCATCGGTGATGCAGGTCTCAACTACGTGTACCTTCGGTATGCAGACATTCTGTTAATGAAGGCAGAAGCCTTGAATGAGTTGAATCAATCTGCAGGTGCGCTCGTGCCCTTGAATGCTGTGCGCAAGCGAGCACGCGAAAGTTATTTATACGATGTCGACCTTCCATCCTTTGGAGTAGTGCCTGCCGATTTACTACCGGATGTAATCTCCACCAATCAACAAATTGTTCGCGATGCCATTCGCCATGAACGGAGAGTGGAGCTGGGTTTTGAATTTCATCGCTTCTTTGATTTGATGCGTTACGGACAAACTGCCGCTGATGCTGCGTTGACCGGAACGGGTTTTGTTTACGGGCAACACCATTACTTCCCAATACCACAATCTGAAATAGATACAAATCCATTAATCAATAATTAACTCGAATACTTTAAACAAACAATTCTATGAAAAAAACAGTAAACTTTATTCTCATGGCAAC
>JBKJOF010000090.1:0-32872 GCA_046595655.1 Chryseolinea sp. | reverse complement strand
TGCGACTTGCTAACAAGCCAAATCCATCCAACATGCCTGTGAGAGACTTTCACTCTCTGAAATAATGGGTATCTTACGATACCTGCGCTCATGCTGGGCGCACACAAAATGTATGTGCCATTGCTGGGTGCAGTTTAAATTTGTATTTTAGTTTTCATAATAACGTTTTGTTGTATGGGACAAATTAGTCTTTCAAAGACCAGCAACGTCACATACATAAACGTTGGCAGCAAGCTGTAAAAAAATATGATGCTATTGGACTTAGTTTGCTTTGAATGCATGGTGGAACAATTTAAGCAAGGTGTTCCAAACCAAAAGGACGGAGAGCCGATAATGACACCGTTTGAACCTGTAAACAACACTGGGATTTATGACGTGACGTGCGTTAAGGGACACAAAACCAAAGTTATTATTGACCATATAGACTTTGAGATACTTTTTGAATACGGTCTTAATGCAATTGCAGACGGATATTTTAGAGAGGCTGTCTCATCAATTACCTCTGCCATGGAAAGGTACTTTGAATTCTTTACAAAGGTTGTCCTGTTTTCTTCAAATACTAATTTTGTCACGATTGACAATGTTTGGAAAAAGATGTCTACCCAATCAGAAAGACAGCTTGGTTCATATCTCGGTTTGTATTTAGGGACATTCAATGAAGAGCCAATTCTACTATCAAATACAGAAACGGCCTTTCGGAATTCAGTAATTCACAAAGGGTATATTCCGACAAGGGAGGAATCAATTGCCTATGGTAACTCGATTCTAAATTTGATAGAAACATCATTGATAAAACTAAAGACAAAGTTTCCAGAGGCAACTAATGCGACCTTTGAATATTACGGCTACAGACAAAAGGCTGACAAACAAATTGAACAATTGGAGAAGGACTCTGAGAAAGAACTTATTATAGGTACCCTTAATTTGGGTGTGACAATTGACGTCAAACGCGGACGTGAATTGCGTGACGATGATGGAAGAAAAGGAAATGTTGAGCAAAGACTTCCATCCATTATTGACCACAGGAACCCAAGAAAACTTATACTGTTGAAAGACGAACCGAAGAAGGAGTGACAGCCAGCTGCCAATCGAGTAGGTAGCCCCACCGGATTTTTCACCGATGAGGTTCGCCTCTCACACCACGTAGCGTACGGGTCTTGTACTACGCGGTTCGTTAAGCGTAATGCAACCCCTCTTTACACCAATTGCATCTTTGTTCTATTTTAACGTAAGGCTTCCGATTACTCGCGATCCTTACAGCATTTCAAACAACTTAACGTTCAATCCTTCATTGGATCGTGAGACCTCCGAATTATTCCATCGGCTCGTTACTTCCAACTATGACCTCTGCTGACTTCTGCATGTCTAGTAAAACAAAACTAGACTCAGACCTCCCCAGGTAAGAGCCTATTCCTTCGTCCGATCCCTGCGGTATCTACTGGCTGAAGTTTATTGGTCAAGGACATTGTGAAGATGTGCTCACTTATCCACTTCAACCAGCCGCTGTATACCGTTTCTGTTCGTCAGTACCGGTCTTTTCAGTCTCGCTTCCTTCAGTGTATACTTCACAGCAAAGCCACTCCCGATAAAAATCGGGAGTGGCTTTGCGACTTAGTAATTGGCTTCACCAACTCGCTTGTAAGAGATTTACACTCTCTGGAATATTGGATATCTTTCGATACCTACGCTCATGCTGGGTGCACACACAAGCTATAAAATATGTGCAGTAGTGTAAGTAATTATAAAGTGTGCTAGATACTTCACTCACCACGCGTGAAAGTAAGTTAGATTTTTAACGCTCCGTTTCATAGCTAAACATTATCTGCCATTTTATCGAGACACTTCTCGATAGAGAAAGAATATAAATCGACTTAAACCGAAAGATAAATTTGCATATAATATGTATACTTATTATATTTGCACAGATAAATTTATTTATTCATTTTAACTCATTAAAAATATGTGGACAAAATCTCACTCAATCGTAACAAATGAAGTGACAAAAGAACAAATGTGGAAACTCTTTGCTGATGTAAATAATTGGCATAATTGGGACGAAGGGATTGAATTTGCGAAATTAGAAGGCAAATTTGTAAAAGGTAATCACTTTATGTTGCGACCAAAAGGTGGACCAAATGTAAAAGTGGAATTACTTGAAACTATGGAGAACAAAATGTTTCTTGATGTCACAAAATTTCCGTTTGCAAAAATGTATGATGAACATTTATTTGAAGAAACTACAAAAGGACTTAAAATCACAAACACTATAACAGTAAAGGGAATTTTAGGTTTCTTTTGGATTAAAATCGTAGCTCAAAAAATTGCCGATGCTTTGCCAGCCGATATGCAACAACAAATCAAAGCAGCAAAAAACCTATGAAATCCAGCGACAATACCTTTAGCGTAGAAAAATCAGAAGATAGTTCAGGTTTTTTGTTGTGGCAAGTAACAAATTTATGGCAGAGAGAAATTAAGAAAGCATTAGAAACTTACGACTTGACACATTCACAGTTTGTTCTAATGGCAAGTATTCATTGGCTGACATTGCCTAAACAAGACGTAACTCAAATTTTATTGTCTTCGCATACAAAAATTGACCCAATGACAACTTCAACTGTTTTAAGAACTCTTCAGACCAAAGGACTTTTACAAAGACAAGAACATTTGACAGACACAAGAGCGAAGACGGTTGGACTTACAGACAACGGAAAGAAAATAATCAAACTAGCTGTAAAAACTGTTGAGACTTTTGACAAGACTTTTTTTAAAACACTTGGTAACAAGACAAAAATATTTAATGAACAATTATTAACTTTACTTGGGCAGAAAAAATAAAAAACGACTTCACGAAATCAAAAAACAAGAGTGATAAAAATTAAGGACAGAAAACAACGCAACGCTAATCGAGTAAAGCGCCCCAAACTAGCGCAACCGTCCCGCTTATGCTCCCATATTTCAATCGTCCGCTTTATTCGCCAAAGATTTTACTTTCAACTCGCGTGCATATCCCAGTGTTGGGTTCGGTTTAAATTTTTAGATTTATCTTTCAAGAAATGTTTGGTTGTATGCGTCATTTTTGTGTTTTAAATAACCACAAAGTCATACCACAAACGTAGTACGCAACCCTAAAACGCACTACCTTGAGTACATAAAAGAGTAACTCTTAACTGGAAAAACCAATGAAATTTTATTTATCTATCCTATGTATTCTTGGCACTCTAACCGAGGGGGTTTTTGCTCAGAATAACATTACCTCTTCTAATCCCAATCAAAATAAAGGAACAGGTATTAATAATTTCCCAAACTTCAACCGTAGGTTACAGCTTGACGAGAAACCTGATACAACAGCGAATATGAGTTTTGGTGATTTGGATGGAGATGGCCATCTCGACATTGTGTTAGTGAAAGGAAGGCATTGGCCCATCGTTGATAGAGTTCTTCTTGGCGATGGAGTGGGCGGAATACGAAAGGCATATAACCTAGGGAATGTAGCTGACCGCTCATACACTGGCGGGTTAAGTGATTTTAATAGCGATGGGTTTCTTGATATTGCTATTAGCAACGATGCCCCAGATCGGAAGCTGATTTATTTTAATGATGGAAAAGGCAATTTTAAAATTGGATCTGAATTCGGAATTCCTGAATGGCCTACACGAAATTTATCCATCGCTGATATCAATGCGGATGGATTGCCAGATATTATTTTGGCAAACAGAGGTAATTCGTCAACATCAAATTATATATGCTTAAACAGCGGCAAAGGACAATTTAGTTCTAATGGTATTCCATTTGCACATTACCCGTCCTCTACAATATTCCCCGTTGACTTTAATAAAGATGGTTTCATCGACCTTGTTGTTCCGCATCGTGATGGTGGCCAGAGCTTCGTATACCTTGGTAGTGCAGAGTTCACGTATGCAGATACCCATCGTATTCCATTCGGATCATCGGGAGCTACAATTCGAATGGCATCCGTAGCCGATTTTAATGCAGATAATATACCTGACGTTGTAGCGATAGACGAAAACAAAGGAGTAAATATCTTTTTTGGAAAAAAAGATCAAACCTTTTCCGCAGGTATTTCTATTGCAGATTCTACAATTGCTCCTTATGCGGTTGCAATCTCTGATCTGAATAATGACGGGAAAATTGATATCATCGTGGGTTATGTGAAAGCACAGTCAACAGTTTTTTTTAATGACGGTACGGGCCGCAATTTCATATCGGTTCCCTTTGGAGATTCGGAAGGTACTGTGTATGGTTTAGCAGTTAGCGATTTTAATGAAGATGGACAACTTGATATTGGTGCTGCCCGGTCGGACGCTCCCAGCGTATTATACTTTGGCAGTATCCCACCAAAGAAAAAAAATAAAAAGCACGATAAGTGAGTTCAACGATTAGCAACAAAACTTGGAATATGCTGGTAAAGAAAACTCCCTACAAACCAGAAACGGATTATGAGTTCTTAGACCAAAAAAGAAAGCGCAAGGTGCTGGAAATGAAAAAGCTAATTCATAAGTTTGATATCACACCTGACGACCTTGGATTGCAATTGAATATCAACAACTTGTGAAACGTTAGTCAGAATTTTTAAATAGAGACAGCACAACTATGATAAGGATTAAAAAATTTGACATCTTCAATTATCGTTCTTGCATCAAGACAAGAGTAGAAATATTAACCAACCTCACGACACTTATTGGTATTAATGGAGTTGGAAAGAGTAATATTTTGAATAGTATACAACTACTAAAAAGAATAAATAGAAATAAATACTTTCACCAACCATCTCTTATTGACAAGCTCTCACACACAAGACTTGACATTTTACTTCAAATGGATGATGATATTTATAATTTAAAAGCTGACATATACTACGATACAAATGAGTCTAACATGGAGGAGATATACTCCGCTGAATTGAAAATTAAAAATACAAGCATAACGAATAGCAAATGGATAGAAATTGATGCCGACTTGTATGAATTTGTTGATTACATTAGTAGGACATCGAGAAAAATTGACTTTAATAAGATTAAGTTTAAAAGGGATAAACCTATTGAGGAGGTAAAATTTGGTGTAGAGCTGATTACCTATCTAACGAATATTAGCTATTACAGTGCAACTCAATTCTCTGACCCAACTAAGTGTCCAATCTCACTTGAACTAGAAGACTCAAGACTCGTAAGACCTTTTCGAAAAACAAAAACTCACGAACAGTTCTTATATGATTTATATAGGGCTTATAAAACAGACCCTAAGTCATTTAATAAATATATAAATACTGTAAATCAAAACGGAATTGGGCTTATTGATGATATTACTTTTTTTGACCACAATATTCCAAGTAGTTCGTTGAAAGTAAGAGCAGGTGGACAAGTTCAAAAAATAGAGAAAATCAAGAATATCGTTGTTCCTTCTATTGTTATTGATGGGTTAAACCTTTCACCTAATCAATTATCGGAGGGAACATTTAAGACACTGGCATTAGTGTTTTATATCTTAAATGACGAGAGTGATTTATTGTTAATAGAAGAACCGGAAGTTTGTGTCCACCATGGACTTTTGAGTAGTATCATTGAGTTAATTAGGTCTCAATCTAAGAGTAAGCAAATTATTATAAGCACACATTCTGATTATGTTCTTGATAAGTTGGAACCTGAGAACATTGTGCTAGTTAGAAAGACAAAAGAAACAGGAACAACCGCAAGCAGTCTTCCTAAATCACTATCTAGAAACGATTTCAAGGCCCTCAAAGATTATCTGAAGGAGTCCGGAAATTTAGGAGAATATTGGAAGGAAGGAGGGTTTGAAAATGAGTAAGGTTAAATGTATCGGTATTATAGCCGAAGATAACAGTGACTTTGAAACTGCGAAAATACTTTTGAAGCGAATTCTTAACAGAGATAACTTATGTTTCAAAAAAGCAATTGGAAATGGTTGTGGTAAACTTAGGCGCAAAGCATTGGATTATGCCGTTGATTTACGTAAAAGGGGCTGTGACATGCTAATTTTGATTCATGATCTTGATAGAAATACTCACCAAGAGTTACTGACTGACTTAACCAAAAAACTAGAATACGCTCCAATTGACAAAAAATTCATTTGTATCCCAATCGAAGAATTAGAGGCTTGGTTTTTAAGCGACCCGGAATCAATTAAGACAACATTTAATCTCGCCAGACAACCGAAATTTAGAGGAAGACCCGAGACTGTTCAATCGCCAAAAGAAAAGCTTGGTGAACAAATCTATTTGTGTTCAAATAAATCTACAATATTTCTGAACACGAAACATAATCAACGAATAGCAGAGCGTTTGACAATAGATATTATTAGAGAAAAATGTCCGTCCTTCAACTTGCTTCATAATTTCGTTACAGGATACGAATACAGGTAACAGGTAAAAAAATACCGCTAACATTAAGCCGGGTAGATGTAAAGCCCAAAAAAAATAAGCCCAATGTAGATGAACTACATTGGGCTTTGCATTTACCCGGTGTTGGACGATCACCATCAAGATGAATTTTCTCTATAGGTGGTTTAGTACCGGTTTTTTCTATTTATCGTTGCTATTTTAATCTAATTACAAAAAAAGAGAACCATTTCACATTGCTGTAAAATGGTTTCTCTTAACCTACCCAAACTAAATCAATTATTATTGGTCCGCTCTTCTCTTACTTCCAGCCACCCCCTAATGCATGGTAAATATTAACCATGGCATTCATTTGTTGTTTTTTGGTTTCAATCAAATCAAACCTCGATTCAAGTGCATCACGCTGCGTTAGCAACACCTCCATATAATCGGCTCGGGCCGATCTGAAAAGATTTGTTGAAATGATAACTGATTGTGTAAGTGCTTGTACTTCCTGCGCTTTTAATTCGTAGGTGTTTCTCAGGTTATCAATCATCGATAACTGAGTGGCCACTTCGATGTATGCATTTAATAATGTCTTTTCATAATTATAGACCGCTTGTATCTGCATGGCGTTCGCACTATAGTATGCTGCTTTTATAGCGTTTCTGTTTATTAAAGGTGCAGCTAAATCTCCCGCTAAAGAATATAACAATGACTGAGGAGCTTTTATCAGGTACGTTGGATTAAATGCCTGAAAGCCTATGCCTGCAGATATTCCGATCGATGGATAAAATTTTGCTTTGGCAACTTTAACATCCAGCTTGGCTGCTATTAGTTTGAGCTCTGCTTGTTTTACATCCGTACGATTTTCTAAAAGCTGAGTAGGAATACCTGCCTGAATAATATTTGGAATCAGGTTATTGAAATTCTGAGAATCACGCTGAATAGCCTGTGGAAATCTGCCCACTAAATAATTAAGGTAATTCTCCATTTCAGTAATATGCTGTTGAATACCATACTGCAAGCTTCGGGTGTTCAGGACTTGCGCTTCAAATCTACGAACAGCCAATTCTGTAACACGTGCGGCTTGCTTCTGTTGTCTCACTACTTCAAGTGCATCGCTCTGTATTTGAATGTTCTGCTTTACAAGATCAAGCTGATTGTCAAGCGCAAGTAATTCGAAATACGAATTAGCAATTTCTGCAATCAAAGTGGTCACCATGAAATTCTGTCCTTCCACAGTTCCTAGATATCGGGCGAAGGCTGATTTCTTTGCATTGCGAAGTTTTCGCCAGATGTCAATCTCCCAGGTTGCATACGCACCCATCATGTAATCTTGCAACGGATCGGGTGTTTCTTTTCCGGGCGTAATTTCAGTTGTTGCCTCGCTAGAACCTTTGCTTGTATATCTACCTACCTTATCAATACCAGCTGAAGCGCCAATACCAACAAAAGGTAAGTACTCTCCCTTTCGCGCTCGTACTTCATTTCGTGCAATCTCAATTTCCTGTAAGGTAATATTCAGCTCCTGATTATTATGAAGTGCAGTATCGATGAGCGCAATTAGGCTTGGATCAGTGAAAAATTCTCTCCACTGAACTTTTGCTGTATTCGTACTGTCTTGCGAGTTGGTGTAACTCACCGGTGTTTTTGTCTTCTCCTTTTTTGGAACAATAGTAGGAGTACAGGCCAAAAATAATATCGAAAAGAAACTTACGGCAACAAATTTATTTATGATTCTTCTAGTCATGTTCTTCGATTTTATGTTGGGGTTCTTCTGATAACGGTCTGTCATATTCATCTTTGATCAATTGACGACCATCTGCTAGTTTTCCAAAAATGTAATAGAGACCTGGAATAATAATAACACCGAAGATGGTTCCGAACAACATGCCACCAAGTGCTGAACCGCCAATGGTACGGTTACCAATAGCACCTGCTCCAGTGGCAACAACCAGTGGAATCAATCCTGCAATAAAAGCAAAGGATGTCATGAGGATGGGACGAAAACGCACTTTGGCTCCTTCAATAGCAGCTTCCAGAATGGTTGCTCCATGGCGATGCTTTTGTACAGCAAACTCTACGATCAACACAGCATTTTTACCCAACAAACCTACGAGCATGATCAGTCCTATTTGTGCATAGATATCGTTGTCTAAACCCATTAGCTTGAGTAACATAAACGAACCGAATACTCCAACCGGAAGCGAGAAAATTACGGCCAGCGGAATAATGAAGCTTTCATACTGCGCTGCTAATACCAAATACACAAATACCAACACTACGATGAAAACATATAATGATTCATTACCTCTTATGGATTCATCGTACGAAAGACCTTCCCAAGCGATGTCGTAGCCTCTTGGTAATGATTTGGCAGATACTTCGCGTATCGCCTGAATGGCATCTGCGGTAGTGTATCCCTTTGCAGGAAGACCCCGGATGGCTGCAGAGTTGTACATATTGTAACGGGTAATTTCATTTGGTCCCTGTTTCTTTTCAAGTTTCATAAAAGCCGAATAGGGCACCATTTCGCCACGATCATTTTTTACAAACAAATTCAAAACATCGGATGGAAGTCTTCTGAATTCAGGAGCGGATTGAACATATACTTTGAAAAAACGACTAAACCGGATGAACCCTTGTTCATAGGTACTTCCGATTAAGATATTCAAATTCTCCATTGCCGTTCCGATCGACACACCTTTCTGCATAGCGGCTTCATTGTCGATCACCAATTCATATTGAGGATAATTCGCTGCGAAAAAAGTAAACAAACCGCTAAGCTCTTTGCGCTTACTTAAATCTGCCATGAATTTTTTATTGATTTTATCAAACTCTTGATAATCAGTCTCTGTGTTTTTATCCAATAACCTCAATGAAAATCCTCCTGACGACCCAAATCCTGGAATGGCAGGTGGCTCAAAAAACTCCACGATGGTTCCGAGGTTTTTTGATTTTTCCTCTAACTCTTCCATGATTTCTTTAACAGAATGATCTCGATCCGACCAGGCTTTCAAGTTGATCAAACACGTTCCTGCGTTCGACCCTCGGCCTTCCGTCATAATTTCGTATCCTGCTAAAGATGATACGGATTCCACGTCCTTAATTTCTTCGCAGATTTTCTGAAGCTTCTGAGATACCTGATTCGTTGTTTCCAGAGTGGAGCCCGGAGGAGTTTGAATAATGGCATAGATAGTACCTTGATCTTCACTTGGTATAAATCCTGCCGGTAGAATTTTACTTTCAAAAAATATACCTGCACAAAAAATGCCTAGAATACCAAACGTTAGAACTCTTCGGTTTACGATTAGTCTCAGCAAGCCTGTGTACTTACCTGTAATTTTTTCAAAACCACTATTAAAACCATCGAGTGCTTTGGTTAACAGATTTTTCTTTTTGGGTTTGCCGTGGTTATTTTTTAATAACATCGCACATAATACCGGAGTGAGTGTAAGTGCTACCAAGGCAGAGATCACAATAGCACTGGCCATGGTAATGGAAAATTGTCTATAGAAAGTACCTACTGGACCGGTCATAAACGATATGGGCAGGAATACCGAAACCATCACCATAGTAATGGCGATGATGGCTCCACTGATTTCTCCCATTACTTGTTTAACAGCGTTGTAAGGATTAAGATGTTTTTCTTCCATTTTCGCATGCACGGCTTCTACTACCACAATGGCGTCATCTACTACAATACCAATCGCCAGTACAAGTGCGAAGAGCGTGACGAGATTAATGGAAAGTCCGAAAAACTGGATTACAAAAAAGGCTCCGATCAAGGATACAGGAACCGCGAGGATTGGGATCAAGGTTGAGCGCCAATCTCCAAGAAAAATAAACACTACGATAGCTACAAGTATGAAGGCGTCTCGCAAGGTGTGTGTTACTTGTTCGATTGAAGCATCCAAAAATTTAGAAACATCGTAACTGATTTTGTAATCTAGTCCCGGAGGAAAGCTAGCTTTCATTTCTTCCAGCTTCGCCTTTACTTCGGCAATAACTTCGCTGGCATTACTGCCATAGTTTTGCTTTAGCACAATGGCTGCTGATGGGTGGCCATCTAAGTTGGAGTAGATATCAAAAAACTCACTGCCTAATTCAACATGGGCAATATCTCTTAAATGTATACTCTCACCTTCTGAATTGGCCCTGATAATAACACCTTCATATTCTTCTGGTTTATTAAATCTTCCTTTGTAGGTGAGAACATACTCCAACGACTGGGCTGCAATTCCAGAGCTTTGTCCTAGTCGACCAGGGCGGCCAATAATACTTTGCTCGCCCAATGCCTTCATTACTTCTTCAATTGAAATTTTATAAGCGCGCATGCGTTCGGGATTTAACCAAACGCGCATCGCATAAGTACGGCTACCTAATATTTGAGTTCTCGCTACACCATGAATCCGGTTGATTTCTGGAATCATTTTAACACTGGCATAATTGTATAGAAATTTTTCGTCCATCGTTTTATCCTTCGCGTAGAGGTTAACATACATTAACATACTCGGTTGGATTGGGGTAATGATAACACCTTCACGTTGAACTAGGTCAGGTAACAAAGGCATCACTTGATCAACTCTCGTCTTGACTCGAATTACAGCCTGATTTGGATCTGTACCGGGTTCAAAGATTATAGTTACCGTTGCTTCACCAGCACTGGTGGCGTCCGATGTCATGTATCTCATATCCTGAACTCCATTGATAGCATTCTCCAATGTGATGAGGGTAGATTTTATTAATACATCGGCACTTGATCCCGGATAGGCGATGAAAATACTTACCGTTGTGGGAGCAATTTGTGGGAACTGAGAAATAGGTAGCTGCTTAATTGCCAGTGAACCAACAAAAACGATAATGACCGAAATTACAATTGCAAAGACGGGTCTATGAATAATTTTACTGAACATTTCCTTTCGTTTTTAGTGTGTTGAATTATTCAGCGTAAAGATCGAGGTGTGCTAATACAAACTCAGGTTTTACAAACTCCCAATGGATTTCCTCATTTTCTGTCACCAGTCGCAGGCCCTCAAGAAGTATTTTATCGCCTTCATCCAGACCTTCTGTTACAGCATAGATGTGCGGAATTTCCTGCCCAATGGTAATCTGTCGAGATCTAACGCGATTGTCTTTGTCAATTACAAAAACATATTTTTTTTCAAGTATCTCAAAGGTTGCTTTCTGCGGAATGAGAACAGCATTCTTAACGGTAACATTCAATAATATATTTCCTGTTTCCCCATGCCTTAGAAGTCTTTGTGGATTAGGAAAAGTTGCGCGGAATGCAATGTTTCCTGTTTCATTGTTAAACTCAGCTTCAATGGTTTCAACTACTCCAGGATAATTGAATAATTTTCTATTGGCCATTTGCAGACTAACTTGTGTCTTATCTTTTCCTTTAACATTGGTTTCGTAATCTAGGTACTCCGATTCGGGGACATTAAAGTAGACCCACATCTTGCTGTTATCTGATAAGTTAGTTAGTAAATCCCCTTCATCTACTAAGCTTCCAAGTCTCACCTGAAAGCGATCCATGATTCCATCAAATGGAGCTCTGATTTGTGTAAAGCTTAAGTGTACTTCGGCTAATGCTAATTCAGCATTCGCCTTATCAAATTTGGCTCTTGCCAAAGCAAGTTCATTGGGTGCTACAATGTTGCTGTCGGCAAGTTGTTTTGTGTTTTTATATTCGATCTCGGCAAAGTTTGCTTCAGCTTTTGCTTTTTGAAGTTCTGCCTTGTAAAGCATCGGCATGATTTGAAACATGAGTTGTCCCTTTTTTACGGCTTGTCCCTCATCAACAAAAATTTCCTGGAGGTAGCCTTTCTCCAATGCTCTAAGTTCTATGTGTTGAATGGAACGAATTTGACATACATAATTCTTAACAAGTGAAGTGTCCTTTTTCATAGGACTCGTTACCAAAAATTTGGCCTCGGCTTCTTTCGCTTCTGTCTTGTGAGAGTTGCAGCTTGTGTTACCTATTAATACACACAAACTCAGAAGCATAATAATTGACTTCATATTCATTTTTTTTAACTGTATTTCTTTTGATGATTTTTAATTTGATGTACTGTAAAGACCTTCGCCACGAAATCCGTTTGACAAAGTCATCGGATACTCCGTAATAAAACAGCGTTGGAGAATAGGCAATTCGGATTTTGCCCGAGAGGAAATCAGATTCTGAATACCTGAAATGTAACGGAATAGAACTTCGATGAAAATTCTGAATTTAATTTTGCGCTTGATACGCGGCTATTAGCGTAACCAAAGAAATGACCAGATGTTTGATTGGAAAATAATATAGTAAAGAAATAATTTCCTTTTAAATACCTTTTTCGTGAGGAGAATTTATCTTCTTCTATTTCGGCAATCTCAAATTTAAAAGTAGTCTCTTCACAAGAAACAATACACTTGATATTTTGAGTATCACCATTGATTGCATTAACTGCTGAGTCTTTAAAAATCAATGCTGAGTAAGTACAATCCTGAGCTGCCTTTGCGCCTTGATGACAGTAGCAAACCAACAACAAAATACAGGGAGCAAAAATAAATCGGGTTATTAGTTTCCTCATTGGTGCTGCAAAGTTGGTCTTACAATCAAACATCTCAAAAGAGTTTGCATTATATTAAGATTAGAATAGCGAGATTGAAATAATGGATGATTTAAAGAGCCAGAACGGTAGAGGGAGTGATTTTATTTACTGTTGTTCCTAACTCCAATCACATTCTAATGTAACGAAAACGTTTTCGGAATAGATGATCCAGTCATTACCTACACATTACAATATCAATCAGGCCTTCATTAAAGGAAGAAGCTTGAGGAATATGAATGATGAATACTCTTGCAATTAACACAACACCCGATAGAACTAACATGCTGGTGGTAATGCTTTTCATATTGAAATGAAATCGCTGAATTAAAAATTGAAGTATGCTCGTGAACCCTAACATAACGGGCAATGTACCAACACCAAAGAGCAACATAAAATTGAAACCATCAACAGGGCGTTGAAGTGTTAAGCAATAGGTAAGCGCCAGAAAAGTTAAACCACAAGGTAACAGACCATTGATGCTACCCAATATGAAAAGTGATATGTAATTTTTTTGATTGAGAAACATGCCGAATACATTCTTTAATTTCAAACTAAAGGATTGCATCAAAGTGGAGAGAATAGGAATTTTAATATTTGGTACTCCACCCAAAGCGATAAGTAGAAGTAAAATGCCCAGAATAATCGAAAGCAGATTTTGGTAATTTCTTGTGGGTAAGGTCATTCCGGCAGCGGCTACAATCATTCCAAGTAAAGCGTAAGTAAATACTCTGCCAGCGTTGTATAAAAGCCTGCTAAGAATTACAGAAGGTTTCATTGCAGTTGCTGCCATGATCAATGGACTGCACATGCCTAAACAATGCAGGCTTCCAGCTAATCCAAGAATCAGGGCGGTGAGTATCATTAGATATTAATGATTTCTTCGAAATAAAATTCTTTACCGTTCATTGTCCAGAGCAGTTTGGCTTTGTACATACCTTTATTTAATCCAGTCAATTCGATAATTTGATTTCCTTTTTCTGAGGAATTCAGTTTAAAGTTTTTATCCATCTTCGGATTGGAAGGACAAAATAATTTTAACTCACCGTATTGAATCTCTTCGGTTTGATTAAACTCAATTTGTATTGAATTATTCTCTATCAATTTCACGGTAGGTTTCTGCTGAAGATGTTCGGTGTTGTTTAATCGTTGAATCTGATTCTGGTACGCAAGCTCTTCCTTGTAATAATCTTTCGAGACTAGATCAACATCCTGACGAACACAAACCGTCACCAGCGTTCCGATAAAAACTGCAAAAAGAATGAAGGCGACAACAATCCCTTTTCCAAAGTTCATAATTCAGTTTTTAATTTCGTTTTGCATCGGATGCTTTACTTACCGGTCCGATAAATTTTGCTTTCACCGTTTCTATGCGTTCTCCATTTTGATAAACTCCGAGCGTAACAACAGTTCGTGCATTCTTCAAATCGTGTTCGGGAATCTTAATGAAGAAAACACTTTTTGCCATACCTTCTGCTGGAATGTCAATAGCTTTTCCGTCTGCTTTTAAAATGGTAACGCCATCGGGGTTCTCGACTTTTATTTCTAGTTTGATCGGATTAAATGTTTTGTTCACAAACTCAATGTTGTAGAGATTGGTAATGAAACCTGCTTCACGTTGGTATAATGTGCCCGGCACTTTCAATACAGTTGTCTCTACATCCGAACGTGTGATCAACGCAAAACTTAAAATTCCAATCAGTGCCAGAAGAACAAATGAATAAGCAATAACTCTTGTATTGATAATATTTGAAATACCTTCCTTTATTGATTTGTAAGAAGCAAAACGAATCAGTCCTTTTGGCTTTCCAATTTTAATCATAACATCGTCACACGCATCGATGCACGCTGTACAGTTTACACATTCCAGTTGTGTTCCGTTCCGAATGTCAATGCCAGTAGGACAAACATGAACGCATAATTTGCAGTCAATACAATCGCCTGTGTTCGCTTGTTGTGTTAAATCTTTTTTTAGATGGCCGCGCGGTTCACCACGCAACCAATCGTACGCAACAACAATGGATTTTTTTGTTAACAACACACCTTGCAATCTCCCATAAGGACAAACCGCAATACATGCTTGCTCGCGGAACTTTGCATAGATGCCATAAAATATTATTGTAAATACAATCAAGGCAACGAAGCCTGCCAGGTTTTCAGTAGGAGAATGTTGTATGATGGCTAATGTTTTATCGATACCGATAATGTACGCCAATAAGGTGTGAGCAATCAAAATGGAAATTAAAATGAAGATGATGTGCTTGCTAAATTTCTTTCCAATCTTCTTCAGGTTCCAGGGTTCTTTTGCTAATCTTCTTTGTGCGCCTGCATCGCCTTCAATAAAGTATTCAATTTTTCTGAAAACCATTTCCATGAACAACGTCTGCGGACACATCCATCCGCACCAGACACGACCAAAGACTACGGTAAAGAGAATGATAAAGACAAAGAAGGTAATCAACACGATCGCCAGCAATACAAAGTCCTGCGGCCAGAAGGCCTGACCTAGAATAATAAATTTCCTTTCTACGATATTGAGTAGGAGTAGAGGCTGCCCCCCAATTTTTATAAACGGTCCACAAAAGAGTAATGAAAGTAAAACGACTGTGACGACAATTCGCCAGTTGTGATATTGACCAGACGGTTTTTTCGGATAGACCCAAATTCGCTTTCCTTTTTCATCTACCGTTGAAATACTATCACGAAATTCTTCATCGTCATTTAGCAGCAACGAATTTCCCAAACTTTTAGCAAGTCTTTCCTCTCTGATATTATATCTTTCTCCACCTTCCATTGTTTTCTCTTAACCTTGAACTTTAAACCCAAAACTTTAGACTAAAGTGAAGCCTGAACTTTCGTACTATCAGATTTCACAATTGTCGAGTCTGATTTTATAATCTCTTCTTTATATACTAACCCTTGAGGAGCTTTCGCGCCAACAGGATTTGTCCCTTTCAAACTCATCACAAAAAATGTTGCTGCTTTTACATCCTGCGGACTCATTGATTTTCCCCAAGCCGGCATTCCTTTTTCAACTACTCCATTTTTGATTGTAGTAAAAATGTTTTTGACCTCACCGCCATGAAGCCAATACTCGTCCGTTAGATTGGGGCCAATACTATTACCACCACCATCACTCTTATGGCATGAGGCACAATTGAAACTGACGAACACGGCCTTACCTTTTTCAACGAGGGCTTTGTCATTCGAAAATACAAGTGCATTTTCATCGATAGCTTCTTGAGGCTGAGATGCTTTTAATTTTCTGGATTGATCACCGGCCATTGAGATTTCTTGTTGGTATTCATCCCATTGTAATGGAAGTGTGTCAGTGACGTGATAAACAATAAGGTAAATTAAACTCCATGCAATGCATCCGTAAAACAACCACTTCCACCAGGGCGGCAAATGATTATCCAATTCCCTTATGCCATCGTAGTTGTGATCCATTACAATATCTTTTTCTTTTTCAACAGGAACGGCAGCATTTAACTGATCTACTAGGTTATTCCAAAGCGAACGTTTTGGTGCATAGGTAATCCCAAGCTTGCTTGCTTTTTCTTTTTCTTGCAGATCGGACAGAATATTAATTATTTTGAAAAGGTATATGGCAACAAATGCAACCAACACCACAACCATTATTACGAAGATGGAAATAAGGTAAAGTGGCAGCATAGGATCATCCCAAAAACTTTTCATTTGACTTGAAGTTTCTTGTGCGAAGGTGGTGAGGGATAACAGTGTCAATGCAAGAATGGAAAATACTTTTTTCATAATCTTATACTTTAAGATTGGTCGTTCTTACGATCATTTATATCGATAGGCATATTCTCCATCTCTTCGATAAACTTCTTCGGAGTTGTAACAACCCAAAGCAAAAGACATAGAAAAAAAATAAAAAATATCACGAATGAGATCATAGGCCAGATGGCGATGTTCTCTATGTTTTGGAGGATGTTCTTGTACATAATAGTATTTGAAATTTTATTTTAATGGCTTTGTTTAAAGTTCAGGGTTCAAAGTTTCAAGTTCCGAGTTCCAAGTTTCAAGTTCCATGTTCCATGTTGGTGGAGCTTACGCTTTTAAGTTTTGGTTTATCTTTTAGTTTGCGCACTCAACCTTGAACTTGAAACCTTGAACATGGAACATTGAAAGGATTTTATTTCTCTACAATCTTTTCACCTTTAATATCCTTACCCAGTCGTTGCAAATACGCGATGAGCGCTATAATCTCTGCATCGTCTGCTACTTCAATTCCATCGGCTTTTAAAGTAGAAGTAATTTCAGTGGCTTGCTTTTCCAAGTCATTGTTCGCTTCATGTTGATATCCCTCTTCATATGGAACACCTATTGTTCGCATCGCATTGATCTTACCAGGTGTTAAACTCTTGTCTACACTTTGTTCAAATAACCAAGGGTATGCCGGCATGATTGATCCGGTAGATACAGCATCCGGTGCAAGCATGTGATTGTAATGCCAGGTGTTGGAATATTTTCCATTCATGCGATGTAGATCCGGACCAGTACGTTTTGATCCCCATAAGAATGGATGATCATAAACAAATTCACCTGCCTTAGAATATTCACCATAGCGTTCTGTTTCAGATCGGAACGGTCTCACCATTTGAGTATGACAGTTCGAACAACCTTCACGGATATAAATATCACGACCATGTAACTCCAACGGGGTGTATGGTTTCACACTAGAGAGCGTAGGTACATTCGATTTGATTAAGAACGTAGGAACCATTTCGATGATACCACCAATCAGAATGGCGATAAGTGTAAGCGTAGTAAACAGGATGGGTTTGTGTTCTAGTAATCGGTAATGCCATCCGCCACTCTTTGCAACATAAATTTTTTCAAGGGGTGCGGCTTCTGCATCTTCATTGGCAGTGAAGCTTCCTGCGCGCGCAGTCTTGATTAAATTGTAGGTCATAATGATGGCACCGATAAGGTATATAAATCCACCGAAGGCGCGCAATGCATGAAGCGGAAGAATCTGAACGGTTGTTTCTAAAAAGTTTTTGTAAACTAGAAATCCTTCTGCATTAAATTCTTTCCACATCAAACTTTGAACAACACCAGATACATACATGGGTAATGCATAGAAGATGATGCCCAGTGTACCCAACCAGAAATGTGTGTTTGCTAATTTTGAAGAATAGATTTTTGTATTCCACATGCGTGGAACTACCCAATACAACATCGCGAAGATCATAAAACCATTCCATCCTAATCCGCCAACGTGTACGTGTGCTACAATCCAATCGGTAAAGTGAGCAATGGCGTTTACATTTTTTAATGATAGGAGTGGACCCTCTAATGTTACCATACCATAAGCTGTAACGGCAACTACCATGAATTTCAAAACTGCATCTTCGCGAACACGATCCCATGCACCACGAAGCGTCATCAAACCATTTAACATACCACCCCAGGACGGAGCGATTAACATGATCGAGAAAACTACACCGAGTGATTGTGCCCAATCAGGAAGTGAAGTATATAATAAGTGGTGAGGACCCGCCCAGATGTAAAGGAAAATCAACGACCAGAAGTGCACGATGGAAAGTCTGTATGAGTAGACAGGTCTGTTCGCTGCTTTCGGAAGAAAGTAATACATCATACCCAAGTAGGGTGTAGTTAAGAAAAAGGCAACGGCATTGTGACCATACCACCATTGTACTAGTGCATCCTGAACGCCAGCATACCATGAGTAGCTTTTGAAAAGTGTTACGGGTATTGCAAATGAGTTGACCAAGTGAAGAACAGCAACCGTTACAAACGTGGCGATGTAAAACCAAATAGCAACATATAAATGACGCTCTCTGCGCTTGATGATGGTACCAATCATATTCCATCCAAATACTACCCAGATGATTGTTATGGCGATATCGATAGGCCATTCAAGCTCTGCGTATTCTTTTGATGTTGTTAATCCCAACGGAAGTGTGATGGCTGCTGCGAGAATGATGAGTTGCCATCCCCAGAAATGAATCCAGCTTAATTTATCGCTGAACATTCTGGCCTTGAGCAGGCGTTGCATGGAGTAATAAATACCAGCAAACATAGCGTTGCCCACAAAGGCGAAGATGATGGCATTAGTATGCAACGGCCTGATGCGCCCGAAGGTGGTATACTGCAAGTCGAAATTAAAAATGGGATATACCAACTGAATAGCAGCAGTAAGCCCCACCAACATCCCCACCAATCCGAAAACTACTGTGGCGATGATGAAGGCTTTTACAATCTTGTTGTCGTAACTAAATTTTTCGATTTCCATATCGAGTCGCTGAGGTTTAGTAAGAATTTTTACTGTCCTAAAAGTAGAACCGGAGCGCAGTAAGGATTATGATTAGTGTTAGAAGAGAAGGTGATTTTTGTCAGACATTATTTTACCGCAGAGGCGCGAAGAAACGCAGAGGAATACCCTTTGTGTTTTGATATTGTGATTGATTGGAGAAGTTTAAAGGAAAAAAATCTAAAACGACAATTGAAAATTAAATTGCCTTGCTAAAAACCTGAGCCTGGTTTTGATCTCTGTTCATTCGTTGATCGAAAACACTGCAAATATTTCGGATGAATGGTTCTCCATGTGTTGTCACCTGTAAGCAATCATCATGTAAATAAAGAATACCCTCTCGCTCCATCACCAGCAATGATTCAAGCATAGGAGGATCAATAACCTGCCTGAATAATTCCTGATTAAGTTTTGCGTGACAACTGATTTCAAGGATACATTGTCTGATCAGTAAATCTTCATCCGTAAGAATGTGACCCTTCGATACAGCTGAACCATTTTCTTTTATTTCCAACAGGTACTCCTCAACCTTTTTGGTATTCTGAGCATACGCATACTTTGCATCGCTAATGGCAGAGGCTCCTAAGCCAATGAGCAAATCTGTGTTGCTTGTGGTGTAACCCATAAAGTTTCGATGAAGCTTTCCGGCTACGTGTGCTTTGAAGAGCGTATCGTGCCGAAGTGCAAAGTGATCCATCCCAATGTCGGCATAATCATTTTTCTTTAAGGTATGTCTTCCGATCTCGTAGAGATGTCTCTTCAAGGCATGTGAAGGCAGGTCATTGTCTTCATATCCACGTTGTCCGGGTTTGAGCCAAGGTACGTGTGCGTAACTGTAGAAAGCTAAACGATCCGGTTTTAGTGTGAGCACTTTATCTATTGTATCTGAAACAGTGAATGGAGTTTGAAAAGGTAAACCATAGATTAAATCATAGCTTATGGATTCATAACCGATGGCGCGTGCCTGATTGGTAACGCGCTGAAGATTTTCAAAAGGTTGAATGCGATGAATAGTTTGCTGTACTTTTTCATCAAGATCCTGAACGCCAAAACTCACACGCTTAAATCCAAGATCAAATAAAGTTTTAAGATGTTCGTATGTTGTATTGTTTGGATGTCCTTCAAAACTGAATTCATACTCATCATGAATCAGAACATCTTCTAAAATTTCGGTAATTAACCAGCGCAGGTTTTTGGCTTCGAAGAAAGTAGGAGTTCCCCCTCCTAAATGTAATTCTCTGATAATGGGAGATCTTTTGAAAATCTTTTTATAGTTCTCCCATTCTTTTAAGATCGCCCGAATGTAAGGTATTTCAACATTGTGATTTTTTGTGATGCGTGTGGTGCAGGCACAATACGTACACAAGCTTTCGCAGAAGGGTAGGTGTATGTAGAGACTAATTCCTTTTTCCTCGTTTGATTCGTCAAAAGATTTTAGAACTGAATCGAGCCATTGTTCATTTGTAAATGAATCAACATCCCAACAAGGAACCGTTGGATAACTGGTGTACCGTGGTGTTGGAACATCATACTTTTTAAGAAGCGATACTTGAGATGGATATTCGATCATACTTCAAAGTACCAGAGTGTGTGGGCCGATTGAAATGATACTGCTCAATTCAGCATATGATTTTTATCAGTGTTCGTCTCATGTTTCAATGTTCGTTTCATGAATGGAAAGTAATGAGATAATTTGTCCATTTCAATAAGTCAATAGTGCGTCTGGTTGCACAATCGAGCTTAGTGATGGATATCAGAATCAATCTCCTTAGCATCTTGATTTTCTGCACTGAAGAAACAATGAAGAGCACATCCATGAGATTTGTCTTTATATCCAGCTTCCACTTTTGCTATTCCCTTTCCTGAAACTTTTACAATGCCATCGGGATCAGTGGTTACAACATTTCCTTTCGTTGATTTAAAACTTCCATCTTTCTGGATTTGACCTACCATTTTTCCGCTTGTAGTAGTAATATCACCAGTAGCTGCAATAACACCTATAACCTGCCCGGTTACGTCACATACTTTTCCATCTTTAATCGACCCAAGTGCTTTTCCACTATCATCTACCACTGAGCCATCTGCTTGGAGCCTTGGGTGCATTCCTCTGTGTTTGGGCGGCATCTCGCGTTTACTAACAGCATCTTGTGCGTTTACAAATGAAAATGCGAATACCATCAACATGATCATTAAGAGAGTTGTGTTTTTCATAATTGTTTTTGTTTAATTGAAATAATAGATGAAGGTGTAATTCATTTCATTATTTGATTATGATCTAGAGCAGCTAACGAACTGATCTATGTCATGATTTCAGATAATGATTATAAGAGATGAAGCAATACTCTTGCCACCGGGTTCGATCTATCGTGTTCTTGCCACAAAGACGCATTCATGCTTCTAATCAGACGTTAAAGAATTGTGTCTTCTTTACTTGCGTCTTCTATTTGGGGAATTGCGTTCTCATTATATCCCGCTTTAGTGCGTAATACCTCCTCGACATTGCGAGAATTTCTGGGTTTATCATCAAACAACATTCTAACAGAGGGTGTATACGTATCATCATACTGACCACTTTTAATGTTCCAGTAAAATATACCAAGGAATATCAAAGCAATGGTTACACTAATAGCGATCAGTAACACTATAATTCCCATATATCAATAAATTGAATGTTCAAATTCATACGTACGAAAACGCTCAAAGGCTTCGCGGTCTAAGGCTTCCCTGTGATTAGGATGTGCAATGTCAATCAAAGCTTTCGCGCGCTGCCTCATGTTTTTTCCATAGAGATAAGCTGTTCCGTATTCTGTAACAATGTAGTGAGCGTGTGCTCGCGTTGTTACTACACCAGCGCCTTGTTTCAGAAATGAAGAAATACGAGAGATACCTTTCGCGGTGATGGAAGGTAAAGCAATGATAGGTTTACCTCCTTCAGAGAGAGACGCTCCGCGAATAAAATCCATCTGACCGCCTACTCCCGAAAAATGATACGTTCCAATAGAATCGGAACAAACTTGTCCTGTAATATCTACTTCAATGGCACTGTTGATGGCCGTCACTTTTGGATTGGTTCGGATAACGGCAGTGTCGTTTACATAATCAATATTCAACACCACCACTGCGGGATTGTCATCTACAAAATCATAAAGCTTCCTACTTCCTAAAAGAAATGATGTAACTGTTTTTCCTCTGTACTTTTTCTTGTGCTGATTTGTAATCACGCCTTTTTCAATAAGTGGAATGATTCCGTCTGAAAACATTTCGGTATGGACACCCAGTTCTTTGTGATTCGATAAACTTGCAAGAACGGCATCGGGTATAGATCCTATACCCATTTGAATAGTAGCGCCATCTTCCACCAGCGCTGCGCAATGCGCTCCAATTCTCATTGATATTTCGCTGAGTTCGCCATTAGAGATTTCCGGAAGCTCTTGCTCTTGAAACACTACGGAATCAAACGAATCCATTTTTATAATTCCATCACCCAAAGTTCTGGGCATGCGTGGATTGACTTGTGCAATTACATGCTTGGCTGTCTTTACAGCGGTAGCGGCAATGTCAACCGATACGCCTAGTGAACAATACCCATGTTTATCAGGAGGTGAAACCTGAACAAGCGCAACATCGATGGGTAGTATTCCTCTTTTGAAAAGAATTGGAATTTCGCTAAGGAAAATAGGCACATAATCTGCGCGGCCCGCATTCACTGCTTCACGAATATTTTGTGATACAAATAATGAATTGATTCGAAAACTGTCTTTGTATTTTTTATCCGCGATTACTGCATCGCCCTGCATGCTGATGCTAACAATTTCAACATTCCAAAGATCAGATGCACGCTCCGCTAATTTGTTAAGTAAATAATGTGGAGTGGCTGCACCACCGTGTACAAAAACGCGATCACCTGGTTTAACAATTTGCATCGCTTCTTCTGCTGATATATAATTCATGATGTTACGATTAATATGTAGAATGATTTTTAAATTTATTTTTCGCATTGATGTTTACAGCCAGAACAGAAAACCCAACCACGCTAATGCTGCTGATCGGCATAAGTATAGCAGCGACCAATGGTGTAAGGTTCCCTGAAACGGCAATGCTTAAGGTAACGGCATTATAAAAAAAGGAAATAGCAAATCCGGTTTTCAAAATTGTAGAGGATGATTTAGCGAGCTGCAGCATTTTATCCAATGTAGTGATTTTTTCACCAGCTAGAATTCCATCGCATGCCGGTGTAAACACTCCCGTGTCATCGGTTATGGCAATACCTACATCACTTTGTTTCAACGCACCCGCATCGTTCAATCCATCGCCAATCATCATCACTTTTTTCCCTTGTGCTTGAAGTGTTTTAATATAGTGAAGCTTGTCGTGAGGTGTTTGGTTGAATAACAATTCGACAGATGATCCAAATAGTTTTTGCATCTGAGGTTTATCCGCTTCATTATCTCCGGAGAGTAATGCCGTACATTTCGTTCCAAGCCGTTGAATCATCGTCTGAATGTTTTGTCGTATAGAACTCTTGATGCTAAAGTATCCTGCTACTTCATCATCGATAGATACATATACTTTTGATGTAGTCTGATTAGCATCGTCACTAACTCCAACAAAGTTGGCTGATCCAATTTTGTAACAATGTCCATCCATTGTTCCTTCAATTCCTTTACCTGGAATTTCTTTAAAATCAGAAACAATATTAATGATACTCGATGAGATATGACTTGTAATCAGTAGACTTAAGGGATGTGTAGAAAAGCCCGTGAGCGTTTTAACACAACTCATCTCTACCTCATCAATGTCTCCATGAAAATTGATTTCAGGTTCTTTGCCGTGAGTTACTGTTCCTGTTTTATCGAAAACAATAGCATTGATGCTGGCCATGCGTTCTATGACATCGGCATTTTTTAAATACAATTTATTTTCCCCGAATACACGCAACATGCTACCAAACGTAAAAGGTGCGGCCAGCGCTAACGCACAAGGACACGCCACCATTAAAACTGATGTCAGCACTAGCCACATATTTTCAGGATTGTTGATTTGCCAATAGATGGCTGTGCCTGATGCTACTAGTAATACAATCCATGTAAAGCGTTTTGCAGCGTTATCAATTATCTTTTGATATTTATTCTCTTCGATTTTCTTAAACGCATCATTATTCCACAAACTGGTGAGATGACTTTGATCTGTTTTCCTTTCTACAATCAATTCAACTGGCGATCCGATTAATCTGCCTCCTGCATGAACAAGATCGGCTTGCTTTACCTTTACGGGTCGTGATTCTCCTGTAACAAAACTGTAGTCGATGAAAGCGAAGCTATCGAGCAAAGTTGCATCAGCTGGAATGATCTCCATGTTTCGGATGCGGATATGAGCGCCACGTTTCAATTTGTAAATGACAACCGGTTTCCATTCATCCTTTGTGAATACATTTACAGCCAAGGGAAAGTAGGAGGTAAAGTCACGATCAAAAGCAAGGCTCTCGTATGTTTTGTTTTGAAACCATCTGCCGATGAGCAGAAAAAAAACTAATCCGGTAAACGAATCGAGATAGCCCGAACCGGTTGAGGTAAGAATATCATAACTGCTTCTCATAAACAAAGCGATGAGTCCGGCAGCAATAGGTAAGTCAATGTTGATTTGCCTTTGTTTGAAACTCTTAAAGGCTGAGCGTAAATAATCGAACCCGCTAAAGAAGAAAACAGGAACAGAGAGCGCAAGATTTAGAAATGAAAAAATACGCATCAATTCTTTTTCTGAATGATCGATGCCTAGGTATTCAGGAAAACTGAACAGCGTAACATTGCCAAAACAAAATCCGGCAACGGCCACTTTAAGGAGTAAACGTTTATCTGATTTTGGTTTTACTCCTGAATGATTTTCTAAGGTAATCTTTGGAATGTATCCGAGTTCTGCTATTAGCGTTGCAATGGTACTGAGCTTTATTAATTGTGGGTTGAAGTTTATCGTTACCGTCTTCTTTGTGAAATGAACTTCGCTGTGTAAAATCCCTTCTGCAATTTTTTGAAGACTCTCTAATAACCAGATGCACGAAACACAATGGATGGATGGAATAAAAAACGTTACTTTCGCGAAGGATGTTGAATCAAAATCCAATACTTTATCTCGAATCTCTTTTTCATCTAAGTATGCGAATGTCTCTTCATTGATTTGTTTTAGTTGTATTCCTGGATTTTTGTCAAGACTATAGTATTCGCAAAGATTATTGGTGCTAAGAATTTCGTAAACGGTTTTACATCCATAACAACAGAATGGTTTTTCTTCTGTCCACAACGGTTCATCACACGATTGGCCGCAGTGAAAACATTTCAGGTCAACATCGACTTCAGTTTGAGTCATATTTAGGTGCTAAACTCCGATAACGTCATTTTTTATGGCGTAAGTCCATATTAATCCCTTATAATGATTGACTACTGATTCAGCGAGACTTCCAAGCACGAGATGGGAAATCCCTTTTCTGCCGTGCGTTCCCATGGCAATCATATTAGCCTTGATGGAATCTGAGAATTCGCGAATACCTTCATCGGTATCGAAGTGATTATAGATATTGATGGTGAAGTTTTTAAACATAAATCGTTTCGCGAAATCTTCAAGTCGGTTCTGTGTTTCGGAATCATTCGTAAAATTGACAGGGGTATTTACCCAAACGATATGAAGGGTAGCTTTGAAGAAATTCTGAAGCGCTTTTATGTTCATCACCAAATCTTCCTGGTTTTCGGTTTCTAGAGTATTTGGAAACACAATGTCTTTGATGGGGCCTTTGTAATAATCTTTGAGTATTAATACCGGAACTTTCGAATGCCGAACAATCTTTTCTGCGATAGATCCCACAAAATATTCCCTCGCTCCAGTAGCACCATGCGAACCCATTAAAATCAGATCGGCTTTTATTTTTTTTGTGTATGTATTGATGATATAGGATGGAGATCCAAAATCCACCTTTGTTACTACTTTGATTTTCTCTTTGGCATACTTTGTAATTAGCTTATTAAATTCCAAATTACTCCTGTCTTTTAATTCTTTCAGAAGTTGTTGTTCAAATGATAGAACAGGCATTAGCATAGAATCATGCATGACGGGTAGTTCCACCACATTTAATAAGTGGATTTCACCTTTTGACATTTTAGCAATATCAACAGCAAGCCGAAATGCATTTATCGATGGTTTTGAAAAATCGCAGGGTACGAGTATTGTTTTCATGGCAATGTTGATTATGATTCAAAAGTATTCTCGGAGGAGTTAAATTGATTTGATAATGGTCATGCAAGAGCATGACTTTGGTCAGCTTTCTCTCTTGCTATCAAATTGCCTGCACAAAAATTTCTTATCAATATGAATGTGATATTTTGAGAATGATTACAATTAGATTTTAACTGATGTTTTCGAAAGCGCATTAATCTCCTTTAATACCTTTCTTCCACGAGATATAAAGGCAGGTGAGGAATAAGGCATTTGATCTTCAATGATCATCTTCAATTCATTTCTCAAGTCTGGCTCATCTCTCATAATTTTAGAAAGCACAGTCATAGAAAAAACTCTAACAGCAATAGGTTCTTGTTTACTTTGAAGGTATTCAAAGCAAAGCTCCGCTATTTGGCCAGAGTTACGTTTGGGTATGTCAATGAATTGGAGAAGTCGGATGGTGTTTCGTTTTACCGAATCATGAATGCCAAGCTTGGATAGGAAGTCAAGAAGCTTTTTCAGGTGGGGGACGATCAGCTCAGGATGGTTTTCAGCGCAGAGACTCAAAGGCCAGGCGGCTCGCTGCGTAACAATATAGGGGCCTTCAAGATATACTGCTATCAAAGCTTTCATTCTCGCATCACTATTCCCAACATAATTAGTGAGTTTATGAGCCTGAGCTTTAGAATGTTCTTTTAATATTTCTTTCTTCAAATCCATTTGTAGTCGCATTTGATTAATCACCGTAAGTAGCGTCAGTTAAACCATTGATAACTAACAGATTTAGCTTTTGGATTTATATTCAAACCTTAATCAAAAAACACCCCTGTTATGGAGTTACTTTTCACGATCATCCCTATTGTTTCCCTTCAACTTGGCATCTGCATTTTTTGCTTTATTAAGAAGAGCCAAGGTGCTGAGGTTGTTAATCATTAATCTGGGATTCGTTGTTAGTTGATAGTTGTCTGTTATAGGTTCGCCCACTAAATGGTTAAAAAACTTTGAACCATGAACTCGAAACCTAGAACTTTCGAATTGATCAGCATCAAAATTCGGTAGATTTCTTCATTTGATTTCGCATTGTTGTTTGGATTTATTCGAACCACCGCAATTTTCGAGTAGCTTTGCGCCCTAAATTACTACTCGGTGAACTACCTTTCTGCAGAACTTGTCGCGAAGACGTATAATGATAATTGGCTATTCCAGAACATTTCCCTGGGAATTTCGAAGGGCGAGAAGCTCGCGTTGGTCGGAAATAATGGTGTTGGTAAATCTACCTTATTAAAAATTATTACTGGAGAAGTCACTCCCGATGCCGGAAAGGTGAGCACACGGGACGGTATACGGATAGCGTGTTTAACGCAGGAACCGAAAGTTGATCCAAAGCTTTCCGTGAAGGATGTTCTCTTTAGCGATGACAATGAAATTGCGAAAGTGGTGAAGGAGTATGAAGATTGCATTCATCATCCTGAAACATCATCAGAAAGAATGCAGGCCGTTCTTGAAAAGATGAGTGACCTCAATGCTTGGGATTACGAGGCTAAAGTGCATGAAGTAATTGAGAAACTCGGTGTGCCGGATATCGATAAAACCTTTGGTCAACTTTCCGGTGGACAAAAGAAGCGCATCTTCCTTGCGCAAATGTTATTGCAAGAACCTGATCTCATCATTATGGATGAGCCTACCAATCACTTGGACTTAACAGCAATTGAATGGTTGGAAAAATACCTTGCCGGCCAGAGTATTACGTTAATCATGGTTACTCACGACCGTTATTTTTTGGATAATGTGGCAACAGAAATTATAGAAATAGATCGTGGTCAGTTGTTTCGATATAAAGGTAATTACGCTTACTTCCTGGAAAAGAAGAACGATCGCGAAGAGATGTTGAAAGTCGAAGTATCGAAAGCAAAACTTCTTCTTCGAAAAGAATTAGAGTGGATGAGACGTCAACCTCGTGCGCGCGGAACAAAAGCAAAGTATCGTGTTGAGGCTTACTATGAAATAGAAAAGAAAGCATCACAGGATATTAAGAAGGACAGACTTGAGCTTGATATGAAGGAAGCCCGTCAGGGTGGAAAGATTTTGGAAGTAGAACATATCTCGAAGAAGTATGGAGAACTTCCGATTGTTACAGACTTCTCATATGTATTTAAGAAGAATGATCGCATCGGAGTTGTTGGTAAAAATGGTGTAGGTAAGTCTACTTTCTTAGATATGCTTACCGGAAAATTGAAACCAGACTCCGGAGAAATCTGGCCAGGAGTAACAACCAAGTACGGTTACTTCACTCAGGAATCAATTGTGTTGAATCCTGCCAACCGATTAATTGAAGAAGTGAAAGAGATTGCTGAATTCATCACCATGGCAGATGGAACACAAATTTCGGCATCTAAATTTTTAGAGAACTTTTTGTTTCCACCAGAAAAGCAATACAATTATATCAGCAAATTAAGTGGTGGTGAGAAGAAGCGTCTTCAATTGTTGAAGCTTCTGGTTACGAATCCAAACTTCCTTATTCTGGATGAGCCCACCAACGACTTTGATATCGATACCTTAAACGTGTTGGAAGATTTCCTTGAGAAATTCTCTGGCTGTTTATTGCTCGTATCGCATGATCGTTATTTCATGGATCATTTGGTTGATCAACTTTTTGTTTTTGAAGGCGATGGCCATATACGGTTGTTCAATGGAAACTATTCAGACTACCGCACTTGGCTAGAAGAAAAGGAAGAGGCCGCTGAAACCAAACCTGCGAAACCCGTTGTGGTAGAAGAGAAGACAACATCAACAGACAAGAAGAAAGCGAGCTTCAAAGAGAAGCAAGAATACGAAAAGCTTCAAGCTGAAATTGATGCACTGGAGAAGAAGAAAGAAGAATTTACTTCGTTGATAAACAGTGGATCGCACGATCACAAACAATTACAAAAGTGGGCTGCTGAAATTCAACGCATAACAAGTGATGTTGATGCGAAGACCTTACGATGGATTGAATTATCAGAACTTGTATAGTTTCGAGTTTAAAGTTTCGAGGTCTGGGTAAACTCGAAACTTTAAACCCGAAACTAAACTCTAGTACTTCGCTTCTTCCATTTACTACTCACTACATCTACAGAAGGAATCGTTGTAGCAGCATCCTTTCCATTCATTAAGGTAGTAGCCAATACAGCTGCTAACTTTTCTTCAATCTCAATAGGTGCTGGTTTCGCAAAAGTAGGAGTGAAGTAGTTTTCAACAAAGCGTGTGTCAAAATTTCCACTTCGGAACGCTTCGTGCTTCATTACGAATTGACAAAACCCAAGAGTTGTTTCCAATCCTGTAATTTCATATTCATCAATTGCCCTAATCATTTTGTTTACCGCATCTTCACGATTCTCTGCATGACAAATTAATTTAGCAATCATCGGATCATAATAGAATGGAATATCCATCCCTTGTTCAAAGCCATCATCTACACGAACGCCATGTCCTTGAGGTCTTCTATAAGTAGTGAGCGTTCCAATATCGGGCAAGAAATTATTGGCTGGATCTTCAGCGTAAACACGCACTTCAACGGCATGTCCTTTTATTTTTAAATCATCTTGTGCAAAAGGTAGCGGTTCGCCTTCTGCAACTCTGATTTGAAGTTTTACTAAATCAAGACCTGTAATTTCTTCCGTTACCGGATGTTCAACCTGAAGACGCGTATTCATCTCAAGGAAATAAAAATCTAAAGTATCATCTAAAATAAACTCAACGGTTCCTGCTCCGTAATAGCCACACGACTTCGCTACATTGATAGCCGCTTCACCCATGGCTTTTCTTTTCTCAGGAGTAAGAATGGAAGATGGTGCTTCTTCAACAACCTTCTGGTGCCTGCGTTGTATGGAGCACTCGCGTTCAAATAAGTGAACAACATTACCTTGCTTATCTCCGAAGATTTGGAATTCAATATGTCTTGGTTTAGTAATGTATTTCTCTATGAACACCGACCCATCACCAAAGGCAGATTTCGCTTCGCTTGTGGCGCGTTCCATTTGTTCATCAAAGCTCTCTTCATTTTCGACCACGCGCATTCCTTTTCCACCACCACCCGCACTTGCTTTAATCAGAATAGGATACCCGACTTCTTTAGCAACCTTCTTCGCTTTTGATACATCGCTAATGGGTTCTGATGTTCCGGGAACGAGAGGAACGTTGAACTTAGCAACGGCAGCTTTGGCAGCGAGTTTACTTCCCATCAATTCAATGGCGTGAGATGAAGGGCCGATAAAGATTATATTTTCATCTTCACATCGCTTGGCAAAGTCTTCATTCTCTGATAAGAATCCATATCCAGGATGAATGGCATCGGCACCCGTTTGCTTGGCTGCGGCAATGATCTTATCAATCACGAGGTAAGACTGAGAGGAGGGAGGTGGTCCAATAAGTACGGCCTCATCCGCATAGCGAACATGAAGTGCATTTCGATCAGCCTCACTAAAAACAGCAACGGTCTTTATTCCCATTTCGCGAGCCGTTCGCATAATACGAAGTGTGATTTCCCCGCGGTTAGCGACCAGTATCTTTTGAATTTTACCCATAGATCAAACTGAAAACGTAATGCTACTCATAATTTGTACACGGGCAAAGTGCATCAGTGGACTATTTGGAAGCGTTTTTTTGATTAGTTTTGCCCAGATTTTTAATCCCAATAAAGTAAAGCTAATGGTAGATCTTTTTGAGAAGCTCAGAATGGAAGCCGGCCCTTTGGCCAAGTACTCCCACCTTCCCGATGATTATTTTTTCTTCCCCAAACTAGAGGGCGAAATCGGGCCAAGAATGAAATTTAATGGCAAGACAGTTCTAAACTGGAGTTTGAATAATTACCTCGGCTTGGCCAACCATCCTGAAGTAAGAAAGACAGATGCTGAAGCCGCGGCTCAATATGGAATGGGTTTACCAATGGGTGCCCGTATGATGTCTGGTAACTCAGTTCATCACTTGGAGTTGGAGCGTCAGTTGGCGGAGTTTGAGAAGAAAGAAGATGCCATGCTTCTTAACTTTGGTTATCAAGGTGTGGTGTCTATTATTGATGCTTTGGTAGATCGCAAGGATGTAATTGTATATGATGCGGAATCGCATGCCTGTATTATCGATGGCGTTCGCTTGCACATGGGCAAACGTTTTGTGTATACCCACAATGACATGGAGAGCCTTGAGAAACAACTTCAACGCGCTACTAAATTAGCCGATGAAACTGGCGGTGGAATTTTGGTTATCACGGAAGGTGTATTCGGAATGAGTGGAAAGCAAGGCGACTTAATAGGTGTTGTTGAGCTGAAGAAGAAATATAATTTCAGATTGTTTGTAGACGATGCTCACGGTTTTGGTACAATGGGTAAGACCGGAGCCGGAGCAAGTGAGGAACAAGGTGTACAAGATCAGGTCGATCTTTACTTCTCTACTTTTGCTAAATCGATGGCCAGCATTGGCGCATTTGTGGCGGGCGATAAACATATTTTAAAGTACCTACGATACAGTGTTCGCTCGCAGATTTATGCGAAGAGCTTACCGATGCCATTGGTTATCGGAGCGATGAAACGCCTTGAGTTATTAAAGACTCAACCTCAGCTGAAAGACAATTTATGGAAGGTAACACGTGCCATGCAGAGCGGTTTAAAGGAGCGCGGCTTTAATATTGGAACCACTACTTCACCTGTAACTCCAGTGCTTTTTAAAGGCGGTGTAGGCGAGGCAGCAAACATGTCGATGGACCTTCGCGAGAACTACGGAATTTTCTGTTCTGTGGTGATCTATCCTGTTGTGCCTAAGGATGTTATCATGTTCCGTATCATCCCGACTGCCATGCATACTTTGGAAGATGTTGAGATGACTTTAACAGCCTTTTCGAAGCTTAAAGAGAAGCTTGATAATGGCTTTTATAAGGAAGAGGTATTAGTGTCTGTAACGAAGGGAGTTTAAAAAAAACCTCCTTTTTAGTTGTTTTAAAAGGTTTTTACCTAAATTGGCATACGAATCTATTTTTTCAATCTTAAAACTGTACGACAATGCAAAAATTTGAAGAGCTTAAAAGTCTTATCGCAACCCTCCAAGATGATGCTGATAAGTTTTATAACAAGGGCAACAGTGCTGCCGGTACCCGTGTAAGAAAGGGTATGCAAGACCTTAAGAACCTTGCTCAAGCTATCAGATCTGAGGTTCAGGATGTTAAAAACAAAGCTTCCTAAAAACAAGCTTTCTAACGGAAGCTTTACAACCTAAATTCTTATAGAAAGGGGATCGATTGTCTAATCGATCCCCTTTCTTGTTTTATAGTGAACAGAATTTTATATCAATAGTCCTTATCCTGATAGATTACTTTTCCATTAAATATAGTCATCATCACTTTTGTCTCGTGGGTCTTCATCGGTTCAATGCTGAATAAATCCTGAG
>JBKJOF010000060.1:0-3407 GCA_046595655.1 Chryseolinea sp. | reverse complement strand
ATCAGCTTCATTTCTATAGGTGCGGGGGAAATATATTTTCCTTTGTCTGTTTTAAAAAGATCTTTCACACGACCGGTGATGGTAAGAAATCCATCCGCGTCCAGCTTTCCCTGATCTCCCGTTCTTAAAAATCCATCGGCTGTCATTACTGCTTCAGTCATGGCCGGTTCTTTATAATACCCCATCATAAGCGCAACGTGGCGTGTTAGAATTTCCTGCTCATCAGTAAATTTTACCTCAACAGTTTCCATGGCCTGGCCAACCGTTCCAAACCGAATTTCTTTTTGATTGGCGTGCGACAGTGCACTATTTTCTGTCATGCCATAAATTTCTCGCAAGCGGATGTCTAATGAATCAAACCATTGCAACAAAGAAACGGGTATCGGTGCAGCACCGGTTCCTTTCAGTCCGGCTTTTGAAAGCCCAAGTTTTTTGGTGATGCTTTTCTTAACAATACTATTGATGATGGGAATTTTTAAAAGCCTATCTAATTTTTTCTGAGGCATCTTTTCCAAAATCTTTTCTTGAAACTTAGCCCAGATGCGCGGCACACCGAAAAATAAATCAGGTTGAACCGAAGCCAGATCACGTCCAAACGATTCCAACGACTCTACAAAAGAGACAGTACCACCAGTGTAGAGAGCCAACATTTCTGTGAGGTTGCGTTCGGCAATGTGGCAAAGGGGTAAGTAAGAAAAAAGTCGCGGATGTTGTGGAAGAGTTTCCCACGTTCGTAAAAAGGTAATCAGAATTTTTGTGGTGTGGTCAAATGCTTTTGAATTGAACATTACCCCTTTCGGAATTCCCGTTGTGCCAGAGGTATACATTATACTAAGCAACTCTCCTTCACTTCGCTCAACGGCATTGGCAATTTGTTTTTGTGATGTTAGAATATTCTCCCATACAATACCCTCATGAATGCCGTAAAGCGCTACACATATTTTTTGAACAGTATCCGGAATACCTTTTTTCTGATGCTCATAATCATCCAGCTTGCCAACAAAAATTGCAGCCGATTCGCTGTGCTCCAAAATTTGTTTAATGGATGCTGCCGAACTATTGGCATACAACGGAACGGAAACATGGCCGGCTGTCATAATTGCAAGATCGGCCATGATCCAATGTGCGCAATTTTTTGAAAGGATTGCTACTTTGGATTTTGGTGGCAACGAAGAAAGTGCCCCTGCCAATATCCTGATTTCTTTTCCGGCTTGTGCGTATGTCCAGGTTTTCCAATTATTATTTATGGGTTGTCGGAAAAAGATGTTTTGGGGGATTGTTTTTTCCCAATGATAAAATTTTCCCAATGGCGATGAAGTAGTCTGCACAAAATTGGTTGTTAGATAGTTGTCAAATTTTTTGAGAGGGAGTATTTAGCGTAACGAAAACGAAAAGGATAATCCCATTATGGTTAACTACTTGCTTCTCGTACGTTCTAAAAGTAATCTTTTTGCGTTCGTTTGTCAACAGCAATTCCTAAGTTGCACCATGAGTCAATCCAATAAAAAACTATTCCTTCTCGATGCTTACGCCCTGATATACCGGGCACATTTTGCCTTTACGAAAACGCCACGCATCAATTCAAAAGGCATCAATACCTCTGTTCCGTTTGGTTTCACCAATACCTTGCTGGAAGTATTACATAAGCAAAAACCCACACACATTGGTATTGCTTTCGATACCGCTGCAAAAACATTTCGCGATGAAATCTTCACAGAATATAAAGCCAACCGACAAGAAACACCGGAAGACATTCGAAGTAGTATTCCAAAAGTGAAAGAAATTATCAGAGGCTTCAATATTCCAATTTTAGAACTGGATGGATTTGAAGCGGATGATATTATCGGAACACTTGCTACACAAGCAGCAACACAAGGCTTTGATGTGTATATGATGACACCCGATAAAGATTATGGACAAATTGTAAAAGACAATGTATGGTTGTACAAGCCTGCTTACTTAGGCAATGCCGTTGACATTATGGGGCCGAAAGAAGTTTGCGAAAAGTGGGACATCGAAAATGTAAGTCAGGTAATTGATATGCTCGGCCTGCAAGGTGATTCATCAGATAACATTCCAGGTATTCCTGGCTTTGGCCCGAAGACGGCTGCAGTATTGTTGAAACAATATGGATCCATTGAAAACATTATTGCTAACGCAGATAACTTAAAAGGGAAACAAAAAGAATTAGTAAAACAATTTGCCGACCAAGCCTTGCTCTCTAAAAAACTCGCCACCATTGTTCTAGATGTTCCCGTTCCATTTAATGAGAAAGAGCTTGAATACTCTGGCCCAAATGCAGAAGTACTCAGACCTATTTTTGATGCGCTTGAATTTAAGACCATTGCAGCGCGTGCTTTCAGCGAAACAGGTTCGATAGCAGCAGCTCCACAACCCGTACAAAGTTCTCAGCTTTCTATGTTCGGTCAGGCAAATGAATCGGCAACGACTGAGGTTATAAGCGAGCGAAAGAACCGATCGTCAAAAGTAGTTCAATACCTGCAAGTGGAGAGCGATGAAGAACTGAAAGCGCTGGCACAAAAATTACAAATGCAGACTTTCTTTTCGATCGATTCCATTACAGATGAACTACCCAACTTTGACTATCATTTAAAAGGTCTAGCATTTTCGTATACGGAAAATGAAGCGCACTATGTTGAATGCAAAGAGGGAAAGGTAGATGATGTTCTAAAATCGGTTTTAGAAAACAAATCCATTTCTAAAGTTGGCCATAATATAAAGATGACGATGTTGGCACTGAAGAAAGCTGGCGTTGAAATGACAGGCTCATTATTTGACGTAATGCTTGCCCACTACTTGATCGAACCAGAATCAGCACACGATCTTGAGATGTTGTGTCAGCAATATTTGCACTATGACATTTTTCATAAAGAACATACTGATATCAAAGAGCGTCTTTGCGAACGCGCTGATAATTTATATCAATTGCGCAGTAAGCTCCTGCCAGAATTAGAAAAAAGAAGACATGTCAAATTAATGACGGATACAGAAATGCCATTGGTAACCGTGTTGGCTGCAATGGAGTTTGAAGGTGTAAAGGTAGATGTAGAAGCACTTGCTAAAATGTCGGAAGTGTTGAAGATTGAAAGTGATAAAGTGCAAACTGAAATTTATAAACTAGCCGGCACAGAATTCAATATTGGATCACCAAAGCAGTTGGGTGAAGTACTGTTCGACAAAATGAAACTGATAGACAAACCAAAAAAAACCAAGACGGGACAGTATGCAACGGGAGAGGATGTGCTACAAGGTTTATCAGAGCATCCTATCGCGAAAAAGATTTTAGATTATCGTGAATATGAAAAACTGCGCTCTACTTATGTTGATGCGCTTCCGCGAATGATCAGCAAAACCGATGGAAGGATTCATACGGATTATCGCCAAGC
>JBKJOF010000041.1:0-2691 GCA_046595655.1 Chryseolinea sp. | reverse complement strand
CTCGATATGTTTAACTTGAAAAATGGGGGTGTTTTTCAAAACCCAGAAAAATCCCCGTAATCTTTATCCAGGCGATACTTTTATAAGCTATTATGGATTAGTCGGATGACAGTAATTATATATCAATTTATTAACTCAAAATTTCTCCAAAATTGTTTTCTTACCTTTCGCGCGATGAAAATTCTGATCATAGAAGACGAGAAAGAATTGGCCAAAAGCATCGTTCACTATTTGCAAGGGGAAAACTATGTATGCGAAGCAGTTTCAGATTTTGATCAGGCTAACGAAAAAATTACACTCTATACCTATGATTGCATTCTTCTCGATATAACATTGCCCGGTGGTAGCGGACTTACCTTGCTTAAAGAATTGAAGAAAAAAAATAAAGTCGCTGGCGTTATTATTATATCAGCCAAAAATTCACTCGATGATAAAATTGAAGGACTGGAAATTGGTGCAGACGATTACCTTTCCAAACCGTTTCATCTTGCTGAATTAGGCGCACGAATCAAAGCATTAATCAGGCGAAATAAATTTGATGGTTCGAATTTAGTTTCACTCGATGACGTAACACTTGATGTGCCGGGCAAAATGGCAACCATCGGCAAAAATAGATTAGATCTTACTAAGAGCGAGTTCCAACTGTTACTTTTTTTGATCTCTAATAAAAACAAAGTAATTTCTAAAGATGCTATTGGCGAACATTTATCGGGTGATGATGCCGATCGTTTTGATAATTATGATTTCGTTTACTCGCATATCAAAAATCTAAAACGAAAAATGATGGAGGCTGGTAGTGTTGATTACATTAAAACCATTTATGGATTAGGTTACAAGTTTGAAGTTTGAGGTTATGAAGTTGCTGAACCGCACAACCCTGCATTATTTAATTTACTCCGTCATTGTTTTGTTGGTGGTTACACCCATATTCTATTTGATTATTGACAGACTTTTCATTGAAGATGTTGATGAGGCTTTGCTTTTGCAGAAACAAGAGATCCAACTGCGCATTCAAAAAATAAAATCGGCAACCGATCTTTTGCTATGGGCCGATTTAGATGGCGATGTAAAAATAGTACCAGCAGCCGGAAAGCATTTCAGGGATAGTATATACCATATTGTGCAATACGATAGTGTTGCGGATGAAATGGAACCCTATCGTATTCTATCTTCAACAGTTACGTTACAGAATGTACCTTATCACCTAACGGCACGAATTTCTTTAGTAGAAAGTGAAGACTTGATAAAAGCGATTGCGTTAACGCAGGCCATTGTATTAGTTATTTTGTTAGCCGGACTGTTAATCATTAACTGGCGTGTTTCAAAGCGAATATGGAAACCCTTTTATGACACACTCGAAAAATTAGGAAATTTTGAAGTCGAAAAAACACCTCAGTTGGTATTGGGTTCTTCTTCAGTAAAAGAATTTGTAGACTTGAATAACTCGATCAAACGTTTGGCAGATCGTAATTATAAAGCGTACCTCAATCAAAAAGAGTTTACGGAAAACGCGGCTCACGAAATGCAAAGTCCGCTAGCGGTGTTTCAATCGAAGTTGGAATTGCTGATGCAGACCAAAAACCTTTCTGAAGAACAAGCGCAACTTATGGTTTCATTATTGGATGCCACTTCACGACTTTCAAAATTGAACAAAGCCTTGCTGCTGCTTTCTAAAATTGATAACAACCAGTTTATCGAAACCGAGTCTATAAATATTGTAATCCTTACAAGTAAGCTTATTGAGATATTTAATAAACAAGCATCATCAAGTGGCATTCACATTCATACTTCATTTCGAAATGATCTGGAGATTTCTTTTAATCCTACCTTGATTGATATTCTTCTTTCAAATCTGATCTCGAACGCAATCAAACATAATCCTGAGCAAGGCATGGTTATGATTACTATTTCCGGCCGTAGTTGGATCATTACCAATCCAGGAATTCCATCGATTATTTCACCAGATAAAATCTATGATCGTTTTCAAAAAGGTGACACCAATCAGACCAGTACCGGATTAGGCCTTGCAATCGCCAAGAAGATTTGTGATACCAGCGGAATTGCTATTCAATATGAGTATCGAAATAATACGCATTCTTTTTCGGTCGGCTTTTAAAATCCCGAATCTCTACAAAATCATATCGTTAGTTTGAATTAAAAACCAATGAATATGAAAAAACTAATGATTGTTGCGCTATTTGGCTTAATGGTAAGCCAGGTGAGTGCCCAGAAAATCAAAGAGAGCGAAGTTCCAAAAGTGGTGAAGGATGCTTTTATGAAGGCCTATCCAGCAGCCAAAGATGTGAAGTGGGATAAAGAAGATGGTTCATTTGAAGCCAGTTTCGATCTTAGTAAAAAAGACATGTCGGTTTTGTTGGATGATATGGGTATGATCAAAGAAGTGGAAACCGAAATAGCTAAAAGTGAACTACCTCAAGCTATGCAAGAGACATTGAAAAAAGATTATGCAGGATATAAAATAGAAGAGACTGCGAAAATTGTATCCAATGGTGTTACTACCTATGAAGCTGAAGTTGAAAAAGGAGAGAAGACAGTCGAACTTATTTTTGATAACAACGGTAAGCTTTTGAAGAAATCAGAAGAGACTGAGGAGAAAGATTAAGAACGAAAAGCCGGCAGATTTCTGCCGGCTTTCTTTATGAAAATCACAAAAAACATATCCGGATTTTT
>JBKJOF010000026.1:0-12920 GCA_046595655.1 Chryseolinea sp. | reverse complement strand
CCTGCTGTTCCTCCTGCGGGAGCGAACGTAAACGTATAATCGGTGATGGCACCAATCTGGTTGGTAACCGTGGTTACTACCTTACCATTGTAATTCGAAGCAGGTGAACAGATGGTGTTATTGGTGGCTGCCAGTGTTTGTGTTGGAAGTACTTTTGCATCCGCTACATTTACAACGGCTGTGTTGGTGCATCCATTGGTCGCGTTGGTAACCAAAACACTGTAGCCATACCCTGCTCCGCCTTGTACTTTCGTGAGCTGATTCGTATTCGAGGTATTGGTGGCAACCGTAACGGGGAACGCGGGTGAACCAGAACCTGTCCATGCATACGTGTAAATGGCTCCGGGCGCAGCCGATCCATCTACAGTTAATACCGTAGCCTTACCATCTTCTTTGCCCGCTACACAATTGGTGGAACCCGTGTTGCCTGTGGTTAGCATAGGAAAGCTCTGAACATTTAATACACTAATACTTCCCAAGGCTGAAGCACAACCTGTGGGTGTATATTTTGCAATCACTGAATAGGTTATTCCTCCATTGAGATTATTATAAACATTATGGTTAGGCGATGCGCTTTGAGTTCCACCAACAGGACTGAACGTAAACGTATAATCTGTCAATGATCCAACCTGATTTGTAACTGTAGTAGTAACTTGACCATTATAACCAGATGCTGGCGAGCAAATACTATTATCAGTTGCAGCTAAAGTAATGGTAGGAATTACCTTAGCATCCGGTATAGTTGTTTTTGAAATGACTGAACAATTCTGAGCTGTTGTTACTTTAACCGTATAAATTTGACCACTGCCAACCGCTTTATTCAAATTTTCTCCACTGGTGCCTGAGGTGGTTGTCGGTGCAGCAACAGGAACCGTTGTATTATCACCAAGAAACCATTGATATGTCAAGTTTGCTGAACTGCCATTCGCTAAACCCGCAGCCACAATAGTGCCATTAGGATTTGACGGGTCACATGATGTTTGAGTGCCTGGAGTCAGGGTTACCGTTGGCAGCACCGTAGAACTCTTAATTTGTATAATGACCGGTGTCTGATCTTTACATAAGGTAGATTGATCCGTGATAATCAATTCATAATATCCAGCGGCTAAACCGGTCCGATTTGCTCCTGTTCCATTGGCTGGCGGAAGTGTACTTCCAACTGCACCAGCAACGTTATCATAGTAATACCAATCAAAGGTAAATTTACTTTGATCTGGTGCGGCACTACCATTGAGCAACGCTACACCGGAAAGTGTTCCTGAATTCGGGTTTAAACAATTGACAACATCAGTTGCAGAAGCTTGGGTGTCAGGAAGTGTGGGCGTGCCAATTTTTTTGGGGGGGGTCAAAGTATAAAAGCAACCATTTTTCTCCGCTTGAAAAAAATAATTTGGGTTGCTTAGATTCCCTAACCCTGACGCGACTGGGCCTGTCAGTATTGAGTTGTTCTCTTCGTACCAGGTAATGGTATATCCTGTTGTATTATTCGTACCGTTAATAAGCGCTTCTAGTTTTCCATCGGGAGGCGAACACTTGGTCATGTTCGACAAAACATTTACACCCAATACTGGGGCGATGTTAGTTTTGATGAGTACCTGACTAACCGGTGTAGAAGTACAACCCTTTAGCGTATTGGTAACAACCAAAGTATACGTACCAGCGGGCAATCCTGTAGCATTGTAAGCCGTACTCACTACCTGATTAGAAGCATCGGTCCATCTGAAAGTATAAGGGCTGTAGTCTGCTGTCTCCGTTGCTCCTACAAATACATGGGCTCTAACTTCACCGGAAAATACTGTGCTGGGTGGACAGCTATTATCATCGCTTATTTTTTGGATAGTTGCGCTGAAAGGATTGGGTGTTACTTTAACGGTGTATAAATTATTAGCGATAGAACATTCCTTGGCACTGTTACCCGTAATTGTTATTGGAAGGACTGTACCATCGTTATAAAGAACGATATATAAATCAAAAGTTGTTCCGGGGCCATTGAAGGTGACATTAGGTGTTTTATAAATTCCATTAGGCTGTAAATTGGTTACAGCAAACGTGGTACTATACAGTTTAACAGCCGCTGGATTGGTGGTGGGATCGCCATTAAAAAAACTAACCGGTACATTATCAGTAATCGCCAGATCACCTTTATTCAGTATGTTGAAATACGCTGAAATAGCTATGTTACCACAGATGGGTGGCGTTACCACAACGGCTGGAGTATAAACACCATCACCATTCGTATCTGTTCCCACCGCGGGATCATCTCCAAAGAATGTCAGATCAGGCGCAGGAAACGATGGGCAGCCGTTTGCATCCAGATAAGGAACCTGATTCATGAAAACATTCATGGGCTTTTGCGGACCTATCAATCCATTTGCGCAATTACCGTTACTGAACGTTGAACTCTGATCAAACTGCGGAAAAGGTAACGTTAAATCGTCTTTGATATTAACAACAAAATATCCGTGCTGATTCCACACTTTGCGCGTAGGTAGCCAGGTACTGCCCGAGGTATAAAACATTCGTATTTCTCCAAGTGCCTGTTGTTGTATAGGATCATTAATAGTAAATGAATTACTTCGATTACAAGCAACGCAAATATCAGTGGCACCATCTCCATTGACATCCGCTATGACGGGGCCCTCCGTGTACGTGTGAGATTGACAAATCGCTGACCATTTTTTTGTCGCTCCGGTTGCACCATCAACGATAACAAGTTCCTGCGAATCACGATAGACCATTTCTGGTTTTCCGTCATTATCAAAATCGTAAATAGTGACACCCAGTACTCCTGACCTGGAGTCGTTGATTGTTCTTACCCATAGCAGGTTAAGATTGCCAGAGGCACCTGCAGGATTTGATGAACCATCTTGTGTTAAACAAGTTAATTGATTACCTGCTATAAATGACAAATCCGTTTTACCATCACTATTGGCATCACCTATATTCACACGACCAGTACCCCATGGCCAACCAGCGGAATAGCCTACATCAGGAGGTATATAATATGTAGAAGTATTTTTTGCGATATTCCAATAGAATACTGCAGTCTTCCCGAGTGGATCATTCAAGGCGCCAGAAATCACAACGTCAAGGGAACCATCACGATCAACATCTCCTACACTACACATGCTATGTGTGTCCGTACCATACTCAACAGGATCAAGCATCAACTTAACAAAACACTTATTGGCTGTTATTGCGTTCATGTCTTTTGCTAAGGTCAAGACTGCCGGGGCACCGGGATTTCTCGCTGTTAATGATGGGATAGAAAATATTTTTGATCCACACACTAACTCCATCTTGCCACCATCGCCTTTCAGAATATCTGCCGCAACAGATCCAGAATTAATATCCAGATCCCAATTTCCATTGGATGTAGCCAGCAGAGCTCCGGTCTCAGCTGCATAGATTCTGTCTCGAAAATAGATCTCACCTTTTCCATCACCATCCATATCTGCAATACCAATGGCACCGGGTCTATCAGTACCTATCTGTACAGCATTGTAGAGTGGTACTAGTGATCCTTTAGCATATTTAAACCCTACGAGAAAAAAGCATGTTGGTGGAGAGCTTGGATTACCGGCCCGATTACTAACAACACCAAATATTTCTGCCTTGCCGTCTTTATCAATATCAGCAATTAAGTTTTCAAGTTCATACAGCAAGTTTTTAGGACTACAGGCACCAGAACCTGAAAATATTTTCGCACCAGGTCCGGTTGTTTTATAACTTGACTTTATATCACCGGCATTGCTGCCATCAGCCTGACCATTAGAGGTGGCTACTACACGAATCTCACCATTCCATTTAGAGCAAATAATAGCATCAGGTACACCATCGCCATCAACATCGCCAACAGAAACTTTAGATTGAGTATCAGAAGTATTTTGCCCCGAAACAGAAGGCGCACCAATGGTGGCAAACACATTACCAGTCGGTGCTGGGAAAGTGCAACCTGTACCTGCGCCTACATACGTTAAACCATAATAGGTAGCGCAGTCGGAATCGGAAGCATCAGTCTTTAGATCACCATCATTATCCTTGCCATCAAAACAATTACAACCTTTCTCTATAGTGGGAACAAAAGCACAAGATGGATTCGTACAATTGTTTTTACAGTCAACTGTTTGCGCCCATATCGTGGGGGCTGCTAAAACCATTAGCAACAGTGGTAATAAAATGGATTTTTTTTCGATTACACAGTAACTCATATTTCAAAATATTAAATCAACTACTAAGTCAACTAAAACTTATCGAAACACTAAAACACTTCCTGTAACAGGTCTCCCTTCAGGACATGTAAATACAAAGTAATAAGTACCTTCGGGCACGGGCTTTCCCTGATATGTTCCATCCCACGCATTACCATTTCCATTTGCCAAATAGATTCTTCTTCCACGTCCATCAAAAACTGTGAGTATGCATTCGGGATAATTTTCAATTCCGTCAATTATCAATACATCATTTGCACCGTCACCGTTAGGCGAAAAACCGACCGGTACTACGATGCTTATGGATGAACCATCGACCTGTATGGTGATTTGATTCGTTGCAGAGCAACCAGCAACTAGAGAACCTGTAACCGAATAAACAGTGGTGATCGTTGGAGTCCCTACCGGGTTAGAAATAGCTGCATCACTCAACGTCTCAGTCGGTGACCACTCATAAGTGTCTGCACCACTGGCTTGAAGTTGAACAGCCTTACCCGTAGCAACCGTTGCTTTATCTGCCGTTATACTAATGGTAGGCACTACTTTGGCGGTTATTATAATATCATCCGTCACAGCACAGCCATTTCCATCAATAGCATTAACCGTGTATGTATCGGTGTTTGTAATATTTGAAATAGAAGTTGATGTACCAACATCACCTGTACTCCATGCAATAGACGAATACGTTCCTGTTATGGATAGATTACCAGTTTCATCAGGGCATAAAGCATCTTGGTCTGCTACAATAATTGGAGAGGCGGGATTGTTTATTGTAATGCTTTTACTTGTGGTACTACTACAACCGGAAACTCCGGCATAGCTTACCCGCAGGGAAGGTGAATATCCCAGTACCCCTGTGTAAGCATGCTGAGGACTTTGGAGAGTAGAAGTATTTGTGTCACCAAAATTCCATGCAAAAACAGGTGTCGCCAAAACATCCGTTGTCGATTGATTCGTGAACGTAAGAGAATTGTTAACACATAATGATCCGCTCACCTGAAATGCCGCAACGGGAGGTGTTAAAACAGAAACAACTATGGCTGTCGTTGTTCGGGTACAGTTTACAACGGTATTAACAACTTCAATCTGATAATTACCTGTGGTTGCAACGGTTAAAGAATTCGTTGTTTGACCGACAATATAACTTCCATTTCTTTTCCATTTATATGTGTAATTAGGATCGCTTGAAATAGAAAGCACCAGAGTATTGCCCTGACAAACCTGATTAGATGGTACTGTTGATAATACAGATATTTCACCAAGATCAACAATATCTACCCGCGATGACTTAACGTTACTCGAACAAGCGCCAACCGAAACTTGAAGCGTATAAAGACCTGCGTCATTTATAGCAACGTTGTTTATGGTAGGATTTTGCTGACTTGAAGAATAATTATTCGGTCCACGCCATGAATAAACAGCGCCAGCCACAGCCGGGGTGGACAAAGTTAAATTAGCACTGGAACATAAAGGACTGTTGGTTGTGAAACCAGGATCTGCTGGAGATGCTCCAGGGTCGTTGGTAACGGGAACAGACAGTGAGGTCAAGGCGCAGGCACCACTTTCGCCAGTTGCTGTTACCGTATAGTTACCGGGTGCTGTAATATCCAAAAAGGAATTAGTTCCAGGAATAACAGTACCAGCCTTTTTCCATGTGAACGAAACATTTAATGCTGGTATTTCATTCAAACGTATCGTCTGTCCTGCACAGATCACCAATGGTGTTGCATTTAGTATCTTGGGTTGATGGCAATTTTTATTACGAAGAATATCGAGAGAGAATGAATTTATTGAAGAGTTAAAAGAAGTAAATGCGAGGTCGGGTTTACCGTCTCCATCAAGATCAGTAGCCAAAATATTTCGAGAAGGTTTTGCGGTGGCTATATCCGTTTTAAGGAATGCAGGCGCTGAAAAATTTCCATTGTGTAAAAAAATATTTACAAATTGACTGTTGCGATTGGCCACAACAATGTCAGTGTCCCCATCGCCATCTACATCACTAACATCGACACCCCAGGGACCATTAGATGTACTTATTGTAGATGAGGAAGAAAATGAAAAAGATGTGGTAGTTGAATTGTTAAGCAAAATTATAATCTGATTACCTAGCGTATTGGTCACCACGAGGTCAAGCAAATTGTCATTGTTAAAATCCGCTGTTGTAAGTCTGTTCAGCGTACCTGTAACGGATATTTTTTGGACACTCGGAAAATTAATCGTACCTGAACTCATATTCTTCAGCAGAAAAATATCATTAGTTTGGAATTGAGTCAGGATAATATCAGGCAAGTCATCATTATCAATATCCTGAACATCCACTGAATACGTATTGGTGGCCCCTGTTACTGTGATTTTAATGGGTGTTGCATTAAATGATAATACACCACCGGTACTTTTGTTTTGAAAAATATAAAGTGTGTTGTCAAACGAGTTCGTTACTACAATATCGGGCTTGCCGTCTTCATTTAAATCCTTTACAGAAACACGAGTGGCGAGATGACCAACGTCAAGGCTTAGGGTTATTGATGCAGAAAAACTAATAGTACCGCTACTGGTGTTAGTAAGAATATGAATACTATTTCGGGGAGAACCACTTCGCGTCAAAACAAGATCAGGTTTGCCATCACCCTGAAGATCGCTGCAAACAACATTGTCAATAGGAAAGGTTAAATCAAGAACAGGTAGGTTCGTTTTATCAAGTTTTGTAAATGCCAACGTACCAGGTGTACTGGTATTTTGCAGAATCATTAAATCCGTGGCCGGGCTATTAAATTTGGTGCTTATTATGTCTGGTTTGGAATCGCTATTTAAATCGCAAGTAAAAATATCCCAAAGCTCTTGTGTCGAGGTGAAGGATAATGGTGTTGTAAATTTAGTTCCATCAAAAGGTTCTCCGCCAAAGGAAGACATAAACTTTAATCGGGATTTTGCGCTAAGTCGTGACGACAGATTAATTACTTCAACTTCTGTGAGTTTCGCCTGAGCAGGAACATTAACTTCGATAGCATAATCTGATGACGTAGCAATAGTGCCCTTTACAGATCCAAACCACACCAGCAATTGGGTTGACGTGTTTGAAAAACCAGAACCGGAAATCAATATTCGATTGCCAGGGTAAGCGTTTATAAGTTCAACCTTTCGGATTTTAGGAACCTGAGCAAACGCTGCCATACCACAGAGTAGCAAGAGAAGAGAAAGTAGATTTTTAAAGTCTGTAATTCGCATGTTAGTACTGAACAGTTAAAAGCCATGCATCTCGCAATATTTTTGTTTTGCGCAATAGATCGCGCTCAACTCTCGCTTTATTAATATCATTGGTCTGGTATACGTAAACATTCCAAACCGCTTTTTCCGTGAGGTGTCCATACCCAGATTTAAAACCTAACTTCTTAAGTCCGTCAGCAAACTGCTTTGCTTGTAGTTCTTCTTTAAAGACACCACCAATAACGTAATCAGCTACCTGCAATTCTTTTTCGTGCCCACCCCTTTTTACAATTTCATGTCGGTCAGCATTTGGATAATTTGTTTCATTATGTTGTTCGGTCGGATTACTCGCGTGTAGTACTAAACGTGAAATTCGTTCCTGCTCATCTTTAGGTGTATGTTCTGACTTACCCGCACTTAAAAATGAAAAGTCCATATCACCCTGACTAAATCTTGGCTTATGTTTAATAGTTGCAGTGTCAGGGTTAGCTGGGGGAAGCTTTGGTATTTCGATAGGCGTTGATTTTTTAGATTCATTCCCTGCCACTGTAGTCCGGTTGTTGTCATCCAAATTGTTTTTTGTTGGAACCTTATTTTCCGTAATAGCATTCGTTTTTAATGGCGAGGTACCACTGGCTTTCGATGCGACATTAATAGTTGAGTCTTTAACTTCATCCTTCTGTTTCTCTAATTGTTGTTCTTTTATCTGCTTTTCCGCCAACGCCAGTTGCTTCTCATTTTTGCGTTCTAATTCTTCCTGACGATGCTTTTCTGCTAATTTTTCGCTCGCTGACTTATTACCTTCTTTCTTTTCTTTTGGAATATGAGTATCTATAAAAGAATACATAAAATTTTCTTTCTTATGTTTTCCAAATAAATATCCCAGATGAATTTCATATGTAGGGCTATTCAATTCATTTGCACCTGTTGCTTTAAATCCATATGACGCACCCAGCACGAAAACATTATTCACCTTTATCCCACCTAATGCAGAAACTCCAAAATCTTGCTTATACGATGCTCCTATATATAGCACGTGATTTAAATGAAGAACACTCGCAACTTCAAGCTGGCTTGGTAAACCTTGATTAATTCGATAAAGCAAATACGGTTCAAAAACATATTTATTCGTATGGGAATAGAACCTATTACTTGCATGTACAATAAAGGATTGCAAGGGATTAATCTGCGTGATAGAAAATGCGTCCTGACTTACATAAGCGGGTTTCAATAATAATGGAAACGAAAAACCAGCGTGAAACGATTTCGTATGAAATGAGAATCCGGCATTGCCCAAAAAATAACTATTGCTATCAACGATTTTAGCCAGTGCATTGTCGTTTAGACCTGCAAGCTTATTCATATCGATCTTATTGAAAGCCGCACCTGCTGAAAGTCCAAAGCGCAAATACGATGATGGCGTTAATCGTACACTATATGCTAGAGTTAATAATAACCCGGTGTTACTCAATATACCTCTGGAATCTTGTAAAACATTACATCCGAAAGATAAACGCTTAGTTGTCGGTGCTTGAAAACTAAAGTTCGCCACTGTTGGTGCTCCTTCTATCGTTGCCCATTGTCTCCGATATGAAAGTGTGACCGATGGTTTTCCATCTATTCCTGCATACGATGGATTAATACTATATGGATTAAAGAAGAATTGAGTAAAATTAGAAATATCTTGAGCCATAAGGGGCTCAACTGCGATACATAGGACTAGAATAAAACCTCTATAAAACATTGAAAAATATTTGTTGGAATATAGAAATGACATCTACTAAGCAATACCTTTAAAATAGATCTGTCTTTTATCCCATTAACTTATAAATTACCTTTTAATTAAACCATTACAAATAGATTCAATGTTTAAGACCAAATCTCGATGTAAGATTTTATTGCTTTACTGTTCAGCGTTACTATTTATCGGTAACGGAGAAATTTTCGCTCAAAAATTTTCGGTAGGCTTTAAGGGCAGTGGATCTGTAAACTGGGCACACTTCGGAGAAAAAGAAGATAAATCAAATTTCGCAACGAAAGTGAAAGCAGGATATTCTGTAGGTGGCTTTATTAGCTTCCCAGTGCGGAAAAGTGTTGCTTTTTTAGCAGAAGGCGGTTATTCAAAGAAAGGTCGAAAGATTAAATTCAATGACAACTCGTGGACAAACGCTACTACATATAATATGATAGACCTCTCCATGTGTTTACGCAAGTCTTTCTCATTCCATTTAAAAGAGAATCTTCCCGTTGATTGGTTTTTCAATGTTGGGCCTGAAATAAATTATATTATGAGTGCTCACGGCAATATTAAAGTAGAAGGCCCAGGCTATGATTACTCCATCCGATTTAGCAATGACTCAATACAAGATTTTCACTATATGAATTATATGCATGCCAATCGCTGGTTATTTGGTTTAGGCTTAGGCGTTGGGTTAAAATTGCCAATTACCAGTAAACAACATGTAACTGTAGAGTTTCGATACATTTCCGGTCATACTTATCTGGGTAAAAAGGGAACTGGGTTAGTCACAACAAATTCCAACCAGGGATACTCTTACATCAACATTCTAGGCTATGATGATACGTTAAAGACCAACATCAAAACAATGAGTCTTACCATTGCTTATGTCTTTGATTTTGACATCCAAAAAGGAAGAATGGGTAAAAGCACGCTAGACAAATATACAAAACGAAAGAAGCGACCTTGATCGATTATCTTTTCTGATTGATAAAACCATCACAGATCCTTCGTTCAATAGCATACAATGCTTTAAGTATTCGCACTGAATAATTCCCGTTCATATATTCCGACCTTCTTTGGCTCGTTCTTTGTTTAACTAACTTAAAGAACTAAAAATAAATGCTTATGAAAACGTTCGTCTTAAAATTAAATAAGATGTTATCGTTGTCTCTCCTGATGGCGGGAGGCATGGCGGTGTATGGTCAGGATCAAGGAGAAGTTCCTGGCGATCAATTCAGCTTGGAAGGTGCGCTAGAACTTTTTAAAAAATCGTCATCTCCGGAAGACTTTGAAAAGCTATTAAATTCCTCAGACTCAAGAGTCAATAATCTTGACCTTAATGGTGACGGTGAAATTGATTACATTAAAGTAATCGATATGAATGATGGCAATGTTCACGCCTTTATTCTCCAGGCACTTGTCTCAAAAAATGAGAGTCAGGATGTTGCTGTTATTGAATTGGAAAAATTAGCCAATGGCAAAGCTGTTCTGCAAATTACAGGCGATGCCGATGTATACGGCATCGAAACGATAATCGAACCAACTGAAGAAGTGAGAATAAATGCGGGGGCTACTACAACTCGCACGGTAGTTAATGTTTGGTCATGGCCATCTGTACAATATGTATACAGTCCATATTATTATTCTGCATGGGTTTCTCCTTGGGGATGGAGTGCAAGGCCTGTATGGTGGCATTCGTGGAGTCCTGTAGACTACTATGTATACGATCCATGGTGGTCATCTTATCGTCCTTACTACTCAACATGCTATACACATCGAATCGTATATGCGCAAAATATTTATCAACCATATCGAACAACATCTGTAGTGGTTCTAAATAGACATCATTCACAGATTACTCACTACAGATCTACGCATGAGGATTACAATAGAGGTGGAAGAGATCGATATGACCATGATAGAAATGATGGTCGTCTAAATAATTCCTCTCATTCAGAGAGTAATGGAAGACATTCAACCACTACTCAGAATAGAAATTCGAGAGCGACCACGTACAACTCTGGTCAGTATCAACGTCAAAGCGAGCTATCAAGAAGGTCGTCTGCAACACGAGATAACACTACAAATCAGAATCGATCAACGTCTGGTGTTCGTAGCGTACCAAGTTCTTCTCAGATAAATTCAACAACACAACAACGTCAGGATTTTTCAAACAGAAGATCAAATACATTTAACAACAACACCTCGCGGCAACATGTATCACAACCTACCATCGATTCGAGAAGTACACAGCGACCTTCTTCTGTTCAAACCAATAGAAGGAGCTCGTCAACTCCAAATCTTCAACGTCCAAGCGGAAGTAATGGTGGAGGTGCTAAATCAGGTGGTCATGCTAAAAGAGGAAGGCAATAAGCTTACTATTTTAGTAATGTAAATTCGCTCAACATCACCATGAATATTTACATTAGGCGACACTCGAATGAATTTACGAGATCAATGTCAATGATTAATTAAGGTATGACCTAAAACTAAAAAAACTCACTGCATGAATGCAGTGAGTTTTTTTTAATTCTTCGAAACAAAAAGTAGTCCGTACGGGAATCGAACCCGTGTTACCAGAATGAAAATCTGGTGTCCTAACCCCTAGACGAACGGACCATATTATATGGTATCGGGCTTGTGTGATGTGTGTGCTTTTGAAATTCCTTCAAAAGAGGCTGCAAAGATAGACCCGTACTTTTGATTTGCAAACCTGTGCGATAAAATTTTTTGTAAACCATATTTTATTTCATTGGTTTTGGTCGGCAGGTGGTTTATTTTTGGCTTCTCGAAATTTAAACCAAATAGAAAAATGACTAAAGTAGGAATCAACGGATTCGGCCGCATCGGTCGTCTGGCTTTTAGAGCAGCCGTGAATCGAAAGGACATTGAGATTGTTGGTATCAACGACCTCGTAGAACCAGAATACATGGGGTACATGCTCAAGTATGATTCAACACACGGAAAATTTGATGGAACTGTTGAAGTAAAAGACGGACATCTAATCGTTAACGGAAAAAAGATTCGTGTTACAGCAGAGAAAGATCCTGCTAATTTGAAATGGTCGGAGGTTGGCGCAGAAATTATCATTGAATCAACAGGATTATTTTTGACACAAGCAGATGGTCAGAAGCACATTACTGCTGGCGCGAAAAAAGTTGTCTTCTCTGCTCCTGCAAAAGATGATACTCCTACTTTCGTGATGGGTGTTAATCACAAGAAATTAACTTCAGCACATACGATTGTCTCCAATGCATCGTGTACTACAAACTGCCTTGCTCCTATTGCGAAAGTTTTAAATGATAAATTTGGAATTGTAGAAGGTTTAATGAGTACCGTGCACGCTGTGACAGCAACTCAAAAAACAGTTGATGGTCCTTCCGCGAAAGATTGGAGAGGTGGCCGTGGAGGTTTCTCTAATATTATTCCTTCTTCTACCGGTGCAGCTAAAGCAGTTGGATTAGTACTGCCTGAGTTAAAAGGAAAACTTACGGGTATGTCATTCCGTGTTCCTGTTTCTGACGTTTCTGTAGTGGATCTAACAGTTCGGTTAGAAAAACCAGCTACTTATGAGCAAGTAAAAGCTGCTATGAAGGAAGCATCTGAAGGTGAACTGAAAGGAATTTTAGGTTACACGGAAGATGAAGTAGTGTCCTCTGATTTCTTAGGCGATGCCCGTACATCCATCTTTGATGCAAAGGCCGGTATTGCTTTGAATGACCATTTCGTGAAAGTGGTATCATGGTATGACAATGAGTGGGGAT
>JBKJOF010000229.1:0-5864 GCA_046595655.1 Chryseolinea sp. | reverse complement strand
GAAACATGTTTTTATCCACTTCCGTGGACGGATATTCTGGAAATAATTCCATCGGATACGGTATCGTTTTCAAGTTCTGGCAACTCAATCCCCGGAAGGACTGAGGAAAATCTTTGCTTGAAAGCGTACTCACTTCTTCATCGAGAGTTCAAGCTACCTCCGGTTAAAATTCACCTTCATAAAATCATTCCGATAGGTGCTGGTCTGGGTGGAGGTTCATCGGATGCAGCGCATACCTTGCGTTTGCTCAATACTATTTTCAGTTTGAATAATTCTAATGAAAATCTAATGCAATACGCAGCAGCGTTAGGCAGCGACTGTGCTTTTTTTATTCAGGACTCGCCCATGCTTGGCTCTGGCCGGGGAGAGGTATTGTCTCCAATTTCGATCGACTTGAAAGGCAAGTTTCTGGTGTTGGTGAAACCAAAGATACATGTATCTACGGCAACAGCGTATTCGAAAGTAAAGACTCATCAGTCAGAATATATGCTGCAGGATGTTTTAAAAACTTATGCACTCGAAGATTGGAAGAATGTTGTGAAGAATGACTTCGAAGAATCGGTTTTTATACAGTTGCCGGAAATTCAATCTATAAAGGAAAAGATGTATTCACTTGGCGCAGTCTATGCCAGCATGAGTGGATCGGGGTCTGCCGTGTTTGGTATTTTTAACTCGCCTATTAAAGTTGATGAACACTTTGCTGGACTCACAAAGTGGACAGGAGTTTTAGATTAGATTCTGTAATCATGGAAGTTCACCACGGAGACCACAGAGGAACGACCCACTGAGAGGCACAGAGAAAGATAACTGTGTATTCTCTTTGTGCATTTCTCTCCGCGATAAAACAGATTACATCATAACGCCTAAAACCATTTCTTCTTTTTGAAAAAAATCAACATACCCACCACTATTAATAGCATTACACTCAACACTCCAAAATAACCAAAATGCCAACGAAGCTCTGGCATGTAATCGAAGTTCATTCCATAGATACCTACAATAAAAGTAAGCGGCATAAAGATGGTAGAGAAAACGGTCAATACTTTCATCACCTCATTCATCCGGGTGTTCATGGCATTGATGTGAATATCAAGCAAACTATTGGTTAAATCTTTATAGGTATCGAGTGAATCAAGCAAGTGAATAACATGGTCGTACACATCAGAATAATAACGAAGGTTTTCTTCTTCAATAAATTCAGATTCACCTTTTATTACCTTGCTAATTGCATCGCGCAACGGATAGACCGCTTTGCGCAGGTAAATCAGTTCCTTTTTCAGCTTCTGAATTTTGTTGAATGTTTTATTCGTAGGCTTTTCATATAGATTCTCTTCAATCTCTTCCACGCTGTCTCCGATTTTATCGAGCACGGTGTAATAATTTTCAACGATGATATCGATCAACCGATACAATAAATAATCGGCTTGCTTTTTTCTAACCTTCCCCAGATCTTGTTTGATTCGATCGCGAAAGCCGTCAAAAAAATCGCCTTCTTTTTCCTGAAAGGAAATCAGATAATTTTTTCCAAGCACAAAACTGATTTGTTCATAATCAATGCCGGTCTCATCTATTCGATAAAGCATTTTGAGTGTGAAGAAAAAATAATCATCATACTCTTCGGCTTTAGGTCGCTGATCGTTTAATACATCTTCAATCAACAAATAATGCAGCTGAAAATGGCTTTGTAATTTTCCAATGATATCCTGGCTACCAAGTCCATCCAGATTAATCCAGTTTACGCGGTCGGGTTTAATTTCTTTTAATAATTCGTCCGGATTTTTATTGCAATATTTATCGTATTGATCTTTATCGTATGAGATCAATTCCAGGATCAAATTTTCGGGTTGAACATATACCGGGTAATCTTTGCTTTTTGGATGGCTCATATAACTATCGCGGTAGCGGATTAGAGTGGTCTTTAATATGAATTATGCGTTGCGGATATGCCAACGAAATACCAACTTCATCAAACCGAATTTTTATTGATCTTAATAAATCACATTTCATATCAAATCCGGTAGTAGGATTGGTGGCCCAAACCCAGGCACGAAGCAAGAGCGCACTTTCGGTTATGTCAATCAGTTTCACTTCTACTTTGGGTTCAGCTCTTTCAATGGCCAGCCGTGTTCTGTTGTCTTTGCATTCTGGATGTTTCGATGCTTCTTCCTCCATTATTTTCATAGCTTGATCGACATTTGAATCGAAAGAAATTCCAACTTCAAGAAATACACAAAGCTTTTCTTCATTGAGAGTGGAATTAATAATGGTTTCATTACTAATTACATTATTGGGCATTACAATTCTTCGGTTTTCAAAATCTTTGATTACCACATGGCGTAAGGTAATGTCTTCAACATCACCCGTATAAAGCTGGCCAACACGAATGCGATCGCCTACGCTGAAGGGTTTAAAAATTACGAGGAAGATACCACTCACGATATTAGAGAAAGCCGACTGTGAAGCGAAACCAACAATGGCAGCAAACACTCCTGCTCCTGCAAAAATAGCGGTGCCGTAATCGTGAAGTTTTGGAATTGAGCGGAAGATGACAATGAAGGCAATTATATAAACAATAAACTCCACTGCATTTTTCAGAAAGTTGTACTTGGTTGGATCAACTTTTAATTTGGATGAAGCCGTGCGCACAAACCGACCGATAATAAATCGCAGTATGCGACCGATTATAAACGCCACACCAAGTACGATGATGGCAAAGAATACGTCCTCCAAATAATTGTTCTGCAAATTCATGAACATAAAGTAACAAAATAACAAGGAGTACTGTAAACGGCTTACCTTGTTTTTGTTTTGTTCCATGCAAGAGAACAAGTGAATCTCCCGATGTTATAATTTTCGAAAGTGTATCCTAATAATCTAACGATCAATTTGTATACTTGCGCCTCATGTCTTTACGCCTTGACGATATTAAAGCCCCGGTGGCCCGGGAGATGGAAGAGTTCGAACAGAAGTTTCGAGCTTCCATGAAAACTAAAGTGCTGTTGTTGGATAAGATTATGGGCTACATTGTAAAGCGCAAAGGCAAACAGATGCGCCCGATGTTTGTCTTTCTCAGTGCTGGAACCTGCGGACAAATTAACGATTCAACTTATCGGGGTGCTTCACTTATCGAGTTGCTTCACACGGCTACGTTGGTTCACGATGATGTGGTGGATGAAGCCGACTACCGCAGAGGCTTTTTCTCTGTTAATGCATTATGGAAAAATAAGATTGCTGTTTTGGTAGGAGACTTCCTGCTCTCGCGCGGACTCATGCTTTCGGTGGAGAATAAAGATTTTAATTTACTGAGTATCGTAACCGATGCAGTGCGCGAAATGAGCGAAGGCGAACTGTTGCAGATCGACAAAGCAAGACGTCTTGATATCAACGAAGAAGTTTATTATGAGATCATCAGAAAAAAAACAGCTTCGCTTATTGCATCGTGCTGTGGCGTAGGTGCCAGCTCTTCTGGTGCGAGCGATGAAGTGGTGAAGGTAATGCATAAGTTTGGCGAGAACATCGGCATGGCCTTTCAAATTAAAGACGATCTTTTCGATTTTGGTGATGATGTAATTGGTAAACCCGTTGGCATCGATATTAAAGAAAAGAAAATGACACTTCCGTTAATTTATGCTTTGTCGAAAGCCTCGTGGATGGAAAAGCGAAAGATCATCAGCATCATCAAGAATGAAAGTGAGAAACCAAAAAAGGTAAAAGAGGTAATTGCTTTTGTTAAAAAATCGGGCGGTATTGAGTATGCGCAACAGGCTATGAAACGCTATCATGAGGATGCATTGTTGTTAATGAAAGACTTTCCGGATTCTGCCTATAAGCAATCGCTCATTCAGCTTGTCGAGTTTACAATCGCTAGAAATAACTAGACTGAATGGCTTGAAATAAAAAAAGCCCCACGAAATTCGTGAGGCCTCTTACCTAACCTAAACCTGTAAAAATTTTAATGTAATGCTACTCGTGCGCGTCCGGCTTCGAGCACCGCATAGTCTTTCCAATTTTGAAAGACATTCGCTTCTAATTTTTTTACTGCGGAACCTGTATTTTCAGGATTGAACTTACCTTCAGCAGCCCACCATTTTTTGGCGTTCTCGCGGGCGGCTTGTTTGTCTATATTTTCGAAAAGGTTTATGCACGAATCTGAAATCATCCATGGCGTTTCAATGCCACTGTATTTTTCGAAGATCATGTTGCGCATCTGGGTTCCACTCGATAGATTCTTGAAATGTGAAACAGAATAGGAGATCGTTTCCGGTTCAGTCATCACCATATCCCAATATTTTTTGGAGGCTACAACATCTGATGTCGTCAGTAAATAGCCGAAGCCAGTCTCAATTTGTTCTTTTGTAATGGGGCATTTTGCCTTCACGCTTGGTTTTTTCTTGCCGAGGAGGCTATCGAAGAATGCCATAACTGTATTTTTTAAGGTTGGTTTGTTGTCCTACGCAATTAGATACTCTCAAATGGGTGAATAGTTGCACGTAAGACTGAAAAAAATGTAAAAAGGTTACAAGTGGGCTGAAGAATTCAAGACTTAAGTGGATTATCCAAACGATTATAATTTCGGATTCGCCCTTATCTTCTCAAACTTCTCATACTGTGTTAAGAAGTCTTCTAACTTTTCAACGGGCACTTTCTTCGCGATGATTTTGTGCTTTCGATCGAGTATGTAAAGCGAAGGTGTAGTGATGGCATCGTATAAATCCTGGTAGTTGCCTACATACGTGCGAGGACCGTTTACAGTAATACCAGTCATTTTAAATTCTTTAATAAAATCTTTCATTTTGGCAATGGAGGTATCGGCACTAACAGCAAATATTTCAACATCTAACTTTGTTTTGTTCTTGTTATAGAAATCAACCAGCACGGGCGTTTCCTTTCTACAATGTCCACAGTCTGGATCAAAAATAAAGAGGACGGTGTATTTCGATTTAATGTCATACATCGAACGGGGTTTAAGTGCAGCATCCTGCATGATAAGGTTTGCACCGATTTTTCCTACCAGACTTCTGCGCAACCGGTCAGCATATTCCTTTACGTTTTTCTTATAGGGTGCATTCATCCAAAAGTCCATCTCGCCTGTAGCAACATACTTATCATACAGATTTACATAAACCTCATCGAGTCCCATAATTTCGGGCTCTTGGTACTTACGCATAATTGTGAAAATAGAATACTTATAGGTCTCCTGGTTTTTCTTCGCCATTGCTACAACCTTATTAATGGCTTTAGAAATCGTATCGGCTTGAGGCGCGTATAATTTATCAAGGTATTCAATGATCTTCTCTGAGTAAATTGGTTTTGGCATCCGAATGAATGCATCATCAGCCAAGTCAAAGTTGTCGAAGAAGTGTTCGCGGTACCACCGAAGTTGAAAGGTGGAGTCGATGGAACCATTTGCTTTCTTTGGCGGCTCAGGAATGATAACAGGTAAGCTGGCTTTAAAAATTCGGGCAGTTAATGTAGTGGGGTGTTTAGCAATTATATCTTTCTGATATGATGTTACCTTGTCGTTAATTTTCGCAAAACCTTCGCGTGCTTCTTTCTTTTTGTCTTCGGCCAATGTACTGTCCTGAATAATTTTTATGAAAGGCTCAGCTTCTTTATGCCGGTCCACATTAAAGATCATATTTTCAAAAAACAGTTTGTTGTCAAGGTCACCCGTAACCTTCATGTTCTTAATGTAATCGTCCGATTTAGTATCGAAACTGAAATGCTGTGTTTGTCCAATCACGAAGTCCATTACCCGCGTGGTGTTGAGCACGAGCATGTAGACACCTTGAGATAAAGTTTTCTTTCCATCAAATACGAACTCTCCTTTGCTGTTTACTTTGGCCGTATCTTTTAGGTAAGTG
>JBKJOF010000194.1:0-7114 GCA_046595655.1 Chryseolinea sp. | reverse complement strand
TGATACTTATAGGATCGATGCTGTTGTTGCTCTTTGATACTGGCAGTTCAAGGGTAGATAATTTCTTGCTGATACCCGTTTTGTCGATCAGCATTTTCATCTCCTTCATTCCCCCCCCAAGGTGTTACTAACTTATCCGTGTAGTGGTGTTCCATATTCAAAAATAGGACACTTTGTCGTATTTATTTCCTACTGCAAAATCTGGGTTAAAGTACAAACTTCTCAATTCGATAGTCTCTTCAACCCATGTCATCAATGAACATTCAAATCGGTACACCACTCACTTCATCTGCCATTAAGGTAATGATGCTCGGTTCGGGAGAATTGGGAAAAGAGGTGGTGATTGAATTTCAGCGATATGGAGTTGAAGTAATTGCCGTTGATCGTTATGCGAATGCACCGGCAATGCAAGTGGCTCATCGTTCGCACGTTATTTCAATGTTGGATGGCGAAGCGCTGAGTAAACTTGTTCGTGAAGAGAAGCCAAACTTCATTGTGCCGGAAGTTGAAGCGATTGCAACCGATACCTTAATTGAATTAGAGAAGGAGGGATTCAGAATTATACCCACTGCGTTGGCCACCCGACTCACTATGAACCGTGAAGGTATTCGAACCTTGGCTGCGGAAAAGTTGAAGATCAAAACCTCACCTTATACATTCGCATCAACAAAAGAAGAATTCGATAAAGCAGTTCAATCCATTGGTTGTCCTTGTGTAGTGAAACCGATTATGAGTTCATCGGGTAAAGGCCAAAGTGTTGTAAAGACTTTGATCGATGTTGACTCTGCGTGGCAATACGCCCAGGAGGGTGGGCGCAGCGGTGGCGGTAAGGTAATCATCGAAGGATTTATTGAGTTTGATTATGAGATTACCTTGCTTACCATTAAACATGTTGGAGGCATTTCATTTTGTGCACCCATCGGTCATCGACAAGAACATGGTGACTACCAAGAGTCATGGCAACCTCATCCGATGTCGCATTTGGCATTGAAGCGCGCTCAGAAAATTGCATCGAAGGTTGTTGAAGAACTTGGAGGTGTTGGAATCTTTGGTGTTGAATTCTTCATCAAAGGCGACATTGTTTACTTCAGTGAACTATCACCCAGGCCTCACGATACCGGAATGGTGACCATGATCTCTCAAGACCTTACTGAATTTGCATTGCATGTTCGCGCAATTTTAGGCTTGCCTATTCCGAAAATCACACAGCTGGGTCCATCGGCATCGAGCGTTATTTTAGTGAAGGGAATATCAACGAATGTTTCTTTTACGGGCATTGAGGAAGCGCTATCTGAACCTGATACTCAGCTGCGATTATTCGGCAAGCCTGAAGTAAATGGTGAAAGAAGAATGGGGGTATGTCTAGCGAAAGGAAGTACGATTGAAGAAGCGAGAGCAAAAGCAAACCGTGCCGCAGCAAAGATTATTTCACACCTGTAAGGTCAGCTTGTTTTGTTTTCCAACGTTCGTGCATCCAAACCCATTGTGCTGGATACTTTCTAATTCTATCTTCAATAAAATTGCTGAAAATTTGCGTGTTGTATTGAATGTCTTCCTCTTCATTGCCCGTCATCTGCAATTTAATTTCTGGAAGAATCTCAATGTGTTGTAGGCCGTCTTCACCCAAATGGCTAAAGGCTGGCATCACCGCTGCTCCAGTCTTCATCGCTAACATGGCAGCGCCAATAGGAGTGGCTGCGGGCATTCCAAAGAAATCAACAAACGTACTTTTTACTTTAGTATCCTGATCAATAAGGAGCGCAACGGATCCTCCTGCTTTCAATACCTTTAACATCGCGAAGTTTGCTTTATCACGTTCAACATAATTTGTTCCGTTTCGATTTCTGTGCTTCCACATCAAATCGTTAAGACGCTTATCTTTAAGCGGTGTTCCAATAACCATGAAGTTTAACCCACGCAAAGCCATTGACGTGATCTGAAGTTCAAATGCTCCGAGGTGACAAGCAATGAAAACAACACCCTTACCTCTCTTGTCGGCAACTTCAAAGTTTTCAAAGCCTTTCATCATAACAATCTTGTTCAGTTCTTCTAGGGAAGTGATGGTTGAAGCACGTAAAACATCTCCTGCATTTTTGCCCAACATGGTAAATGAATCCAGCGAAAGCTTTTTGATTTCTTCTGCAGACTTCTCGTCTCCGAACGCCATGGTAAGATGAGTAATGGCCATCTGCCGATATCGGTTGAGAAGGATTCCGATAAGCCTACCTAATCCGCCACAGAAAGAAAGCCATGCAGTGCGAGGAATCCAGTTGGAGATGGTCACCATGAACTTAACAAGATAGTAGATGACTCGATACTTTACTTTTCTTCTTAAATTCTTAATAGCTTCCATGCTACTTAAAGTGTTGTTGGTTGTTCGTCTTTAAACACAAGACACAAGACTAGAAACTCGAAACTTAATTTACATCTCGCTAAGCGTAATCATCTTTCCTCTTTCCGCATCCCAGAGTTTTAGACGGAAGCAACGGATTACTTCGAAGAGATTCCATGATGTAGTAGGTACTCCTTGCAGTTCAGGCATACCTTCAGCTACTTCTTTTAAGCGATAAAAAGGAATTCGGGAATTGAGATGATGAACGTGATGATATCCGATGTTGGCAGTGAACCATTGCATAACCGGGTTCATCACCATATAACTTGTAGATGCTAAAGCAGCGTGATCGTATTTCCATTCATGGTTCTCGCGAAACTGTGCGCTTGGAAAATTATGTTGCGCATAGAAAAGGTAAGAGCCTATGCCAAACGCCATAAAGAATGGAATGAACCACACCAAAAGAAAAATAATTGCACCAAAGTAATACACAACAGCAGCAGCACCCGCGGCATGAAGCAGCAAGGCAAGTAAGGAGTCAAGATGTTTCTTCGGACTTTGAAACAGTGACTTTAGATTCAGCCAATAGATAAACAATGTTACGTATCCAAAGATGACAGTAAGCGGATGACGATTGATGAGGTAGAGTTGTCGTTCCTGCTTGGTGAGACTTAAAAATCGCTTCTTCGTGATTGTAGGATAGGAGCCGATGCCGGCAATAGTAAGCTTCGAGTTGTTATTGTGATGATGCTCGTGCGAGCGCTTCCAGATGGTTTCGGGAGCCAGCAGATAAATGCCGATCATTTTCATGACGATGTTAGCGATCAATGAATTTTGAAGGATGGCGCGATGTTGATAATCATGGTAGATTACGAAGAGCCTTACATAGAGCAATCCACAAAAAATGCTGAGGATCGGTTTAAGAAGTAAAGGTACTCGATCAGAAAAAATAAGAACGATTAAAATTACGGTGGGAATTATGGTAACGATAAGTTCCAGCCAGCTCCTTAGCCGGTTTTCGCCTGTGTATTCTTTACTCGCCTGAATCAGTTCTTTACCTGTTCGCATATTTCGTGCAGTATTCCAATCGCAAAGGTAGTCAAAGCAGTAGATTTATTAAATGGATTTGGTGTGTTAACAAAATGACAGAACATACGGTTAATGATCTCCTCGTTATTATTTAGGAGCATAACGGGGCTATTACTTCTTAAAGATGCTGTAGGCGATGTATATATCATCAAAACTTTGCTGAAGAAGTTTGTAATAAATAGAGACTTTACTATTATTGCCCCGTAATTCAAATTAATGTAATGGGAAGAGGAGACAAAAAATCGGCTAAAGGAAAACGAACCATAGGTTCTTTCGGAGTTTCAAGAAGTAAGAATGCGATCAAGGCAAAATTAAAGCGTAACGCTTCTACAAAGCCTAAGACTGCTGAAGCAAAAGAAGCAACTGCTCCAAAAGCAAAGAAAGCACCAGCAAAGAAAAAAGCTGAAGCATAATTGAAATGATAAAATTCACAAACATAGCATGGTGGTGGCACAGATCGTTAATCGATATGTGAACAGCCTTACTATGACTTAACCATAAGCCTTGAAGGTCTGCTGTTCACAGCAGACCTTCTTTGTTTTAGATGACTTTTGAATTGATAAAAATATCGACACCACGAACATAAAGACGATGATGAAGTATAAATTAAAAACGTATTCGAAGAAACTTCTGGCCGATACCTTAACTCCCGTGAATATCTATTTGAAGCTTCGCGATGTTTTTGCCGGAAGCATTTTGTTGGAGAGCTCGGATTATCACGGACATGAAAATAGTTTGTCCTTTATCTGTTGCGACCCCATTGCATTATTTCAAGCGAAAGGTAATCGAGTTGAGATGCGTTATCCGGATGAAAAAATTGTCAATAAAGAACTCACCAAAGTGGGACAGGTAACAACGTTGCTGGAAGATTTTAGAAATTCATTCGAGCCCGATCGTATTGAATCCAAGTATGCCAACAACGGATTGTTTGGTTACATGTCGTACGATGCCATTCGTTATTTTGAAGATGTAAGCATTGATCAGACGGAAGATCGTATTCCGGATATTTTATACAAGCTTTATCGCTACGTTATTGTTGTCGATCATTTTTCGAATGAGTTAAGTCTTTTTCAACATGAGGTAGATAAAGCAGTAGAAGGAGAGGAGCGAGGCTCACACTCTACTCTTGATAACGTAGAACAAATTATTTTCAGCAACCGCTTCACAACCTATAAGTTTGCATTGACAGATGCAGAAACATCGAACTTCGAAGATGAAGAATTTCTGAAAGTAATTGAGAAAGGTAAGGAGCATTGTTTCCGTGGTGATGTATTTCAAATTGTATTGTCGCGCAGATTTACAATGGGTTTTAAAGGAGATGAATTTAATGTGTATCGTTCCCTTCGCTCCATCAATCCATCACCCTACCTTTTCTATTTTGATTATGGAAGTTTTAAACTCTTAGGTTCTTCGCCCGAAGCGCAGTTGCAAGTGAGCAATGGCAAGGCACATATTTATCCGATTGCAGGAACCTTCAGACGATCAGGCAATGATCAGGAAGACGCTGCGTTGGCAGAGAAGCTTGCAGCAGATGAAAAAGAAAATGCCGAGCACATTATGCTTGTTGATTTGGCGCGAAATGATATGAGTCGTAATGCCGATCATGTTCATGTAGAAGTGTTCAAAGAAATTCAATTCTATTCACACGTCATTCATCTTGTTTCGAAAGTAACCGGTACAATTAAGCAAGATGGTTCCATTGTGCGAATGGCCGCAGATACCTTTCCGGCAGGAACACTCTCAGGCGCACCCAAACATATGGCCATGACTTTGATCAACAAGTATGAAAATGTGAACCGCAGTTTTTACGGTGGAGCCATTGGCTTCATGGGCTTTGACGGAACGTTCAATCACGCCATCATGATTCGCACATTTCTCAGTCACGGAAATAAATTGATTTATCAAGCTGGTGCTGGAGTGGTATCAAAGTCAACTGCAGAAAGTGAATTGCAGGAAGTGAATAATAAACTAACGGCATTGCGCAAAGCGGTTTTAATGGCAGAGAAAATATAGTAAACCGGCAACACACAACTAATAAGAGTAACGTCAATAAAAAAGTATCAATCTTCGAATTAAGAAAAATGAAAATACTCGTCCTCGATAACTACGATTCGTTTACCTACAATCTTGTTCACATCATCCGTGCGCTTGGGCATCCGCTTGATATTTATCGGAATGATAAGATCTCCATGGAAGATGTAAAGAAGTATGATAAGATTCTTCTTTCACCTGGTCCTGGTATTCCCGATGAGGCTGGTATTATGAAACAAGTTGTGAAAGAGTATGGATCATCCAAAAGTATTCTTGGCGTTTGCCTAGGGCATCAGGGAATTGCAGAAGTGTATGGTGCGAAATTGTACAACATACCTAAGGTATTGCATGGCGTTACTTCTATCGCAACGATAAAAGATACATCTGATTATTTATTTAAGAATGTACCAACTTCATTTCAGGCAACACACTATCATTCATGGGCTGTGCTTCCGGATAGTTTTACGCCTGATTTAAAAATCACTGCGACAAATGATGAAGGATTGGTGATGGCTCTGAGTCATGTAAAGTATGATGTTAAAGGAGTACAGTTTCACCCTGAATCCATTATGACACCAGAAGGCCCGAAGATGATTGAGAACTGGTTAAAAAATTAATTAACAATGTTTTATTATGGACTATCGACCATTAACTATTGACTAAAACATGAAAAAGATATTAGCCGAATTAATTGACCACCGTTCGCTTACAAAAGATACCGCCAAGCAAGTATTGGTAGATCTGGCGCTTGGAAAATTTAATCCCAGTCAGACTACAGCATTCATGACCGTGTACATGATGCGCAGTGTAACAGTGGACGAGTTGCAAGGCTTTCGCGATGCGATGTTGGAGCTTTGTATTCCTGCACGTTTCGATCAGCCTGTAATGGATGTATGCGGAACGGGTGGCGATGGAAAGAATACATTTAATATTTCTACGCTTTCATCATTTGTTGTAGCAGGAGCGGGGCAACCCGTGGCAAAGCACGGCAACTATGGAGTTTCTTCTGCTTGTGGCTCTTCTAATTTGTTAGAATATTTTGGATACAAGTTCACCAACAATGTAGACGAATTAAAACGCAGTCTCGATCGTGCAAACATTTGTTTTATGCATGCACCATTGTTCCACCCGGCTATGAAGAACGTGGCGCCCATTCGAAAAGAGTTAGGAGTAAAAACATTCTTCAACATGCTTGGTCCGATGGTTAATCCATCTTTTCCAACGCGTCAACTTGTGGGTGTGTTTAGCCTGGAGCTTGCTCGTCAATACGGATACCTTTATCAAAACACGAATAAAGATTTTGTGATCCTTCATTCATTAGGTGGCTATGATGAAATTTCCTTAACCGGGCCGTTTAAATATTTCTTTAACGGTGGTGAACGAATCGCAGAGCCAGCTGATCTTGGCTTACCGCAATTGAAATATGATGACATTAAAGGAGGAAATGCAGTGGAAGAATCCGCTAACATTTTTATGAATGTATTGAATGGCAAAGGTACCACCGTGCAAAATGCTGCCATCATCGCGAATGCCGGCATGGCGCTTTTCTGTGGACATCAATCTGAAGGAATTGCAAAGGCAATAGAGCGTGCAAGCGAATCACTTACATCAGGCAAGGCATTGCAGGCGTTTAAAAAGTTAATGGAAGGAAATTAAATTATT
>JBKJOF010000023.1:0-15527 GCA_046595655.1 Chryseolinea sp. | reverse complement strand
GAAACCCGGTTTGCTGAAAGGAAGAGATGGTTTCATCTTCTTCCAAATTAGTAAGGCGTGCATCACGGTTGGTGTATGAATAAAATCCCGTGAGGAAAATATATTTTGATAATGAAAAAGTAGCAGCAGCCCCTCGAAGGTAGCCCGCTTCATATACGGATGTGTACGGTAGCAATCCAACATTACTTCTTCGCGTAGTGGAAATAGTTTCACCTCCTTTACCCATTCCGAACAGTCCGCCTAACATAAGCCCTTGTCCGAACTGATTTTGATAATCGCCAACAATCAGGTTTTTTATTCTGCCCTTGTTTTGAATTTGCGCATGGAAGGAGAAGTAATCCATTCCATATTTCTTTTGAGATGGATTCCACACAACTTTTTCGCCAGCATCTTTTTCAGCAGTAAATCCAAAACTAAAATCGCCTGGCTTGCTTGAACGAAATCGTGTATACAATCTGCCAGGAGAACCCGTGAATTGTTGTTCACGATTAATATCGGATTCAAATCCTCTTTTCTGTTGAACTGTTCTTTCATAACGTAGTAAAAAATAATGATCGCCTTCTGTTTTTATTCTCTTCCAGCTTTTAGAATTTAAGGTAGCCGATGGATCGTTTACTTTTACAAATGGAATGATTTTGTAAAGTGTTGTTAAATCAAATCCTGGAATAGCCTGAAGTTCATAAACTGAAAGAAACTTACCGTTTTCGTTTCGGTATTCAAGAAGATTATGAAGTTGTGTTTCCGACAACACTTTTAGAAACCGAAGTTGCTCCGCATCGGCTTTGTTTATATCAATAGGTTCTGCTAGTAACTGTACGAGATTCTCGTAGAGTTCTTCATAATTTATATCCAGATCTTGGAAACCATAAAGCTCATCTGCAATTTCACTTACGTTAATTTCCCTTCGTGGATAATCTTGAGCAAAGCATGCATGTATTGAGATTATGCTCAATAAAAAATTCATGCACGAAAATATAGAAGCTTTCATTTCGATTTAAATTGATAGGCAACGGTTGCTTGGTGTCGTCCGCCAACATCAAGAATATGAGCATACGCATAGTCCAGTTGAATTTTCTTTGATTTAAAACCAAATCCAGCAAAGCCCGCATTCGGATTAATATTAAAGCCAGTTCGAAAAACAAATTTGGTATGAATGTTATATTCAAGCCCAACTTTCCACAGGGCTTTGTAATCCAGATCTTTTCTGATCTCTGTTGCAATATTTATTTTGTCTGTTGTTTTAAATGAAATGCCAAGAGTTAGGATGGTGGGTAAACGTTCTTCATCATCCTTCGATATTTTGGGTTGGTTGATGTTCGTAATGTATGCACCAATAGATAGTATAGGTGTTATCCGTGCAATCCCTCCCGCGCTTATGCTCACCGCATCCTTTCGTCCGAAGCCTTCTGAATTGTATTGGATATACTGAATGCTTGCTCCAAGCGAGGCGAGACCGAATGTGTTTGCAAAACTTGCGCTCAGTATTTGTTCATTATATAAATCGTCTCCAAAGCGGTAAAGACCTAACCCTCCAACTCCAATTTTGGACGGCATTGCAATCACAGCGCCCATCTTGTTAAAATGTTTGAAAGAAGGCTGCGCATCGTAGCTGAACGCGGTTGTAAGCTGTTTGATTTGTGCAAGCCCGGCTACGTTGTTAAATGCAGACCATTCGTCTGATAGGCAAGCAGAGGTATAACCCATGCCACTTGCGCGAGCGCCCATCAGAATCGATGAACTTTGTGCCCGTAAGAATAAGGATACGAAAATTAGTATGACAGAAAACGGTATTGATCTTTTCACAACGGTTTGTTTTAACAGAATGAAGATACAAGAATGAAACAGACAAAAGCAAGTATCCAGTATTCAAAAAAAATGGTTTGAATGAAATCAAGTGATCCTATCAGCTGAAGCGTTGGCTTTAGCCTCAACATTTAGATCGAATTATTTTGATTAAAATTCCTTTTTCACATTGAAAAAGAACCCGCTATCTCCCTCGGCATTTATTGTATATTCAAAACGGAACACAACATCATACGAACTCACCGCGTCAATGCCTACTCCACCGCTGTAGATAAATTTATCTGTCAATCGACTGCTTTTTGTATAGTTTGGATAGTTCTTCACATATCCAATATCGAAATACGTTTTTAGGTACATGGATAATGGGATGTGTCGGAACTGCTCAATGGGCATTGAAGACCAATGATATTGTTTGGTGAAGAGAAGTTTTTTGAATGACGTTTTGTTGATGGCATAAATTGGACCTTCGATTACATAAATCTCATATCCTCTAAGGATTTGTCTTCTGTATCCAAGCGCTCCATAATTTGCGTATGGTAATTTGTTCGGAGTGCTCCAATAAACACTTGTTAAATTTGAAAAATAAAAATTATGTTTAAACGGAACATACCGAGCTAACGCAACACTAATTTCAGTCTTGTTCAAATCTGACTTTGCACTCAAACCCATTTGTGATGCATTTAGATTTAGGTAATGACCCTTCAGCGGATACCCAATATAATCACGATGGTCAGAGGTGAATCCATATGAAATGGCTGCATACTTTTGCTGTGTTTTTTCATCGCCAAAATAATTAGCATTACTTTTTACAATAGTATCTGCGATACTGCTACTTCGATACTCAATGCGGAGAGAATGAGATTCATAAAATGAATTACGATATGTATAGGAGAGGCCTCCACCCCATGTTCTTTTAATTACATTTTCATCTTCAATGTAATCAAGCCTGTGATTTACAGTTTGTGATGCTACGTTTTTCGATTCATCAAAATCAAAATCAATGTTCAATCCTTGTTTTTGATTTTTGTCAATGTACGGAAAGCGATAACTTACGCTGAACTTTCGCTGATAGCCAAGTTGTGCGGAGAATCGTAATGTTTCATTTCGACCTCGCATATTATGTTGCGAAAGTTTAACACCATAGTTAACGCGCGAAATATCATGGTTATAATTTTGCCACCAGTCATTAAAATTTCTGTCGGATAGTCGAAAGATAATGGAGGGAAAAGTGTACCAACGCTCATCAACTGTAACCAGTAAATCGAATGTATTGTTGGAGAGCTCAAGTACTCTTAATTCTACTGTGTTAAACAGTCGTGTATTAATGAGTTTCTTTTTATCCAAATCGAGAACACCTTGCAGGTCGCCACTATAAAGAAGATCTCCTGTCTTATAAGTAAGTTCACGAAGAATGATCGGATCACGGGTCACACTATTTCCGACAATAAAAACTCGGTTTAAAGTCAGAAACCGGCCAGTACTGTCAATAATAATTTTAGTGTGTGCCGGTCGCTTAACAGAATCCTGCAAGAGTATACCTGTCGGATTGTTATCACCTCGGATATGAAGAATACTCAGCAGACTGAAAATAAATACAAACATGGCGCAACGCTAAGACCTTTAATGATTAAACAAGTTTAACGTTACTTCCTTTTTATCAAATTTATTGTTGCTCCTTTTTTCGGAAGGATAATAATAATATAATGATGCCTGCCAGGAATAATGGAATGCTCAAAATCTGACCCATGTTAATCGGTAATGTATCCTCAAAGGATTTCTGATTTTCCTTTAGAAACTCGTACAGAAATCTCAGACCAAAGCAAACAATAAGGAAGATTCCGAGAAGCCGGCCCGCAGGTAGATTCTCTTTATAATGAGCCCACGTGAAAAAGAGTAATAGGAATAAGAACACACACGAAATCGACTCATAAAGTTGGGATGGGTGACGTGCAATACCGAAGGCCTGAGTACGTGCAGCGAAGGCTCCATTTTCTTGTTTTGCAACTTGAAATTCAAGATGGAGTTGTTGAGGTATTTCGATAAACTCACTGAGTCTTGTATTGATAATATCCTTTACCTTAAAATCCATCAACGCATTTATTTGTCTTTCACTCGCTCCCTCCTTAAAGAATACATAAATAGAAATGGGAACGCGGCCATTGCTGCCTGAAGGCAGTGAATCAATCTTCATGTATTCCACTGACTCAACGATGTTATCACTATCAATTCGCTTATCTTTTATGGTCTCCGTAAGGCCACCCACAAACACGACAGCCCAAGGCTTATCTGTAGGCTTGCCAATAATTTCGGAATTGAAATAATTACCTAAGCGAATCATCGCTCCGGCAAGTGCTACGAGTATAACAATACGATCGACAACCTGAAGGTAAGATTGTCCCGGTCTTTTACTTCTCCTTATAAAGCTGCCCTTGGTTTTCTTTTTTTCATCCGTCTCAATACTCGTATTTTCTTTTGAATTGCCTATAGAATAGTTTGTGTATAACCAAAGCGCAAATAAAATTCCGAAGGCAGCACCATGACTGGCCAGACCTTGAAACCCAATGAAGCGAAACGGACTAAATTCTACCGGCAGAAAAATACCCAGTGGATCGTCCAAAAACATTTCGGGTTCATAGAAAATAACATGGCCAAGACGTGCCCCTAGAATTGTAGCGACTACCATATAAATGGTGAGCGTATCAACATCCTTTTCAGGCTTACCTTCTTTTTTGTAGATGTAGTAAAATAGTTGCTGCCCTATTAAAAAGGAGACTGCAAAAAATAATCCGTACCAGCGCAGAGAAAAAGGACCGATTGAAATGATCTCCGGATTTCCGTTCCAAATGATGTAACTCAGTATTGCCATAAGGGGCAAATATAGAATTCAATAGGCATTATTCAATATGCCAAATTGCGAATAAGGTTAAGCTAATTTAAAGCTTTTGTAGTTTTTCGAGCTCATCTTCAAAGCCAGAGGATAGTATTGGAAAACGACACCATGTGCGCGGATCAACATTTAGGTCATCTAAATGAAATGCTGGAGCTAAGCGTTCACGTTTCCATTGATTGGCTGACCAGAGTTTGAAGAATTTCTGAATATGAGTTTTAAGTTGAATCGGATCGTATCCATTATCCACCATTGTTTCATAGACTTCGACTGGAGATTTACGATTTAAAATGGCCTGCTCTTCAATGGCATTTAAAACAGAATACGGCATCAAGTCCGATTCGTCAGTTTGATTTCTTTCCAGCGGTCGAAGCTCGGCTGTTGGCTGTAAGTTGTTTACGGGATGAAGACCGGTATGATTTAATTCTTTTTCAGCCCACTTCAACCACTGAAGAATAAATACCTTACTCAGACCTGCAATAGGAGCAAAGCTTCCGCTGGTATCACCATCCATGGTAGCATATCCTACATCACCTTCACTTCTGTTTGATGTGGTAATTAGAACTGCACGTTTTACATTGGCCAGCATCCAAATGATTGGAGAGCGAGAACGGGCTTGAATATTTTGTAAAGTAATGTCATCGGTTTCCCACAGGATTTTGCGACCAATAGCATTTTCTATTTTGATTGTGTAAGAAGTTACATCGTCATCAATTTTCCAATGATGGAATTCTGCTCCGATCGATTGTGCAAGAGTTTCTGCTGCTGTGAACGTTTCGACTGTTGAATTTTTTGTTCCCTGATAGGCACAGGTAAGCAATTTATTAACAGCACCCTTCCAATCTTTTACTTCTTGTGGAAGATTGAGTTGTTGGCAGAATTTTTCAATTCCGAGTTCGGCAATTCCGCGCTTCGCCATTTCAGCAACCATGACAGCACACAAAGAAGAATCAGCGCCACCACTTAATGAAAGTACAAATCCGTTCGCTTTACTTTTTCGAATGTAATCAAACAAGCCAAGTGAGACGGCTCGTATCAGTTCTTCATTTTCTTCTTTTTGATCAGATGAAGGTATCTCAATTGAATTTTCCAAATGATCTACATTCACTTCCGTTGCAAGCAATGAAAAGTTTTTGAAGGAGAACCGTTTGTTAACGGCAAGTAATTTTCCGTTTTGTCCGATGATTACATCGCCATCGTATATCATACGACCAGCTTCATTGCCTAATAAATTAACGAATAGATAAACGCAATTGAATATTTTCGATCCATCGATTACAACTTCTCGTTCGCGCAATTCGCTTTTGCCCATTGCAAAATGACTTGCGCTGGGATTGAGAATCAAATCAACATCTCGCTCAGCAAGTCGATAACCCGGCCGACCTTTTTTTCGCCATCCATCTTCACAGATTTCAAAACCAAACCTTATACCTTCTGCTTCGTAAACTATATCTCCTATTTGAATCACCTCTCCATCTCGCGTTATCTCAGCAACCTCATTTGGTTTCCAGGCATCGAACCAGCGAGGTTCATAGTGAACACCATCACGTGCTAGATTTTGTTTTAATGTGATTCCAAGAATTTTTTTATTAGAGATTACACATGCTCCATTGTAGGTAATTCTGTTCATGCGAACAGGAAGACCTACGCTTACCGTGATGCCTTCACAAAACTCTTTGATGGCTTGAAGTTCTTGCCATGCTCTTTCCGGAAGCCAATCACTGAGAAAAACATCTTCGCATCCGTAGCCTGTTATACAAAGTTCTGGTAGGCAAAGTAGTTTTACATTTTCTTTTTGGGCAGCATCAATAGCGGCCAGAATATTAGCCTTGTTGTTTTTCCAATGAAATGGAATCTGGTTAACGGCTGCGCCTGCAATTTTTAATGTACTCACGATTGATGTTTACTGTTTCAGATTCCATGTTCCAAGTTTCTGGAACGGGTAACAATTCGATCTAATTTAAAAAATATCACTTAGTCGCTTAACAAGTTCAACATCTCACATGTTTTGAGTGCTGCATCTTGTTCTGCTTTTTTCTTGCTGTTGCCATAACCTAAACCCTTTGCTTCACCATCTACAAAAACCTGTGCAGCAAATTCTTTTTGATTGCGGTTTTTCTTTATGTCAACAATATCAAATCGTACTTCATGTCCGGAAGATTGCGCCCATTCAATAAGCTTGCTCTTATAATTCGATTCTGAATTAACAAGTTCATCAACATTATAATTCGGCCCAATGAGTTTGTCGATGACAAATTTCTTGGTGCGTAAGTAACCTTTGTCTAAATAGACTGCTCCTACAATGGCTTCGAGTGTATTACCTAAAATGACTTGCTGAAGATTTGCATTCTTAGGATCGAACTGAACAATATTGCCTACTCCAATTTTACGGGCAAGTAAGTTGAGTGCTTCACGATTTACAATTCGCGATCGGATTTCTGTAAGGAAACCTTCAGATTTAAACGGAAACTTCTTAAAAAGAAAATCAGCAACGGCTGCTCCTAAAATGGCATCCCCTAAATATTCAAGACGCTCGTTTGATTCTTTATAGCCATCTCCGTTTTCTTTGGAAATTGAGGAATGTAGCGTAGCCAGTTTGTATAGTTCAAGGTTGGAAGGAGTAAAGCCCGCAATGTTTTCAATTGCACGAATAAGCTTTTTATCGCCCGTTGTTTTTCCCTTTGGGAGTTTAAGGATTTTCCAGACCAAGTTTTATGAATGTCATGATTAACCAGATGCTAAATTAACAAGTTAATTGTTAATAGTGAATGGTTAATAGTAAATACAGAATGGTTATGCTGGTTGACTTCCTCAAGCCAATTAACAATTAACAGATAACCATTAACAGTTTAGACTTTACCCAGAATGATGGAGAAATTATGACCTCCAAACCCAAAAGTATTACAAAGCGCAACCTTCACTTCGCGTTGTTGTGCTTTGTTGAAGGTAAGGTTCAGTTTCGGGTCAAGTTCCGGATCGTCCACAAAGTGATTGATGGTAGGAGGGATGATTGAATGATTAATGGCCATTAAACAAGCAATACTTTCAATAGCTCCAGCGGCACCGAGCAAATGTCCTGTCATAGATTTGGTAGAACTGATGTTCATCTTATAGGCATGTTCGCCAAATACTTTTTGAATGGCTTTAATTTCACCAATATCACCCAACGGGGTAGAAGTTCCATGCGTGTTTACATAGTCAACTTGATCAAGAGATAAACCAGCTTCGGCTAATGCTTCGATCATTACTTTCGTAATGCCCGCACCTTCAGGGTGTGGAGCCGTGATATGATACGCATCGGCTGACATGCCACCACCTAAAATTTCTCCGTAGATTTTAGCACCACGTTTTTTAGCATGTTCGTATTCTTCCAGAATCAATGCACCGGCACCTTCGCCTAGTACAAAACCATCACGGTCTTTGTCGTAAGGACGAGAAGCTGTCTCAGGAGAATCATTGCGTTCAGAAAGGGCGCGCATGGCGTTGAACCCACCAACACCAGCTTCACATACTGCAGCTTCAGAACCACCGGATACAATGATATCAGCCTTACCTAATCGAAGGTAAGTGTAGGCATCATAAATCGCGTTTGTTGAAGAAGCGCATGCTGAAACCGTTACGAAATTCGGTCCACGGAAACCGTACTTAATCGAGATGTGACCTGCGCTAAGGTCTGGAATCATTTTAGGAATGAAGAAGGGATTGAAACGGGGCGTTCCGTCACCTTTAGCATACGTCTTTACTTCTTCCTGAAAAGTTAATAACCCCCCGATACCTGATCCCCAAATAACGCCAACGCGATCAGGGTTTAATTCAGCTAACGGGAGGTTTGAATCTTTTATCGCCTCATCCACTGCCACCATTGCATACTGTGCAAAGGGATCCATTTTACGCGCTTCTTTGCGATCCATAAAATTGCCGATGTCAAAGTTTTTCACTTCGCAGGCAAACCTGGTTTTATACTTCGCTGCATCAAAGCGGGTAATAGGAGCGGCACCACTCTTTCCGATTTTCAATCCTTCCCAGTATTCTGTTAAGGTATTTCCGATGGGAGTGAGTGCACCAAGTCCTGTAACGACTACTCGCTTCAATATCATGCTAAAATGGGGTGTGGTTGGTAGGGCGTACTAACTTAACTATTTCTTTACGTTCTGCTCCAGGTAAGAGATTGCCTGACCGACAGTTGAAATATTTTCTGCTTGATCGTCCGGGATAGAGATGTTGAATTCTTTTTCAAACTCCATGATAAGTTCCACAGTGTCAAGAGAGTCAGCGCCAAGATCGTTAGTAAAGCTCGCTTCAGGAGTAACTTCAGATTCTTCAACACCAAGTTTCTCGATGATGATCTGTTTTACTTTTTGTGCAATTTCAGACATGTTTTTAAGGTTTAATGATTTAAAAATCCCTGCAAATAAAGAGATTTGCCTCAATATTGTCAAACTTTTTTGATCTTCGCCAAAACCCTCTTGCCTTGCACCGTCATTCAAAATGAAGAAGACTAAGCTAATAATAGACTACCAATTCGATTTTGAATTATTTGGGGTAATTGCCACCGTTAAGGGCTATAAACTGGCCTGGGAGATTAATCAGGAATTGGGCGTTCAACTCATAAAACAGCCTGATTTGGTGGTCGGATTCAAAAATAATGAGGAAAAAAGTTTTTCTTTTTATGCACATGAAACTGAGATCAATCGATTGAAACTATTCAAAAACAAGCCTGTTGATGGTGACGCTGGAAAGTATTTTTTAACCCCTGAATTTCCTCACTTTGATTTTATAATTTTGGCGCACATGAAAGAGCATATCTCCCGCGAGCACATAATTGACCAATTAAAAAGAATACCTTCGGCTCAATTGATTTCTTCTATTCCGACAGATACATTGAAGTCCAAATCTAATTTTGTTTTCTGATCATGCCTTGGCGCACTTTCACTATCTTGAATCAATCGATTATTACTAAATAACTATGCACGAAAAAATTTCTTACAACAAGACGAAGATTGTGGCCACCGTTGGCCCAACATCAAGCTCGAAGGATATGTTACGAGCCTTGATCAAAGAAGGTGTCGATATTTTTAGACTTAACTTTTCTCACGGAACCCACGCTGACCATTTAAAGGTAATTCAAAACGTTCGTGAATTGAATAGCGAAATGGGCACAACAATAGGTTTGTTGCAGGATTTACAAGGGCCAAAAATCCGAGTAAATGAAATGGAGCCTGGCGTTGAGATCGTCAGTGGCCAGCAGTTGATCATTACGCCAAACGAATTGTTGGGTAATCGTGACATCGTGAGCACATCCTACAAAACACTTCCTCAAGATGTTAAGATGGGCGATATGATTTTGATTGACGATGGGAAAATTGAATTGAAAGTAAAAGAAGTTCGCGGTGTTGAAGTGGTTACTGAAGTGGTTTATGGAGGACCATTGAAATCACGTAAAGGTATCAACCTTCCCAACACAAAAGTCTCTGCTCCTTCTCTTACAGAGAAAGATTTGATTGATCTTGAGTTTGGATTAAAGAACGATGTGGATTGGATCGCGTTGTCTTTTGTACGCAAGGCGGAAGATATTCGTAGCATGCGCGCCATTATGGACAAAGCAAAATCATCTGCTCGCATCGTAGCGAAAATAGAAAAGCCTGAAGCCTTAAGTAATATTGACGAAATCATTTCGGTTACAGATGCCGTTATGGTTGCTCGTGGAGATCTGGGAGTAGAAATCTGGATGGAAGAAGTACCAATGGTACAAAAGATGCTGGTAGAGAAATGTAACAAAGCAGGTAAACCCGTTATTGTTGCAACGCAGATGATGGAGAGTATGATTGAAAATCCTCGTCCAACACGTGCAGAAACAAATGACGTAGCCAATGCTGTAATGGATGGCGCTGATGCATTGATGCTTTCTGCAGAAACAGCATCGGGTAAATATCCATTAGAAGTTATCCGCAGTATGGTGCGCACCGTTGCTTCAGTAGAAAAAAATCCAAGCGTTTATTTCCGTTTCCGGGATGTAGACCCAAGTCTCCAAACCTACATAAACGACAGTTTAGTATTGGCTGCTTGTAAATTAGCAAAGGATGTAGGAGCAAAAGCAATTGTAGGTATGACTGCTTCAGGTTATACTGCGTTCAAATCTTCTTCACATCGTCCGAACGCAAATATTTTTGTGTTCACAGGAAACAAATCGTTGATCAATAAAATGAATCTGGTGTGGGGAACAAACGCTTATCATTATGATAAGTCAAACTCAACAGACGAGACAATTTCTGATGTTGAAGAGATTTTGAAAAAAGAAGGTCACGTTAAGAGTGGTGATACCTTTATCTTCTTAGCGAGTATGCCAATTCAAGATCGTGCAAGAACAAATACGTTGAAGATTAATGTTGTTAAATGATATTTAGTTTCGAATTTAAAGTTTCGGGTTCCACTCGAAACTTTAAATTCGAAACTTATAATTTCGGCTCGACCATAATTACCTCTTCTCTCTCCACCACAACACTTCCTGCCGGATCACCTTTTCTTTTTCTTACAAATTTCTTTTGAGTTACCGAAACAGGACAGAGCGATTCTGTTTTGCGTTTCGAGTTATACGCTGCAAGTTGTGCTGCGCGCTCGATTACATCTTTCGGAAAATCTTTTCCGGCACGGTGTTTTATCAAGACATGCGACCCCGCTACATCTTTCGCGTGAAGCCACAAATCTTCTTTGTACGAATGCTTTAAGGTTAAGGTATCGTTGCTTTGCGCATTTCTGCCTACCCATATTTTAAAACCATGAAATTCAAATTCATGATAGGGAAGAGGACCGGCTTGCTTTTCCGTTGAGGGATTTAATCCGAAAGAAGTCGAGAGATTGCGAATGCCTTTTAAATCTTCTGTATTTTCTAATTTCAGAATTTGATCTTTTATGTTTTCAATTTCCCTCTGCTTCGTCTCGATAGATTGATTTAACCGATCCAATTCTTGCTGTTGATTTTTTGATTTGCGATAAAATACCTCTGCATTTTTCTGCGGACTTAAATCTCGCTTGAGTTTTATTTCAATAAGATGATCTTCCTGATAAAAATCCTGAAGCGATATTTTCTCTGCTCTTGGTTTAATAGCGTGGAGGTTTGCCATTATTAGATCAGCCCAGATTTTATAATTGTTATTGGTTTCGAGTTCAGTTAGTTTATCACTCGTCTTACGGCAATACAATTCCCCTGAATGTAATTTTGATTTTAATGCTGACAAGGCTGCCAACTTCTCTTTTGAAAGAGCATGATGGTGTGTATAAGTAAGGAAGAATTCATTTACCGCGATCAGCGGATCGCTAAACTCTTTCATTACATTACCCAATCGCATGAGCGATAAGTAGAGTTTATGATTTAGTTCAGTGATAAAGTATTTTGGCTTTTCAAAATCAGATCGGAGTCTTTGAATACTTTGCCATTGCTGATCGGATGTTGATGTTTTAAAACTATTGTCGTCAAGGTATTTCCATACCAGTTTCCCCAAAGTGAAATAATGCTCTTGCAGCTTATCTTGATGTTGTTCAAAACCTTCTCGTGTCCAGTCCATCTTCCGATCTAATTCATCCAAAACAAGGGCTTCATCTTCTGGTAAATTATTCCTGAACATTTCGAACGTCTTACCTTCTCTAAACAAAACTACGTTACTCCGGTTTCCGTGCATCTTAAAAAGTAAAGCAAAACCATTGCTCAACATTAGCGCAAAGCTTCGCTCATTCTCAAACTGCCGAATACTTTCTACTCGTTGTCCGATCAGCTCACTAAAAAGATCAACACTATTTCTTCGAGCGCGTTGAAAATTATAAGGAAAGGATAAACAAGAGAAAGACGCCAGCAAACTTGCTTTGATAAAGAAAGGATCAGTTCTTGTTTCAAACCGAATAATCAATTCTTCCTTGTTCTGACTAAAGCATTCGGAGATTACGCAATCCTTTAATGTAATACTGAGTGGTGGTGTTAGTTGTTTAAGGAAATAGTAGTTGTTATGCACGTGTTGTGGTTGGTCGTTGTTAGTTGTTCGTTATTCGAGTTAGGTAAGTTGTTAGTTTTCTGTTTTGCCCACAACTATCAACGAACAACGATCAACTATTTCAAAGAAATCTGCAATCCATCATTCGCCAGAAATACATTAGCGGGTAACTTCTTCTGAACCTCAGAATGCAAACCAAGTTTATGACTAATGTGTGTGAAGTAAGCCTTCTTCGGTTTTATTTTCTCGACCATCTCTAACGCTTGCTTTAAATTGAAGTGAGAGATGTGCGGTTCTATTTGAAGTGCATTCAATACCAAGACTTCTGTTCCTTTCATTCGTTCGATTGTTTCTTCCGGAATAAAATTCGCATCGGTTATGTAACTAAAATTATGAATTCGAAAACCCAGCACTGACATTTTTAGATGGAGTACAGGTAAGGGTATTACGTCAATTCCATTTATCTGAAAAGGTGTTTCATCAATTTTGTTGAGTGTTAATCTTGGAATGCCTGGATAAACTTTCTCGGCAAAGGCGTATGCGTATTCTAATCGTAATTGATCGAGAACCGGCTGAGTTCCATACACAGGCATATCCATCTCCTGCATGAAGTTGTAGGCGCGCACATCATCTAGACCTGCAGTATGATCGCGATGCGCATGTGTAAAAAGAACAGCATCTAGTCGCTTCACATTTTCACGCAACATTTGCTGGCGAAAATCAGGGCCGGTGTCGATAACAAAACTTTTATTGGAAACTTCGATTTGAACGGAAGTGCGCAATCGCTTATCGCGATAATCTAACGATTGACAAACTTCGCATGTGCAGCCGATTACTGGAACGCCCTGAGATGTGCCGGTGCCCAGAAATATTATTTTCAAGCCGCCTTCGGTTGTTGGGTAAGCTCTTCGTAAAGCTTCTGGCTTTTCTCTGTGAATCGTTCGGCATTCAACTCTACATTTCTAAGAATGTCGAGCAACGCATTGATTTTACCTTCGGTGGTATAGAACTTATTGATGATGATGATCTTCTGGTCTTTCAATAAGCAGTATCCTGATTTGAAATGCCCTTTTTCATAACGAAGAGTATAATCAGATTCTGCAATCATGTCTTCTAACTTGGTAAGAAATGGAACCGTGTATTTGATCATGGTTATAGTAAATTTCAGTCGGCAAGATAGGAAAGAATGTTAATCGATAACAGCACTTTTCATTGTTCATCAACTTCGTGTTTCCTTCGTGTCTTGGTGCTTTGGTGGCAAAAAAAGGTAGCGGAAATTATTGCTGCTAAGACACCAAGACACGAAGGTTCACTAAGGAAATGCACTAACTTTCAGGCTTGGAAATGCTCGATAAAAAATTAATTGTAGTGATCGGTTCTACCGCTGTTGGGAAAACGGCAGTTGCCATTAAGCTTGCACAGCATTTTAAAACCGAAATTATTTCGGCCGATTCACGCCAGATTTTCAAGGAGTTAACTATTGGCACGGCAAAACCGAATGAAGAAGAATTAGCAGCGATCTCACATCATTTTATCAACAGTCATTCGATCAGCGAAAGCTATGATGGCGCTCAATATGGTCGCGATGCGTTGGCGCTTATTCATCAGCTTTTTAAAAAATACGATTACCTTATTTTATGCGGAGGCTCTGGCCTTTATGTGAAAGCGGTGCTGGAAGGCTTCGATGATATTCCGGATGTTGACGATGAAATTCGTGAAGAATTAAATCGTCAATACGAGAAGGAAGGTATTGTTTGGCTTCAGGAAAAAATGAAGAAGCTTGATCCAGAACATTTTGAAACGATCGACAAACAGAATCCACATCGGTTGATGCGTGCTTTGGAAGTAAAAATCGGCACAGGGCATTCCATTTCTACCTTCCGGAAAAAAATAAAACTTCAGCATCCCTTTTCAATTGTAAAGATTGGTTTGGAATTGTCACGTGAAGTACTGAACAAACGTATTGATGATCGAATGGATACAATGATTCATGATGGATTATTTGAGGAGGCCAAGGACCTCTTTCCATTCAAAGATCAGCAAGCACTTCAAACTGTTGGGTATCAAGAAATTTTTAATTTCATGGAAGGACAGTACGATAAAGATGAGGCAATCCGATTATTGAAACGCAACTCAAGAAGATACGCGAAGCGACAGATGACTTGGTTCAAACGTGACAACGAAATTGTTTGGATGAATCCTGCTAATATTGATGAGATTTATAAATTAATTTAAGTTTTAAAGCTTCAAGCTTAAAGCTAAAAAATGTAAATGGAAAAGAAAGTTCTGATCATTGCATATTATTGGCCGCCCAGCGGAGGGAGTGGTGTGCAGCGTTGGCTCAAGTTTGTAAAGTACTTGCCATCGCAAGGTTGGACTCCTTATGTATTTACTCCTGAAAATCCTTCATTCGCAGTACAGGATGAATCGTTGTTGAATGATGTTCCAAAGGAAGCGGAGATTATTCACTTTCCCATCTGGGAACCATATGATGCATTCTTTAAATTGTCGTCCATCTTTGGAAAAAAGAAAATGGCAATGCCTACTGATCTGGTCTCTGGAAAAAACAAATCGCTTTTTCAAAAGATAAGTACATGGATTCGGGGAAATTTTTTTATTCCTGATCCGCGCGTGTTCTGGGTGAAACCATCCGTAAAATTTCTACACGACTTTATTCGCGACAATCAAATCAACACGATCATTACAACTGGGCCACCACACAGTATGCATTTAATTGGTTTGAAACTGAAAAAGAAAAATCCTTTAATAAAATGGCTGGCAGATTTTCGCGATCCGTGGAGCGAGTGGGGATTTCTCGATAGTTTAATGATCGGTAGTATCGCACGCAAACTTCA
>JBKJOF010000219.1:0-29959 GCA_046595655.1 Chryseolinea sp. | reverse complement strand
TAAATTTAGTAACCGATATATTTCCTGCGTTGGCATTGGGCATGGGCAAAGGCAATGCGTTGATTATGCAATTACCACCACGCAATCCCCAGGAAAATATTATCATAAAAAAGGATTGGATTTCTATAATTGTATATGCGCTGCTCTTGGCCTTACCAATAATACTGGTAACATGGTATTGTAGTTATTATTTGAAATACGATGCGCAACTGTGTAACAACATTACATTCTTCAGTCTTGCCCTCTCACAATTATGGCATGTGCTAAATCTATCTTCCAGAAAAGTTTCCTTTATAAAGAATGAGGTTACAACGAATTATTTTGTTTGGTCTGCCCTACTGCTTTGTATTTTAATCATCGGAGTCTTTTATTGGTTTGCGCCCCTAAAGGAAATATTGGGACTTCAAACAATCACGGGTAGTGTCTGGCTAGCAATACTAGGCATTAGTATCGCTCCTGTAGTTTTTATTCAACTATTAAAGAGGGTATTAAAAATTATTGATTAGAAATAAAATCAAGCAAAATGTAAATGGTATAAAAAATTGCGTGAGACAATGAAACAATTATTCACATACTTTGGGCTGGCTTACCTGATCTCCTGGACAATTTGGTTTCCTTTATACGGAAACATTTTTGGGGTGGTCGATATGCAGACTTTAACCTTTCAGCACGCACTCGGAGGACTCGGTCCCTTGCTTGCTTCATTTCTAACAACTTGGATTTATTTCAAAAACAAAGGGCTAAAAGAGCTATTAAAAAAATGCGCTCAGACGAAGCCTCTCATTTATTTAACCATTTCACTTTTCAGCCCATTTATACTTGCCATTGTTGCCGCTGTAATTGACTATTTCATTAACAATACACCAATAAATCTTGCAGGGCTTTTAACAACAAAAGAATTTCCAAATTTTAACTTGCTAACCTTTTTCATTTACAACCTCATTTTCTTTGGCTTTGGTGAAGAAGTAGGTTGGCGTGGTTTTGCATTACCTAGACTTCAAAACAAATTCAACGCACTGACTGCAAGCATTATACTCACGGCCTTCTGGGCACTATGGCATTTACCATTATTCTTTTACCGGCCTGGGTATGTAACAATGGATGCTGCTGGAATTTTTGGTTGGATTTTTAGTTTATTAACGGGCAGCATTTTGTTAACCTGGCTTTACAACTCTTCAAGAGCAAGTATTTTAGTCTGCGCTATATTTCATTCCACGATCGATACCGCCTTTACATCCGACCTCGCAGGCAAAAATATTCCCAGCTACATGGGACTCTTGATAACGGTTTGGGGCATTGTGACGATCATTGTTTTTAAACCAAAAAATCTTTCGGTCAATAACAGGGAACGGAGGTTGTAATAGTAGACCATGTAGTCTAATTCGCTGTTGCTAGGCATACAAGATCTTGTATCTTTTGGTTGGCGCCATGTAAAGCGCTAAGTTGGCAACATTAACACCACTTCCACTCGCGACTAATCTGATTTTTTTTTGAGGATGAAAAACATACTAATAACAGGAGCAACCGGAAATGTAGGACTGGAAATAATTAAATCCTTTTCGGAATTTAAACACACAATAAATCTTTTTGCAGGTGTAAGAGATCTCGAAAAAGACAAATTAATATTAAGCAACTATGACGTTCCTTTCACTAAGTTTGACTTCACTGATAAAACAACTTACACGTCAGCGTTAAATAACTGCGATGTCCTCTTTCTTTTGAGACCTCCTCAGCTTTCGGAAGTCAACAAATACTTTAAACCGTTGATTGAAATAGCGAAACAAAAAGGCGTACAACATATTGTATTCCTGTCAGTACAAGGAGTAGAAAATAGTCGGATTATTCCTCACCACAAAATTGAAAAGCTCATTGTAGAAAGCAATATCCCCTTCACTTTTATCCGACCTGCATATTTCATGCAAAATTTCACGACCACGTTAAAGAATGATTTGGTGAATAAACAAAGAATATTTCTTCCCGCTGGTAACTCAAAGTTCACGCTTGTTGATGTTTGTGATGTTGGTCGGGTTGTCGCTACTGTATTATCACAACCTGGTCTTCACAAAAATAAATCGTACGAACTCACTTCGTATGAAAGGCTAAGCTTTGAAGAGATGGCTGCAGAATTCAGCAAAGAGTTTGGTAAACCAATACATTATGAATCGCCAAACTTGCTCAGTTTCTTTATCGAGAAAAGAAAAGAGCAAGTACCAACTGCTTTCATTCTGGTTATGATCATGCTGCATTACTTTCCGCGTTTTCAGAAAGTACCGGAAATATCGAAATGGGTAGAAACGATTACCGGCAAACCTCCCATTTCTTTCAATCAATTTATTAATAGAAACTTAGAAGCCTTCAATGTTTAATTTCAATTAGGGATACTTCAATTCCGCGAGTCATCCGTTTTCATTTGTTGCAATGCAAGCTGGAGTTTGAAGATTTTTATATTTGAAGTTGGTATACCTTAATCCGTCTATTGAAGTTAGACAATTAAATTATTGAAGCGAGATTACAAACGCGGAAATCAGAATTCTGCATATCAGTTCGGAGAAAGGATGAAATTGCTCAGTAGATACGTTGCCCCTTCGGAAAAAAGGTCACTTTACTAATCCACCGAAGCTTTGCCAATGCGTGTACCTTCTGAGTCACTTAAAGAGATTGAAGATTAGATACGCAACTTGTATTGTACTCTCCGTACTTTCGTTCGGGATTGCAGAACCACTGGGGCTGAAGCTATGCCTCACAATTTTTCCCGAAACCAGCAATTCAAATCGGAGGTCTATTTTTTTTAAGCAGGTTATCCGAAAATTGAATAAATTGAATCTCACAGAAAAAATTCTCAATGATTACTAAAGTAAAATGGAATCGATCAGCCATCATTGTTTCTCTGATCGCTATTATGCTGGTTTCAAATACTGCATTGCTTGTAATACACTTTCAAAGTTTAAATCAGTCAGGAAATTCCATTTTTTTCGTTGGTCTACAATTTCAAAGTGGTCTTTGTCTTCTTTTGTTAATTGCTTCAGTAATCCATTTAAAAAAAGCAAAAAAAATTAATCGTTCATCCCAATTAGAAGGAAACTTGTTTACCGCTCTAATGGACAATTTAACTGACGCTGTTTATTTTAAGGATACGCAAAGTAAATTGATTCGAGTAAGTAAACATATGGCTGTTCTATTCAAACTAAAACAGGATGAAATAGTTGGGAAAACTGATTTTGATTTTCATGACGCGGAACATGCACGTGAAGCCTTTGATGATGAGAAAAACATCATGACAAGCAGACAAGCAAAGATTGATTATGTAGAACGCGAAATAAGGAAGGATGGAACTGAGGTGTGGGTTTCAACAACAAAAATGCCTTTGTTCGATTCATCAAACAGAGTTATAGGAACTTTTGGGATATCAAGAGATATTTCAAAAATGGTAAAACTTGAAATATCCGAACAGGAGCGATCCAAAGCACTTGTCAGAGCTATTGAAGACGAGAGATTAGCAAGGGAGGAGGCAGAGAAATCTAATCTTGCGAAGAGCACATTTCTGGCAACAATGAGTCATGAAATAAGAACTCCAATGAATGGAGTAATTGGAATGGCGTCTCTGCTGATAGAAACAAATCTTGACAATGAACAGCGGGAATATGCAAATACTATTCGAAGTTGTGGCGAGAGTCTGCTTTCAGTTATTAATAACATTCTGGATTTCTCAAAGATAGAATCGGGGAAAATGGAACTCGATCTTCAAGACCTGGATTTACGAACGTGCATTGAAGAAGTTCTGGATATTTTTTCGAAAAAAGCAGCTGAAACAAATTTAGATCTTCTCTATCAAATGGATCATGACGTGCCATCAACTATCTTCTGTGACGGGTTTAAGCTTAAGCAAATACTAACCAACTTAATTGGTAATGCCATAAAGTTTACCTCGAAAGGAGAAATATTTGTTGGTGTGCATGTGAAAAGAGTGGAAAAAAAACAACTTGATCTGCACTTTGAAATTAAGGATTCCGGGATTGGAATTCCAGCCGACAAGTTGGAAAGATTATTCAAAGCATTTTCACAAGTAGATTCCTCGACAACACGTAAATATGGAGGTAGTGGACTTGGGCTAATCATCTCAGAAAAATTAGTTAAACTAATGGGTGGTGATATCAACGTTGAAAGTGTATATGAAGAAGGCACTACATTCTCATTTACTATTCAAACCGAATTAGGGGGAAGCTCTGTTGTCAATTATGTACACTTTAGTTCGAAGGCTCTACACGGAATGAAGGTGCTGGTAGTAGACGATAATTCAACCAATCGGCAGATTTTATTAACCCAGTTGCAACAATGGAAATTCACCCCAATTTTGGCAAGTTCAGCTGAAGAAGGATTAAACATTTTGTCTCACAATAAAGGGATTGATCTTATTATTTCAGATATGCAAATGCCCGAGGTGGATGGGGTTGGGTTTGCCAAAGCTATTCGGCAAAACGATTCAAAAATTCCTATTATTTTATTGAGTTCCGTTGGTGATGAGAATAGAAAACATCACGAATATCTATTCTCCTATATATTAACAAAACCAGTAAAACAAAAGATGCTTTCAAATGCAATAACGGATGTATTAAAGAAACAAAGTAAATCTAAAATCCTACCTGCATCAGCTGACAAAAAACTATCCGTTGATTTTGCCAAAAAATATCCTTTAACAATTCTCATTGCTGAGGACAATGAAGTAAATCAAAAGCTAGCGAGTCGTGCGCTTCAGAAGTTGGGATATGAAACAGCGATCGTAGGCAACGGAATTCTTGCAATAGAAGAAGTTAGTAATAAGGCTTATGACGTAATCCTTATGGATATTCAAATGCCAGAAATGGACGGATATCACGCAACTAAATTTATTCGGCAAAACTTCGATAGACAGCCCATTATCATCGCGATGACCGCTAATGCATTGAGTGGTGACAAAGAATTGTGCATACAAGCCGGTATGAATGATTACATCTCTAAGCCATTCGTATTAGATAGATTGGTTGCAGTTTTGGAAAAATGGGCTAACATTATTAATGCTGAAAAATCGGATCGCAATAAGGAGTAATGATTTTTTGGGTCTCCCCCAAATATCAAACGTATATTTTAGACAGAAGCAATAATGATAATTTCAAGAATCAAAAATTAAGTTGACAGCCAAATTTATTTATTTCTTTTCAAGGCGCGGATTTATAAATTCCAGCATTATAGTAACGGCAGTACCAATCCCCAAATATTTGGAATTGCTTCAATAACATAAGTAAGATCATTCTCATTGAAGGTCACTAGGTGTTTTCCAGCAGTGACTTCTATATCAGTACCACCAGTCTCTAAGGTTCCATCTGCTCCAGTATCGCCATAATTTAAAACCCAGTCATTGTTTTTCCGGATTTTAAATTTGCCATCCGATAATTTAACGATCGCTCTCCACTGGTCGGTGGCATCGTCATATGTAAATGGAGAATCAGGAATTCCGTGTTACCCCAATCATTGTAAGCGGATCCTACAATACCCCAAGTGAAGTTTACTATAGTATATTTTTTATCTACCGGGTTAAAAGTAATTTTCTTCGGGCCAGCTGTTACCACGATATCGGAACCTCCACTCTCTAAAGTACCATCTGCCCCGTTGTCTCCAAAGTTATTACCCCAATCATTGTTCTCTCTGAGCTTTCATCTCTTCTATAACTAGTAAGTTTTGGGTGTGCACTATGGTCTTTTTCAAGACCCCTATCGAACGATGCAATAACCATCTTTCGAAGTGGTGGGGTTACTAAAGGTGCTGGCGATTGGTGCGTCTTCAGTATCTCCTTCACGCTTCTTTCTTTGTCGTTTAGTCTAGCAGGCTAGTAGCATGAAATGTTCTTTCATAAACCAGCGCTTTTATGAAGCGTACACCCCTGTTTATCTGATGAAGAATCCGGATTGATGCAACGACATCTATACAATATCTATAGCGGGATGAACGAACGTCTAACGCCCCATCTATAGCCAGAAGCCAGCTACACTGAAGCTACACTGATGAAATTATCAGATGATGTTGAATGACGTTTCACCCAATGCAACAGAAGAAACTCGTTTTTAAGTCCATTATCAATCGTTTGCGATTCAAGAATAAAAAATTGCGAAGCGTTTGCGAAGATTGTTGCGGGATTGTCGATCTTGCGGTATGAAATATAACCAGGTCACTATTAAAGATATTGCCCGCGAGTTGGGCATTTCTCCTTCTACTGTGTCACGAGCGCTAAAAGATCATCCAGATATTAGCGTTGCCACCAAAAAGGCTGTAAACGAACTTGCTGAAAAACTAAACTACCAGCCTAACATTGTGGCTCTCAGTTTAAGACAAAGCAAAACCAACACGATCGGAATAATTATTCCTGAGCTTGTTCACTTCTTCTTCTCTACTGTAATTAGTGGAATTGAAGATGTTGCCTACAGTGCAGGGTATAATGTGATCATCACACAGTCCAATGAATCACTCCAACGCGAAAAGATTAACATTAAAGCACTGTTTAACAGTCGTGTTGATGGTATGCTCATCTCGCTTTCGCGCGAAACTAATACATTCGATCACATTGATGGTATTCTCGCTAAGGGTGTGCCCATTGTATTCTTCGACCGCGTTTATGAAAACCAAAACTCGAGCATGGTTATCGTAGACGATTTAAGCGGAGCAAAAGAAGCTACTCAACATCTTATCGATCAAGGATGTAAACGCATTGCTCACTTAGAAGGGCCTCCAAACCTCGGCATTACACAGCAACGTTTACAGGGATACCTTGAAGCGTTAAAAGAAAATAATATTCCTTTCAGTAAAGATTTGATTGTGTCGTGCCCATTAGGAACAATTGAAGAAGGAAAAATCGCAACAGAACAACTCTTGAAAATGGCTCAGCCTCCTGATGCTATTTTCTCTACAAACGATCCTGCTGCAATGGGTGCCATGCAAGCGGTTAAAGAAGCAAACCTCAACATCCCGAAAGACATTGCGGTGGTTGGATTTAGTAACTGGTTCTTTAGTGCATTGCTTGAACCACCGTTGACTTCCGTAGACCAACCCGGATTTGAAATGGGTCAGGAAGCTGCTAAACTCCTTATCCGTCAAATCGAGTTTAAATCGAAAGACAATGAGGATCCAACGCCTGAAGTTAAGATTTTGAAAACAAGATTGATCGTTCGCGATTCTTCCCTCAAAAAGGGCAAGAAGAAATAATTAAAAAAGTATTGAGTGAAGAGTCCAGTGTCTTGAGTCTAGCTACTCACTAATCTGGGCTCTTTATTTTTTAAGCCTAACGTGTTGCCGCAATCGATTTCTGATTTTTGTCCAATCTTCTCGTAGGATTACTTTAGTTAATTAGCTTTACTTACAATGTTAACGTAACGTAAAGCAATGGCATTATCACCTAATTCGCTCAGTCAAAGTTTGGGCATTCTACAAGAATGGAAGAAGGAATCATTTGGAATTTCTGGAGAAACAATGCTCGAAAAATTCCGCATACAGGTTTATAATGAGTCCATCATTAGGATCAGTCTAACTCGATCTGAATTTGACGATTTTTCATACTCCGTAATTGCCAAGCCACAAGACGTAAATTTTTCGATCACCGAAAAGGAAAACGCAATTGAGCTCCGCACTCCAAAAACAATTCTGACTATTCAGAAAAATCCAATGCGGTTCAGCTTTGCAACTTCGGATGGCACAACCATCAATGAAGATGACGATGCCTTTGGAACAAGCTGGAATGGCGAACAAGTAACTACCTATAAAAAACTTCAGGAAGGGGAGCGTTTCATAGGGCTTGGCGAAAAGACAGGCGGCCTTGATCGTAAGGGTTCAGGCTATCAAAACTGGAACACCGATAGTTTTGGATATGGGTCAGCGGCCGATCCTCTTTACAGTTCCATGCCATTTTATATTGGTATTCACAACGCACTCGCTTATGGTCTGTTCTTCGACAATCCGCACAAATCATTCTTCAATTTCGGAGCATCAAACAATCGTTTCTCCAGTTTCTCTGCTGATCAGGGTGAAATGAATTACTATTTCATTCACGATAATTCTGTTGCGAAAATACTGCAACATTACACTCACTTAACAGGCCGCATGGAAATGCCCCCACTTTGGAGCATTGGGTATCAACAATGTAGATATAGTTATTATCCTGATAAGGAAGTACTGACACTGGCTCAAACTTTTCGTGATAAGGACATTCCATCTGATGTGATTGTCTTTGATATTCATTACATGGAGAAGTACAAAATCTTTACGTGGAGTGAAAAAGATTTTCCCGATCCAAAAACATTGTTAGAAAAATTGAAGGCGATGGGTTTTCATGTTGTTGTAATGTGCGACCCAGGTATTAAGATAGAGGAGGGATATAAAGCATACGATGATGGTATAAAAGAAGATGTCTTTATTAAATATCCAGATGGCACAAACTATACCGGCCAAGTCTGGCCAGGTTGGTGTCACTTCCCTGATTTTACTAATCCTGCAGCGCGAAAGTGGTGGAAAGAACAATTGAAAGAATATACAGCACTTGGTATTGAAGGGTACTGGAACGATATGAATGAGATCGCCACGTGGGGGCAGATGTTACCCGAAAATATTGAATTCGATTTTGATGGCAACAAAGGCACCATGCGAAAAGGCCGCAATCTTTTCGGATTTCAAATGGCACGAAGCACTTACGAAGGAACAAAAGAATTGTTGAAAGGTAAGCGTCCGTTTAACCTAACCCGTTCGGGTTTCTCAGGTGTACAACGCTACGCAGCAGTGTGGACGGGAGACAACGTGGCATATGATGAACACATGTTGTTAGGTGTTCGCATGGTTAATAGTATGGGCTTAACCGGTATTGCTTTCGCAGGATACGATGTTGGCGGATTTGTAGGCAATGCTGATTCTAATCTGTTTGCGCGATGGATTTCCATTGGCGCACTCTCTCCTTTCTTTCGCGGACATTCTATGATTAACAGTCGCGATACCGAGCCGTGGACGTATGGTGAAGAGGTAGAGCAGATCTCGCGCAACTATATAAAATTCAGGTATAAACTTCTGCCCTACATTTATTCATTATTCTACGAAGCAAGTTTGAATGGAATGCCTGTGCAACGCTCGCTTGCCATCGATTACACATACGATCCAAAAATCTATGATGGACAGTTCAACAATCAATACCTATTCGGCCCATCCATTTTAGTTGCGCCTGTTGAGAGCAATAAAGAATTTGTGAAAGTGTACCTGCCAAAAGGCTATTGGTACTACCTGTATACTGGGGAAAAATATGAAGGCAACATGGAAATTATTATTGAATGTCCCTTAAACAAGTTACCGATCTTTGTCAAGGCGGGGGCCATTCTTCCAATGCAACCCGCTAAGTCACACACACAAGAAATTTCCACAACCAGCGTTCTGCACTTTTATTCCGGGGGCGATTCTTCCTTCACACATTATGAAGATGACGGTGCTACTTTCGATTATCAAAATGGAAATTTCGCAAAGCGATTCATTGAAAATAAAAACAGTGAAAACAAGATTATACTGTCTGCAGTAGAGGGAAGTTTTACATCGCTCGTTAAAAAAATAAAGTTGGTTCTTCATGGAAGAGAAGAGAATGCCGAATCAATATTCATTAATGGAACGATATTTAAACTTGCGAAAGAAATGAATCAGTTTTTTGCACCCATGGAGAAATACGACCCATTCTCCGATCCAGATCGAGGACCTGAAGAACCTGTTCACGTAATTGAAGTAGATTACTCATCGCAAGAAATAACATTAACTTGGTAAGGCTTCTTGTCGACATGGATAGATTTTCACAACGACTTTTTTTTTAATTACTTTAGTGAAGAACACACCATAACAAAGTTTAGCGAAGCGAATACCTTCACCTGCTTTACAACCAACGACTACTATATGAGTATATCTGCATCGGGCACAAAACCCAGAATGAGTTTCTGGCAAATCTGGAACATGAGTTTCGGCTTCTTCGGAATTCAGTTTGGGTTTGCATTACAAAATGGTAACGCTTCGCGCATTCTCACCTCGTTCGGTGCAGAAGTTGAACACTTATCGTGGTTTTGGTTAGCTGCACCGCTAACGGGTATGATTATACAACCTATCATTGGTTATTACAGTGACCACACCTGGACTTCGTTAGGGCGAAGACGACCGTACTTTTTGGCAGGAGCAATCTTCGCATCAGCCGCGTTAATGTTTATGCCCAACTCCGCGGTATTAGCAAGTTTCCTTCCTTCTCTTTATGTCGGTGCCGGAATACTCATGATCATGGATGCATCATTCAATGTAGCGATGGAACCCTTTCGCGCATTGGTTGCAGATCTGCTTCCGTCAGACCAGCGTACACTTGGATTTTCAATTCAAACTTTTCTGATTGGCTTGGGTGCCGTTATTGGATCTTGGCTGCCCTACATCTTTGCTAACTTTTTTAATGTAGAGAAAACTGCCGCAGCAGGCCAAGTTCCATACAATGTAACCTTATCGTTCTACGTAGGAGCCGTTGTATTTCTGATCGCCATCCTTTGGACCGTAATTACGACCAAAGAATTTCCACCGGACGAATACAACAAAGAAGATTATTCAAAGACACCTTCTAAAAAAGGTATCGCGCAAATTATAAGTGATTTTGCATCCATGCCAAAAACGATGAAGCAACTTGGTCTTGTTCAGTTCTTCTCTTGGTTTGCACTATTCTCCATGTGGGTATTTACAAGTCGTGCAGTGGCAACGCATGTATATGGACTACCAGCAAGTGACACAACTTCAGAAACCTATCAGGACGCTGGCAACTGGGTTGGGATTTTGTTTGGCACATACAATGGTGTATCAGCAATCTATGCTCTGCTCCTACCGGCCATCGCATTAAAGTTTGGAAGAAAATCGACTCATTCATTATCATTAATAGCGGGAGGCATCGGACTAATTTCAATCTACTTTATACATAACCCTATTTTACTTTTGTTCTCCATGATTGGTGTGGGTATGGCTTGGGCAAGTATTTTGGCAATGCCTTACGCCATGTTAGCAGGCGCAATACCTTCTCATAAAATGGGGATATATATGGGGGTATTCAATTTCTTCATTACACTTCCTCAAATTTTCAACGGCATTGTAGGCGGACCAATTTTAAAATATTTATATAACTCAAATGCTATTTATAGTTTAGTGATGGCTGGAGCTTTTCTGATCATTGCAGCATTCTGCGTACGGTTTGTAGATGATAAAGATGACGTTATTCAAGCATGAGAAAACTATTCCTTTTGTTTTTTCTGATTCAGATTACTGATGTCGATGCTCAGGTTTATTCAACTTTTCAAACTCAACTAGATAAACTTCATTCGTCTTCTGTCGCAGAAGTAGAAAAAACCTGGCAAGAACTTGCTGACCAAAATCAAATTCCTCTAATCGATAAAGACTCCGTTGCTTTTCTCTATCGAGGTGAGGCCAAAAGTGTTTCGTGGATGGGCGACTTTAATGGATGGGGTTCTGATTCTAAATTTAAAAATGCCGGAACAAAAATTCCCAAAACCGACATCTGGATATTAAAGGCATCTTTTCCGGAAGATGCGCGCCTCGATTATAAAATCGTGATCGATCAAACCAATTGGATTCTTGATCCATTAAATCTGCATCAGCAGTGGTCTGGCGTTGGAGGAGGAAGTCCTAATTCAGAATTACGCATGTTGCGTTGGACAGAAGATCCAATCAACCAACTTATGCCTGCTATCTTTCATGGTCGTGTTGAAAAAGATATTTTAATTAACAGCAAAGAACTCGGCTATCAAATTAGTTACAGTATTTACTTACCAGCGAATTACAAAGCACAATCAAAAGATGTCTACCCCATTATATATGTAAACGATGGTTACGAATACATGCATGAACGCATGGGTAATATGATCACCATTCTGGATAACCTCATCCATCTAAAAAAAATCAAACCAATCATTGCTGTTTTTATTGATCACCGAGAGCCTGTCAATCGCTCCAACAACAGACGAATGATTGAGTTGGCCATGAACGAACACTACCTAAATTTTGTGGTGAATGAATTAATTCCGAAAGTAGAAAAACAATTTTCCGTTAGCACTCGCCCAGAAGATCGTGCTATTTTGGGCACTTCAATGGGTGGTTTAGCAGCCGCTTATTTTTCATTCTCAAAGCCTGAAATTTTTGGTTTGGCAGGTATTCAATCGCCAGCATTTTGGTTCCGTCCTGAAATCTATACCTATTGCGACAACCCTGATAAGCCTCCGGTAAAAACCTTTATGTCTTCAGGAGAAATTAATGACACACAAGAGGGAGCGAAAAAAATGAAATCGATACTTGATAAAAATACCTGTACACATGAATACAAAGAAGTAAACCAAGGTCATTCGTGGGGAAACTGGCGCGATCTGATTGATGACATGCTCATTTACTTTTTTCCGTTGAACTGATTAACTTTCGAACATTACATTTGAATCTACCTTTTCAATAAGCCTACCTTATGAAACGTGAACGCTTGCTTTTTCTAATTTTAATCATTCTTGCTGGCTGTAGCTCGGGGAAAAAAGCCTATGAACATGGCGATTATTACGGTGCAGTAATGCAAGCTGCAAGCCGATTAAGACAAAAGCCGGATCATGAAAAATCGAGCGAGGCGTTGCGAAATGCCTATCCCCTCGCCCTTGCCTCGATAGAGGAACAAGCAAAGAATCAAATTGCATCAAATTCGCCCTACAAGTGGAAAAGCGCGATTCAATCCTACGATCAAATCAACAGACTTTATGAAGAGATTAAGCAATGCCCTGGTTGCATGCGCGTGATCAAAGACCCGGTAAATTATTATGCTGAGATTGGTCCGTTAAAAGAAAAAGCAGCCGAAGAAAGTTATAATTCCGGCATCACAAACCTTATGAAGGGCAATCGCATCGAAGCACGAAAAGCCTATTTCAATTTTGTAGACGCTCAAAATTTTGCGCCCGGTTTTAAAGATGTTGTTGAATACTTAGCCAAATCAAAAGACGTAGCTACTTTAAAAGTAATTGTCGAGCAGATTCCGGTACCTGCCCGTTATAACTTAAGTGGTGGTTTCTTTCAGGATAAGGTAGAATCCTATTTACATAGTCAATATCCAGATCAGGGCTTCATAAAATTCTATACACCACAAGAAGCCACGTCCATTAATCTTGAAGATGCGGATCAAATCCTGCGCATGCAGTTCGATGATTTCTCTGTTGGCAATTCCGTGCTTAAAGAAAAAGAAGAAACCTTTACGCGCGACAGTGTTAAAATTGGCGAAACAAAACTGAGCGGAAAATTAATGCCTGTTTATGGTACAGTGAAAGCTAAATATACCACCTACCGTAAAGAAATTATATCCAGAGGGTTATTGAGTATGGTAACTGTTGATGCAAAGACAAGTGGTGTACTTGCTACTCGAAAATTTAGTGGAGAATACGTTTGGGTTAGTCAATGGGCGAGATTCAATGGCGATGAACGTGCGTTAAACGACAAACAATTATCTCTCTGCAATCAACGTGAGCAGCAGCCTCCTCAACAACAAGATCTCTTTTTAGAATTTACAAAACCGATCTATAATCAACTTCTCCCCGCCATTAAGGGATTCTATCAGAACTATTAAGACCAAGGTTTAGCTTAAAATCTTTAGAAGGTATTGCAATCAATAAAGGTCTGCAAAACCTTCTTTTGTTTGATAGCTGACAAATGGATGCATCCGGGTAAACCATTTTGTTCGTAAGTGGGTTAAAGAGCTACAGAAAGTTTTTAAGGTTTTATCCAATTAAATAAATTCTGAATACATGAGAAATATTATTCCTTTAGCAATTCTTATTTTTCTGGCAGGTGCATCCTGCGGACAAAAAAGTAAGACGGCAAGCGCAACAACAGTAAACACTAAACAACTTAATATGGAAGGTCTTCAATTAGCAACGTTTGGCTCAGGATGTTTTTGGTGTACCGAAGCCGTGTTTCAGCAGGTCGATGGCATTGAGAAAGTCGAATCGGGTTATGCTGGTGGGCAGGTTAAAAATCCTACCTACAAAGATGTGTGTACCGGGTCTACTGGTCATGCTGAAGTTATCCAACTTACCTATGATCCTAAAAAAGTTACGTATGATGAATTGCTAGAAATTTTCTGGCAAACACATGATCCTACAACGTTAAATAAGCAAGGAGCAGATGAAGGCACTCAATATCGTTCAGTAGTTTTTTACCATACTTCGGAGCAAAAACAATTGGCAGAAGGTTACAAAAAGAAACTCACCGAAGAGAAAATATTTAGTCAGCCCATTGTAACAGAGATAAGCGCGGTGCCAACGTTTTACAAAGCAGAAAATTATCATCAGAATTATTTTAATTTAAATGGTAACGCTCCTTATTGTTCTTATGTAATTCAGCCCAAGCTGGATAAGTTTAAGAAGGTATTTAAAGACAAGCTTAAAAAATAAAAGACATTTTTTTTTAATACCTGAAACCTGCAAAACAAACGAACCGTTAATGAACCCAGAGTAGAGTAATTCTTCTCATAGGTTTAGGTTTAGGTAACAAAAAAGCCCAGGGTCGCTGGGCTTTTTTGCTTTTTGTATGATTCGAGATATTATTTTAATTCATATGTTATCTCCATAATTTTAATCACTTCGCCCGAACGGCTCTTCACCGGAGAAAAACTAGATCGAACCGTAATGGTCTCACCCTTTCTGTTGATACGCTTAAACGTTCCCTTCTTTGGATAACCCATGGAAAGATCTTTCCAGAATTGACGATACTCTTCGCTGTTCTTGTCATCCTTGGAAACAAAAATGCGATGGTTTTCACCAACCACTTCATCCTGACTATATCCAAACAATTCCAGGAAGTTGGAATTCGCTTTTGATACCGATCCATCAACACCATAATCTACTACAGCCATCGATCCATGAATAGCAGACAGTGTGCTTTCAGTTTCGGATTGACTGCGTTGCATTTCTTCTTGAGTAGCCTGAAGCTCTTCCATGTTCTGGCGCATCTCCTCTTCTTGTGCCCGCATTTGCTCGGTCATCTGCTGAGACTCTTCCAGCAAACGCTGCGTACGGGCGTTTACTTTTACCGATGAAATAGTTGACGCTATACTTTCAGCAATCTTCTGTACGAATTCTATTTCAAAATCTTTGAAGAGGTTAAAGGAAGCAATCTCCACTACTCCGAATATCTGATCGTTTACTTTTAGCGGAACGATCAATACCGATGTAGGATTAGAATCTCCTAAACCAGACGTAATTTTAATATAATTCTGAGGCACTTCTGTTAAGTAAACCGTGTCTCCTTCTTGCCATGCTTGTCCGGCTAAACCCTCGCCAACATGTAGCTTATGGTTCAGGAATTTCTTCTTATCCCAGGCATAGCATGATTTCATTGACATGGTTGGCTCTTCATCCCCCTCAGCATCATCAACAATGTACAACCCACCTTGATTTGCTTTAAGGTATTTTACCAGATTGGCAATAATCTCGTCCGATAATTTTACAATGTCATTTGTATTGGTGCGCAATATCTCTCCGAATGATGCTAAGCCCTCGGTTGCCCAGTTGCGTTTCTTATCATCCTCAGCAACTTTAGAAAGGTTGTCGCGCATGTTGATCAGGGCGTTACCCAATACATCATGTTCACTCAGTGGTTTAAAATCAGATTGGTAATTGCCACTTCCTATATTTTCAGCAAAGGTTGTAGTACCTCTTAATCCTGTTACCAGATTATCCATGGCATATGCCATCTCACCGATTTCATCATTGCTAAACTTGGCTTGCTTTTCCTCCACCAATTCTCCTTTGCCAAGTTTCACCACTACGGCCTTCAAGAAATTAACAGGCTTCGTTATAGAACCCATCAAAAAGATTGCACTACCCACTGCAATTAAAACGATAAGCATACCCAATGCGATAGTGAAAAACTTGAGGCTGGCAATCGAATCCAATACAGCCTGATCAGATTCTGCCGTTACTTTATTTTGCTCATTTGAAATCTTGTCTAGCAGCTTAATCAAATCTGCTGTGCGGGGAATAACCTGGCTACCAATAGCATCTTCTGCCAAGAGCTTCACCATACCATCTTCATAACTCTCGAACGACTGAAGACTGGCTTGAATCGTATTCTTTTGAATAGACACCAAGGTATCAAACTGCAAAAACACAGTATCCATCCACAAGCGTTGGCTGTCGCTTTGCCATGTAGTCATCAAGTTCTTGATCTTTCCTTCCAGTGCTGGAAATTCCGTGTCCTGCAATACCTTCAAGGCTCTCTTATCTTCTTCATTTGTTGACAAGTAGACCCAGTTAGTTACTAACATTTTAGATCGGGTAACCAATAACACAAATTCGCGAATGGCTTCTTGTGATGGCCTGTAATTATCTCGGGAGCTCTTGGCTACATTATCAATTACATTGCCCTTCCAAAAGATAAGAGAAACAATGCCGACAAATAATAAAATTAGAATGAGAAAACTACCGATTATTTTTGTTCCGATAGTTAAGCGAAGACTAGCCTTCTTTTTTTCCATAGATTGATTTTAGATCAAGATTGCCAGTCGGCTGAGTTCCGAACTGACTTTCAAGCTTTGTTTATTGATGGCTCCTTGATTTAATTCAAAAACCAATTTACCATCTTTCACTATAAAATTAATATTACTACCCTTAGCACCCAAGCCGGCTTCCTCGGTTATTACTAAAATAGATTGAGTACCTATCTTGGCTAAAACTTCTGCAATCTTACCGGATTTTGAGGCAGGAATGAAAAGCATATTGCACTTTCGAATGTCGCTTGGGCTTGAAACTTTTGTAACTTTTATAGTTCTGTCTCCAACCTTCTTGACTGAGGCCATGGATTTCAATTCTTCTAAAATGGGCGAATCTCCTAAAACTAGTATTTCGAAGTCTCCCTGAGTATAGGCATCTGGCCAAAGAATATACCGTGTGAAGCTATACATGTATACGGAGTGTAACTTGTAATTCTGCGAGAAACCCAGTTGGGCACTGAGTAAAATGGCCAATACAAGGATAGTCTTCTTCATGTTCAGGTAATTATAGTGCTTCTTTAAAAAGCAAACAAAAATATCACTCATCATATCAACAAATGTTCAAAAATTCAAGATTTTATAACTTCTGGTTGGTATGGCAAGAACTTCGCCAGTTTTGTCTTGCTTATGACTAACCAAACTCAACAAACTCAATCAGGTGAAGTTTAAGCATAGTATATAAAACAAAGATTATAGCAGTATGCGAAAAAAGACATGTATCATAATTTTGCTGACAAGCCTGATACTACCGGCTTGTTCTCAGCATAAACCTTCTGAAAAGTCGGTTTCTTCATTAAAAATCCGACTTGCAAAAACGGAAGAAGAGTGGAAAAAGCAACTTACGCCCCAGCAGTTCTATGTTTTAAGAAAGAAAGGAACTGAGCGTGCCTTTTCTGGTGAATATTGTAATAATCACGAAAAGGGTACCTACCATTGCGCTGCTTGCCAATTACCTTTGTTTAAATCAGAAGCGAAATTTGAATCAGGCACTGGTTGGCCCAGCTTTTTTCAACCTGTAAATGATACAGCAGTTGCGTCTGTTACAGATGGAAGCTACGGTATGGTTCGTGATGAAGTGGTCTGCTCCCGTTGTGGTGGCCACCTGGGCCATGTTTTTGACGATGGGCCTAAACCCACTGGCTTGCGATATTGTATGAATTCGGTATCGCTGAAATTTGTGAAACAAAACTAAACTTTATAACCCGCCCACCAGCGGGGTTTTTTATTTCTATATAAAGAGCTTAACTTTTAGATCAAACTACCAAGCAGTATGTGTCGACTAATGGCCTATATGGGTTCGCCCATCATCATTGATAAATTACTTTATCAACCAAAAAATTCATTGATCAACCAAAGTATAAATGCAAAGGAAATTGAAGAACCCCTCAATGGAGATGGCTTTGGCATGGGCTGGTATGTTCCTGAAATAAATTATGAGCCCGCAACATTTGTATCTGTAAACCCGGCATGGAGCAATCGTAATTTAAGAAACCTGGCACCGAAAGTACAGACTGAATGTTTTGTGGCACACGTTCGAGCAGCCAGCGTTGGCGATGTGTCCGAATCGAATTGTCATCCTTTTAGCTACAAGAATTTGTTAATGATGCACAACGGAGGGGTTGAGAACTTTGGATTAATTAAACGAAAAATCAGAGAACCGCTTTCGGATGAACTTTATAATTGGATTAAAGGACAAACGGATTCAGAGCATATTTTTGCTTACCTGTTAAATGAATTGTTTACACATCACAAAACGGTAAGCGAAGAGGCCGTGATAGATGCTTTCGAAAGAACCTTTACAGCTTTGAAAAAAATGATGAATGAAAACGGAATAAAAGAAGAAGCCTACCTCAATATGGTGGTCACTAACGGATTGTTCTTCGTGGGCACACGTTACGTTACTAATCCGGAAGAAGAACCACTCACGCTTTATCATTCTGAAGGAAGCCGGTTTGTGGTGGAAGATGGAATTACCCAATTAGTGGCTGCAGAAGATAACGACAATGCCGTGTTGGTGGTGTCTGAAAAACTAACGGACGACAAAGACTGGACCCTCATCCCCAAAAATCATTTTGTGATTGTAGATAAAGGACTTAATGTAAAAGTAAGGCCGATCAGGGCGTAGACTAAAATTACCTATCACTACCAATCCTTAACTGGCAACACAAAAATTTCTTCTCGGTTAATTCCAATTGAAGCCTGGGTAATCTGCCTTGAATATTTTGTTTAATGTTTTTTCGATTTACAGGACAGTAGCCGATACCCATTAATAATTTAATCGCTAGTTTCACGCAAAAAATAAAAGCGTGCAATACGATGTAATCATAGTTGGAGGTGGCATAGTAGGACTGGCTACCGCGCTTCAACTTATCAATCAAAAACCTTCTTTAAAGATTCTTCTTCTTGAAAAAGAATCGGTTGTTGCCAACCATCAAACGGGCAACAACAGCAATGTTATTCACTCGGGAGTTTATTATAAGCCTGGAAGTTTAAAAGCAACCAATTGTATTCGCGGTTACACCATGCTAATCGATTTCTGTCGTCAGCACAATGTTGCTTTTAATTTGTGCGGGAAGGTAATTGTAGCGACTGATGAAAAAGAGTTGCCATTCCTGAATACCATTATGGAGCGTGGTCAGCTAAACGGATTGAAAGATTTGAAGAGACTAACACAAGCTCAGCTCAAGGAATACGAACCACATGTAGCTGGAATAGCTGGTGTTCATGTCCCTCAAACCGGTATAGTAGACTATCGCGTTGTGGCAGAAAAATATGCTGAAGTTTTTCAAAAGGATGGTGGTGAAATTAAGTTAAGTGAGAAGGTAATTGACGTTCAAATTGGAAATGATCAGGTGGTTGTGGTTACTCAAAAGTCCAGCTACACCGCTAAGGTTATGGTGAACTGTGCCGGATTATATTCCGATAAAATTGCAGCACTTACGGACAAGAATCTGAATGTTAAAATCATTCCATTTCGAGGCGAATATTATAAGTTAAAAAAGGAAAAAGAATATTTAGTAAAGACTCTTATCTATCCTGTACCCGATCCGAATTTTCCATTTCTGGGAGTACACTTTACCACAATGGTAGGCGGTGGAGTGGAGTGTGGACCGAATGCCGTACTCGCTTTTAAACGTGAAGGATATAAAAAATCAGATATCGATCTGGCCGAATTAGGTGAGTCACTTGCATGGCCAGGATTCAGGAAAGTAGCATCCAAATATTGGCGCACCGGTTTAGGAGAAATGTATCGCTCCTTCTCGAAGGCAGCCTTTACAAAAGCGCTTCAAAAACTAATGCCTGAAATTCAGGAAGATGATCTGATTGCAGGTGGGGCCGGAGTTCGAGCCCAGGCCTGTGATAGAGATGGCGGTTTGGTGGATGACTTTATGATTCTGGAGGATAAGCGCGTTATCAATGTCTGCAATGCCCCATCTCCAGCGGCAACATCATCACTTGCCATTGGGGAAACCGTGGCAAATCTAGTCATGAAGCGGTTTTAAGACTTTCTAAGCTACTTTCAGAAAATCTCAGATAGGTTTTAAAGGACTTTGGCAACATGGTGTTGCCCGTAAAAGCATTTTGTATACCTTTGCCCCCTCAAAAACAAAAACAAACATGAACAATTACGAGACGGTATTCATTTTAAATCCCGTTTTGTCTGAAGAACAGGCAAAGGATACTGTCGAAAAATTCGTGAAGGTTTTGAAGAAAGCAAATGCAACTGTAGTAAATACAGAGCAGTGGGGTTTAAAAAAGATGGCATATGCTATCCAGAAAAAATCCACAGGCTTCTTTAACCTGATTGAATTTACGGCAGCTTCTGAGGTTGTAGCAACGCTCGAAACAGAGTACAGACGAGACGAATCCATCATGCGCTTTTTAACAACAGTGCTTGACAAACACGCGGTGATCTACAACGAACGTAGACGCAAAGGCGAATTTAACAAAGGTCCTAAGAAACAAATAAGAAAAGCTGAGGGGGAGCGAGCATAGTATGACATTAATGAACGAACCTGTAAAGCGCGCTGAGGTTAAACCTAAGTATTGTCGCTTCAAGAAAAACGGTATCAAGTATATCGATTATAAGGATCCAGACTTCCTTTTGAAGTTTATCAACGAGCAAGGTAAAATATTACCTCGCAGACTCACCGGCAATAGCCTGAAGTTCCAGAAGAAAGTGGCACAAGCTGTAAAGCGCGCTCGTCACATTGCTCTGCTTCCGTATGTTAGTGATGGATTAAAGTAATCGTTAAACTTTTAAAGAACTACGCACATGGAAGTAATATTAAAACAAGACGTTGATGGTCTTGGCTATAAGAATGACACTGTTAAGGTAAAAGCTGGATACGGTAACAACTACCTTATTCCACAAGGCTTTGCGCTGATTGCCAACGATTCTAACAAAAGATTGATTGCAGAAAACATCCGCCAAGCGGCTCACAAGGCAGCTAAATTAAAGCAGGATGCAGAAGCTCTCGCAGCAAAAATCGGAGAGCTTACTATTGAAATCGGAACGAAAGCCGGTGAAAGCGGAAAAATCTTTGGTGCTGTTACAGCGCTTCAGATTGCAGACGTATTGAAGGCGAAAGGCTTTGATATAGATCGCAAGAAAGTTCACTTGAAAGAAATACCGAAGCAAGTAGGTATATACTCTGCGACTCTTGATCTTCACAAAGAAATTAAGCACGAGATTAAAGTATCGGTAGTGGCTGAATAATATTCTCCACTCCTATCAAAAGCCATCTGATTCATTTCAGATGGTTTTTTTATTTCCGAGTCTCGGTGTATCATTCGTTTGCGTAAATAAATATTGCCCACTTTAATTATTATGACTTTATAGCGTGGTATTTTGGATTTTCTCAAAATAAAATTATGAAGTCCGATCTATTTACCAATTATCCGATAAGCCCATCCATCTGGGATGAGATGTATGATGAAGATCGCATAAGGCCTCAATATCAGGACATCTATAATTTTCTGCTCAACATTCCTGGCGATGAGCTTAGTAAAAAGGAAGAATTAGCGAAGCGGCTTTTCATGAGTCAGGGAATAACGTTCACCGTTTACTCCAGTGGAGAGGGCGTTGAAAAGATATTCCCTTTCGATATTATACCGCGCATTATCACTGCTTCCGAATGGGATTTTATTGAGCGTGGAATAACGCAACGGCTTAAGGCGCTGAATCTTTTTTTAAAGGATGTTTACAATCAACAATTCATTCTGAAAGATGGTATTGTACCAAGTGATCTGATTTATTCCTGTCCACATTTTCTGCGCGAGATGCAAGGCGTGCATGTTCCGTATGATATTTACGTTCACATTGCCGGTATCGATTTGATTCGCGACTCAGACGGCACCTTTTATGTGTTGGAGGATAATCTCCGAACTCCATCCGGAGTTTCATACATGATTGAGAACCGTGAAATCACCAAACGAATTTTTCCAGATCTTATACCTCAAAATAAAGTTCGCCCGGTTACGCAGTACCCGAGCATTCTTTACAAAAACTTAATGGCGTTGTCACCACGACAAACCAGTTCACCTAACATCGTTCTCCTTACACCAGGAATTTATAACTCCGCATATTTCGAACATACTACGCTAGCTCGCTTAATGGGTATAGAGCTAGTAGAGAGCCGAGATCTTGTTGTGGAAAACCACCGCGTATACATGAAAACAACGGGAGGTTTGGAACAAGTGGACGTAATCTATCGGAGAGTAGATGATGAATACCTTGATCCTCTGGTTTTCAATCCGGAAAGTGTGTTAGGTGTGTCAGGAATTTTATCTGCCTATAGAAAAGGAAATGTAGCGATTGTAAATTCGATAGGTAATGGAGTAGCCGATGATAAAGCGGTGTATGTGTATGTGCCAGAAATGATTCGCTACTATTTAAACGAAGAACCGATACTCAAGAATGTTCCTACCTATCAATTGGAAAGGCCTGACGAGCGTGACCATGTTCTGAAAAACATCGACAAAATGGTGGTGAAGAAAACAAACGAATCAGGAGGATATGGAATGCTGATGGGACACGCTTCCTCTGAAAAAGAAATTGAAGATTACAAAAAAGAAATTGTAAAAGACCCACGCAATTTCATTGCTCAACCCACCATTAGTCTGTCAACAACACCTTGCTATATAAATGGAAAAGTTCAACCGAGGCGAATTGACCTTAGGCCGTTTGCGTTGTGTGGACCATCCGGAATTGAAATCGTGCCGGGGGGCTTGACTCGCGTGGCATTGAAAGAAGGATCACTTGTTGTAAACTCATCGCAAGGTGGTGGCAGCAAAGACACGTGGGTGTTGAGGTAATTTAAGAGCATCTCTAAAAACCTCGGCTTCTTAACCGGAGAAGGGAAGGGATAAGGCCAATAGAAAAAAGTTTTTAGAGAGATGCCCTTAATAAAACAAGATGAATGAATGGATTTTGATTTGTGGCTTTAAGAGAATTTATTTTCGAGGTGCGATTCAATCATATTTCGGAAGTCGTACCTCGTACCTTCTTTTACTTTACACCACCATTAAAACATAGGATAATAATTCTATTAACATAAATGAACATTGTCGTATGCTGAGCCGCGTTGCTGATTCACTTTATTGGATGTCGCGCTACATGGAGCGAACCGATAGCATTTTAAGAATGCTGAAAACAAATTATGCCTCTTCGCAAGACAATCGTGATGATTTTACATGGCGGCCTGTGTTGGAAATCTATGGCGGATTTGAAGATGATGAGGAAAGCATTAGCAAAATTGAAAACAGCAGTCGCAAAGTCTTGCACTACATGGTGTTGGATAGGGGAAACCCAAATTCGGTTTTTAATATGGTGACTCAATCACGCGAAAATGCGCGTGGTGTTCAGGATAATATAACAAAAGAGTTGTGGCAGAGTTTAAATGAATTTTATCATGTGCTACGCGAAGATCGTCTTCAGCATTCGCTGCAATATGAAGACCCCATAACGGTATTGGATGGATTGATCAAACAATGTATGATCTATTATGGTGTTGCTGATATTACGATGTTTCGCGGAGAAGGGCTCTCTTTTATGAACATCGGCAAATACCTTGAACGAGTTTCACAATCAGCAGGTATTCTCGATATTAAATTCAGTGACCTCTCATACGACTTAGACAAAGCCACCGATACAACGTATTGGAAATACCTGTTACAATCTGTTTCCGGATATGCGCTTTACTTAAAACGGTATCGCTCCGGTTTTGAGGCGCGTAACGTAATTGATCAGATTCTTTTTAATGTTGATTTTCCGAGATCCGTTTTATATTCAATAAACCATCTTCATCGATACACTGAACGATTGCGAGCAGATAAGAATACAGAAGGTTTTTCACAGCTTGATTTTCAAATCGGAAAACTGCGAAGCAAACTTTTGTATTCGGATGTGCAAAGTGTTTCGCGCATTGGCTTGCACCATTACCTCACCGAAATAACAGCCGATATTTCTGAAATTGGTGCAACGCTCAATAAATATTATTTTGCTTATAGTTAATCTTTTTAATGTTCTTCCATGTCGAAATTTAAAATCAGGCACATCACTAAATATACTTACGAAGATACTGTTCGCGATAGCGCTAATCAGATTATGCTCTATCCAATACGCGACAATTATCAGGACGTATTGAAACACATCATTACGCTTTCCGGAAATTCGACTATTCATGTTCATCAAGATTATTTTGGCAATGAAGTGGGTACGTTCACACAAGCACAACCGCATCGCGAATTGATAATCGATTCACAGTTGATGGTGAACACAACATCACGTGAGATGCCGAGAGATGATCGTTCCATAAAAGAGCAATGGCAGGAACTTGAAAGCATAAAGTATCAACTTCATATTATTGATTTTATAAAAATTGAAAGGTTTGATGCTCAAGGTGAAGTTCAGCAGTTGATTGAAGTGGAACGCGCTAAGAACTATACGCCACTTCAATCTGCCCGCGAGTTTTGTAATTACATCTATCAAAACTTTAAATACAAAAAAGGAATTACTACTGTAGAATCTACATTAGATGAAGTCTGGAAATTAAAATCTGGTGTATGTCAGGATTTTGCACATGTATTGTTAGTGATGCTGCGCATGTTAAAAATACCAGCACGATACGTAAGCGGTTACATCTGTCCGAATAAAGATGGCATGCGCGGTGCAGGGGCAACCCACGCGTGGGTTGAAGCCTATATTCCTTTCTACGGTTGGGTAGGATTAGATCCTACCAATAATATTTTAGTCAACGATGCACACGTTCGTCTGGCTGTAGGGAAAAGTTTTTCGGATTGTTCGCCAGTGAAAGGAACCTATCGAGGAACATCCAATCATGTTTTAGAAGTAGCAGTTGCAGTATCGTACGAAGATGGGTATCACACCGATGATAAAAATGAGGTGATCGAACCTATTGAAGTAAGTTCCTTAACTAAAAACTCATTTAGAAGAAACCAGGAAATGCAGATGCAACAGTAATACAACCAGGTTGCTCCCGCTAAGCTATTTGATTCTGACTGAGACAACTATGAATCTCGCTCACTCGATTTTTTCTCCAGGATTTTCAGCGAATAAGAATTGTGCCCTGAGGTAAAATGCTAAAGCATTTATTTATTCCGTTTCGCTTTTGCTTCTCTGATTAAGGTAAGTTCAGCATTCTGTTTTGTGATGAACGCATAATTACCTTTCCCTAATTCAGACAGCTTCTTCAGATTTTGTGACGCATTGTTTTGTTTCCCAAAATTGAAGATGGTTAGAAAAATATCTTCTTTCGAAAACTTATCAATCGACTCTCGTATTTCTCCACTCACCGGAAACTCACCATCTGTTGCCAGAATGATTCGGTTGTTTCCTCCGCGAAGGTAATTCTCATCTGCTACTTTATATGCTAACTTCAATCCGGCATTACCATCTGTTTTACCCGATGAGGTTAATCCATTAATTACCTCTTTTATTTTCTCTTCATTTTTAAACGAAGTTGATGGGAGCAAAACTCTGGCTTTTCCTGAATACACAATAATCGAAACTCTATCTTCCAGTCTCATCATCGAAAGCATGTTCAACACCGATTGTTTTAAGAGCGGAAGTTTTTCAGGAACATTCATTGAACCGGAAACATCGAGCAGAAGCACCATGTTATTGATTGCATATCCTTCCATGCTTCGCAGGTTCTCTCCAGGTTCACCAATGTAGATTGTGTCGCGCTTTTCAATGTAAACCGTATCGTGAACAATACTTGTTGTTGAGTTTACTTTGTTGGAAACAGATATTGCTGGCGAGTTTTCATTTACAACAGGTTTTGCGGCAGTGGTGACGTTAGGTACAATTGAATTATTTGATTTCGTTTCGCTCTCTTTCCTTTTAGGATATTGTACTTCAAAAAATTCAGGTTGCTTAACCGTCATTAATACAAATACATCTTTCGAAAGCTCACTAAATTTATTAAGATCATCCACAATATCATTATACTGATAAACCAATCCATGATAGGGGTGACTGTATCCCGATTGACTTGATAATATTGGTTTTAGCGTATTCAACTCCTCACTTAAGTTTTTAGAAGTCTCGGGCAAATCTTCATAAGGTGTGTAAGGACAATTTCCATTATTGCGACCGATCTTCTCAATGCCTTTCATATTGGAGTATTCATTCGAAATGACTTCGCGAAGCAATCGATCTATGTTAGAGGTAGAAATACTTCCGGTTACATCACCTTTTTTATAGAGCGCCTTTGCTTCAAAAAGCGCAGTGTGATCTGCATCCACAAGTTTCTGCAATGCATTACCGGATATGTACCATGAACCCGTTGGACTAATGGGAGGATAAGCATCAAATACTTTTCTTACGTCTTCATAAAGTTGTTCCTTTCGTTCATCCCACACATCAAACAAAAGTTTTTGTCGCTCTAAGATTTCATAAACGCGTTTCAGATTATCCTTCTCATAATTCTTTGAAGCCGTTTCTTGCTCAAGCGATGCGCTTAACTGATCCAGCTCTTTTAGAATGTTCAATATCACTTCGGTTTGTTCATTCAACGATTTTGCGACCGATGCCGGCAACACGTTGCCAGCAGAGATGGTTTGTTGAAATGCCGAAAGCGGAACCTGGTAATCTTTAAAATCATAATGAAGTCCTCCACTTCCAGCGAAAGAAGTCCGGTCTTTATAATAAGAGGCACTTGAATTAAAACTGCTTATGGTTGTTGCAAGATTGCGGGTTTGTCTCCAACTCTCATTTACAAAATCAATGTATTGATTCAGCGATTGAAAAGCTTTCTTGCTCATACCAATCTTCTGAGTTGTCATTGCCATTGGAGTATGGAGAATATCTGTAAATGGTTTTACGTTAACCTCCACTGCTTTAGATTGCATTCGGATTTCAAAAAGAGAAATATATTGAATGGCTTTCAATCCGTAATAGTTATCAGGCTGTGCAGAATTAATAAAGGCATTGTAAAAGGATACCAACGCTCCATTAAAATAATTGATCAACGATAGGTAGACATCGTTGCTATGCTTGTCTGATTTCTTTGCTTCAACATTGTATCCATCCAATCCGTTTCTTTTAATCTCCAGAATGGTGCCCATCGCCTCTTTAAAAGAAGAATACATACTCGATGCCGGATATTTTAATGTTGGATTATACACACTTAGATTTTTTAAGAGTGCCTCTGATGTGGAAATACTTTTTTCTAGTTTATCTATTGGCCAGCCGGTGTGTACTTTCTCTTTCAAGTTGAACGTCCAGGAGTTTAAAAAGTCACGATCATCTGAAATGGCTTTTCGCATTAGTTTATCTACTCTGTGGTATGGATTGCTTTCAACATATGAATTCAACTTTCGAAATGAGGATTCTAGTTGTGTTGATAATGCCAATTGCTTTTGCTGATAGTCTGAAACCAAAAGCTGAAACTCTGCAATGATCAATTCTGCTTTGGCAAAATTATCTTGCTTATAATCTTCAAGTTTATGATAGGTATCCAACGCTCTGCACTTCTCTTCAATCTTTGCAGCGGCTTCCCACAAAACTTTTGCCTTCTCATTTAAGGGAGTTGAATGAGAAGCTGTTAACAACTTACTATCCTTTACTGATATATTAAAGTAGTAATCCTCCATCTGCACCGGACAAACATATCGTGGACTGTTATACTTTTTCTGGTTGAGTGTAGGATAATAATCCATGATGCTTCGCGCAAGCGAGTTTACTTCCAGAACGGATTGATTGGCATATGCCACATAACTATTGAGCGCGTTTTGCTGAGCAGAAGTAATAGTTTGAGAAATGCCAAAAGCGGGCAGCAGAACTATAAGTAGAGAAAGGTATCGCATGGACTAAACTTAGGAAAAATCATCCACATGACGATAATGCAAACTGTGAGACACGGCTGCATATAAAACTTCACTATTTCAAAAACAGTCATTTTCGAAGTTAATTGCATATAAATGAAAATACTTGTTGTAACACGAACTATCAATCTTTAATATTGTTGTTATAACAAGTATTATTAAAACAATTAAATACAATAACAATGGCAACTTGGAAAATTGACTCCGCACACTCTGAAGTAAAATTCAAAGTAAAACACCTTGTAATCTCTACTGTTTCAGGTCACTTTAATCAATTCGATGCAACTGCGGAAAGCAGCAAAGACGATTTCAGCGATGCTAAAATTACGTTTGAAGCAGACATCAACAGCATAGACACAAAGAATGAACACCGCGATGGACATTTGAAATCGCCTGATTTCTTTGACGCTGCGAATCATCCAAAACTTACGTTTACCTCCACCGCGTTCACAAAAAAAACCAACGATGAGTATGCACTCGCTGGCGATCTTACTCTTCGTGGAGTAACTAAACCTGTGGTACTCGATGTTGTTTACAACGGAACCGTGAAAGGCTTTGGTGGAAGCTTCGATGTAGCAGCTTTTGAAATCAACGGAAAAATCAATCGTCAGGATTTTGAATTGAAATGGAATGCATTGACTGAAACAGGTGGTGTAGTCGTTAGCGATGATGTGAAGTTTGAAATCCTTGCTGAATTCAAGAAAGCCTAATTCAATATTTAATCTTCGGTTGTTTGCACAATACGAACAACCGAAGACTTATTTTTAAAACAAGGAATTCTTCCTCACTACCTTTCATCAGATTAATCGAGAAGAATTTATTCAGAGTACATTGGAAGGTTTATTTATCATGAATTCATTAAAAGACTTACAAATTTTTGGCGAGACCTTGAAAGAACAGGGGAAAAAATCGCCCGTGCTTTTTATTGGACATGGTTCGCCAATGAATGGCATTGAAGATAATGAGTTCAGTCAGAGATGGGCTGCAATGGGAAAAGAAATTCCTACACCAACAGCGGTACTTTGTATTTCTGCTCATTGGTATACTTCAGGCACATTCATTACTGCAATGCACAATCCAAAAACCATTCATGATTTTGGTGGTTTTCCAAAGGCGCTTTTCGATGTTCAATATCCTGCTCCGGGAAATCCAGAGTTAGCAAAAGAAGCTGCAAAATTAATTCAATCCACTTCCGTTGGTTTAGATCACGATTGGGGATTGGATCATGGTACGTGGTCTGTAGTAAAACATATGTATCCCAATGCGAACATACCTGTTTTGCAATTGAGTATTGATTATACAAAGCCACCTGAATTCCATTATGCATTAGCGAAAGAACTTCAGGCTCTTAGAAAAAAAGGTGTACTAATTATTGGTAGTGGTAACATGGTGCACAACCTCCGCATTCTGGACTGGCATCAACCCGATTCTGGGTTTGATTGGGCTGTTGAAATGAATAATACATTTAAAAAATTAATTGAAACCGATAATCATCAGGCGCTTATCAATTATAAGAATTTAGGTGAAGCAGGTAAGCTTTCGATTCCAACACCTGAACATTACTTACCTCTTCTTTATATACTAGGAATGAAAGAGAAAAATGAATCCGTTTCGTTTTTCAATGACAAAACAACGATGGGTTCAATTTCGATGACATCAGTGAAGATAGTTTAGGGTTTAATTTTTCAAGTTCAACGTTTCGAGTTGATAAAAATCTTTGAGACTCGCTCAACGAATAATGATCAACCAACAACGAAGAGTTTTTACAAAAACTTATCTCCTATCTCCTTCCAATTATTCAATCGTTCAAAGTGATTGTAATGCGTGTTGTGAGGTGCAGTGTAAATAAACTTGTCTCCACCAAATGAATCGAGGTTGTAATGCATGTCATCAATCATATAATCACCGTGTACAACTGCTTTGCTTCCGCAGAAAACAATTTGCTGTGAGGTAAGGAACGGAAAATGTTCTGCCAGCCAATCGAGTTTTTCATTTAGAGATAACGGAAAAGGAATC
>JBKJOF010000183.1:0-2253 GCA_046595655.1 Chryseolinea sp. | reverse complement strand
TGGCTTTGGGCTTTCGGTTCGAAGTTTTGCTCATGGTTTACCAATGCAGATAAAAGGTGTTTGGAATCTTACTGTGCAGCGTGGAATTGATAACCTGATGCGTAAAATCAATGAGCACAAATGGTTCGAATACAAAAAAAATCTGGCAAACAAACGAGCTGAGAAAATCATTCGGGAGATTGAGTCTGATGCAGGCATGAACCACGGACATAAGCCTGCGTATCAGTCGTAGAACAAAAAACTTAAGCCGCGAATCACTCCGGCTTTATTTCTCGCTTAAACTTTATAGCCATAACTTCCAATAAAAGTTATGGCTATTTTTTCTAAGGCAAAAAAACAATTTGATGTTGAATGTTTTACAAGTTGTGCTTAAACATGAAATAGAACGTATTACCTCTATGCGCAAAGAAGGTAATACGCTCGATGAGGCACTTCGAAAAATTGAATATGAATTAATATTAAGAGTCCCGGTTAATTCTGGCGAAGAAATGAGGAGCGATTAAACACTCGCAAAGTATTTATCAACAATGTTCTGCATCATATCTGAGGTAAGGGGTTTTGAGATATAGTCATATACAAATTTCCACGAATTTGCTTGTGCTTTATCTTCCGGACTTTGCGAAGTCGACAGCATAATAATGACCACTTCACTTTGCAGATCTTCATCCAGCAGATTATACTCACTAAGAAATTCCCAGCCGTTCATGCGCGGCATGTTAACGTCTAAAAATATAAGATCCGGATGGGGTGATTTTTCTTTTCCCGCTGATTTTAAATACGTCAACGCTTTCGTTCCTGAATTTTCAACGATGACTATGTTATCCGGATTGTTCATCTTAATTGCTCTCTCGTGAAAATAATTATCATCTTCATCATCATCAATCAACATGATATGCTTTAAGTTTTTCTTCATAGTATTAAGTTAGTAATGGTAATTGAGAGGTACTACCTTCTTCTATTAATTCAACCCAAATTTAACCAAGGTGCAATTGCCCTATTTTTTTTTCAATTGGCAAGTCCCACCGAAAGCCAGTTCATTGTCTGGATGGGTTAACAAGACCGATTTTTATACCGCTTCATTCTTATTGAAGCTTCCTATATTGCTCCCTTCAGATGGGTACAATAGTTATGTACGCTATTTATATCATACATACAGTGTACATCTAATAACTTCCACATCATTCATTTAAGACAAGCAGAACATTATACCATTAAGCTAAAAGAAATATTGATAGAACGCAACAATACCTAGCACCAAAAGTATTGCACTCGGTAACATGCGTATGAGCCGGTTTTGCTGAAATTGGTGCGATACCTTTTGCGCTAATAGAGCTAACAAGGCAAGCAGTGCCATGGCGCCAACGGAAGTTCCAAATACATAACTATGTAATCTTAAAGATGTGCTCAGATCAATCCATCCTTCTGATTTCAGATAAGCTGTAACACCAATCCAAAATGGAATTGCCTGAGGATTTAAAATACTTAATATAAGTCCGCGTACAAATCCGCTTTCTTCAAGCTTCACAGTGAGTATCGATGGTTTACGTGCTACCCACAATCCAAACAATCCCAAGGAAGTCATAACGACTGCGGCCAGCAACTTAAAATTTTTGAGCACAAGTGGTGAAGAGGTAATCAGATCTTCAGAGGCCACAGCAATCCAAGCATACGGATATTCTATAATCGCCACAGCCAACGCAAAACGTAAAGCGATCTTTACTTTGTTTTCCAACCCGAGTTGAAGAACCATCACGTTGAGCGCTCCCGGAGGAATGGAGCCTACAAAACTGAAGAGGAAGCCGATAATAAAAACCTGAAGAATCAATGCATTATTATTTTAAGTGCGTCACTATACTTTTACATAGGTAGTTATACTGAAAGGTATTTGAAAACGATATCACGTTTAGCCATCGGAGGAAACCAATGAAAACGCTGAGACTTTAATTTTTGCAAGCAAAACTTTTTATCTTGAAAAGCTTAAATTTATACTGTTCACTCAGAATCCATTCAGAAATTATATGTTTGTTTGTATTCCCTATCTATGAGAAAACTCACAGCGTTTGCACTCTTATTCATCTACCTTTCTGTGAACACCGAATTGCATCAGGTTTTTAGATTGCCTGTATTTTTTGTTCATTATTACGAACACAAGAACGGAAAGCCAGACATTACCTTATTCAACTTTATTACGCTTCACTACTTTAATGGCAGTGTACAGCATGATGATCACGATCAGGAGTTGCCTTTCAAAAC
>JBKJOF010000166.1:0-4493 GCA_046595655.1 Chryseolinea sp. | reverse complement strand
CCTTGGCTTAAACCATGTGAAGTATAATGGTGTTATTCGTTTTGTAGGTAGGGCGTCTGCCATTATTGTTCCTGCCTTGTTTGCTTTAATACCAATATGGATGTTCCTGGTTAATTAAAAATCTTTCGAGAAGTACAAATATGAAATTAGATTCAAAGATTCCTGAAGGGCCGTTGGCCGAAAAGTGGACCAAACACAAGTTCAATTTGAAGTTGGTAAATCCGGCCAACAAGCGAAAGTATGATGTGATTGTGGTGGGCACAGGATTAGCCGGAGCATCGGCAGCAGCATCACTTGCCGAACTAGGTTATAATGTAAAAGCATTCTGTTTTCAGGATAGTCCCAGAAGAGCACACAGTATTGCTGCACAGGGAGGAATAAACGCTGCGAAGAATTATCAAAATGATGGCGACTCTGTTCAACGTCTTTTTTACGATACCATTAAAGGAGGAGATTATCGCGCACGCGAAGGTAATGTGTATCGACTTGCAGAAGTAAGCGTAAGCATTATCGATCAGTGCGTAGCGCAAGGTGTTCCTTTCGCTCGCGAATATGGTGGGCTCTTGGCAAACCGTTCATTCGGTGGCGCTCAAGTATCCAGAACATTTTATGCTCGCGGACAAACCGGACAACAATTATTGCTCGGAGCTTACAGTGCGCTGAACAGACAAATCGCCAACGGCAAAGTGAAGATGTACAGTCGCACAGAGATGTTGGACGTGGTGTTGGTCGATGGAAAAGCTCGTGGAATTGTAACACGTGATTTAGTTACCGGAAAAATTGAAGCGCACAGCGCACATGCAGTGTTGCTTTGTACCGGTGGATACGGAAACGTATTCTTCCTTTCAACAAATGCAAAAGGATCTAACGTAACTGCCGCATGGCGTGCGCATAAAAAAGGTGCATTCTTCGGTAATCCTTGTTACACACAAATTCACCCAACGTGTATTCCTGTTTCAGGCGATCATCAATCCAAACTTACGTTGATGTCTGAGTCATTAAGAAATGACGGAAGAGTTTGGGTACCTAAAATAGCGAAGCCCGGATTGAAGTCGAAAGATGCTGCCAGCATTCCTGAAGCGGATCGCGATTATTTCCTTGAAAGAAAATATCCGGCATTCGGAAATTTGGTACCGCGTGATGTTGCATCACGCAATGCAAAACAAATGTGTGACGAAGGAAGAGGTGTAGGCTCAGGCCTGGCGGTGTTCCTTGACTTTACTGATGCAATTAAACGTGATGGTGAAGATACCATACGCGCGAAGTATGGAAACTTGTTTGATATGTATCAACAGATCACCGGAGAAAATCCATACAAAGGACCGATGATGATCTATCCTGCAGTGCACTATACAATGGGTGGCTTATGGGTAGATTATAATTTAATGACTACTGTTCCAGGATTATATGCGCTGGGTGAAGCGAACTTTTCCGATCACGGTGCTAACCGACTGGGTGCAAGTGCCCTGATGCAAGGTTTAGCTGACGGATACTTTGTTCTTCCCTACACCATTGGCGATTACCTTGCCGGAACATCATCAGAAAAAGTAAGTATAGACAGACCCGAGTTTAAAGAAGCGATTGATAAGGTGAACAACACCATTTCTAAATTACTTTCTATAAAGGGTAAAAAGACGGTGGATCAATTCCATCGCGAGCTTGGCTTAACCATGTGGGAATACTGCGGCATGGCACGCAACGAAGCCGGACTGAAAAAAGCAAAGGGAATAATTCAAGAGTTGAAAAAAGAATTCTGGCAAAACGTAAGCATTCTGGGTGGTGGAGAAGAACTCAATCCGGAATTAGAAAAAGCAATGCGCGTTGCTGATTTTATTGAGCTCGGTGAATTGATGGTAGACGATGCACTCAATCGTGCTGAATCTGCCGGAGGGCACTTCCGTGAAGAATCACAAACACCCGATGGCGAAGCATTGCGTAAAGACGATGAGTTCGCATATGTAGCGGCATGGGAATTTGCTGGAGAAAATCAGCCCGAGATATTAAATAAAGAGGCCTTGGTATTTGAGAATGTTAAACTGACTCAACGTAGCTATAAGTAATTATGAAGATAAGTGTAAAAGTATGGCGTCAAAAAAATAGCGCAACGAAGGGTGCATTCAAAACCTATCCGGTTGATCATGTATCTACTGATATGTCCTTCCTTGAAATGCTGGACGTACTGAACAACAGTTTAATATTGAAAGGTGAAGAGCCTATTGCATTCGATCACGACTGCCGTGAAGGTATTTGTGGAATGTGCAGTCTCTATATTAATGGTCGGCCTCACGGGCCTCAACAAACCACCACATGTCAGCTTCACATGCGTTCATTTAAAGATGGCGAAACCATTACGATTGAACCTTGGCGCGCAAAAGCTTTTCCGGTTATTCGTGATTTAGTAGTCGACCGTGGTTCCTTTGATCGCATTCAACAAGCTGGTGGATTTGTATCCGTAAATACTGGTGGTGTTCCTGATGCCAATGAGATTCCAATCCCTAAAAAGATTGCTGATGAAGCATTTGATTCTGCTGCTTGTATCGGATGTGGAGCGTGCGTTGCAGCGTGCAAAAATTCTTCGGCCATGTTATTTGTAAGCGCGAAAGTTTCTCAGTTCGCATTGTTGCCGCAAGGTAAACCAGAACGCAAAGAGCGTGTAGAAAAAATGGTAGCTCAAATGGATGCTGAAGGTTTTGGCGCTTGTACCAACACAGGAGCATGCGAAGCCGAATGCCCTAAAGGTATTAGCTTAACCAACATCGCGCGGATGAACAGAGAATATTTCTCAGCATCATTATCTTCTTATGAAGTTCAATTAAAAGGTGGAGACTAGTCTTTAGCTTTTCAACCAACATAAAATAAAAGACCCCGGCATGTTCGGGGTTTTTTATTTACCCAACATCCTCCTCTCTATTCAGCTAAGTTTCCACTTCAGTAGAACAGAAGACCCTGAGAAGAAGCAAAATCTTTTTATGAATTGTTGATTACTCTTGTTTTCATAAATTAAAAGTCAACGACATTGACTGCCCATCGATCTTGATACTTCGATCGAAGAAGATCGGCCGGTTTATGATTGGGAAAAAGCGTTCGACTTTAAGTTGCCAGACTATTTTCGTGCCGACCTTCAAGTTGTATATAGGAGAAACAAATCCAGATATTCAAAATAGTGGCGACTGGACATCCAAAATGTTACCAATCACAACGCAGCCAGATACTACTTTAACTCCTCAGCGCAAAACGTTCAATTAAGATATCAGGTAGGTCTGCTTCCGATTTTAAGTTATCGGATTGAGTTTTAGTTTGTTTGATAGGAAAAGTGAACAACATCAAATCACATCATTCAACACTTTCACCATTTAAAATTTAGTATCGAATCCCCGACCTATTCAACTTTACAACCTCACTCTCCATGCGTCCGTAAGCAGTAAGTGCCATTTAGTTGTTCTGGAAAGTGGTGATTGTTTTATTCCTTTTTAAATGTGCGCCTCAGGTTACCTTAGCGAATTCAATCGTTTGCTCTTTCAAATTTCCCATGTTGATATAATCACATTAGATACCTGCCCATCTGGAATTCATTGATCGATACATAGGTGATTTACAAATCTTAAGGAATGTCTTGCTTCAAAGTATACTCCAATGAGTAGATATTAAATTGCTTTACTTCACTAAGTAAACCTATAATCAAACGTTTGAATTGCTTTTCAAATTTATCTCTTCATTACCCCTCGTGTGTCTTACGCATGTAAGAATTGAAGCAGCAGAAAACAATAATCTTTTTTCATCAGATTATTTACCATTCATCAAAAACATTTGAAAGATCGTGACGGCAGATCAACGGAGGTCTTAGACACATGAAGGAAAAAAATTAATTCGTCTGCTTCAATTTTTATTTCATTACCTCAACAAAAAAAAACATGAAGTATGAGAGGATTCATTTTGTCATTATTTCTTATAGTTTGTGCAGCTGCAAGTTTTGCACAAACTCAGGTTGCTAAAAGAACTTCCTATGGAAGAGGCTACCTTGAATATGTGCCAGCAGACTACGCGTCATCGTCAACACTTTATCCGTGTATCGTTTTCCTGCATGGTGCGGGTGAGCGTGGAGATGGATCTCCTGCAGACTTGGAGAGAGTAAAATCGCATGGAGTTCCAAAATTTATAAAAAATGGATCGACAATGTGCTTCACTGTAAATGGAAAGACCGAATGTTTTATTGTACTATCTCCTCAACAGGAAACCAACAAATTGAGTTGGATAGGCGATGTGATACCCTTTATAAAATTCGCAATATCCAATTATCGTATTGATCCAAACCGAGTATACTTAACTGGTTTAAGCATGGGTGGTGGATGGAATGTAACCTATGATTTAGAAAACGATCCGAATTATCTGGCTGCTTTTACGCCAGTTTCAACACAAGGTGATTATAAAGGCGCGCAAATCACTGCTGCTAGGAAAATTCCGGTGTGGGCCTTTCATGGAGATAAAGATACTTC
>JBKJOF010000135.1:0-26433 GCA_046595655.1 Chryseolinea sp. | reverse complement strand
CGAACAGAGCAGTTAAGCCCACCAGCGCTGATGGTACTAGGGTAAAACCCGGGAGAGTAAGTCGTTGCCTTTTTTTCACTCAAAGCCCTGATGACCATAAATCATCAGGGCTTTTTTTGTTGACAGAAATTAATTGAGAAACCCAGAGTTGAAGCAGCTGGATTTTATGGCTCCATCTTCTTGCAAATCCATGTTCTCATTCCTTAATTTCGTAAATCCTAGAAATTAAAATACGCTGGGACTTTGTAATCCTAGTCTTCTGGATTTAAATGCGTCAGCCCTGATCTAGCATCTAAATCATTTTGGGTATTGCCATCATAGAAGTATCTTTCAAGTTGGAATAAATAATTTTAGTCAGTGAAACAGAAACCCCTCATTCTAACAATAGGAATATTTCTTTTAGCAGTGGGTGGATACTTCGTCTACAATCACATCTTCAATCGCTCCGCTGTTTTGCCATGGAACGTTGTGCCTGTTGAGACGGTATTGGTTTATGAGAGTAGCGGATGCAAGGAGTGTTTACGACAGTTTGCAAATTCTTCCGTAACGAGTATCATAAAAGCAGCTGCCTTTTCTTCCGGAAACGATTCGCTTCCGTATTTTTCGGATCTTATTTTTTCTACTCGACCAGGCTCACTTATCTCTTTGCATATTACCAAACGAGATGATTTTGACTTTGTGTTTTATGTTCCAGCAAACAAGCAGATCCAACATGAGATAGCCGCCAAGATTGATGAGTTTAAGAATATGCCAAACCGGGATTTTTTGTTTTCTGAAAGAGAATATGATGGCGTAAAAATTCAGGAGATGAAAACAGGCGGCAAATTATTCTCCTGGTTTTTTTTAGAAGGTATTTGGGTGGGAAGTTTTACACCTATTTTAATTGAAGACGTCATCCGAACGCATCAATCTGAAGATAATTTTAAAACCAAGCTAGGTGGTCTTCACCGGCTAACGAAGATAAAGAATGATGGCGGTAATGTGTATTTAAACTTAAAGGGATTCTCCCAATTTATTTCACTATTTACAAAAGAACCACCATCACAGATTATTCAGAAATTCGGGCGATCAGCTTTGTTGGATGTAAAACAAGATGAGTATAAGAATTTTATACTCAATGGATTTACGCAAGACAGCACGTTGCATGCGAATCAAATACTATCTATATTTAAAAATCAACGACCTGTTCCCTTTTCTATAAAGGGACTAGTTTCCAATCGCTCAATAATGTTTACAAGTTATGGCATAAGTGATGGGGCACTTTTTTTTAGTGACCTAAAAGCATTCAGTGATGCAAATCATTTTGCAAAGGACACACTCGCGCAATTGGAAAAATCTCTTCGTGTTGATTTACAAAAGTTTCGAAATAATCTATCGGGTGAAGTAGGTGTGAGTTGGGTGGAGTCGAAAAAACAAAAGACTTCTAAAATTGTAATTATCAATACAAAAAACGGAAAGGAAGAATGGCTAACTGCATTGAACACACTATCTAGCAAGCTTAGCATTGATACTATTTTTTATGAAAAGTATTCAGAATATGAAATTAAGGAACTTCCAATATATCGCTTTCCTGAAAAAGTTTTCTCGCCATTAATTTCAGGTTTCGACAACACATACTTTACCCATATAGGTGATGCAATTTTGTTAGCGGAAGATTTGGATGAATTAAAATTATATCTTGATGATATTGATAAAGAAGAGACTTGGGGAAAATCAGTCGCTCAAAATAAATTCCTGGAAACAACTCTGCTGGAATCAAACATCAGCACTTACATTAATACAAGTCTTGCGCTAAATGTCATCTCAGGTTCCCTTCAACCCAGATGGAAGGAGTTTGTTCAAAAGAATCAATCGTTGCTGAGCACGCTGGATATGGGATCTATTCAATTCAGTCATCTAAACGATAGTTATTATACAAACGTATCGTGGTCGTCTGATGCTGTAAAACTAGGAAAGAAGAACTCTGCTGAATCATCTTCTAAGATCGTAACCAATTTAGATCAACCTGTCTCAAAGTTTTATGCAGTAAAAAATCATCAAACGAAAGCGAATGAAATTCTTGTGCAGGACGAAGCGAAACGAGTTCGACTGATTTCCGCTGATGGAAGTGTGCTGTGGACGTTGAGTTTAGAGAATGCAATTCAAGGTGATGTTACACAGGTAGATTACTTTAATAATGGAAAGCTTCAATATCTTTTTGCGACAGCGGGACAGCTTCATATTGTTGATCGCTTAGGAAAATATGTTGAGCTTTATCCGATTAAAATAGCGGAGCAGAACATTGAATTTTTAAGCGTTGTGGATTATGATCACAGTAAAAAATATCGGTTTCTGATTACTGGAAAATCAGGCAACCTGTGGATGTATGATAAAGAAGGCAAGAATCTTGACGGGTGGAATCCTAAAACGATTAAAGGTGAGTTGAGCACTGCACCTGAGCATCATCGTATTCGTGGTAAGGATTACATCGTTCTGATCCAAAACGATGGAAAGGTGATTTTGATGAGCAGAAGAGGTGAGACGCTAAGAAATTTTCCGCTTGATTTGAATGCAAGACCCGCAGGCAATTACTTTTTAGAAACAGGAAAAAGCACATCAGATACTTACTTCGTAGTTGTTTCTCGCGATGGTTTCCGAATCAAATTTAACCTCGATGGAAAAATACACAGTAGAGAAACTTTATTAAAAAATAATCCTGAAGCTCATTTCAGTCTTGTGGCGGAGAGCAATGGAAAATCGTATTTCATTGCCAGACAGGAAGCGAAACAACTTACCTTGTTTGAAGAAGATTTGAAAGAAAAAATTACCAACAATTTTATCGGAAATAACGGAGTGTCAATTTCTTATTCTGATTTTGGTGCAGGCAGAGCGTATATTACGCTCACTGATCTGGTGCAGGATTTATCTTTCGTTTATTCGGTGCAGGGAAAATTATTATCTACAGTTCCGCTAGAGGGCCATGATATTTTTGTGCGGATTGCGGACAACAACAAGGTCAAAGCGTATACCTTTTTAGATCATCGTATCATTATTCAGCCCCTCTAAAAAAGGTTACTTTTAAAATGACTTGGTATTAAACCTAAATCAATTAATTCTATATGAAAAGAATTTCTTTTTACGCGTTTTTTGCTGCTCTGTTGGTTCTTGTTACGAATGTACATGCACAGGTACAAGTGCATGTGGGAGCTACAACTGCTGTCAATGCGACATTTGTGTTAGATAAGGGATTATCAGAAGATCCTCGGTATAATTCAAAAATCACCTATAACACAGCCCCAATAGGTTTGAATTTTGGTATTGATTTTACAAATAAATTCGGGCTATCATTGGAGTCTATCCAATCTTTTCAAGGGCAGGTTTATGAAATTATAGACGTTGCCAACAAAGTTAAGGGAGAACGTAAAATTGATTTGACTTACATTCAGGTTCCTTTGATGTTGCGTTTTATGAGTGGTGGAAATGGAGGAGCTCGTGCTAATTTTAATATTGGTCCACAGGTATCTTTTCTTACTCAAGGGGTAGAGAGTGTTCAAACCGAGCAGGGAATTTATGAAATGCCGAAGGATCTTGATCTTAAAGCTGTTCAGCAGGACTTTCCTACAGCAACCCAAACTCCAGCTCAAGCCCAAGCGGGAACCTATGAAATACCTGCTAAGTTTAGCGATGACCTACTTACTAAAAAAGCAGACGAGTTTAAGAATACGGAATTTGCAATTGCTACTGCGTTTGGATTAGATATTGACATTGCACGACATTTATATCTAACCACACAAATACGCGCTAACTATAGTTTATCGGATATGCGAAATGGCGATGCAATCGATGCAATAAAAAAGGGTAATGCAAGTAAGCTTTTTGATCAACGCGCTAATTTATTGGTAGGTATACAACTGGGTTTACATTACACGTTTGGTGTTACTCGTTCGTTCAAGTTTAAAAACTAAATGTTACGGCTTAGGAAAAGAGTGTAGAAAAATTATAGCCACAGATTCACTAACAATCAGTGAATCTGTGGCTATTTCTTTTAGGTAGTAAGGGTTCGATTAATAAATTACTACTGCCCGTTGAAGTAATCACTTGAGCTTGAAATAAAAAAACTTTGTGAGTAAGTAAAAAAAGGTCACGGTGAAAAAATTTAGACACCATTAACATTTAAGCACTAACTCAAACTGATTCAAAAATCCGGGCAAGGAATAATTAGTTTATCTCTAGGTGGTTTTCGCGGATCTCGAATCGGCCAGGTGTAAACCAAACTGATTTCGTGTGCGCCACCACTGCCAATACCAAGTTTGGATATGGTGTAATCGTAGCTGTATCCAATATTCAAAGCATCTTTAGCACCGAGCTTAACAAAGCCGAGCATCAGCACAATCGATTCATTGTTCACGAATCCTCCAACATTTTTAAACGGAATACCACGATACCATGTACCCAACACAATGGGTTCAAAAGTGAAATACATACCAACATCCAGCTGATCAAATTTTCCCTGATGACGATATTGAATGGCCGGTGAAATGCTGCGTTCTGATTTTCTTGAATACACACCACTACCTACGACACCGGGCTTTAATTTAAATTTGAATCCACCATGAACAGAATATTTTCGGGGCAGCGGACTGCGCTCACCGATGAGACTTTGATTGGGTTGCGTAAGATGCCAGGCCGAGACCCCGAGCCAGGCATTTTTAGTAAAGAATACACCACCAAAAGAAAGATCTAGAAATGTTTTGCTTGAGAAAGTATTAAAAGTTTCGGCAGTGGGCTGATCTAAGAATTGTCCTGTTGCCGAATTAAACTGATCACCAAAAGTAAGTTTATCGAAATTTATATCGCGGTTGAAGAGCGCAACCTGTACACCCGGACGAAACCCAATGTTCTTTGTGATTTCTAACTCGTACGAATATTGCAAACCAACACTCAACGAACGCAAGCCAGCCAAACCTTCAACATCGCGTGTTAAGATCATGCCTACACCGCTTCGTTTATCCTCAATAAAAACATCGGCATAAAGCGACATTGAAGTAAAGTTTGCATCGATAGCTGGCCACTGGTTGCGATAATTTAAACCGGCACGTGCCTGCCCTGTCGATCCTGTCAAGGCAGGATTTAAATAAAGTGGTGCCGCGTAAAACTGCGAGAATTGTGGGTCTTGTGCAGTTACCGCACCTTGAACCACCAGCATTAACACGCACGAAAGAAAGATTATTTTATACATCAACGGAAGTAGTTTTGGATGCGACATATAAAGCAAAGTAAGGGAAATTTTGTTGATAGTTGGTAGTAGTTTGATGATCGTTCAGAGTTTAAGGTTCAGAGTTCAAATTTTTGAATTTTAAGTTTCGAAGGGTGTGTGCATTTTAATTTCTAACTCCTGTATTCTAAATCCACCATAAACCTGAGAATAACAATTAGTAATTCGCTAACCACTAACGTAAATTTTAGGCAAATTGTATACTTTATAAGAACTTAGGCGTTTTAGGTTTGTTCCGAATAAAGTGAAAAGGTAAGTTGAACAAGATTTGATGATGAAGATGCTGAAACACCGAATTTATTTAAAGTTTATTTTACTGTTGCTGATGGTATTGCCTGCTATTGCGCATGCACAAAACTTCTCAGGCTACAATTGGTATTTTGGAAATACAAATCAGGCTATCCGATTTAGCCGATCAGACAACTCTGCAAACCGTTTTATTGATGTATCGACTCCAACCTTAGGTATTGGTGGTAGCGCAGTGGCATCTAGTAAAATAAACGGAGACCTGTTATTTTATGCAGATGGTTTAAATGTTTATGACATTTCGAATACACCAATGTCAAATGGATTAGGTATTGGTACGATCTCTACTACGAATCAACCCGTAGTCATAGCTAAAGTGCCTACTCTTGCAAAATCAAATTTGTATTATGTTTTTACAAACAATGCAAGTTTTACAACCGGAGGTTCTATTTCAGTTTCCATTGTTGATATGGATCAATTTGGAAATGCACCCGCCCTTGCACCACCTTATGGTGTAGTAGCCACCAAAAATTTAGCGGTAGCACTACCATCTTTAAGATCAGAAGCAATGATCGTTGTGCCTCATGCTGATGGTAATGCTTTCTGGCTCATCACCCATGCTAATGGAACTCCCGATTTTACAGTTCAACATTTCACCGACAATAGTGGCGTTCCCACCACCACAACTAATTTTAATGGATTTGGATTTATTGAAGTTGCTGCTAATTTTTCATATCATGAAAACTCCGGCCGCCTTGCCGTATCGCCACAGGAAAAAACACGTGACATTGAAATTTTTGATTTCGATAATGCAACGGGTCTTCTCAGTTTGAATCAACGCGTGTTAAACTCAGGATTGAACAGCACACTTGGTCAGGCAATCTTTGATACAGAATGGAGTAATAGCGGTCAATACCTTTATGTGTCAGTTCATGGAGATGCAGGTCTACCCGTTATTCAGGCAAATGTTCTTCAGTACGATTTGCTTGGAACAAATGCATCGCTTACTTCCGTTCTTCCACAACCGAATACAATCTCAAGAAGTTATGGTTTACAAATGGCTCCTGATAGTGCCATCTATCATCTCTATCAACGAACTGCTGGAGGTCCATTCTTCGTTGGGAAATTAACAAACACAGATACTATCCCGACCGAAGTTTTATATAACCCCCAAGCCTTTGCTGGCACTATAAATTTCGGAGGTATGCAATTCCCTTCATTTGCTCCACCAGATACAACGGGAATAACAGTAACGGTTCAACCCGTAACAGCTTGCGCGAATACACCAGTTACATTTACGCCAACGGTTTCACCTGGAGCTGATAGTATCAGGTGGAACTTTGGAGATGGATCCAGAGGAAGCGGTTGGAGCCCGATTTATACGTATACAACTGCTGGCACTTATCAAGTCACAGCAACAGCATACTTAAATGGTGATTCTCTTGTAAGCTTACCGCAACCGGCAACCATCTCTCAGTTTGATCTTCAGCTTTCATTAGTGCAAGACACTACAGCGTGTATATGCGAGTATCGTGATCCTGTTACTAATAAAGCATGCGATGACGGACCCGCCTTTAAGGTAGACGTTACGGCACAAAATGGTTCGCCTACCTTTCAATGGTTTGGTCCAAGCGGATTGTTAGCCGGACAAAATACTGCAACACTTACTCCTGATTCAGCTGGTTATTATTATGTTGTAGCAACGGTTGGCCTTTGTTCAACTTACGCTGGCGTCAATATTAAAACATACGATTCACTAGACCAGCGTGCAAACATTTGGTACTTCGGAGATGGAGCAGGTATTGACTTTAATCCGTTACCAGAAGATCCAGCGGTAGCTGTCTCGAATTCTGTGATGAACGCTCTTGAAGGGACATCGATTATTTGTGATCGAAACGGACAAGTTATTTTCTTTACTGATGGCGATAAAGTTTGGTTGGGTGATGATCCAGTTACACCTTTTGAAGAAATCGCGTCCGGTATTGGCGGTGATAATGGATCCACTCAATCGTCATTAATCGTTCCGTTTCCGGGAGATGAAACCCTGTATTATATTTTCACTACTACACCTATTGATGGCATACCCGCTAAATATGAATTGCGATATTCTGTTTTTGATTTGAAACTGAATGGTGGTAAAGGCGATGTTGTAGATACTGATTTAAACCCTGCTACTTCTTTAGGTACATTATTATTTACAAAAAGCACGGAGCGCATTACCAGCAATGGCAATTGGTTAATCGCGCATGAGTTTGGAAATAATTCATTCCGCGCTTATCCCATCACGGCACAAGGTATTGGCAATCCTGTGATATCAAGCATTGGTGCTGATCATGTTTTTTCGCCTGTGCAAAACGGTCAAGGATATATGGAGCTTGGATCAACCGGTAATCTTGCGGTAGCCTTATCAACAGGAACATCTAACGTAGTAGAGATTTTTGATTTCGTTGACTCTACAGGAATGGTGACTAACTATCGAGTTGCTGATTTGAAAATTCCTACCGGACAAGTATATGGTCTTGAGTTTGATGGATCAAAATTATTGACCACATGGAACGATGGAACAAATTCTCAGATTGTAGAATTTTTCTTTAATGCAGGCGATACGGTTTATGCTGTTCGTCAACCTCATATTTCAGCGAGTGGAGTGCTTGGAGCTATTCAGACAGGACCTGACGGACAAGTATATGTTGCCATAGAAGGAGCTAGTTCTTTGGGAACAATAACAGTATCTGCTGATACATTAATATCTCCAATAACTAAATCGTCTTTTAATCCAGCCGGATTTCCTTTATTGGCAGGAACAACAAGTCACTTAGGGTTACCCAACTTTGTGCAAACTCTTGCTAACCCATCGCAGACACCGGGTATTACCTTCACAGGAGTTTGTTTAGGAAACCCAACCGACTTTACAGGAAGTGGAAAAGATTCTAACATTGATAAGTTTAATTGGGCTTTTGGAGATGGAATTACCTTGAATGATGGTGGACCACAGGTATCACATACGTATGCGTTAGCTGGAACATATAATGTTACACTTAGAGTATTCAACAAGTGTGAAAATCCTGTGGCAGTTTACACGCGACAGGTAACAATCTCACCTCCACCTGCATCTCCAACATTTTTACAAGCTGGAGATACTCCTGTGCTTTGTACAGGATCGAAGATTTTGGAAGCTACACCATCAACCAATCCCGATCTCTCGAATCTTAATTTTTCATGGTCGATGAATGGAACAAGTACAGGCGATATAACACGAACCATTACCGTTAACCAACAAGGTGATTATGGAGTGATAATAACAGATAATCTAGGATGTTCTTCTAATGGTTCATTGATAATTGTAGATAACAGACCACAGCTAAATCTTCCACCCAATGCGGATGTTTGTCAGAACATAGTGTTGCCTTTACTGGATGCGCAAAATCCTACACTAGGTACTACTTATGCATGGACTATAACAACGGGGGGAGTAACAACCCCAGCTGGAACAATTCAACAACAAGCCGTTGATACTTCTGTCCCAGGCATATTTGAATACGAAGTTACTGTAACGAGCCCAGGGGCGTTTGGCTGTAATGCGAAAGACTCCACTATTTATACAGTGAAGCAAGCGCCTAATATTGCAAACTTGATAGGGAATCCAACATCGGCATGCGGAGTCAATGATGGTAGTTTAAGCTTTGATATCACAGGTCCAACCAACGCACTCTTTACTTATTTTATTTCCGGTCCATCTTCCACATCAGCTACTGATCAGGTTTTAGGTACAATCAATTTTCCTTCGGCTGGTCCAGGCAATCTTGCTGCTGGCAATTATGGAATAACTTTACAAGATCAGGTTTCGTTTTGCTTTGATATTGATGTTGCTACCATAAATCCTCCTCCAGTGTTTACAGTTAGTTTGGCTAGAAAAACAAACTGTGCACCGATCCAACTCACCGTAACCCATACCGTTGGCGCGGCACTACTTACCTATAGAATTATTGACGTGGCTACTGGTCTTCCCGTGGCGTTTAATAATGTACCATTTTCCAGCCCGGGTTCTTTTGATGTTTTAACAGGAGTCGCAGCTGGAACTTACATAGCAGAAGTAACTTCTGGCGGTTGCGTAATTTCTTCACCGCAACAGGCCATTATATCCGATCCGGTCGCTAGTCTAAACTTTGATTTAACGGGCATTTGTAGCGGAAACCTAACAGCACTATCTGTTCCCATAGCCACATCATTTAGTTGGACAAGTGTGCCAACTGGAGCGTTTGTTATTCCTGGAGCAACAAGGGCAACCGTAGCGTTGAAGCCGGGAACTTGGAATATTACCGCAATAGGTAATGGCGTGGCAGCGGGTTGCCCTGGCACAGCAACAACAATTGTTACCTACGAAACCTTTACTGCAGCTATTGATCCAAGTGATCCATGTCAGGATCAGGTTACTCTCAGCGTAACGCCAACGGGAACATTTACCTATCAATGGACGCGAGACAGTGATGGTTCAGGACCAAATCCCCCTGTAGCTTTCCTAGGAGGCCAACAAGTTATCGCGACTTTAACGGATAACAACGCAACCTACATTGCTACAGCTACTAGTACAGTAACAGGATGCCCATTTGTATCACCTGCATTACAAGTAAAAGTTGATGGATTGCTAGATGTATTTCTAACAACCACACCTCCTTGTGAAGGCTCTCCTTTTACGGTCACCGCAACGCCAAGTAGGCCAACGGGCTTCACTACACAATGGAATTATAAACCATTAAATCTTCCGGTGACGACTTTGGCAGACACTGATTTAGATGCGATTGGAACCGCAAGCGGAAACTATGCAGTAACATTGACCTCTTCGAACATTACAACGTGTAAGGCAACTGCCGATCTTGATATTGTAGTTAATCCATTAACACCAGGTTTGTTAAATGAAGAAGCCTTTATTTGTCCGGAAGGTACGGATGATGTGAACCATGTTATTCTTGATCCGGGTCCGGATTTCTTAAGTTATAATTGGTTTAAAGAACAACTACCTATTAATGAAACCACCCCGACATTAGATGTTAATGAAGTGGGACTTTATTCTGTTGATCTTGAAAACATATATGGATGCATAAGCAACGACAGAACGGTAGTAGTTGAAGAATGCGATCCGGTTATTGTAGGTCCTAGCGCTTTTAAACCTTCGAGTACACTTCAAGGCGCTGGCGGTGATTTGGTTAACCAAACGTTCAGACTCTTTACTTTCTTTATCGATGATGAAGATTTTCAAGTCTTTATTTTCAACCGTTGGGGCGAAATGATTTATGAAACCAATCAGCGCGAATTCAGGTGGAACGGTGGTTATAAAAATGACTTTGGACAACTACTTCCTGCTGGAACATATTCTTATGTGGTACGGTATAAGAGCACGTATCGTCCTGAAGAAGGAATTAAAGAGAAGCGAGGCGGAGTAGTGCTCCTTCGATAAGTTCTAAATATTCTCTGCGAAACTCTGCGTCCTCCGCGGTTAAAAAATCACCGCAGAGGTTCGCAAAGTTTGATTACAAAGTATGGGGTATTCACTCCATAGTGATCACGGAAAATTAATCCCTTCTCTCTTTTTCATTCCCAACTTTTTCACATCTTTGTTATAGCTTGTTTTCAGGCTATCACTTTTACGCCTATGATTTCCGTCATCTAATAATTGGTTACGCACCAATTTAATTCCTCCGAGCCCATTCTTTGGGCTTAAAGTATTATCCATTATTTAATCTTTTTCTAAAATGAAATCTCAATCGAAGTTATCTTCTATATTTTCTTTATTCAAACAAGCCATCCGTGGCGATCAGCAAGATTTTACGGAAGGCAGTATCGACCGCGCAATCTTTTTATTGTCCGTACCCATGGTTTTGGAAATGGCAATGGAAGCCCTCTTTGCCGTTGTAGATGTATTTTATGTAAGTCGCCTTCACGATAACGATGCGCTTGCTACGGTAACATTAACTGAATCCGTTCTTACGTTAGTATATTCTCTTGCCATGGGGCTGAGCATGGGAGCCACCGCCATGGTTGCGCGAAGAATAGGAGAGAAGGACGAAAAAGCTGCCGCGGTTGCTGGAGTACAAGCGCTCTACGTTGGCTTTGCCATTTCTATATTGATCACCATTGTAGGATTGTTCTTTTCAAAAGACTTGCTGCGCATGATGGGAGCAAATCAAAACATCATTGATAATTGTTCAGGTTATACTTCATGGATGTTGACAGGTAACATTACCATTGTGATGTTGTTTCTCATCAACGGTATATTTCGTGGAGCAGGTGATGCATCGCTTGCCATGCGCGCGCTTATCATCTCAAATGGATTGAATATTATTCTCGATCCAATTTTTATTTTTGGTTTTGGTCCAATACCGGAATTCGGTGTTGAAGGCGCTGCAATAGCGACCAACATTGGAAGAGGCATGGGCGTAATGTATCAAGTGTATCATTTGGTAAAAGGCAGAGGTGTGGTTAAGATTCATTCTCATAATTTTCGGGTGAACTGGAACATCATCGTCAATTTGCTTAAGGTATCTGCTGGGGGGACAGGTCAATTTTTGATTGGCTCTGCGAGCTGGATTTTTTTAGTGCGCATCATGTCATCCTTCGGAAGCGTTGCCTTGGCGGGATACTCGATTGGCATTCGTGTGATTGTATTCGCGATCTTACCTGCATGGGGAATGGCGAATGCAGCCGCTACTTTAGTCGGGCAAAACCTTGGAGCAGGGAAACCCGATCGGGCAGAGAAATCGGTTTGGAGAACTGCGTTTGTCAATATGTTATTTCTAGGAGGAATTACGATTCTGTTTTTGTTGTTGGCAAAACACATTATTGGGTTATTCACAACTGATGCAGCGGTACTGCTGAATGGAACAAGATGTCTGCAGATCGTAAGCATCGGTTATATTTTTTATGCGTATGGTATGGTGGTCAGTCAATCGTTCAATGGTGCGGGTGATACAAAGACACCGACCATTCTAAGCTTTGTTGGCTTTTGGCTTTTTCAAATTCCATTGGCGTATTTTCTGGCAAAGAGTTTAACGTTTGGTCCGAACGGAGTTTACTTTGCCATTGTAGTAGCCGAAACAGGTATGGCCATTGCCGGCATTCTGTTGTTTAGGAGAGGTAAATGGAAAACGATTAAGATTTAGGAGTGAATACCTTTTTCCCGAAAGCCAATCAGTAATAACGCAATGAACGCAAAGTATGGTGATATCAAACTTTGCGTTCTTGGTATGGATGCAATTCAAATTGTCGCATCATAGGCTAAATCTCCGGTTAAGTTTATTGTATTGTATAACCACGGTCTTAAGGCCGTGGTTATTAACGAAATTTCGAATGGGTTTTAGCCCTGACTTCTAATGAACTGGACAATTTGAAATGCGTCCCTTGGCATTTTTAATCTTGGCGGCCTTGTGTGAATTGTATTTTTTTCGTTCGATTCAAAGTTGAAAGAAAAAAATTAAGTTAAAGGATGAGTGCCTTTCGTATTAAAAGAAAAATCAATTTGATTAAAGCCTTTATCTATTTTAGAGTGTATTTCTTTTTCTTTCTGCACCTTCTCTGAAGATTTGTTTTCTAAAGTCTTCACCATAAAAAAAAGCAACAGCAAGATGATTGTAATTAAGATGTAGGCCAGCAGGTTGACAATTCGTTTTATTTTTTTGTCACGTTCATGTGTCGCCATAAGCTCATCGTAGTTCCGGTGTTTGGCAATGCGCCCGGAACTTAATCGTTGTCTGTTTAGTCGTATATCATTCCTTCTCATCGTACTTGATCCGTAAATTGAAATATTTGCGCAGGCGATCAACCGCGCGGTATGTGCGCATTTTTGCTCCACTTTCAGTGATGTCGAGAATGAAAGCAATTTCCTTAAAATCTTTGTCTTCAAAGAACCGAAGTTCCAATACCTGCAGCATTTCTGTGGGCAGTTCTTTTAAGTAGGTCAACATGCGTTGGATCAACTCTTCATCCCAGTCTTCACCGGTATGTTCCATCAACTCACGCACACGAATCTCTTCAATACTAAATACCTTATCGTGTTTTTTCTTGCGATAATATTTGTTCACTTCATTGCTAGCGATTTTATATAACCACGCGGAAAAAGGAACGCCTCGAAATTGATAACGATCTACATTTTTAAGTGCACCTAAAAAGGTTTGCGAGCAGAGATCAGCGGTCAGGTCTTCGTCATCAGTTTGGCGATAAATAAACCGGAAAATACGATCGTAATATTTTTCATAGAGTTCGCCAAAAGCCCTTGAATCTTTCTTTGATCGCTCGAGTATTTCATACTCCTGCTGTAGTTCAGCTTCCGACATGCGTTCTCAGTTTCAGTGCTATAATGGTAGGAGTTGAGTTAAGTCACGGGATTAGGACAAAAGTTTAAGGTTGCGAGTTTAAAGTTTCGAGTTCTTAAACATCATAGTTCAGTTGCGAACAACTACCAACCAACAACAATTATTCTTTTACTTTCTCAACTTTACTTCCTGAATACAATTCATACTCTAACAGCCGACAATCTAGTTTGGCGGTGTAGAATTCAATTCTGCGACTTGCTTTCAAACCGATCTTCTTCGCCAGGTCAAGATTTCCGGTGAAGATATAACCATTGTATCCTTTGCATTTCTTCTTCATAAAATCACCTACCCGTTTGTAGGTAATCTCCAGTTCTGACACCTCACCAAGGCGTTCGCCATATTCGGGATTAAAAAAAACTACACCGGTTGTTTCAGGAACTTCAGTTTCTTCGAAATCACAAATACCAAATTGAATTAGATTTTCAACTCCCGCCATTTCTGCATTTACTTTGGAAATGGCGATGGCGTCATCACTAATATCCGTTGCAATTATTTTTAGTCCGGCAACTTCTTTGATGAGCGATTGAAGATTTTCTTTTTCTTTTCTGTAGATACTTGTATCATAGTTAACCATGTGCATGAAAGAATAATTATCACGATACAATCCTGGTCTTCTGTTCGTGGCAAGCAATGCTGCTTCAATTGCCAACGTAGATGATCCACACATAGGATTTACAAACGGAGATTGATAATCCCACTTTGTTGCCATAATAGTCGCTGCTGCAAGTGCTTCTAACATCGGTGCCTTTCCAGGAATTTTTCGATAGCCGTGTTTCGCTAAAGTATGTCCAGAGGTATCAACAAAAATTTCTGCGTTGTTATCTTTCCAGTATAAGTGAATCACAGCTTTATCAAGATCAGGTCCGGAGTCTGGGCGTTGTTTGGTCAACATGCGAAGACGATCGACAATAGCATCTTTTACTTTCACATTTACAAACATCGTGTTGTTAATGGTCTCGTTGTCCACATTACAGGTCACTGAAAAATAACCATCCGATGTTAAAATATTTTCCCACGCATAATCATTCAGGCCACGATATAATTCGTCCGGATCGTGTGCTTCAAACTCCATTAAAGAATAATGAATCTGACTTGCACAGCGGAGATTCAAATTCAGTTTAATACAATCGTTCACTGTACCTTTCAATTCTACACCGGTTCCAAACACGCGGGTGAGTTCAAAGCCAAGTGCCTCTACTTCTTTTTCCAAATAAGGAGCGAGACGTTTATTGCAGGTAATAACAATGCGACTGGGTTCAGTGAAAATATTCATGGGTAGTATATTCAGTTATTGACAATCCTCCTATTATTTTTTCTCTATTTCTATCTGAGAGGACACAGACCTAGAAGTTGGGAATTACTATTAAGTAAACAACTCTATTTCATTTATTAGCATTTTTATAAAGAGAAAAATAATCATAATAAAAAATATTATTATAACTGGATAAGAAATCCAACTGCCCCAAGCAGAAAATTCTAAAAACAAAAGAGTTAAAATAGTCTCACTTAAAATTATCACAATTGGCCTAATGGATAAATTAAAGTTTAATTTCTTTTTCATCAAGACAATTAATTTTAATAGAGCTAGTCCTATCAATACTAGAAGCGGCTTAAATACGATGTAGAATATTTCCAAACCCTCAGCAGAGTCACTTCTTAACAATAAAAAAAACCACCAAATCTTTTGGATGTAAACCAGTGCTATCAGACATGTCAATAAAATGTTTAGTGACTTAGACACTGACAGCGGTTAAGATAAAAATATTCATAGGTAGTGTCTTCAATTTATTATGCAGTCGTCAGGTATTGTATTTCTTTCATTCCGAAAACACGTTCGCCCTGTGCTGTGTTGACTTTCAATCTTCCAAGATCATCCAACCCAACAATGGTTCCGTTAAAGGATTGATCATTGGCCACAAAAGTATGAAGTTCGTTCCGCCAATACATCACGTTTAAGTAATCATCCAGCAATGTATTTTTCTTTCCGCTTTTTAATTGCAGATACCTTGCTTCCAATTTGTGGAGGAGTTGTTCCAGTTCAGCGTTGAGATCATATACCTGTTCAGTGATCTGACAGAGTGAGGTAGCTGTATTAATAGGAAATAATTTCTGATTGATATTCAATCCAATACCGACAACAGAACTCGAAAAGGAATTTCCTTGTAATTGGTTTTCGATTAAGATGCCTGCTATTTTTTTATTGCTCACCATTACATCGTTTGGCCATTTGATTTGAATGATGGCTGCTGTTTTTTCAATCAGGTAATCACGAACGGCCAAAGAGGTTATGATGTTAAGATAGAACTGATCTTTTACCGCAAGAAAAGTTGGCTTCAGAATACACGAAAAGGTAAGGTTCATTCCCGGCTCCACATGCCAAGTGTTACCCCGCTGTCCGCGGCCTGCCGTTTGGTTTGCTGTGATGATAATGGTTCCGTCTGAAGTTGTGAGTTGCTGGCATAGTTGCAGGGCGAGGTCGTTAGTAGAGTGACATTCCGGCACAAAGACCAGATTCTTGCCCATGAAAACAGTATTGGCCGGAATTTTATACAAGGTATTTTGATTAGTTTTGTAGTTGAACCAAAAACGAAGATAGTTTAATGGCCAAGAAAAGGAAGGGTGCTAGTTCTGAAATACTGAGCGAGACAATTGTGAAGGGAATGTTGGAGAAAAAGGCCGCTGACATTGTGGTGATGGATCTCCGGAAAGTGAAAAACTCGATAGCCGACTTCTTTGTAATCTGCTCTGGAAACTCCGATAAACAAATTGATGCTATTGCTGATTCGATTGATCAAGAGGTTTTCAAAGCCTTGAAAGAAAATGTATGGCATAGCGAAGGCAAAAACAATAAAGAGTGGATGTTACTCGACTACGTAGATGTTGTGGCTCACGTTTTCAGAAAAGACCGCAGAGAATTCTATTCACTAGAACGCTTGTGGGGCGATGCCGATATTCGGGAAATAAAAGAGAGCCAAAACTAAAAAACTATAGTAGCGTTATTGATTTGATATTTTAAACTGACTTTAATTTAAGACATGGCTGACAAGAAGAAAGAAAATAAGCCCTTAATACCGGGCAAAGTTCCAAAAGGCAACTATCAGATGTGGGTAATTTTTGCTTCCATTGCCATAATCTTCGCGGTTATGCTCTGGAACAATAATTCAACTTTGAAGGAGAAAAGCTACAATGATTTGAAGGAGATGGTTGCCAATGGTGACGTGAAGAAAGTTGTGTTGATTAAAGCGCAAGAGATGGCAGAAGTCACGCTTCGCTCAGAAGCATTGCAAAACGCAAAATATAAGCAAGACATCAGCACTAGCCCACTAGCGAATTCATCAAGCCCGCATTACAATATTAAGATTGTTGATTCAGGAAATTTCGATCAGGAGTTCCGTGCTTTGTTGGATAAAACTCCGACAGATAAACGCCCCGAATACAGTTCAGAAAATCGTTTCGATTTCATGAGCATGTTCATGTCATGGGGATTACTCTTTCTTGTCATCTTTGGATTCTGGATGTTGATGCGCAGAATGACGGGAGGCGGTGGCCCAGGCGGACAGATATTTAATATCGGAAAATCAAAGGCAGCTTTATTTGATGCTGATAATAAAGTAAAAATTACATTCGCAGATGTTGCAGGATTGGATGAAGCAAAAGAAGAAATTCAAGAGATTGTAGAATTCTTAAAGAACCCAGGCAAGTTTACCAAGTTGGGTGGAAAAATTCCAAAAGGAGCTTTGCTGGTCGGCCCTCCGGGAACTGGTAAAACATTATTAGCAAAAGCCGTGGCAGGTGAAGCGGCCGTTCCTTTCTTCTCCTTATCAGGTTCTGATTTTGTTGAAATGTTTGTGGGAGTAGGTGCTGCACGTGTTCGCGATTTGTTCAAGCAAGCAAAAGAGAAAGCTCCTTGTATTGTGTTCATTGACGAAGTAGATGCAATTGGTCGTTCACGTGGTCGTGGACAAGTTCCAGGAGCAAATGATGAACGCGAAAATACGTTGAACTCGCTGCTTGTTGAGATGGATGGTTTTGCAACGGATTCAGGAGTAATCATTCTCGCAGCAACCAACCGTCCCGATGTATTAGATGTAGCGCTTTTACGTCCGGGTCGTTTCGATAGACAAATCAGTATTGATAAACCAGATATTGTTGGACGTGAAGCTATCTTTAAAGTTCACTTGAAACCAATCAAAACTGATCCTACAGTTGATGTTAAAAAACTAGCTGCGCAGACTCCTGGTTTTGCAGGTGCAGAAATAGCCAACGTATGTAATGAGGCAGCGCTCATCGCAGCCAGACGAGATAAGAAGGCAGTAGATATTCAGGATTTTCAAGATGCGATTGATCGTGTAATTGGTGGACTGGAAAGAAAAACAAAAATCATTTCTCCGGAAGAAAAGAAAATAGTGGCTTACCACGAGGCAGGTCATGCCGTAGCCGGATGGTTCTTAGAACATGCCGATCCTTTGGTGAAGGTAAGCATCGTTCCACGCGGAACAGCTGCATTGGGCTACGCTCAATATTTACCGAAGGAACAATTCCTCTACCAGACTGAGCAGATGATGGATGAGATGTCGATGACGTTTGGTGGTCGCGCAGCAGAAGAATTAATTTTCGGAAAAATCTCTACCGGTGCATTAAGCGATTTGGAACGCATCACAAAAATGGCCTACGGCATGGTGACGATCTATGGCATGAATAAAGAAATTGGAAACATGTCTTTTTATGATTCCAAGCAGGCAGATTACGCTTTTAATAAGCCGTACTCTGAGGCAACGGCTGAGCGTATTGATAAAGAAGTAAAATCTATTATTGACGAAGCTTATGGTCGCACAATGACCTTGTTGACTCATCATCGTGGACACTTGGAAACAATTGCAAAAGAGTTGCTCGCGAAAGAAATCTTGTTCCAAAGTGATTTGGAAAGATTGATCGGCAAGCGTCCGTTTGAGAAGCAAACCAATTATCATGACTTTACAACAAGCCAAGGTCAATATGCTGATAAAGAGAAGAAGGAAGAAGTGAAAGAGCCAGTGCCTCCAGCAGAACCGGTTGTTGAGAAGGAAGAGAAAGCAGAGGTAAGCGGAAGCTAGGCTCTTGATAAATAATCTTATTTTTGAACTCAGGTGCCGCAATGCACCTGAGTTTTTTATTTATGGCTGAAACGATACAAACCTTAAACGGAAAGAAAATTTACTTCGCCTCTGATTTTCATTTGGGCGTACCTACCTACGATGAAAGCCTTAAGCGTGAGAAGCGAGTTATCGCCTGGCTTGAAACGGTGAGGCATGATGCTCACTCTATTTATTTATTGGGCGATATCTTTGATTTTTGGTTCGAGTATAAAAACGCAATACCTAAAGGATACATTCGCTTGCAAGGAAAGTTGGCGGAGTTGCGTGATGCCGGAATACCGATCTTCTTCTTCACAGGCAATCATGATATGTGGATGTTTGATTACTTCACGACAGAGTTGGGCATACCTGTTTATCGCGAGCCTCAAGTATTAAATGTGGGCAATCAAAAATTAATGATCGGACATGGCGATGGACTTGGTCCGGGCGATCATGTTTATAAAATCTTAAAGAAGTTTTTCAATAGCAGGTTTTGCCAATGGGCATTTGCCCGCTTGCATCCAAACTTTGGCATAGGATTAGGTAATTATTGGTCGCGCAAAAGTCGCATCAGCAATATGAAGAGTGATGAAAGATTTTTGGGTGAGGAAAAAGAATTTTTGTGGGTGTATTGCACCGAGCAGGAAAAAATCCAACATCACGATTTCTACATCTTTGGTCATCGGCACTTGCCGCTTGATTTAAAGATCGGTTCCAATAGTCGTTACATTAATCTGGGCGAGTGGGTTCACTTCGATACCTATGCGGTGTACGATGGCGTAACGACCGAGTTGAAAACATTTAAACCATCAGCATGACAAAGTGGAACATAGTTTTTCTTCTTCTTCCGTTTTGTGCCGAAGCGCAATTCAAAAAAATAAAATCTTTTGAAGTAAAAGACAACATTGTTTCTGTTTCGGTTGATAGACCCGGAGAGTTATACCTGATACTTCATTCGGGTACTATCGAAAAGTATTCTGTTGATGGAGCATTACTTGCGTCAACGACTAATGCATCTTTGCCAACCTTATTCGATCCTCGAGATGGAGCACGATTATTTACCTACACAAAACAAACACAATCTTATCAGTTCTTAAGTCCATTGTTAGAAGAAGTATCTTCTACTAAGATCAATCAAGCCTTTGCAGTTGCACCTTACCTCGCCTGTACGTTTGGTGATCAGGGTTTGGTTATTTTGGATTCTGCTGATTGGAGTGTGAAACGGGTTAATCTAAGAACTTCGATTGTTAACATGGAAGCAAGTCTTCAATCTTTTATTTCGGACAAGGCGAAGATCACATTCATGCGTGAGTATCAGAACTTCATTTTTCTGTTGGATCAAAACAAAGGTATTCTTGTTTTAAACAGCATCGGCAAACTGATTAAAACCATTGAGGTAAAGAACCTTTCATCCTTCAATTTTATTGGTGAAGAATTATACTATTTGCAAAATGGTCAGCTAAACTTCATCGATCTCTTCACAGCCGAAACACGATTCATAACATTACCGGAACCGTGTGATGTAGCTCTTCTTACAGATGAAAGGTTGTTTCTGATTTACAAAAAGCGGGTGAGTGTATTTACGCTAAAGCCTTAGGAATATTTAGTGCAGGTTAAATTCTAAATGCTTCACGCGACAAACCAGCTTGAAGCGCGTTGTTTGAAACCTTGCTCATCTGTTCATATTTGAACATCTTTGTACGAATAAGATTAAAGCCGAACCCTTCACAGCTCTTTAAAGCTCTGATTCATCGAATTTATTCTTGGCATTATTTTCCCACACTAAAGCGATTCACCCTAAACCTGACCACACGTGAGCACCGAAGGAGGCAAGATTTTAATGATCGATGACGATGAGGATGTGCTCCTCGCGGCAAAGATGTTGCTCAAAAAGCAAAGCCATAATGTTATCATAGAAAAGAACCCCAAGAAGATTCCATTCCTTTTAAACAATGATACCTACGATGTCATCTTGCTGGACATGAATTTCAGCAAGGACATTACGAGTGGTAAGGAAGGTTTTTATTGGTTGGAACAAATCATCAATCATGATCCATCTTCTGTTGTTATTATGATCACTGCGTTTGGTGATGTTGAGATGGCTGTTCGCGCGCTGAAAGCTGGGGCAACTGATTTTATTTTAAAACCGTGGCAGAATGAAAAGTTAGTAGCGACTATCTCCACTGCCATCAAATTAAAAAAATCATACAATCAGGTTGATAAGCTGAAGAAAGCGAAGGAGATGCTGGAAGAACAAATCAGCAAACCATTCGCAGAAATTATTGGTCAGAGTTCTGCCATTAGGGAAGTCTTTAATCTTACCGACAAAGTAGCGAAAACCGATGCGAACGTTTTGATTCTTGGAGAGAATGGAACAGGTAAAGAATTAATTGCCCGCGCCATTCATCAACGCTCGCTTCGCAAAGACAACAGTTTTGTTTCGGTTGATATGGGTGCCATTACTGAAACACTTTTTGAGAGCGAACTTTTTGGACACAAGAAAGGAGCCTTTACTGATGCGCGTGAAGATCGTCCAGGTCGATTTGAACTGGCTAATGGCGGAACACTTTTTTTGGATGAGATCGGAAACCTAAGTCTCAGTCTGCAAAGCAAATTATTAAGCGCACTTCAAGCGCGACAAGTAACACGTGTGGGATCAAACCAATCTATACTCGTTGATATACGATTGATCTGTGCTACGAATATGCCACTGCATAAAATGGTTCAAGAAGGTACGTTCAGACAAGATTTATTGTATCGCATCAACACCGTGGAACTTCAGGTTCCAACTTTAAGCGATCGCGTTGAAGATATACCTCTGCTTGCACAACATTACCTAAGTTATTATGCGCGCAGGTATCACAAGACAGTGACCACAATTGCTACAGAAGCGATGGATAAATTGAAGCGTTATGCTTGGCCAGGAAACATTCGTGAATTGCAACACGCTATTGAACGTGCTGTGATCATGACAGATTCTCCAAGCCTGCAAGAGAGTGATTTTCTATTAAGCAGATCACTTACTACAGGCCCATCGAATAATACACTTAACCTTGACGAGGTAGAAAAGACCGCCATTGTAAAGGCACTACAAATGCACAATGGAAATATCTCAAAAGCAGCAGATGAACTTGGCCTTACTCGTGCATCTCTTTATAGAAGAATGGAAAAATATGGAATTTGAAAATCCGGAAATGCTCAGACTTTAGAATGGATTCTAAACACTCTTAATTTTTAGCTCCGTTCAAATACCCATTCAATGTGGTTCAACGATTAACCAATTTAAAAACCTTCCGCTCATCACCGGAAGGTTTTTTATTTTAGAAACGACCATTACCTTGTAACTCGTCTGTACAACAGGTTATGATACACATTGCCAATCTTTCATTTTCCTACGACTCTCAATCCACCTTGCGCTTTCCTGATGTGGAGGTAAGGAAGGGCGAAAACATTTTATTGTTAGGCGAATCGGGGAGTGGAAAAACTACATTGCTTCATTTAATGGGTGGACTGCTTCGTCAATATTCCGGATCGGTTAAGGTAGATGAAACGGAACTCTCTACACTTTCAGAATCGGCATTGGATAAATTTCGTGGACAAAAGATTGGATTCATTTTTCAAAAAAATCATTTAATCAGTGCGTTGTCTGTCGAGAAAAATTTAGCGATGGCACCTTACTTAGCAGGATTGCCAATTCATCAGGAAAGAATTGAGCAGGTATTGGAAAGCCTTGGTCTTGCTGAAAAAAGAAAAAGCAAAGTAACCGAGCTGAGCCAAGGGCAGACGCAACGTGTTGCCATTGCAAGAGCTGTGTTAAATAAACCTTCCATCATCTTTGCAGATGAACCTACCTCTGCGTTGGACGATCAAAACTGCAACAAGGTAATTGATTTGTTGTTGAATGTCGCAGCGCAAAATCAATCTACCTTAATCGTGGCAACACACGATCAACGTTTAAAGGAAAAAATATCCAATCAACTAAAATTGTAAAGGCCAACAACGATTAACAACCAACCAACAACGAATTAAAAGATCATGAATCTTTTCACCCTTGTCTGGAATTACCTCAAAGCCCGACCGCTCAACACGGCCATCAATATTGTTTTGCTTTCGCTGGGCATTGCTGTAATTACAATTTTGTTGTTGTTCAATACACAACTCGAAAAGAAGATCACAGAGAATGCACGCGGCATCGATTTAGTTGTGGGAGCGAAAGGAAGTCCGCTACAACTTATTTTGTGCAACATCTTTCATATTGATTATCCAACAGGTAATATTAAACTGGCCGAGGCAGAAAAAATTTCGCGAAACAGATTGGTAAAAAAAGCTATTCCGCTGGCGTTGGGTGACAGTTATCAGACCTATCGCATTGTCGGAACGAGTCGCGGTTATACTGATCTCTATAAAGCTGAACTCGCGCAAGGAGAATGGTGGAATAAAGTATTCGATGTTACAATTGGAGCCAACGTTGCAGAACTATCAGGATTAAAAATAGGAGATAAATTCTCCAGTGCGCACGGACTTGTTTCCGGTGGTCATAACCATGACGATCATCAATACATTGTAAAAGGTATTTTGAAAAAGAATAATACAGTAATTGATAATTTAATTCTCAGCGATGTTGAAAGTTTGTGGCAAATGCATGAAGAAGGTGAGCACGAAGAACAACATCTTGAAACAGATTCGTCTTTTATACCTTCCAGGTTAGTGCCTTCCGTTGCTTCAACTGATTCAACAAAAGAAATTACATCAATGCTCATTCAATATCGTTCACCGATGGGCGCTATTCAACTGCCACGGTTTGTTAATTCAAAAAGTAGTTTGCAGGCCGCTTCACCTGCATTTGAGACAGCACGTCTGTTTTCAATATTAGGTGTTGGTGTTGAAATTATTATGGCCTTTGCTTATGTACTCATTGTTATTTCGGGGCTGAGTATTTTCATCGCGCTTTATAATTCCTTGAAGGAGCGCAGGTATGATATGGCCATCATGCGTTCGATGGGCGCAGCGCGTTCAAGACTTTTTGTTTCTATTTTGTTGGAGGGAGGAGTGCTTACTTTATTAGGTAGCATCATTGGTTTATTGATGGGCCATGGTGTATTAATATTCTTGTCCGTGATGGTGGAGGAAACACAAAAAGCAGGCATCACCGGATTTGTTTTCTATCCACAAGAGTGGGTAATTTTAGGAGGAAGTTTGGTGCTCGGAATGGTCTGTTCAATTCTTCCAGCCGTGCAGGCGTATCGTGTAGATATTTCTAAAATTTTAAGTGGAAACTAGAGAAAAACTTAGAAGTTAAAATTTAGGAGTTAGAGTTTTGAATTTAGAATCGAACAAGAAATGAAGAAGGTAATCGTTTTGGTTTTGTTAATCGTGCTGGCAGAAGTAAGCTTTGCACAAAGTAAGTTTGACGCGTGGGACAGCTTTGCTAAAACAAAGTTCGAACCCAAGTACTATGAGAAGATGGGCGAATATCTTTTCTATCCTACCTTTCCTGCTGATCTAAAAGCATTGGAAGGGAAGGAGATATCGATTGAAGGATTTTATGTTCCATTTGCTCCGGAAGATGGTAACTACATTGTGTTATCGAAGTACCCCATGAGTCAATGCTTCTTTTGTGGCGGAGCTGGACCAGAATCTATTGTTGAGGTAAACTTCAAAGGTAATTTACCGAAGTTTCAGATTGATGATCTCGCTACAGTGAAGGGTAAACTAAAACTCAACACAGACAACATGGATCACGTTAATTTTATTTTGACAGATGCGGTGTTGATTAGCAAATAATTTTGGCCTTAAGAGGCGTAAATTCTTTATGCCTTACGTTTGACGTTCGCGATTTTCAATGCTGCTGCTCTTATTCCATTTTTAACAATTCCACAACTATTGGTTAATCTTCTGCTTTTGCTGAACTTTAACTGTCGAAAATCTAACCATGAAAACAATTCTAAAAAGTTTCTTCCTGATCATTAACTATAAAACGATCATCGTCACCACACTCTCTGTCATTTCTACTTACTTCTGCTTTCACTTTGGGTTAACCGCTAAGTTTCCGGATATGCTGGTCGGTGTGGCCATTGTTTTTCCGGTTGTCTTTTCAATTGGGTCGGCCTATACCCGTAGGGAAACTGCCTTGCAACGTTTTGCTGATTTCAAAGGACACGCTATTGCCATCTACTACGCCACCCGCGATTGGACTGTCGATAAAAATAATGACCTGCCACAGCGCATTAAAATGTTGATGGCGGAGATGACGTTGTTGATGCGATCAATGTTAGTAGAAAGTCATCGGAAAGAGTGGGGTGTTAATGAGGAAAAAATATTTCAATATTTTTCGAAGCTTTCGCTGATGGTGATGGAGCTTCGTCACTATGGTGTGCAGAGTGGTGAAATTTCACGCGTGAGCCAATACGTAAGTAAGATGATTATCGCGTTCGATAACATGAAGATCATCCATGCCTATAGAACACCGGTAACCTTACGGGCCTACAGCAAAGTGTTCATCTATATTTTTCCAATCATTTATGGCCCATACTTCGCCAGTACCTTTCACGACTTCTCTGCTCACCTGGAATACGTAATGCCAATTCTCTACAGTTTTATTTTAGTGAGCTTAGATAATATCCAAGATCACCTCGAACATCCTTTTGATGAAATTGGAGAAGACGATATTCGCATCGATGAACGCGAAATTACGGCTCACATGCTATAATGTATCTCTGCTTACCTTAGATCAGTATGGAGACAGCACAAGAACCCGAAAAAAATCAATCTTCCAAGGCAAACGTTTTTCTTATCATCGCGATAGTGTTGTTGTTTCTGCTGGCGATTACCTGGTCTATCGATGGTTCTTTATTTTATTTAATAGGAGGTCCTATTGTTTTCTTTTTCTATTTGGGTTGGCGCAATCGGTCTTCCATTCAAGGTGATAAGAATTATGGAGATCAATACAATTATTCATATCCGGATACATCACCATCTTCTTCAGATGCATTAACATCTTTCATTGAGAAAAAACAAACCGAATTCAGGCCGAGCAGTTCTCAGGCATCTCAACCAAAATCTCTGAAGCGAATTTTTGTCATCGGAATAGTGTTTGCTATATTTTTTCTTTTTTTTATTCCGATCATCATTTCATTGATCAGTTCTGGGGAAGATGAGGGTTTTTATTTTTTTAATGCTGAACAATTTTATAATACACAAGCGTATGATTCTGCTTATGCAAATTATGGTAAAGCAGCAAAGCAAGATCCCGCCAATGAAGAAGCATTAGTGGGTCAGGGAAATGCAGCTTTTGAAATGAACAGATTTGATTCAGCTCTAATCGCATTTGATCATGCTTTAACCCAGATTTTGCAGTAGGAAATAAATACGACAAAGTGTCCTATTTTTGAATATGGAACACCACTACACGGATAAGTTAGTAACACCTTGGGGGGGAATGAAGGAGATGAAA
>JBKJOF010000189.1:0-54530 GCA_046595655.1 Chryseolinea sp. | reverse complement strand
TCTTATGATTACAAAGCACGAGTTGCGTACAACACAAACTTCGTTCCTGCATACGAATCTCGCAATTCTCTTTCACCACTGGAGACCTACTCATCTGACGATTACTTTGGCTTCCTTAAAAATACAGAAGGTAATTGGGGTGAAGATCCCGTGCAAAATCACACTCTCGATATTGGCGTTGGCCGATTACCTATAAAGAGTATCGATGAAGCCCGTAATGTTGTTGACAAAATAATTTCGTACGACACCAATAAAAAGAATGTTGGTTCATGGCGAAAAGAAATTGCATTCATTGCAGACGATGGAAGTCTGTCCGATAGTTTCTCAAGAGTGCATCAAGTGCAGGCAAACAGTTTGGCCAATCAAATTGAAACAGCAAATCCGGCCTTTAACACAAAGCGAATTTTTCTGGGTGTGTATTCTAAAACAGTAAAACCGAGCGGTGAAACTATTCCAGAAGCGAACGAAGATATTAAATCAAAATTCGATCGGGGATCGATCATCATTAACTATACCGGGCACGGCAATGAAAATCTTTTGGCCGATGAAAGAATCTTTACCGAAACCGATATTGATGAATTAGATAACACTCTTTATCCTTTCATGGTAACTGCAACGTGTGAATTTGGCCGACAAGATGATCCTGCACAAATCTCGAGTGCCGAACGTAGCTTGTTACGTGCAAGAGGTGGTGCTATTGGATTGGTTTCTACCGCCCGACCTGTAAACTCAAGCACAAACTTTGAATTAAATAGGGCTTTCTATGAAGCATTATTTCAAAAAGAATCGAACCATTTCCTTCCACTCGGAGAGATTTTTCGCAGAACAAAAAACAATAGCACGAGTGGCGTTGCCAATCGGAACTTCTCATTACTCGCTGATCCATCGTTAACACTGGCACTGCCTACCAACAACGTTGTAATTACTGAATTAAAAACAGCTTCAGGATCAGATACCTTAAAAGCATTGTCGCGGGTAATTGCCAAAGGGGAAGTTCGAAGTGAGGATGGAACCACGATCTCAAACTTTAACGGAACACTTCAGGCAACGCTCTTCGACAAACAAACTCAGTTTGTTACTATTGGCAAAAACAGTCCTCAAGTTTCATTTAAAGAATGGTACAGTACGCTTTTTCGTGGCCAGGCTAAAGTAGTGAATGGCACTTTCGAGTTTGAATTCATTCTGCCAAAAAATATGGCGTATGAAGTTGGCTCTGGCAAACTCAGTCTCTATGCTGATGATCCGACACAACAAATCGATGCAGCCGGAGCAGCTACTGAATTTTCTGTAGGAGAAAGTGATTCTTCCCCAACGCTCGACAACACGCCACCCACACTTCAGCCTTTTATTGGTGATGCTACTTTTATCAATGGTGGTATTACCAATCCCAACACAACACTATTGGTGCAGTTGTCTGATGCAGGAGGTATTAATATATCAAGCTATGGTATTGGAAATAATTTGATCGCCATATTGGATGAACAAAGAACTTTTAATCTGAATGATTACTACACAACCGAAGTTGATGATTTTACAAAAGGGTGGATCAACTTTCCGCTGAATAATCTCTCGCCTGGAAGGCATTCTATTACAGTCAAAGCATGGGACACATCCAATAATGGCGCAGAAGCCAGCATTGATTTTTGGGTTACCGATGGAGAACAAATTGTGATTGAGGAGTTCGGGAATTATCCCAACCCATTTGATCAGAAGACTACTTTTTTCTTTAAGCACAACCGCTCAGGCGATGACCTTAATATTGAACTTTCATTGTACTCCGCCTACGGACAGGAAATAAAAACCATCTCATTTAATGAGATTTCCAGCTCTTATCAGGTGGATTTTCCGGAATTTGATAGCGAAGTTGAGCTTGGGAAAAAACTTCCACCCGGTCTATACTTGGCACGCCTGGCCATTCGTTCGTTAACCAACGGTTCTAAAAATGAGCAGGTTACAAAACTTATTGTCGTTAATTAACTACTTTTACAACTTGAAAAATACCTTGATGAAGTTCGCGATACTTTCTTTCATTACTGTGTTGGGATTAACACAAACAGCCGTTGGGCAATTTACTGGTTCTCAAAATGCCATAACTACAGCCGTTCCATTTTTGCTTATTTCTCCCGACTCCAGGGGTGCAGCATTAGGCGATGCCGGTGTAGCTACAAGCCCTGATGCTAATTCTTCTTATTGGAATGCAGGCAAACTTGTTTTTACTGAAAAAGAATTTGGAGGATCGCTATCATACACTCCGTGGTTGGGTAAGATTGTAAACGACATGTCAGTAAGTTATTTAACAGGTTTTTATAAAATCAATCGCGAACAGGCCGTTTCGTTTTCTATGAAATATTTTGACATGGGGCTCATTTCATTCCGAACACTAACCAATGAACCGGCAGGCGATTTTAATCCATACGAATTAGCAATGGATGCAACCTATTCCAGAAAACTTACCGAAAATTTTAGTCTTGGAATAACAGGCCGTTATATTAATTCGAACCTGACAGCAGGATATATCGGATCAGATGCTAAAGCCGCAAATAGCGTTGCTGCAGACGTTGGTGCTTACTATACAAAAGATCTTAAAGGAGCAAAAACTTCAAACCTGTCCTTAGGTGCCAGCATCACTAACATTGGCGCTAAGCTTACTTATACAGACGAGAATAACAAAGAATTTTTACCTACCAATCTTCGAATAGGTACTGCTTATAAAATTGATTTAGATGCATACAACTCATTTACGTTTATTCTTGATTTCAATAAACTAATGGTGCCCTCGCCAGATTCAACAAGTACGCGTGATAAGGCTCTTCTTAATGGTATGTTTGGTTCCTTTGGCGATGCACCCGGTGGAGCGAAAGAAGAATTTAAGGAAATCATGACTTCTGTTGGCATTGAGTATTGGTACAACGAAACCTTTGCTGGCCGTTTAGGATATTTCAACGAAGCAAAAACTAAAGGAAACAGAAAGTACTTTACCGTAGGTGTTGGATTTAGAAAAAAAGCATTTGGATTTGATGTCGCTTATTTAGTGCCAACCAATAAACGTGAAAGTCCATTGGCAGAAACCATTCGGTTTACCCTACTTCTCCAGTTCGATAAAATCAGGGCAGAAGCTGAAGAATCTGTTACCGATTAATCCTAATGCTAAATCGCAAATTTGCACCGCCCTTTAACAAGAGCACTGCTTTTAATTTACTCTCACCAGAAAAGCAAACGCTTCGCAATGGAGCAGATATCTATTTTGTTTCTGGTGGTAATCAGGAAGTCATTCGCGTAGAACTTGTCTTTGCTGCTGGCCGATGGTTTGAAGAAACTTCAGGTGCAGCATATTTTTCCGCAAACCTTCTTTCGAAAGGAACTCCAGGCAAAACAAGTTATGAAATTGCACAAGCGTTTGATCGCTATGGCGCGCACCTTGAAATAAGTCCTGGGTTAGACGCAGTTTCAGTTTCATTGTTTGTGCTTAACAAAAATGTTGATCCTGCGCTGTCTCTATTATTTGAGTTATTAACCGCGTCCATCTTTCCGGAAAAAGAAATAGAGCAGATCAAATCCATCTATCTTCAAAACCTAAAAGTGAATAATGAGAAAACAAGCTACCAGGCTTCGAAGCTCATCCGAAAGAATTTATTTGGCGAACAATATCCTTACGGAAAAGAACTGGAGGAAACCGATGTAACAACGCTCACGCGCAATCAGCTTCTAAGTCATTATAATACCTTCTTTAAAGACGTAATAATTTTTGTTTCAGGAAAAGTTACAGATCAAAACAAACATCATATTCAGCAAACACTCTCTGCGCTACCTTTTTCAAAGGTGAACGACAAAACCATTGTTTGTCCTGATCTCCAAAAAACTTCACAGCACATTGAAAAAGATGGTAGTGTTCAATCGTCCATCCGCATGGGAAAACGCACTATCGATCGAAAGCATAAAGACTATGCTAACGTGTTACTGCTCAATCATATTCTCGGTGGATATTTTGGCTCGCGCCTGATGAAGAACATACGCGAAGAAAAAGGATTGACGTATGGAATTCATTCATCGCTTAATATTCTAAAGCACAACGGCTTCCTTGTTATTGGTGCGGATGTGAATAAAGAAAATCTTTCTTTAACCTTCGATGAAATCCGAAAAGAATTAAAACGATTACATACAGATAAAATTGATCAAGAAGAATTAGCAACCGCGAGAAATCATTTTATCGGAAGCTTACAATCGGAAATTACCACACCGTTTGCACACGCAGATAAAATAAAGAACATCGTGATGTTCAACCTTTCCGATCAGTACTATCAAGACCTTATTAATCGAATCGATGCCGCTTCGTCTTCTGAACTGCTTCGTGTTGCAAATGATTATTTCGCGGAAGATAGTTTTACCGAAGTAGCTGTCGGTTAAAAGTTCATGGTTCAATGTTCATGGTTCAAGGCCATTAACCATTAGTTGAGCTGGCCAGCAACTATCAACCACAATTCCACATGACGCATTAATGAATGTGAGAATTTGATGACGGGTTAATCCGTTTGCATTGCATTCATTATCAAATTTTCAAATCAATTCATTTTCAAATTATGGATTAGCCATTAACGAACAACGCTAATGTCTTATTCCACACTCCTTACAAAATTTCATTTTACCGGGTGGACGTTTCTTTGGCGGCCGCTTGTGGCCGAAGTAAGAAGGATCGGAATATTGAGGTTTCTCTGAAATTTTTTCGTTCTTCCTTCTTGTCTTTTGAAGTTCTGCTATTCGTTTATAATAATCTGCTTCGGAACCATACGTGGGCTCCGCTAACTTTCCTTTCCTCGATTTTTTTGGGCCGTACTTTTTCTCTGGTGTTGAAGGATTCAATGAGGTGGGCTGACTTCCCTGTTGAACAGATTGAGATTGTCCATTCCTCTTTTTACGCTTAAAAAGTTGAGCTTGCGAACTTAGAACAAGCATCGACAATATGATGATCAGTGGTATTCTCATATTTAGCTGTAAATATATGACTAACCTTTAACCCTGCTAAAAATTTTATCGCCAACGATCAACAACGTATAAAAGCGTTCAATGTATTTACTGAAACGCTAAAACAAAACCGCCCTAAATTTCTTCAAGGCAGTTTGAATATATATCAGATAAAATAATTAGCTCGATTTAGACTGGAGCATGGTTTGTTGCCTGCGATAAATCCACGGAGGCGTTGGACTTTCTTCTTTCCAAAGTCCTTTACTTTTTTCGCGTGCTTTTTCTTTATGCTCTTCTAATTCAGGAATTGGATTTTTTTCCGATGTCCAGGCTAAACCTTCCTTCAGTAATTCAACGCGAGGGTCGGTGCTTTCTTTGAAGGTAACAACCGCTAAATAATTTCCCCATCTATCTTTACCTTGAAGTTTCACTGTAACGTTCTTTTCAAGTATCATCTTCTCCATAAACTTCTTGGCCTTATCGCCATACTCCTGCCCTAGTTCGGGACAATCAATACCGATAAGCGATACTTTTGTGGTTTCATTATTATCACTCAGTACTTCAAGTGTATTTCCATCAATAACGTTTATAACGCGTCCTAAAATTTCATCGTTTGCAGAAACAGAACCTATTAATAACAGACCGATAAATGTTGCTACGAATTTCGTTTTCATAATTGAGACCATCAGGTGTTTGACTATTCAAAACTGCAAAAAGAATGGCGAGTGTAATGTGAAGCATGATCACCCTCCTTTCTCATGTAAGTTTTTAGAAGAACTTACATTTCATATCTCGGTTAACGGTGACCGCAAAAAATCAACCAAAATAAATAAAGTGGAATTGTTAGTAAATAAGCGAAGCGGCAGGAGTACGCCTGCCGCTTCGTGTTTCATTATGGGATGTGCTGAAGAATGAATTAAAACTACTTACAGTACTGATCGATTTGAAACCGCGCTTTCGCATCACCAAACTCAACTGCCTTGCGCCAGTCAAAGCATGCTTTATCCTTATCCTTTAATTGATAATGAAAATTACCTCGTTGCTTATAGTATCCTGCATTTTTTGGTTCAATCCTAATCGCTTCATCCATATCGCTAATGCCCGCACCATAATCGTCTAATTGAGATTTACAGGTTGCTCGATTGTAATACGCCAATCCATCATCTTTATTGAGTTGAACTACTCGATTATAATCTAAGATGGCGCCTTCATAATCTCCAATCGCTTCTTTGATAAGAGCACGATTAAAATGTGCATCAACATTTTTAGGATCAATATCCAAAGCTTTATTTAACTCGATAACCGCAGATTTTGTATCTTCTAAACCTAGGTAGGCGCGACCTCTGTTTACATAAAGTAAAACCGAATTCTCTCCAGCTGTTTTTGAATTATCGAAATCACTAAGCGCTCCTTGAAATTCTCCTTCTTCTAATTGCATCAGCCCACGTTTATAATAAACGTCTTTATCTTTTACACCTGCCGTAATTACCTTGTCATAATACTCACGCGCGGCAACAAATTTTTGCATACTATAATAGGTGTCGCCCAATAGGCGATGCAATTCTGGGCCTGGTTTTTCCGTAAGTTTTTCAACATCACGAAAATCGCGGGAAGCCTCCTCAAATTTTTTGATGGCGTAATATGCGTTGCCTCTATTTTCAAATGCTTTTACATAGTCCGATTTTTTGGAAAGCGCTTCGGTGTAATCTGCAATAGCAGCCTGATAATTTTCTTGTTTGAAATATGCTTTACCTCGATTGTTAAACAAGGTAGCATCACGCACACCAAGAGTAATGGCTTGTGTGTAATCCTGAATAGCACCAGCGAGATTATTCAAACTAAACTTGGCGTCACCACGATGAAAGAAGGCCAGTCCGAACTTTTGATCTTTTTCGATGGCTTGGTTGAAATCACTGATTGCTTCTTCGTGGTTTTTATTTTCATATCGACAATATCCGCGCATATCGAAAGCAGCAGCTTCACTTGTTCCGGATGTAATCGCTTTGTCAAGATCAGTAAATGCTCCTTTGTAATCTTTCAAAAGGTATTTTGCTGAACCACGTTTGTAGAATAATTCAGTATTTGTTAAGCCTCCTTCTATCGCCTTGTTAAAATCGGGCAATGATTTTTCATATTCTTTGGTTTCGAATAATGAATAAGCACGAGCTGCATAAGCATTCATATCCTTGCTTCCAGTTTCAATCGCTTTGGTTAAATCAGCGACAGCTCCGGAGTAATCTTTGATTGAATATTTTGATATACCTAATGCAGAAAACTCATCCACTCCTGCTTCACCACGCACAGCTACAATGGCCAGATCAGCAATAACTCCTGGATAGTCTTTTAACTGATACTTTGCTAAAGCACGATTCTTCATCGCTTGGGTATAATCTTTTTTCAAACCCAATGCCCGATCAAAATCAGCAATGGATTCTTTTGCCATGCCTGCATTAAGTTTTGCCTTACCGCGATTGTTAAAAATCACTTCATCATTCGCACCTAATGTTACAGCTTTATCATATGCTTCAATTGCCCCTGCAAAATTGTTTTCCTTAAAGCGTGCATTACCTAATTGATAATAAACGTCTTTATTCTTAGAGCCAAGAGAGGCAGCTTTTTCAAGATGAGGAATCGCTTCCTTTTCTTTCTTAGAAAGCACGTACGCCATACCTATAGTTTCATAGCTACCTAAATCAGCTTTTCCTTTTTGAACTGTCTTTTCTAAATCAACAATAGCTGAAGTGTAATTCCGCATTTGAAAAAAGGACTTGCCACGTTTCGTGTAAATATCATCTTCCTTTTCGCCTCCCATCTCGGCATTGGTGAGCGCCTCTATTGCTCCTTTAAAATCATTCGCATCGAAACGAAGATAACCGGTGTATAATGAGACCTTGCTATCCTTCAATCCTGAGTTCAATGCTTTTTCTAAATACGGAAGTGCTTGTTCTTTTTTGCCGAGGTTATAATTCGCAACACCCAACATCTTCACTAACTCAGGTGTTTCGCCTTCCGTTGGTTTCGCTTTCTCCAAATCCGCTACAACACCTGCATATTCTTTCAATGTAAACTTTGCTGTTCCGCGATTGACAAATGCTTTTGAAAAGGTAGGATTCAATTGAATAGCCTTATCAAAATCAGCAACAGCGCCAACAAGATCCGTAGAATTCATTTTGGCCTTACCGCGATTGTTGAACACGACCGCGTCATTCATTCCGAGTTTGATGGCATTATCATAATTCTTGATCGAACCTGCGAAATCATTTTTGATAAATTTAATATCGCCTGTGTTTTTAAACGCCTCAGCATCATTTGCACCAAGCGATGTTGCCATTTCTAAATCCTTCAGTGCGTTATCATAATCCTTCTGTGCAAATTCCGCATTACCTTTATAGAGGAATACTTCTTTTGAATTTACACCTGCATTAATAGCTCTGCTCAACGATTCGATAGAAGCACCATACTCTTTACTCTTATATTGACAGGTTCCCAATTGAGTAAACACATCTTTATCAGTCAGACCTAATGAAACGGCAGCAGTTAAACTTTTCACTGCTTCGATACAATTGCCTTGCTGCGCATAACTCAATCCTAGCATTTTAAAAACTTCTTTATCCTTCACACCCTTCTGCACTACTTTATCAAGAGTTTCAGATGCTCCTTTGTAATCGTTGAGTGTATACTTTGCTGTTCCTACCTTTTGATAAATCTCAACATCGGATCTTCCGCTCGCTATTATTTTTTCGTAATCTGTAACGCTACCTTTCCAATCTTGTGATTTGTATTTTGCTTCCGCACGATTTTCAAGTGCTTTGTCGTAATCGCTTTTTAATTCCAGCGCTTTATCAAAATCAGGAATAGATCCTTTAAAATCCTGAAGATTAAATTTCGCTTTACCACGATTATTAAAAACTATCGGATCACTCAAACCAAGTTTGATAGCGTGATCATAATTCTTAACCGCTCCTGCAAAATCATTCTTGGTAAATTTAATATCGCCCAGATTTTTAAATGCCTCTGCTTCATTTGCGCCAAGCGACACCGCTTTCTCCAAATCTTTTAATGCATTATCATAATCTTTCTGAATAAACTCGGCATTACCTTTAAAGAGAAATATTTCCTTCGTACTTACACCTGCATTGATCGCACGACTTAATGATTCAATCGATGGAGCGTATTCTTTATTCTTGTATTGGCACATACCCAATTGTGTGAATACATCCTTATCTGTTAATCCAAGAGAGACGGCAGAAGTTAAACTCTTTACAGCCTCCGCACAATTACCTTGTTGTGCAAGACTTAATCCGAGCATCTTAAAAACTTCTTTGTCCTTCACTCCTTTGTTCACCACATTATCCAGACTTTCGGAAGCGCCTTTGTAATCATTCAAAGTGTATTTGGCTGTTCCCACTTTTTGATAAAACTCTACGTCTGATCTTCCACTGGAAATTATTTTTTCAAAATCAGCAATGCTACCTTTCCAATCTTGTGTTTTGTATTTCGCTTCCGCGCGGTTCTCAAGGGCTTTATCAAAATTAGTTTTCAACTCCAATGCTTTATCAAAATCAGGAATGGATCCCTTAAAATCCTGAAGATTGTACTTTGCTTTTCCCCTGTTGTTATACAATACAGCATCTGCTTTTCCCGATGCAATGGCTTTATCGTAATTGGTGATGGCCTCTTTATAATTCTCCATCCTGAATTTCGCATTACCTAAATTGGCAAAGGTTTCAAAGCTGTTAGCGCCCATGCTAACAGCTTTCTCCAAATCGGTTGCCGCACTTTGAAAGTCATCCAGATTGTATTTTGCGTTACCGCGATATTCAAAAAGTTCGGCTGTGTTGATGCGAGCTTTTACCGCTTCATCTAAATCTGATTTTGCTTTTTCATATTCCTTTTGCTGATAATAAGCAACACCACGTTTTACAAAAACTTCCTTGTTTGTAAAACCAGAATTGATAAGCTGACTGAATTGCACAGAAGCATCGCTGTAGTCGCCTGCCTTTAATTTCTTCAAAGCCGATTCCCATTGCACCTGCATGAGTGAATCTGCTTTCTGAGCCGAAGCCTGTGATGCAAAAAAAAGTACACCAACAATTAAAAGGGTAATTCTCATAATGACTTGAAATTGATCTGTTGTAAAGTTATTAAATCCGATTGGGATTTAATGGTCGCAGAAATTGAAAGAGTGTACTACAGTTTTTTAATATGACCACGCCTCGGCAAGGGATAGGAGAGGAAAGCCCGAAGTGTGTTGGAATGTGCGGAGCGGGACTTGGAACGGATAGCCCGCTGGCGTTTCGCCATGCCGCAAAAAAAGTGTTTTGCAAAATTGTATTGCACTCAATTGAAGCTTGGGAAATTGAGAGGTAAGATTCATCAACCGTGAACTGTGTCCTCGAAAACCACAACTATATTTCGGGCTGTGAGGACACAGACTTAGGATTAGGGCTTAATCAACTGCGACCCTTCTATTAAGCTAATGGCTATCGTTAGGACACAGATGGAAGACAAGTAATTGACGTAAGTTTATTTAACCGGCATTGAAAATTTTAATCTCGATTCCAAAAATTACTGATTGGATATTTCAGACCAGTACTGACACACCAAAATTCACCCTTACTAACTGCTGTTCCACTGACTGGAGCATCATTATTAACAGAATAGATTATATCAAGCTGCGTAATTTTATTGAATCCTATATAATAGTTGCCTGAAATTGCAAATAGCAGCGTATTAGAAATCTTAAATTCAAAACCAACACCCGTCTGTAAAAGGGAAAAATGAGGAGATGAGTAAGAACTTCCAGTGTAATTATAATTGATAGTAGTCGTACTCGATATTGCAGTACCATGGCCTGAAATACCAGATTGAGGATTAATGCCAAAAGTATATCCTATAATCGGGACTAAATACATTTTCTCTTTATGGAGATTCACATTCAGACCGAATCTCAAGGGAATTAACCATGAACTTTCACTACTCGTGGATGTGTAATAGGGAATGGTTTTGAAACCAAAACCTTGTTGATAGGGTTTCAAAATCACTCCTGTCTCAATAAAAATATGTTTATTGATCTCTTGCCTTAAATTGAATCCTCCTATGACATTATAGAGCGGAACGGATATCAAATGGTCTCCACTATCCGTAATTTTAAAAAGATCGTTTGATACCGCAAACTCAAAACCAAAGTAAGTCTTGTTCTGTGCCGTTGCGCTACCTGAAGCATACAGTATCACAAGTAAAATCAAGATAATATGTTTCATTTTGTTCTATAATTTAATCAATATGGTCAACGCAAAATCTAAAACGTCATTACGGCTCATTATATTTTGCTGGTTACAATGGAAGTTTTCTGGTTTACTTGTCTGGCTCAACACTCAACCGTGGTATGTGTCGTCATAGACCACAACTATATTAGGTCTGTGAGACACAGAACTAATATGAGAAGACAAGCTTCGTATTGACTTTAGATAAAATAATGGAAAGAAAAACAGAATTATCCTTTTACAACCTCCCCAGCGACTTGCATGGTTTCCATAGTCGGAGTTGGTTTGCCTCCACGCGGTTCAACCGTTACAGCAAAGACCGCAGCTCCATTGCCAATCGTTTTCATTTTAATAAGGCCGGCAAAATTATTATCAAAAACTCCGGCATCAACAGGCTTACCGTCAATGATCGCCCAAAGTTGATATTGATTTTCTTGTGCCAAGGCTTTCATATTTTGCACGCTGAGATATACTTCTTTGGTTGATTCATTCCAGTACACGTACGCCATTGACTCGGGCGCACCAGGCGTACCTTTCATAACAACACGTTTGAAATCCGGATTATCAACAACTTTTAAATCGCTTTCTATTTTATCCAGGCGTTGGTTAACCTGATTGTAATCTTGAGCCACACGTTGATTCTGTGCAATGAGTTCGGTTAACTGACCTTGAGAATTAATCCACTTACCTCTGTAATCATAGGCAAAGTAAGAAGCGATAAGAGCGATAGTAACGGATGCCGCAACAGCAAATCTCCAAACCCTTGAGGTGGACGGATCACGCTCTAATGGAATTACTTTTGCTTCTGGTTTCTGCGCATCAATTTTTTGAAACAAACTTTCCTTCACTGCTTTTCGTGGAGCAATGGCGGCTTGCATCAGCAAAGCTTCCTGAACTTCTTCTACACGTTGAAACTCTATGCGGAGTTCAGGATATTGTGCGAGGTTGTTTTCAACCACAACACGTTCCTGCTCCGTAAGCTCACCGAGTGCATACGCTTCAAGTATTCCGGACGATATGTATTCTACTATGTTCACGTTGTTACGCCAAGTGTTATTCGTAATTGTTGCATAGCCAGTCGTAAGCGCGTTTTTACCGTGCCTAGCGGGATGTTAAATTCTTCTGTCAGCTCGGATTGTGAGTATCCTTTAAAATAAAGATGCTCTACCACAAACTGCTGATCGGTTGAAAGAACTTTTAAAACTTCGTTCACTCCAATGCCATCAATATGCTGTTCGATGTATTCTTCGTTATCGATTCTACTTACGACCTTTTCGATCGGAGTGGTTTTCTGATCCTTACTTATTTCTTTTGAACGGGTTTTGTCTATGGCTTGGTTGCGCGCTACATTCAACAGCCAGGTGAACAGTTTGCCTTTAGAGGCATCGTAATTTTCAAACCGTTCCCAGATTTTCAAAAACACATCCTGCAAAACTTCTTCTGCAATTTCCTCTTTTTTCAGAACGCGGAAAATAACACCATATAGAGCACCCGAATAATTATCGTACAAATATTCCAACGCTGACTTCTCTTTCGCCTTGAGACGAATGACCAAATCGCTTTCTGAAATATGGAGTTTCGAGGTGCTGATGGAATTCTATTTGTTGAAAGTAAATTAAATGAATTGGATTTGGCAAGCCTTATTTATTTGCGAACGATTAAAAGCAAGTCGAGGGCATTGCTGGCATTGTCTACTACAACATAATCTTGATGGTGAATGTTTGAAACCAAACCAGTATTTCCGGACTGGAGTTTGTTTCGGTTGTACCGATTTAGTATCTCATAAGGTATGCGAAGAATCGAAGCCGGCAACTTGTATTGAAGATTGAAAATATCGAAGCGCGTAATACGGTTCACGGATTTTCTATTCTGCTCATGATACTCCATTACCTTTTCATTTCCAGTAATGCCTTTCATCTCTACCTGTTTGAAAATTTTTGCAGCGAGTGCACTGAGTTCTTCCGCAAGGTATTCGCGAATATGCCAGGGATTCCGCGAAAGCGACATCTTTCTATTTGGTGTAGTCAGCAAGGCAATACCTCCTGGCTTTAATACTCTGTGAATTTCTTTAAGGAAAAGGAAATCATCTTCTATATGTTCAATCACTTGGAAACTTACAATGCTATCGTAGGTATTGTCTTCCAATCCACCGAGAGGAGGAATGTTCATACTGATGAATTTCCCGGAAGGATGTTTCTGTTGAAGATCGGATATTACGTTTTCAATTTTATCCACGGCAGTGAAAGAAGACGCCAGCTCCATTAAAGTACTTACGCCACGGCCTTCGCCACAACCTACTTCTAATGTATTACCTTGAACGTAGTTTTGGGCTACAACATAGGCCTTAAAAAGACGTTGATGGATGGGATTATCTGACGTAATCTCCTCGCTGGTAATTTCGGTCGTGTATATTTTTGCCATAAGAGAGGCAAAAATAAGAATTTACCAGATGAACCTTCGAACCTCAATTATCTAATTCGTGTCTGACATGCGAACGATTCAGAAATTCTTCCTTAATTTTCAATCCATGATGCGATACCTAAAACTTCTTTTGATCATTATTTCTTTTTCGGCACAAGGCCAGGCTTTGCGCGAAATCAATTACAGTTACGTGTATAATATTGCCGAGCCGATTTCCTTTGTAATGAAACCACAGCGTTCGGCCACAGGCTGGAATGTTCATTACCGTCTTCAATTGCGAGACACTTCTTTACATGCCGATCAGTTTGTTATTCAATGGGACGTACGGAAAGACCTTGCAGCAAAAGAAGGATTTCCGATCAGACCCGATCGCATTGCCAAATCGATTGAGGCTTCTGTCATTGAAGGTAACGTGGGTTTGGATGGAAGTGGTGACGTTCAATTATTAACGGTTAAAATATCAAACATCACCGCTAAACGAGCCTGGTTATTCTGGAAATTAATTGATCCTGAATACCCGGTAGATGGAATGGTGATTGATCAATACAAGTCTGTGCTTAACGGCTACATTAAAGCTGGATCAAAGGCGATTATACAAAGTGCAGATTCATCGAAAGTAGTTTCATACTATAACGATAATTTTCCTGCTGCTGCACCTGGATTTTCAGAAGGTCTGGCTCGTGTTTCTCCTACAATGGAAGCCGATTCTACTTTTACGATAACCACTAATACTGATATTGATTTTGCATTGAAAGGACTTTACCTCGTTCAAAAGGATACCAGCGGAACAAAAGGTTTTTCTTTTCGGGCAGAGCAAGATTATCCACGATTTGAAAAAGTAGAAAGTCTGGCTGATCCGCTAATTTACATTTGTACAAAACAAGAGTATGATCGCGTGAAGTTTGCCAGAGGCGATAAGAAAGCTTTTGATAAAGTAATTCTCTCCATTACCGGAGATGTTGGCCGCGCAAAAACCTTGATGCGCAGTTATTTTAAACGAGTAGAAGCAGCCAACCAATTGTTTACATCATATAAAGAAGGTTGGAAAACGGATCGCGGAATGATCTACATTATTTTTGGTGCGCCAGATGAAGTGTATGCCTTCTCCGATCGCGAAGTATGGAATTACAAAAAGCAGTTTGACGTCAGCTTCAACTTCACCAAATCCAGCACCATATTCGATCCTGATAACTATGTTCTCATCCGCGATCAGAAATACACAGAAACCTGGTATGAAGTGATTGATCTATGGCGTAATGCGAGGTTTTAGAGTTTCGGGGTTCGGGTTTAAAGTTTAAAGTGCAAGGTTTCAAATTCAACGTTCACCGTTTCGTAGCACCAATAACGACCAACCATCAACAAGCAACGAATCTCAAGTCTAAAGTCTTAAGTCTAATATTCTATATTCTCATTACTATTTAGGAATTTGCGCGCCAATGGAAAAGACAGAAATGATCTATGGCACCCGTGCCGTAATGGAAGCGGTTCTAGCCGGCAAGGAGATTGAAAAAGTAATGATTCAAACCGGTTTGGTTAACGACCTCATCAAAGAATTGATGGGTGTTTTGCGCGCAAATAACATTCCGATGAGTTTCGTGCCACTTGAAAAGCTCAAACGTCTATCCGCTAAAAATCATCAGGGGGTTATTTGCCTACTCTCTTCTGTTACCTATGCATCATTAGATAACATCGTTGACAAAGCCTACAGCGAGGGAAAAGAACCGTTTATTTTATTGCTCGATCGTATAACCGATGTTCGAAACTTTGGAGCAATTGTGCGAACTGCCGAATGTGCTGGTGTGGATTGTATTGTTGTGGCAGATAAAGGTAGTGCACTCATTACAGGTGATGCAATGAAAACTTCTGCCGGTGCTTTAAATCATTTACCCATTTGCAGAGATGATCTAAAAAAGACCATTCAATTTCTTCACGACAGTGGAGTGCGTGTTGTTGCCTGCACGGAAAAAGCAGAACAGAGTTTACATCAGGTTTCGCTTGCCGGACCAATTGCCGTGCTGATGGGTTCTGAGGAAGATGGAATTTCAGATGTGCTCTTGCGTCAGGCTGATGAGCTTGCTAAAATTCCAATGCGAGGAAAGATTGGTTCGCTTAATGTTTCAGTAGCGGCAGGTGTAGCGATTTATGAAGTGGTGAGGCAAAGAGGCGTTGTATAAATTATTCACTCTACAAAAACTCCGTTCCGTTCATGGCCTTCACGTCATTCACAAATCTCCGGAATTGTTCTTCCTTGTCTTTTTCACAAACGATAATTACGTTTCCGAATTCTCCAATTAAATAACCATTCAAGCCTTGCGCTACAATAAGTTTATCGGGAGAAGCTTTGATGATGCAGTTACGTGTATCGTATAAAATAGAGGCAGCTGCACCCAACGCATTGTTGTTTTCATCCTTCTCTGAAATTTCATGAATCGAATTCCATGAACCTAAATCAGACCAGGCAAAATCACCCAGGCAGACAAATACATTTTTTGATTTTTCCATGATACCATAATCGATGGAAATATTTTTGCATTGTGAGTACGCACTAACAATGGCTTCTTTTTCTTCTGATGTTCCAAGCTTTGATTTAATTTCATCAAACGCTTCCGACATTTCAGGAAGGTATTTATGAAACTCCGTAAGAATAGTTTGCACTCCCCAAATAAAAATACCTGCGTTCCAAACAAAATCGCCACTCTCTAAAAATTTCTTAGCCAATGATAATTCAGGCTTCTCAGTAAAGGTCTTTACTTTTTTAGCAAAACTTTTCTCGGTGTGATATTGAATGTATCCATAACCAGTCTCAGGTCGGGTAGGTGGAATACCTATTGTTATTAATTTGTCCTGCCCTTTTGCAAGATCACTCGCCTTCTTTACTATCTCATGAAATTCGATCTCATTTAAAATCAAATGATCAGAAGGTGTAACTACTACCACTGCATCTTTATTTTTTTCTACAATGCGATAGCTGGCGTATGCAATACAAGCCGCAGTGTTTTTCCGCATCGGCTCTTCTAAAATTTGTTCGGGCGATATTTGAGGAAGTTGCTCCTTTACCAGAGCAGCATGCTCTTCGTGCGTTACCACATAAATATTCTCCGCCGGGCAAATACCTAAGAAGCGCTCGAAGGTAGATTGGAGCAGAGTCTTACCAGTGCCCAATACATCTAAGAATTGTTTTGGTTTAGAGTTTCTGCTGTAAGGCCAAAAACGAACTCCGATACCGCCAGCCATGAGCACTACATATAAATTCTTGTTCATTTCCTTTTTAGAAGTAATACGTTTCGCAAAAGACGTAAGTCACCAAATTGTTTGAAAGTATTTTGAAGAATATTATACAATTCCTTCTTTAAGTAGATCATGAAGATGAATAAAACCCGCTACTGTATTTCCATCCACTACCACCAATTGCGTAATTCCACACTCTTGCATTTGATGTAAGGCTTTGACAGCATATTCATCTTTCTCGATTTTTTTTGGTGTGCGTGTCATAATATCAGAGGCCACGACTTTTCGAATGTCAATCTCTTTTTCAAGCATTCTTCTTAAATCACCATCGGTTATTATGCCCAATAACTCATTTTGAGGGCTTATAACAGCTGTACACCCTAATCTCTTCGAAGAAATTTCAAAGATAACATCCTTTAATCGTGCTTCCGGAGCTACAGTTGGCAATTGATTGTTAGAAAAAACATCAGCTACCTTCAAATACAGTTGTTTTCCCAACGAACCACCAGGATGATATTCAGCAAAATCGCGGCTCGTAAAATCACGAAGTTCCAACAAGCAAATAGCAAGCGCATCGCCCATCGCCATGTGTGCTGTTGTACTTGTTGTAGGGGCAAGATTATGTGGACAAGCTTCTTGTGCAATCGTTGCATTCAATACAAAATCAGCTTGCTGCGCTAAATATGAATTTATGTTGCTGACAAGAGCAACAAGCTTAGAGCCTCTGCGTTTTAGCAACGGCACTAAAACTTTTATCTCTGGTGTATTTCCGCTTTTCGAAATACAAATCACAATATCATTTTGTTGTATCATGCCGAGATCACCGTGGATTGCATCGGCAGCATGCATGAAAATAGATGGTGTGCCAGTAGAGTTAAGCGTTGCAACTATTTTATTGGCTATAATGGCACTTTTGCCAATGCCTGTAACGACAACACGGCCTGTTGCAGAATAAATTTCTTTCACGCAGGCTTCGAAATCGTTACCGATAAAATCTGTTAAATGCTGAATTGCTTGAGATTCATTTATTAATACCTCACATGCAATTTTTTTGATATTTTTTACTAAATTCAATTCCTTTTCAAAGTTAGCTTTGTCAATATGGGCGAAGATACAATTTATAAAGACGATATGATGTTGGTGGACGAGAAAGACGCGCTGAAAGAGAGGCTTAAAGAAGTATTCGGATACAGTCAATTCCGAGGTGGGCAGGAAGTAATTATTCGAAACCTGCTAAATGGGAGAAATACATTCGTGATCATGCCTACAGGAGCAGGCAAATCGCTATGCTATCAATTACCGGCTATGATGCGGGATGGATTAGCAATCGTGATTTCGCCTCTGATAGCCCTGATGAAAAATCAGGTTGATCAAATGAATGCATACGGTGTTAATGCCCGATTCTTGAATTCAACTTTGAGCAAGGGTGAAATTACCAAGCTGAAAAAAGATTGTATGAACGGTGTCGTAAAACTTCTTTACGTAGCACCCGAATCTTTAAATAAAGAGGAGACCATTGAGTTTTTGAAGAAGGTCAATGTATCCTTTGTAGCCATCGATGAAGCACATTGTATTTCTGAGTGGGGTCACGACTTTAGACCAGAATACAGAAGAATCAAAACCATGATTCAAACATTGGGCGACATGCCGGTGATTGCCCTTACTGCAACCGCTACGCCTAAGGTTCAACTTGATATCCAGAAGAACTTACAAATGGAAGAAGCGGATGTTTTCCTTTCTTCTTTCAATAGAACAAATCTGTACTACGAAGTTCGTCCTAAAAAAGAGACGAAGAAACAGCTCATCAAATTTCTCAAAGAGCATAAAGGTAAATCAGGTGTGATTTATTGCTTGAGCAGAAAGAAGGTAGAAGAGATTGCGCAATTGATTAACGTTAACGGATTTAAAGCAGCACCGTATCACGCAGGGCTCGATCCGGATGTGCGCATGAAGAATCAGGATAATTTCTTAAATGAAGAAGTTGATATTATCGTAGCAACCATTGCATTCGGTATGGGTATTGACAAACCAGACGTTCGATTTGTAGTTCACTACGATGTGCCTAAATCATTAGAAGGATATTATCAGGAAACAGGTCGTGGTGGTCGCGATGGACTGGAGGGCGTTTGCTTGATGTTCTACAGTCACAACGATTTGAGCAAGCTCGAAAAGTTTAACAAAGACAAACCTGTGCAAGAGCGCGAGAATGCGCGTGTGTTGTTACAGGAGATGGAATATTATGCTGAGTCTCCGGTTTGCCGCAGAAGACAATTGCTTCATTACTTTGGTGAAGAATACAAACAAGACAATTGTGGCATGTGCGATAACTGTGTTCATCCACGCGAGCGTTTCAACGGTATGGATTCAGTGAAGCTCGTTCTGCAAGCTGTGAAGCAAACCAATGAACGTTTTGGTCTCAATCACTTAGTCAATGTAATCCGTGGTGTAGAAGACGAGTATGTAAAAAGTTACAGTCACTTCGATCTGGCTGTTTATGGAAAAGGTGCTGATGAAGATGTTGACTATTGGAAATCAGTAATCCGCCAGGTGTTGATTTATCAATACCTAGATAAAGATATTGACAACATCGGAGTTTTGAAGATGAATAAGAAAGGTGAAGAGTTTTTAAAGAAACCACAACCAATCGAATTCGCACGTGATCACGACTTCACAACTGAAATAGACGAAGAAGAAGAGTCAGCAGAACGTGTTCCAGTTAATACCAAAGCATACGACACCAGGCTTTTCGAAATACTAAAATCTTTACGCAAGAAGATTGCGAAAGAAAAAGATCTTCCTCCATATGTAATCTTCCAAGATCCATCATTGGAAGAAATGGCGACTACTTACCCTACAACAAAGGATGACCTAGCACAGGTAAATGGTGTAGGTATGGGCAAGGTGAATAAGTTTGGAAAAGAATTCATCGAAGTCATTCAAAACTATGTAGACGAAAATGATATTGAAACAGCCAATGAAGTAATCGTAAAAAACTCGGTTAATAAATCAAAAGCAAAGATCATTATCATTCAAGCTGTAGATCGAAAAGTTGATTTGGAAGAAATTGCCGAGACTATCAAGATGTCGTTTGACGATATGCTGACTGAGATCGAAAACATTTGTTACTCCGGCACGAAGCTTAACTTGAACTATTACATCGATCAGATTATTGATCCGAATAAGCAGGAAGAAATACATGATTATTTCATGAACGCAGATACAGATAGTTTGGAAGCGGCATTATCAGATAATTCCATTGCCGATTATTCTGAAGAAGAAATCCGATTGATGCGAATCAAGTTTATGTCAGAGTACGCCAATTAATTAATTAACTCACTTTAATAGAAGCCCTTTGGTTGAATAAACCGAAGGGCTTTTTGTTTTTTATCCGGTATAGAATCATTACTTCGTTACTATTATCTTTGATCAACCCACTACCGCGATGAAAACACAATTATTCAAAATACTTTTCTTATTTATCCTCAGCCCGCTGTTATCCTTTGGCCAACTACTGTCTTCCGGTAAACAGACCTTTACACATCAAGATTCATTACGAGGATCAATAAACCAGGAACGATCATGGTGGGATGTTATAAAATACGATATCGATGTACGGCCCGACTATCAGACAAAAACAATAAAGGGATCAAACACGATTCACTTCAAAGTATTAAAAAGCAATAGGGTGATGCAGATTGATTTTCAGGAACCGATGCAAATCGACTCTGTTATCTGGAAAGGTAAATCACTTGTATTCACGCGTGAGCAAAATGTCTATCACCTAAACTTTGGAGAAGATCTATCAGCAGGCAGTACTTCAACTATCAAGATTGTTTTTTCAGGAAAGCCGCGCGAAGCGGTAAACCCTCCGTGGGATGGTGGATGGATTTGGACAAAAGATGAAAAGGGTAGACAATGGATGTCAGTGGCTTGTCAAGGATTAGGTGCCAGTGTTTGGTATCCCTGCAAAGATCATCAGTCCGATGAGCCCGACCAAGGCGCTTCGCTTTCGATAACAGTACCTGATTCTTTGATGGCCGTTGCCAATGGAAAAATGATTAGCTCTAAGAATAATGGAAATGGTTTTGTTACCGTAACATGGGCGGTTAAAAATCCAATCAATAACTACAACATCATCCCCTACATTGGTCACTATGTTACTTGGCATCAGGATTACCTAGGCGAAAAAGGTAAACTCGATTGCGACTACTGGGTGTTGGATTACGAACTTGAAAAAGCAAAGGAACAATTCAAACAAGTACCGCTTATGCTAAAATGTTTTGAGCATTGGTTCGGGCCTTATCCTTTTTATGAAGATGGATATAAACTTGTGCAAGCACCCCATCTCGGTATGGAACATCAAAGTGCCGTAGCATACGGAAATAAATTTGGAAACGGATACCTTGGTCGCGACTTATCGGGTACTGGTTGGGGATTGAAATGGGACTTCATCATTGTTCATGAAAGTGGTCATGAGTGGTTCGGTAATAATATCACTTCAAATGATCTTGGCGACATGTGGATTCATGAATCGTTCACCAATTATTCAGAAACCATTTTTACTGGTTGCGAATTTGGAGTAGAAGCGGCCAACGATTACTTGGTGGGAACACGAAGAGGAATTCGAAACGATTCACCTGTCATCGGTCCTTATGGCGTTAATAAAGAAGGAAGTGGTGATATGTATCCTAAAGGAGGCAACATGATTCACATCATTCGTCAGTTAGTGGCCGATGATGAAAAGTTCCGACAGATTCTGCGTGGCATGAATGAAAAGTTCTGGCATCAAACTGTAAACGCTCAACAAATAGAACAATACTTTAATCAATCAACAGGTTTTAATTGTTCTAAAATTTTTGATCAATATCTGCGCACTACAAAAATTCCTATTCTCGAATGCAAGCTGGCAAAAAAAAAGATTCAATACCGGTGGACAAACTGTGTATCGGGTTTTGATATGAAGATAAAACTGGCCGATAACAATCAGTGGATAACTCCAACTGAACAGTGGAAAAAAATGTCTGCTGGCAAACTGCAAAAGATCCAGCCAGACAGAAACTTCTACATGGAAGCGAAAGAAGTAAAGTAAAGGTCAGAATTCAGAAGTTTAGCGGTCTTTTCTACAGATCAGGAGCCTGAGCAAGCGCTCTCAATGTCTTTTTGCCAACGCTTTTTATAAACCGAATTCGCGGTTATCTTTGGGATTCAACCTTATATTCTAATCCATGAACATACTCGTTATTGGCAATGGAGGCAGAGAACACGCCCTAGCTTGGAAGATTCGACAAAGTCCACTTTGCGGAAAACTCTTTGTTGCTCCAGGCAATGCAGGTACAGCGTTGGTCGCAGAAAACGTTGACCTTGCAATAGACGATTTTGAAGGACTAGGTAAGTTCTGTTTAGCAAATGATATTGGATTAATTCTAGTAGGCCCAGAAGGTCCGCTGGTATTAGGTATTCGTGATTTTTTCGAACAAAGTCCAGCACTTAATTCCATCCTTATGGTTGGCCCTGGCAAGAATGGGGCGCAATTGGAAGGCAGCAAAGATTTCTCAAAGCAATTTATGTTGCGCAATGGAATTCCAACTGCGAAAGCCAAAACCTTTATGGTGGCTGATCTTGATCAGGCTCTTGATTACATATCAACCTGCAAGCCTCCTATCGTTTTGAAAGCAGATGGTCTAGCTGCAGGCAAAGGCGTAATTATTAGTTTAAGTCAGACTGAAGCCAAGGCTGTTATTAAAGACATGCTGGTTAACAAGAAATTTGGGCAAGCCAGTGCCAAGGTATTGATCGAAGAATTTTTGAATGGCATAGAGCTTTCCGTTTTTGTGTTAACGGATGGAAAAGATTATGTCATTCTTCCAGAAGCTAAAGATTACAAACGAATAAACGATGGCGACCTTGGACCAAACACCGGAGGAATGGGTGCCGTCTCGCCCGTTGTATTTGCCGATGCGGCCTTTATGAAAAAGATTGAGGAGTTGGTAGTAAAACCAACCATTGCCGGATTGAGTAAAGAGAAAATTGATTACAAAGGTTTTGTATTTGTTGGAGTAATGAATGTTGGCGGAATACCGTATGTAATTGAATACAACGCACGCATGGGTGATCCTGAAACACAAGCTGTGATGCCGCGCATTAAAAGTGATTTTGTAGAGTTGTTGCTTGCTACTGCAAAGGGAGAGTTGGCACATTCGAAAATAGAGATTGAAGATGATCATACCGTTACCATCGCGCTCGTGTCAGGTGGTTATCCGGGTGATTATGAAAAGGGAAAAACGATTTCTGGATTAAACTCCGATGACAAAGCATTGGTGTTTCATGCGGGCACAGTAAAGAAAGACGATACCGTTCTAACAGATGGTGGTCGGGTGCTTGCTATTTCAGGAACAGGAAAGTCGTTAATTGAGGCACGCGATAAAGCCTACAAGGCAGCAGCTCAAATCAATTGGGACGGAATGTATTTCCGGAAAGACATTGGAAAAGATTTAATGGATTATAAAGGTTAAGCGAGATGGGATGTTCATGTGGATCAACAAAAGACGGTCAGGTTTCTGGCTGTAAAAATAACGGGGCTTGCAATACAGGTGGCTGCAATAAAATGAATGTGTTCGACTGGCTTTCAAACATGGATATGCCCATGCAAGATAAGTTTGATGTCGTGGAGGTTCGTTTTAAAAATGGTCGCAAAGAAGTATTTCGCAACAGCGACAAACTTACCTTGACAACAGGCGATGCCATTGTTGTTGAAGTTCCAAATGGTCATCACATCGGTCACGTATCCTTGCAGGGAGAACTGGTGAGATTGCAAATGCAAAAGAAAAAAATCGCTAACGATGGTGAGGTTAAAAAAATCTATCGACTTGCTCACCAAAAGGATTTAGAAAAATTTGAAGAGGTAAAAAAACGCGAGTTACCTACCCTTTATCGCACACGCGAAATTTTGCGCGATCTTAAATTACCGATGAAACTTTCTGATATTGAATATCAGGCCGACAATACAAAAGCTACTTTTTTTTACTCTGCCGATGATCGCGTTGATTTTCGTGAGCTCATAAAAATACTGGCGGGCGATTTTAAAATTCGTGTCGAGATGCGCCAGATTAGCCTGCGCCAGGAAGCAGGAAGATTAGGAGGTATTGGAGTTTGTGGTCGTGAACTGTGTTGTTCAACATGGCTTACTGATTTTAAAAACGTTGCGACAAGTGCAGCACGTTATCAGAATCTTTCACTGAACCCAAGCAAATTATCAGGACAGTGTGGCCGATTGAAATGCTGTTTGAATTATGAATTGGAAACCTACATGGACGCGCTTGAAAGTATTCCGAAAATAGAACATCCTTTACTGACTGAGAAAGGTGAAGCTACTTTACAAAAGACTGACATCTTCCGAAAGATTATGTGGTTTGGTTTCCGGGAAGAAAATACCTGGTATCCGTTAAATGTAGATCGTGTAAACGAAATTTTGAAGTTGAATGCAGAAGGAAAAAAACCGGCCAACTTAACACTAGATGTTCTGCAAGAAAAGGTGCCGATTCAAACATTGAACAGCGACCTCGATCGAATGGATAAGAAATTTAAAAATAAGCCGAAGGGTGGAGGTCACAACGCAGGAGGCGGGCATAATGCAGGAGGAGAAAGCAGAAATCAAGGAGGAAATCGAAATCAACGAACAGAGAATAGAAATCAGGGAACAGAGAATAAAGATCAAGGATCAGACAACAGAACTCCGCGAACAGGAAATAGAAATCAGGGCACGGAAAATAGAGATCAAGGAGCCGGAAATCGAAATCAACGAGGAGCAGACCGGAATCCGGGAGAAGAAAACAAAAACCCAGGAACTGGAAATAATAATCCAAATGCGGGAGGCGGAAATAACACCCGAAGAAATAATAATCCTAACAATAGACGCAGACCCGACAACCGAGATAATCAAAATCCAAAACCAGACCCTAAGGTATGATGCGAGGAGTGAGTTTGTGGAGCATTGCTATTCTCTTTTTTCTATTCAGTTGTGATTCTAATCGAGTGTATGAACAATACTACGACTTCGATGATCGCTTCTGGGCTGTGGGCGAAACGCCAGAGTTTGAATTCACAATCGATCAGCCAAACGAAAAATATAATCTGTATTGCAACGTGCGTAATTCAAGTGATTATCCAAACGCTCGATTTTTCTTTACCTATTACTTTCAGGATTCTACAGGTACAATTCTAAAACAAGAATTAAAAACAGAAGTGTTGTTTGATAGCAAAACAGGAAAACCATTTGGCAGCAGTGGCCTTGGTGATCTCTATGATCATCAGTTTAATATTCTGGAAAATTATCAGTTTAATCATTCCGGAAAATTCAAAGTAAAGTTTGAGCAATTCATGCGCACGGATACCTTGTCTGGAATTTTAGCTGTGGGATTGCGTGTTGAAAAGGTTGAGAAGAATTAATTACCAACCTATCATCCAATACTACATATTGCGCAGCCAGGTTTGAGGATCGAGTGGGGTAAAGTTTTTCCTGATCTGAAACTTCAATTCAGTAATACCTTCACTAGTCGAAAACACTTTTCCTATTTCTTGATTGGTGGTTATTTTCTGACCCGCCCGAACGAATACTTCTTTTAATCCTGCATAAAGAGTGAAGTATTCACCATGTTTAACAATAACAACTGTACCCATTGTTTTAATAAACGCCACGCGACTTACCTCCCCCTCGAAAATACTTCTTACTTTTTCGTTTTCTTTTGTTTGAATGTTCACACCGTCATTCTGCAAAATAATACCTTTCAACACGGGATGATTTTGCTTACCAAATTTCTGCGATACAAAGCCTGAAGACACCGGCCATGAAAACTTATTTTTATTGTCCTCAAAAGAAGACGACAACGCAACGCTCGCCTCAGAAGTCTTGGTATTTGCTTTTGCAGCACGCGCCATTTCTTCGCGAATCATGTCATCAATTAATTTATCCAACTGCGCAATAACTTTCTTTGTGGTTTCTAAATCCTTGCGCAGTTTCTTTTCTTCCTTCTCAAGAGACTTCACAACCGTGTTTTGCTTTTTTCTAAGAGAAGCAAGATTATCGTTCTCACGAAGTTCTTCGTTTAGAAGTTTACTCTTTTCCGTTCTGCGATTCTCTATTTCTTTTACCTGCCCCGAAAGTTGCTCTTGTACTTTAAGAATTTGTTCTGCTTGAAGTTTTCGGGTAGAGGTGTATTGCTCCATGTATCGCATGCGCATAATAAGCTGATCGAAAGATTCAGCTGAAAAGAGAAAGGTTAATCGGGTTGTGCTGTTGTTGGCTTTTTGTGCGGCAAATAACATCGCTGCAAATTCCTTCCTTAATTTAGTGAGATCCTCCTCGAGTGCAACGATGATATCGTTATTCTCACCAATCTCAGAATTGAGAATGCGAACTCCATCTTTAATTGAACTGATCAACTCCTCTTGTTGCTGAATGCGTTGCTTCACGGCATTCAATTCGCCCAGTGTACTTTTTTTCTGAGACGATGTCTCCTGAATAATTTTTTCTACCTCCTTAATTCGCTCAATATTCTGCTGCTTTTCCTTTTGCAGTTGAGTTTTTGTTTTTTGAGCAACAACAGAAAAGCTGAATAGAACACAACTAAAAAGAAGTGCACACTTACCTGCGCTCATATTTCTTGGGAATATTAAAAGGGAAATTAAGCTCACGAGTACCGACCTCTGCTTTATTATATTCGAAAATAATGGTCGTGTGTAAAAGCCCGGCAAGTGTTTTATAAAAAAGGTTGATCGTTCCGTTATAGGGAAATGTTTTATTGCCCACCGGCTGAAAATTAGAATAATTCACAACAAACGAGTTGCTTGTATTGCTTTCCTTCAATTCAACTTTTTCAATTTTCATGCTGGTTGCATTTATAAAATTCTGAACATCAATGGTGCCGGTATGTTGATTGAGAATAAAGAAAGAAGGGTCCTTCACAATGACATCTTCTTCCTTCCTTGGCACAATGAGATTACCTAACATGGCCGATTGTATAACGTGATAATTGATTTCGAAATTATATCTTTTAGAAAGTTCTGAGTACTCGAAAACATAATACTCTTTATCCACATTGCTAACAATCGTAATTGAATCTTTGTTGATGAGCGCCTTACCGCCCTGCACTCCAATTACTGAAAAAGTCATCCAGATCACGCTGTCTTTTCTCACACGGATATTAGCCTTTACTTCGCGCTCCTTATTGGCCTCACGCATAGTCATTCGAGCCTTGCCATGAAAATATTCAAAATCTATTTCTTCAATATTGAGTGTTAGACTGGGTGGCGTTACCACTGCAACCGGAGCTGCTATTTTTTTACTACAGCTTGCTGTAAGCAATACGACACTCATCAGCATAATCCAAAGACGACTATTCATAAATTTTTCGGTTCGCTATTTTTTTATTAAGTAATTCACTGTTGGCATTCAGGCCGCGGGCTTTTTCCCATTGCCGCACAGCACTGTCTACTTCTCCTAATTGATACAGTATGTCTCCATAATGTTCGAAGTGAGCTGCATTGGCACGGCCAGTATCAATGGCGCGCTCTATAATTCTCTTTGCTTCCTTATATTTTTCGTGCATGAATAGCACCCAAGCATAGGTATCTAAGAAAGTAGCATTATCAGGATTGTTTTTGATTAGCAGGGCTGACATCTTTTCTGCTTTCTCTAAATTAAATTTTCGCAAAGCGAGGAAGTAACTATAGTTATTCAACACAGCGTCATAGTTGGGGCGAATAACCAGTGCATCATCATAAGCCTTATCTGATTTTTCGTATTGCTTGATGGCATTGTATGAATCACCTAACATACTATTCAACTCACAAACTAAATTTACATTTGATGTCGATAATTTTTTTGCTTGTTCGAGTGATAAAATGGCCTCTTCATAATTTCGCTTTCTCAAATTTGCGTATCCATTAAAGTAATAAATCATACTTTGATTTGGATAAAGATCAAGTGCTTCTTCAGAATGTTTTATGGCAAGATCAAATTGTTCAAGTTGAGTTTCCAGATAAAGCAGGTTTTCCCAAACTTCAAAATTTACATCACCGGTTTCAACCGCCAAAACATATTCATGCTGTGCCTCCCGTATCTTTCCTGTAGATAAATATATATCACCTCCAACAATATGTACGTTCGCCTCACCAGGATTGGTCTTTGTTAGTTTGTCTAACAGACCGAGAACAAATTTCTCTTTCTCCGTGTCATTTATTTTTTTGGCTTTGTTCTGACTGAGTTCCGCATTGTATGTTCCAAGGATGATGAGCTTACTTCCTAACTCAACAGCACTATCATCAAACAGTTGTTCCAATAAGGGTCTGGCTTTTTGCTCCTGACTATTGTCGCGATAGATTCCTGCCAACAGCATTTTTACATTACCTGCATCAGCGTTATCCAAACAGAATTTTTCAAGGTATTGAATAGCTTCGTTTCGTAATCCTTTTTGCGAAAGCACTTCTGCAAAACCCATGATATAACGCTGTTCTTCCGGAAAAGCATGTATCAATTTTTCACCTTCTGCAATACCTTCTTTGATTTTGCCTTGCTCCAGGTAAAGTCGCTGTTTTTGTATTGACGACACCTCGTTGATTCCAAATATACTCTCAGCACGATTATATGTTTTAACGGCATCATCCATTTTGTTTCCGTACTGATACACGGCAGCGAGATCATAGAGATACTCTTCTGTGCCTTTAACATTACTCATCAACGCATCGTAAGTCTGCGCTGCTTTATCAAACTTTGTCAGGCTACTGTAAATAGATATTGCCGTTAAATAAAAATACTTGTTGTTCTTTTCCAGCTTCAAAGCTGTTTCAATACTGGCCGCTGCTTTTGTCTGATCTTCCGGTTTATTACCATGCGAAAGCACCTCTGCTATTTTATAATGAACTGTCGCGTTATCAGGATTGATTTCAAGTGTACGTTGGTAATAAAGAAGAGCCTTGGCGTAGTCTTCAAGAATAAAAAATTTCTCCCCTTCGGTAAAATAAAATTCAGCTTCACGCAGTCGTATACCAGAAGCTTGAAGCTGATCCTCCGCTTTCTTCCTGCGTTGACCTAAAACGGCCGAACACAGGAGAATGCTCATCAGCAGAGTCAAACCAACAACACTGTAAAACTTGCTTACGTTTACCTTCACGTTAGTGTATTAAACTTGCCAGGGCTCAAGGGTTTGGCAAGCCTCAAAATTAACGAAAATCCATAACAATGTGGTGCTACAAAATGGCCTAAAACAAAGACCTAAGCTATTTTGGCGATAATGGTCTAAACAACTCTTTACGCTCCATCATATATGTAAGCAGGGCGAAAGTCGCCAACACCAAACCATGAAAACCTGTGGCAATCCATTGGCTTTCAATGACAACCTGGTTGGTTGCATAAACCAAAAAAGACGTGACCAAAATATATCCTACATCTTTTAGTACACGATAAGGTATGGGATAAAATTTTTGCCCTAAGAAATAACAAACCGTTGTCATGCTAAAAAAAACAATAAGCGTTGCCCAGCTGCTGCCTACATACCCAAGCTTCGGAATGAGAATGTAATTTGCAGCGAATGTTACAAGCGCTCCACCGGCTGTAATGATTGTTCCATAATAGGTTTTGTCGATGAGCTTGAACCACACTGAAATATTATAGTACACACCTAGAAATAAATAACCGAGCAATAAGATCGGCACAATCGATAGACCTTCCCAGTACACTTCATTTCCTAAAAAATATTTAAGAATATCAAGATTAATGCTGACACCTAAAAGAATAAAACAACACACAATAACGAAGTAGTGATTTACTTTCGCGAAAAGCTGAGGTGAATTTTTATCGGATGCATTCGAAAAGAAAAAAGGTTCCGCTGCATATCGAAAGGCAATGACCACCAAGTTCATGATCATTGAAAATTTATAACATGCGCTAAAAACACCCAATGCAAACTCGGAAGTTTTACCTGGATAGAAATTTTCCGGAAGCCACCACTTCAATGTAAGTCTTGAAAAATTCTCATTTGTCATACCCGCTAACCCAGTAAGCATAATGGGATATCCATAGCTAAACATAGAAGAAGAAATTTCTTTCTCATATGCCGGACGCCAGCTGATTAATGTTTTAAAGAAAAAGAAAAGATAAAACATATTGGCCGCTAGATTGGCAATGAACACGAAAGCAACTCCGATTGAAGCATCGTAAGCAAATTTGAGGAAGTATACATTAAGTCCAACGAGAATGAGGATATTCAATATTCTACCTAGAGCAAATTTCAATGGTTTTTTCTGAAGGCGTAGGCGTGCAAAAGGAATCGCCACCGCAGAATCAATAAAGAGGATAACTACTATCCAGATAATAAAATTTGATTTACCTTTTATGTCCAACAAATTTGCAATCGGATCAGCAAACGCAATAATAAAAATAGACAGCCCCAGACTAATACTGAGAACAACTGTTTGGGCAAGGTTAAATATTTTATTCTCGTCTGCTCCGGGTTTCGTGGCAAATCGAAAGTAAGCAGTCTCCATACCAAACATAAAAATGACGTTGATAAACGATACATACGAATAGAGGTAAGAGATTACACCATACTCTGCCGGAAGAAAAACACTAGTGTGCAACCGTACCAATAAGAAGTTGAGGAACTTTGGCAAAATGCTACCTAACCCATAAAGCACCGTTTCCCCTGCAAGTCGTTTGAGTTTCCCCATTAGTTTGTAATCAATTATCAGTTAAAGGTAGTTGGTATTTGCTAATCAGGAGGTAAGGTATTGAGACGGAAATCTTCAGTAGTTAATCAATCATCACAAAATATCTTTAACATCAACACAAAAGAATCGTAAGCGGAGATTTTTAGACATGCCTTATAACTATTAAACTCCCTTAAAATTAGCCTTACGCTTCTCCATAAAAGCATCCGTGCCTTCCTTGAAATCTTCTGATGCTGCGCATGCAGCAAAACTTTCTGCTTCAGTTTTATAACCTAGTTCTTCTCCATAAAAACCGGCATTCACCGACTTGATTACATGGGCGATTGCAAGGGGTGATTTCGAAAGTATTTTCGTCATCATCTTCATAGCAAGTTCCATCAGTTCATCATGGCCTGCAACGACATGGTTGACTAATCCAACTGTTTTAGCTTCTTGTGCGGAGATAAAATCAGCGGTCATAATCAGTTCAAGTGCTTTGCCACGGCCGACCAACTGTGCTAACCGTTGTGTGCCCCCGTAGCCCGGTACAATTCCCAAATTTACTTCCGGTTGTCCAAATTTGGCACTTTCTGTAGCAATACGAATATGGCACGCCATGGCTAGCTCACATCCTCCACCTAATGCAAAACCATTGATTGCCGCGATAACAGGTTTCGGAAAATCTTCTATTTGCTTGAAGAGTCTTTGACCTTTTTGTGCCGTTGCAAACGCATGTTCTTTATTGAGTAACGAAAGTTCTTTTATGTCTGCCCCGGCAACAAATGCTTTATCTCCTTCACCCGTAATAATTATTCCTCTTACATTTTTATTCTGGTAAGCTTCTTGTATAATTGCGTGGAGCCCATCCAGTACATCAACATTTAATGCGTTCAATGCATCTGGTCGTGAAATGGTTACGATCAGTATTGAGGCGGTATTATGTGTTTTAATTAAGGACATGGGAAACTTATTTAGTGATGCAACTTATCCAGCTTTTTTAAGGACTCAAAATAATTATGAAGAAGATAGTTTTACTGGCCTTTTTATTGGTAGGCTCTTTGTCCAAAATGTTAGCTGTTACATATGTAACTTGTAATTCTGCTAATTACAACACTCCTGTAGGCAGTTCTACAATTCGATTCTCAACAAATGGAGGTGCAACATGTACAATTGCTCCAGGCTCGATAACATGGTTGGCCGGGGATATACTTGAAGTTAAGGCTGGTACAACTCTAACCGTAAATGCCAGCTGGGCAATCGGTGTCGATATTACCGTGAATGTTAAAGGTAATATTGTGTTTGATAATGGAAAATTAGACTTAACCGCTGGGTCGAAACTTACAATGTATCCTGGCAGCACAATGACCTGTATTGGCGGCTGCAGTAACAATGATCAAATAAGAATTGGAACTGCACAATACAAGGGTGCTGATCTCGATAACATTAATAATGGTTCGAGACCAACTACAATCGGCAATGGCGGCATAATTTTACCTGTTAAGCTTCTTTTCTTTAAGGCGTTGCCTCACGATGACGTTATTCAATTAATTTGGGCAACAGCCTCTGAGGAAAATTTTGATAGGTTCGTCATTGAAAAAACGATTGATGGGAAAGATTTCTTTGAGATCGGTACTGTAAAAGGAGCTGGTACTACTTCGGTTAGACAAGATTACGATTTTAAAGACACTTCGCCTGTTTCGGGTAGAACATACTACCGTCTAAAATCAATCGACTTTGATGGATACACTGAATATTTTGAAGTCGTTCGAGTTGATTTTTATTCAGAGAAACATGTCATCATTTCTCCAAACCCAATTGAAGGATCGGAGATTAATATTTTTTTGAACTTCAATTCTGAAACCTCTACTCAATTTATTGTTCTGGATATTTTCGGTAAGGAATATTTTAGATCGAATGTGGAAACCACTTTTGCGAAAAACGTGCTACAAAGTAATCTCTCTTCTGGCACTTATATACTTAAAGTGCAGTCAGGCACAGATCAGTTCATTTCACGATTCATCGTTAGATAAATCGTGAAATGTTTTTGATCCAAAGAAATTGACTATGCAAAAGTCTTCAATAAGGCTGGAAGATTTGTTAAAATCTCTTCCGTCATTTCTTCTAATCCAAAAGCAGGTTCCCAACCCCAATCAATTCTTGCAACGGAGTCATTGATGGATTTTGGCCATGAGTCAGCAATGGCTTGTCGAAAATCAGGTTTGTAGGTTATCTCAAATTCCGGAATGTGTTTCTTTATTTCAGCTGCGATCTCAGAAGGACAAAAGCTCATTCCAGATACATTATAACTTGATCTTATTTTAATTTTCTCAGGCGGGGCTTCCATTAAATCAATGGTGGCTTTCACAGCATCGTCCATGTACATCATTGGCAGATAGGTATCGGACTTTAGAAAGCATTGAAACTTTTTATCGGTAAGCGCTTTAAAAAAAATATCGACCGCATAATCCGTTGTGCCTCCACCTGGTTTTGTTTTGTAACCGATCAACCCAGGGTAACGAAGACTGCGCACATCCAGACCCTTGTTTTTAAAATACCAATCGCACCAACGTTCACCTGCTTGTTTACTAATTCCATAAATCGTGGTTGGGTCCATCACCGTATCCTGCGGTGTTTTTATTTTCGGAGTTGTTGGGCCAAACGCAGCGATAGAGCTTGGCCAATATACCTTACCTACTTTATATTCAACAGCTGCATCAAGCACTGTGATTAATCCATCCATATTCAATTGCCACGCCAGCTTCGGGTTTTTTTCTCCTGTAGCCGAGAGCACTGCTGCGAGATGATAGATCTGAGTGAATTTATTTTTTTTGATGAAGTCAATAAGCTGATCCGCTTTCAGCACATCTAGTATCGCAAAATTTCCGGTTGCTAAAATCCCTTGCGGATCTTTGATATCCGTAGCCGTAACATTTTCTTTTCCGTGCAAATTCCACAAGCCTTGTGTTAGTTCCGAACCCAACTGCCCACCGGCTCCGATAACTAGAATTTTTTCGTTTTCCATTTCATCATTTGAATGCGGGGCTAAATTACCAAAAATTACCATTTAGCTATCATGCGTTAGCAGGCATTTTGATTACCTTAGCAGCCGTGAATTTTGAAGACTATTTAATATCAAAAAAAATTGACTCCGTTGCTTTTCGTCAGCACGAACCTTCTCTTTGGGAAAGTTTTAAATTGGAATTTGAGCAGATGCATCCCAACAGTTTTACTGCGCAGAAACTGTACCTCATTAATCCCATTCGAAGAAAGTATACGTTAACAATTGCACCGACAAAGACAGAGGTAAAGCCCTCCGTCTCTGGCAGCGAAAATTCTGTCGCTATAAAATCAGATGAATTAGTTTCGAAACCTGTTGCAGCAAAACCTGTTTTCAGACCAAAACCGAAAATGAATTAACATGTATAAGAAGTTACAACCTGTTCTCGAAAAAGAGTTAGCGTCCATTCAGGAAGCGGGACTTTTCAAGAAGGAAAGAATTATAACAACTCCTCAAGGTGCCGACATCAAAACGACTGAAGGCAAAGAGGTAATTAATTTCTGCGCTAATAATTATTTAGGACTGTCATCACATCCACGTGTTATTGAAGCAGCAAAGCATGCAATTGATACCCATGGATTTGGAATGTCGTCTGTTCGGTTTATCTGTGGCACACAGGATATTCATAAAGAGCTCGAAAAAAAGATTTCTGATTTTCTCGGCACTGAAGATACTATACTTTATGCTGCTGCTTTCGATGCGAATGGTGGCGTATTCGAGCCGTTGTTTGGAAGTGAAGATGCCATCATCTCAGATGAACTAAATCACGCATCCATTATTGATGGTGTTCGGTTATGTAAGGCCATGCGATATCGCTACAAGCATAACGACATGGAAGATTTGAAGAAGCAACTTGAGGATGCTAAACAAGCAGGAGCAAAACAAATTATTGTTGTTACCGATGGCGCATTTTCTATGGATGGAACCATCGCTCAGTTGGATAAGATTTGTGATCTCGCTGATCAGTTCGAAGCATTAGTGATGACAGATGAGTGTCACTCTTCCGGATTTATTGGAAAGACAGGACGTGGTGTACCCGAGCATTGCGGTGTAATGGGAAGAGTTGATGTCATCACTGGAACACTAGGTAAAGCTTTGGGTGGAGCTTCCGGTGGATTTACTTCGGGAAGAAAAGAAATCATAGAATTACTTCGTCAACGTTCAAGACCCTACCTATTCTCCAATACATTAGCGCCTTCCATTACCGGAGCATCAATCGAAGTATTCAACATGCTTTCGGAAACAACTGAGCTCCGTGATACATTAGAATCAAATACAACCTACTTCCGAAACGCGATGACAAAAGCTGGGTTTGATATAAAGCCAGGCATTCATCCCATTGTTCCCATCATGCTTTATGAAGCGACACTCGCGCAACAATTTGCTGAACGATTATTGACCAAAGGAATTTATGTGATCGGATTTTTCTTTCCAGTGGTTGCAAAAGGAAAGGCAAGAATACGCGTTCAGATTTCTGCCGCTCACGACAAACATCATTTAGATAAAGCGATTGCTGCGTTTACCGAGGTAGGAAAAGAATTGGGAGTGTTAAAATAGAATGTTAGAATTCAGGAGGTAGGATTTAGAATAGTCACGAACGCATTTACTATTTGATTCCAAAATCCTTTTTCCTCTTCTCCACAATATCGCCCATCTTCGAGGTGTCTTTCGCAAGGATGCCAAAGGCTGGATCGATGTTCTCAGATGGAAAAAAGTAAATGCTGTCCTTCTTTCCTTTAATGCGTAATTTATACAAATGAACCAGCGGGATAATTTTAATTGACTTTACTTCAGGCCATTCAAACCGGGTGTTACGGTGTCCTTCCAGAATTACAATTTTATTCTTGCCAACAGCCACACGTCTTATTTTATCGGAGACGATGGAAAAAATTACCAGAAGCGTTAGTCCGAAAGCGAAGAAGATAAGGGCGATGAAAAAGTTTTTGGCACTAAATTGAAAACGGAGGAGTAAACTAGCGGCAACGATCCACTGAATAAATGCAAAGCCTAGAAAAAAGTACTTTGCAAAATAAAACTTGGCGGGGTTAGCTTCTACCATCGATGAATAACATAATTAGATTTTGTATCTAATTTACGTTAAAATTCTTTCGATGTTACAATCAATGAGGTTTTATGAGTGGGGATAGACCAAATCAACTGTTATACTGCGCGGTATTTATTCTTTAATTACCTGAGTGCAAAACTCAATCCGACCTCCTTTTATTTCCCCACAGATCACGAAACACAACGTCAAGCATAATTTTCTGCGAGCGCTGCAAGATTAATTTATTTTCCCGCGTACCTAGCTGATCCAACGAGTAAGTAAGACCGAGTGCTGATTTACCATCAAACATGGGCAATGAAACACCCGCAGACACTCCCCATAGCGGTAAGCTTGTGCCTTTCATTTTTATCGGGTATTGCTGAACATTGAACCCTGCACACAATGAAACAAACCCGAAATAATTCTCAGCCTCAGGGTTGCCTTTATAAATGTATCCTCCAGAAAATTTCCATGTATCCTGAAACTTCACTTCTTCATCGGCATAACGAGCCTCGGTCCAGTTCTCATACTTTATATCAGCAGCAACGGTATATCGTTTCGATTGAAGTGATAAGCCCACTCCTAAATTACGTGGAAGTTTGTAGTGCACGGCTTTACCTGTAGTGACGCTTAGCGTGTCTGCATTCTCATCATAAAGAATGTTTTGTTGCTTGCCTGTTAGCGACAACCCATTGTCCGCAATAGCACCAACAATCAGCGTTTTATCTTTAATAGCGATCTTATATTGCAAACCAAAATCAAGGTGGAATTTTCGGGCAACAATTTTGTTTTCGTAAGTAAGATAACTTGTCTCTTCCGAGAGATCGATTGATTCCGATTTAAGGATACTCCCAAACAGGTATGATACATGAAAACCAAATGACACATTCTTTATCGCATTGAATGAATTGCCTAGATAAAGTTGATTGATGTTTCCACTGCCTTGATATACATAGTTCACTGAAGAGGAAGTTGCTAACTCTCGAACTGTCTTTATGTTGTACGATACTGTGCTGAACGGAGTGAGTCCTACAGAGGCTGACCACCATGGTGCAAACCTAAACCAATAATTTAGATTCGTTAACCCTCCGGTCGTTTTCAATTCTTCCAATGATTTTGACATGTACTTGTTTGATTCAATATACATTCCAACTTCATGGATGTGTGTAACAGATGATTTAATAGAGCCATAGGATGCCGGATTAGTGGGATTGATATTATTTTCATCCTGTATGGCAATACCTGTTCCGCTAATGCCTCGACTGAGAGAAGAAGTACGATAGTTGAGCATACCTATTCCGTAAACAGAATAGGGGGAGTTAAAAATATTCTGACCATACAGGGAGTTACCTATTGCCAGCAGTGCAACTGTCAACAGCGCGGATTGAAATTTCATCTTATCAAAATTCATCAGGTAGCAAACTTCGTTTACCCTTTTTCATTCAACAACAATTAGAGACCAGACGAACGAATGAAACTACATGTACTTGCTTTGTGATGATCAGATTGGGCGCTAAACATAAAATCTAATTTTAGAGTCCCACACTTTAACATTACTAGATTTTCAATACTACTTCGCTCTAGTGTGTTACATTATCAATCTGGTAGATGAAAAACACGCACTGGTCTACATTACTTTTTCACGATCTCTATATCCATTTCATTTGCCACTATATTGAAGTAAGCACATGAGAAAACTAGGCTGGAGTTTAATAATCGTACTAAACATTTCGTGCGGAGTAGACTCTTCCGAAATTGGGGCCGATTTTTTCTCTGATGGTGTACTCGATTATTCTTATTCCGATACATCATCCGTTAAGCTTTCAACCATTGCCTTCGATCGATTACAAACCAGCAATACCAGTAGAATTTTGATGGGCACACATATGGACGAAAAATTGGGAAGAATAACAGCCTCATCTTTTTTTCAACTAGCTCCCGCATCCGCCATTGATTTGCAGGGTAAGGATATAACATACGATTATCTGGCTCTTAATCTTAGCTATGATAAGTATTCTTATTATGATACAACATCAAGCCTTACACTCCGAGTCTGTCGCGTACTCGAAAAAATGGAACTGGAAGATGACGGATTTCTTTACAGTAACAACACATTCGCAATCGCTGGAGAACCATTAGGCGAATTAACTTTTTTGCCGCGCCCGCATAAGAAAGATTCCATTGAAATTAAACTTTCAAATATCTTAGGCGAAGAACTTTTTCAAAAAGCGATTAACGGTAATGTTGATTTGAGCAGCGCGTCAAATTTTTTAAAATATTTCCATGGCTTGGCGGTAATCAGTGATACTACCTCGTCATCTTGTTTGGTTGGTTTCTCAAAAACACCACAACTACGTCTTTATTATACTGATAGAAGCACAACTCCTGTAACAAAGAAGTATGCAAGTTTTTCTGCTTCATCCGTTGGTGTAATTTTTTCGCGCATCAACGTCAATCGGCAGCAATCTTCATTAAGCAATCTTTTATCTGAGGAAGATAAATTACCTTCTTCCGCTACTGATGACGAATCCTATCTACAGGCCGGTGGAGCTCTGGCATTGCGAGTCGACATGCCGTATTTGCGCGAGCTCAAGCAGGCGTCCAATTTTTATATTCAACAGGCAATTCTCGAAATTTATGTAGTAAAGAAATCACACGATGAGTTTACTCCTCTTCCCACTTCCCTTACTGTTTATAAAATTGATAAGAACAATTCACTCAGTGACCAATTTGTCAATACACCAACGTTAATGGAAGACATAGACCTGAAGCGTGACACCCGCTATGTTCTGGATGTAACATCGTTTGTCAATGAACAAATGGAATTGCAAACACAAAATGAAAACGGATTGGCCTTCACCATGATCGATAGTTATTCTGCTTCGGTTGATCGGCTCTATGCAGCCGCTAAAAGTTCGACATACAAAACCCGATTGATCCTCTATTACGCCACTGTAAACAATTAAGCATAAAAATGAAACACATAAAAATAACAGGAGCATTTCTATTGCTCGCCAGTTTGCTGATAATCTCATCGTGCACTCCCACTGAAGACGAAGATACTACGTATGGTAACTGGACAAAAAAAACACCCTTTAAAGGTGTGAAACGTTCTGGCGCCTTTTCGTTTACCATCGGCACAACGGTATTCGTAGGACTCGGCTTTGATGGTGATGATTATTTGTCTGATATGTATGTGTACGACATCAGCAAAGGATACTGGGAAACAAAAAAAACTTTCCCTGGCACATTGCGTGAACGTGCCGTTGCTTTCAGCATCAATGGAAAAGGATATGTGGGACTTGGCTACAATAGAGATTTAGATAAAGAAGAATTGGGAGACTTCTGGGAATATGATCCGGCAACAAATGAGTGGACTTCTATCGGAGATTTCGAAGGCACAGCGCGATACAATGCCATCGGTTTTTCGATTGGATCGAAGGGATATGTTGGGACAGGTTATGATGGCGACAATACAAATAGTGATTTCTGGGAATTTGATCCAACCGCTGACGCAGGAAATCAATGGAAAGAAATTGTAAGCTATCCAGGCGAAAAGATTGAATCCGGATTAGCATTCGTTATTAATAGCAAAGCCTATATTGGCACAGGCAAAGAAAACGGATCGTTCAGTCTGGACTTCTGGGAATTTACTCCAGGCTCAGACACTGCAACACCAACGTGGATAAAACGCACACCCGATAGTGATGCTTCTGACTACGATGAATTTAAATTGGCCATGTTTCGCTTTGATGCAGTAGCGGTAACTGTGGGCACAACAGCTTATATTATTGGAGGCGTTTCATCAAGCGGAGCAATTGATAGGAGTGTGTATGGGTTTGATGCTACCAACCTTGTTTGGGATGATCTAACTTCGTTTGAAGGTTCAGCGCGAAGTCTCGCTGTTGGGTTTTCATTGAATGACCGCATCTTTATCGGTACCGGTCAAAATGGATCTAGTCGCTACGATGATGTGTGGGAGTTTAAGCCTGCGGAAGAATATAATGAAGATTATTAAGATCACAATTCTATAAGTATTTTATAAACCACAAGTTGAGCTCATCCATTTTCGTAATGAAAGCACTTCTGTCAACAGGACAGAAGTCTTTCTTTTTGATGTTGATGTAAAAAATGAGATATTTAAAATTGACGATGAACTAAATTTTTCATCCCTTACACTTTCTTTTTTCATTGTGGATAAGAAACCCATCAATAAAGTTTTAGTTGTTGTCTTGCATCTGTTTGGTTGGGCCTTGCTTTTTATGTTACCCTACAGATTTTTTTCTGTGTCACCACAATTCCTAATTAATGAACTTCCCAATGGACCACCTCACGAAGGAGCGTTTCACCAAGGTGCCCAGAGAATAATCCAAAACATGCCTTTCGATCCGATTTGGCATCGTATTGAACCCCTCGTAACAAATAGCTTGCTGGCAATATTCTTTTACACCAACATGTTTGTGTTGGTCCCAAAAGTGCTGAATCAAAAAGGTTGGAAACCGTATGCTTTACTGGTATTACTGGCACTCGCGCTTCATCTTCTCGTGGGTTACTTCCTTCGAATGAATTTTATGCCCGATGGTATGATGAAAGGCCCCGGAGGTCCACCGAATTTTATTGGAATTCCGAATTTTTTAATGGTCTTTGGGTTGAGTCTTGCTCTGCGTATTATGCAAGACCGCAGGGCTATGGAAGCGGTGTTGAAAGAAAGAGAAAATGAAAAACTTAAATCCGAACTTTCATTTCTACGATCGCAAGTCAGTCCACATTTCATGTTTAATGTATTGAATAGCTTGGTCTCACTCGCCCGAAAAAAATCGGACGATTTAGAAGGAGCGATTATCCAACTCTCACAGCTGATGCGGTATTCGCTCTATCATACAGACAAAAAAGTTACGTTAGATCAGGAAGCAAATTATCTCAGTAATTACATCGAACTTCAACGATTACGATTTGGTGGTATAGTGAAGTTACATTACCACGTTGATATAAAACTAAAAGACATTGCCATTGAACCAATGCTTCTTGCTCCTTTTGTGGAAAATGCATTTAAGCATGGTGTAGGATTAATGAGTGATCCCGTCATCAACATTACATTAGAAGGCACTACCCATGGCGTAAATTTCATTGTCAAGAATAAATTCGATCCGGCTAGCGTTGAAATAAAAGATGAAAGCTCCGGCATAGGTTTGCAAAATGTAAAAAGAAGACTTGACTTACTCTATAAGGATCTTTACACGCTTAAGATTTATAAGAATGAAGAAAACTGGTTTATCACCGAACTAAACATTATTGCTGAATGATGACCTGCCTTGTTATAGATGATGAGCCACTGGCACTCGACTTGCTGGAGGACAACATAAAAAAAATTCCATTTCTCAAATTGCTGGCAAAATGTGGAAACGCTTTGGAGGCAAACGAGTTTCTAAATGAGCAAGCTGTCGATCTCATTTTTCTAGATATCCAGATGCCAGGGCTTACTGGCATTCAATTTCTACAGGGATTATCAAAAACACCACCTCTTGTTATTTTCATTACTGCGTATGAACAATATGCATTAGAAGGTTATGCTTTAGATGTGATTGATTATTTACTAAAGCCAGTTCCATTCGAGCGATTTATAAAAGCAGTTAATAAAGCTCACGATAAATTTCAATCACGAAAAACTCAAATCACAGCACCCGCTGCTGCGGATTATATTTTCGTGAATTCTGAATACAATTTAGTACGCATCGATTTTGCCGATGTCGCTTACATTGAAGGATTGAAAGATTATGTTAAGATATTTTTAGTATCAGCAACGCGACCTGTCATTACACGCATGAGCATGAAATCCATGGAAGCGACATTACCTGCCGATCAATTTGTGCGTATCCATAAATCATTCATTGTATCCTTGAATAAGATCACCTCCATCCGCAAGGGAAGAATCAGCTTGCTAAAATCCATCATACCGATAAGCGAACATTTTAAAGAAAATCTCTACAAGTATATTGACCCCAAGAGCTTGACGTGAGTTGGCGTTTTGAAGAGCACCATGCAACCGATTTTACAATGAGCATCAACACCATCGCCAACAAATTCAACATTGGCCGCGAGAAGAAAATCGCCTTTTACTTTTTTGTAGCGTATTGAAATCCATCGCGTTCAAACCAAATGTTGTAGCCTGCACCTGTTAAGGTATACGTTTGGGTTGCTGCATCGTAGCGTGTTGTTCACGTAATTTTAGGATTACCTGTGGCTGTAGGATATTGAAATATTCCCACACAGTTTTGTTGTGCTTGCAAAATGCCGACATCAGCAAACCGAGAAGAATTAAATAAGGTCTCATGGACTTAGGTTTTAGTAGGTAATTTAAATTACAAAACCTCCTTCTCGACCAGTATGATATTTTGAAATTTTTATGAGTGGTCATAAATTCTTGCAGGCCAACAAAACTCAATTGCGAAGTATCTGAATTTTATACGGGATTGAACTATCTTTCGAAGGTTGTGTTACAGCAATCAGAAAACAACTAAACTATGAGCACTATTAAAACATGTATTCTTTCCATCCTCTTTTTATTGATGTTAATCCAACCTGGCTTCGCCAAAAATCCGAAGCTGGAATTCTATTCCCTTATTGTGTATAGAATAAAAGACAAAGCACAAGAAGAGAAAGTTGATCAATATTTAAAGCAAGCCTATCTGCCCGCTTTGCATCGCGCTGGGAAAAGTAAAGTAGGTGTTTTTAAGCCCGTTGCCTCTGATACAATCTCGTTTGGAAAATTCATCTATGTATTAACTCCATTTCGGTCATTAGATGAATTCACAAGGATTACAGCGGAGCTCAACAGCGATCAAAAATTACTTTCTGATGGCGCTGCTTACCTCACCTCAAAATATGATGCCGCTCCATTTGAACGAATGGAAACGATATTGATGCGTGCTTTTGTTAACATGCCCACGATGGAAACTCCAAAATTAACAGGCCCAAAAAGTGAACGCATTTATGAATTGCGCAGCTATGAAGGTCCAACTGAAAAATTATATCAAAGCAAAGTAAAGATGTTTAATGCCGGTGGTGAAATTGAATTGTTTAAACGTCTTCAATTCAATGCGGTGTTTTATGCTGAAGTATTGGCCGGTGGCGCAATGCCGAATCTTATTTACATGACTACCTTTGAAAATCGTGCAGCACGTGATGAACACTGGAAAAATTTTGTTGACGATGCTCAATGGAAAAAACTCCTCACCATCGATGAATATAAAAATACCGTTTCCAAAAACGACACGAGGTTGCTCTTCCCTACTGATTACTCTGATTATTAAAAACTAGTTCATTACCTCTATGCAAACACAACAAGAACTATTCGTCAAAATGGCGATGGATTTATGGAACGTCTATATCAGCAGAACAAATAAATTGGTAGATGGCCTCACCGATGATCAATTACAAAAAGAAGTTTCTTCCCAACGAAATAGTGGAGTTTACCTCGTTGGTCATCTTGCTGCTGTTCATGATGCCATGTTGCCTTTACTTGATTTTGGAAATAAGCTGTATCCGGAGTTAGAAAATATCTTCCTTAAGAATCCAGATAAATCAGGACTTCCGAAACCTTCCATTAAAGAGATCAGAGAAAATTGGAAGACGGTAAATGAAACACTGGCTTCACACTTTTCTAAAATGAGTGTTGACGAATGGTTTAAGAAACACAGTGCCGTGTCAGAAGAAGATTTTAGTAAAGAACCGCATCGCAACAAACTAAATTTATTGATGAACAGAACCAATCACCTGTCTGGCCATTACGGACAAATGATTTTTCTCAATGCTGCTGTAAAAGAGTGACATAGTCCTACCCTCTCATTACTAACGAGCTTTACTGTAGGTTAGGTGGTGAATTTTTTTTTGAGTATCCATATTGAAGTGAAAGCAGATGGTAAGCCCATCTGCTTTTTTAATTTACCGGCTTTGGTGGATTTCCTTAAAATCAGCATTTCAACGTGCGGGCACACTCCATATGTTAGAAAAAATCCACTAAAAAGGGGATATTCTACTCGCTATTCGTTTGCTACTTTTATACGGTTAATGAAATATCAAAACGGATGCTGTGTAGGGAATAATTTCATCAATTAAAAACTACCTTACGTATTCACAAACCCTCTCTATGAAATACATCAGCATTATCATCTTGCTCTTTTGTTCAATTTTTTCAAGCGCACAGGAAAAGTCCTCAACAATAGGCAGTGGTGGCGGTTTTGCCGGAACGACTATTGTTTACAAAATCACACCCCATGGCGAAGTGTTTAAAGGTAAAGGTATTGGAGAAATCAAATACACTGAGTGTGCCAAGATAAAAAAGACACACGCTTTAAAATACCTTCAATCTATTTCTGAGCAAACACAATCTCATCCAGAATTTAATCATCCCGGTAATCTTTATTTCTTTATTGGTTACGCAGAAAATACAAACCAACAGAAAGTAACGTGGGGAGATGCCGGTAACCCAGTTCCTGAATCCATTCAAAAACTGTATCAGGAAATTAATACCGTGTTAAGTTCACTTCGGTTTAAACCCATCAAGTAAATCATCCTAAGAAAAAATCCTCGATATGAAAAATCTATACACACTCGCTTTTCTACTTCTCATTATTGGTTGCGGATCGCTTCACGCACAACACACTTTCGATTCAAAGAAAAAGAAAGATGGCGCGGTTAACACGTCTTCATTACAAGCCAAGAAGATTAAACATTCTGGAAATATTTTACCAGGTCGAAGCACCACGTCTGGCCGATTATCGAAAAGCCGCAACTTCAATTTATCTGGAGACAACGCGCATCGGATTTTGCAGGTGGGTGAGAACGCTATGCCATCCTTCATTGAAACGAAACGCGATGTACGTTCTGCTTCTTCATCAACCCGAAAAGATTTTCGTGCTGGATGCTCCGATTATTTAAAAGAGCTTCAGCCTTTGTTGAAGATTGATCATCCAGAAGAGAATTTTATTATTCAGCGGTCTAAAACGGACGGCCAAAACATTACACACATTCACCTACAACAGTTTTACAAAGGTATTCCTGTTTATGGAGCCGAGGTTGCTGTTCATCTAAATGCTAACGGAGATGGTGAAGCTTTTAATGGAAAGTATCTGAATCTGCAAAGCGATGTAGATGTCAATCCTTCGGTTTCTGATCATGATGCAATTGACCAGGTGAAGAGCGCTTATGCAAAAGGACTACCGGTTCGTCCACTAAGCACATTAGAATCAAAACTAGTGCAACATGCTGAACCCAAATCCACGCTTTGCATTTATGAAGACAACGGGTTAGTACGAACACCTACATTAGCATATCACGTAGTGTATTGTCCTTCTATACACTCACGATTGGAATATTTTATCGATGCTCACACCGGTAAGGTGTTACATCATTTCAACAGCACTTGTTTTATAGATGGTCCGCGTACGGTAAGTGCAAACGATTTGAATGGAGTATCCCGATCCGTAAATACCTATCAACTTGGCGCAACGTATTTTATGATTGATGCTTCACGGCCGATGTTCAATGCATCTGCTTCAACACTTCCTGATGATCCTATTGGTGGAATTTTTACTATCGATCTAAAAAATACCTTCGGAAGCAATCAAGCATTTAGTCAGGTAACGTCAACAAACAATGCTTGGACAAATGCCACAGCGGTGTCGGCACATTTTAATGCTGGGGTTGCGTATGACTATTATCGAACAAAGCACAATCGTAATTCCATTAATGGTGAAAATGGCACCATCATTTCGATTATCAACGCACCGGATGAAGATGGCACGGCTATGGACAATGCGTATTGGAATGGACAGGCCATGTTCTATGGAAACGGAAATGTAGCCTTTAAAAAACTAGCCGGTGCTATGGATGTGGCCGGACATGAAATGACGCACGGTGTTGTACAGAACACAGCCAACCTTGAATATCAAGGCGAGTCTGGAGCAATTAATGAATCGATCGCTGATATTTTTGGTTCGATGATGGATCCAACGGATTGGTTGATTGGTGAAGATGTTGTTAAAACAACTGCATTTCCATCCGGAGCGTTGCGTTCTCTTTCAGATCCACACAATGGTGGCAGCAGTCTAAGTGATGTGGGTTTTCAACCGAGTCATACAAACGAAAAGTACAAGGGATCACAAGATAATGGCGGTGTCCATATTAACAGCGGAATCCCAAATCATGCGTTCTACTTATATGCAGAAGCCATCACGCGCGATAAAGCAGCCGCGGTATTTTACAAAGCATTGGATAATTACCTTACCAAGTCATCACAATTTATTGATCTCCGCTTAGCGGTTATTAAAGCTGCTGGCGATTTATACGGCACATCTTCAAACGAAGTAACGCAAGCGGGTGTAGCATTTGATGCTGTTGGAATTACAAATGGGCAAGGAGGTAATTACACCGAAAGTCTGCCTACCAATCCCGGATCAGAATTTTTATTAGTCTATAGTACTGATAACGCAGATCCAAATTCTATATACCGCACAATACCAGGCACGAGCGTAACTGCTCTATCAACAACCATATTGAATAGCAGACCAAGTGTAACCGATGATGGAAGTGCTGCGGTATTTGTTGCCGGAGATCACACCATCCATCTTATTATAACCGATCCTGGACTAACACAAAGTGAATTTGTTTTACAGGATGAACCCATCTGGTCGAATGCCGTAATCTCAAAAGGAGGAAACCGATTGGCAGCTGTTACAACAACTGCCGATAAGTCAATTCACGTTTATGATTTCACTTCTGAAACATGGGCAGTCTTCGAATTGTATAACCCTACCTTTTCTGAAGGTGTTACTTCCGCAGGTCCGTTGTATGCCGATGCATTGGAATGGGATTATACGGGAGAGTATTTAGTGTATGATGCCTTTAATAGTCTTGCCAATAGTAGTGGTGCTGATATTGAATATTGGGATGTAAACTTTATGCATGTATGGAATATTACAGCCAATGATTTTTCTGATGGCGAAGTGGAAAAACTTTTCTCCAGTTTGCCAGATGGCGTTAGCATAGGAGATCCTTCTTTCGCTAAAACAAATCCCAATATTATTGCATTCGATTATGTTGATGCGGGAACTGGTGAATATTACATTTACGGTACGAACATCGAAACCAATGAAACTAATTTTATTGCGACAAACAATTCATTGGGATGGCCGTCTTATAATAAAGCAGATACACGTGTGGCTTTCGCTAGCGACAACTTAGCAGGAAATTATAAAACCGGTTATGTTACATTAAATAGTGATAAGATTTCTTCGAATGGAGTCGTAACCAGTTTGTATGATTTAAGATCTTGGCCGGTCTATTTCTCTGTTGGCGACAGAGGTGTTGGTGATGATGAGGTGGTGACAGGAATTCTGGAAGACAAGAAACAGGTTTCGCTATCCTGCTATCCCAATCCTTTTGTGGATGAAGTATCACTCCAACTTTCCCAGGAATTAATGAGTAATGGAAAAGTAGAGATTATAAATTTCCTTGGACAGCGTGTCACTGAATTTAAAGTTGATCGTTCGGCAAATAATTCCCTGTCATTAAAAATTCCAAATCTTCCTTTAGGTCAATACATTGTCCATTTTCAAAATGGAAAAACTTCGGGAAGTTGTAAGTTGATCAAGCTAAAATAATCTCGTCTTTAGTCCAACAGCATGTGACCAATTGAATTGCACAAGGTGCAGCAGAGTTCGAAAGACTCTGCTGTTTTCTTTTAAAGCCCATGCGATTTTACTTCACTCCCGCAGACCCCGCGGATCAATCCGGAACTAATGCAGACATTCAAAATCTTAAATACACAGATCAGCGAAAATCTGCATGCCTTTTAATCTGCGAGATCAGCGAGAAAAACACAATCCAGTTTCCCGCAGATGGCGCAGATGGAGTCCCCGCAGATAACGCGGATCAATTCGGAACTAATGCAGAAACTTAAATCCTTCAACAAACAGATCAGCGAAAATCTGCGTGCCTTTTAATCTGCGATATCAGCGGGAAAAAACAATCCGGTTTCCCGCAGATAGCACAGATTACATTTTATTCGTCAGCTGAAAATTCCAACTTCGATTTTCTCGTTACATTACATTCGCTCTAAGTGTTCTAAAAACTATTACCTCAATAACTATTCAATGGCAACAAAAAATACAAAAGCAGAAGCTCCAAAAAAGAAAACAACCAAACTTTCTGACGAAGAGCAGGTAACGAATTACATGCAGACCGTTGAACACCCATTGAAAGAAGAGATGGAGGTACTGAGAAAAATTATTAAAGGGGTTGATAAACGAATTGGTGAACGCATAAAATGGAATGCGCCCAGTTATTATCACCTGCAAGACATGGTAACGTTTGGCCCGGTACGACCGGGATCACCTCAAGGTGATAAACTCCTTCTGGTGTTTCATCATCCTTTCATTATTAAAATCAAATCAAGTTTATTAGAAGGCGATTATAAAGACAGGCGATTAGTTTACTTCGCAGACAAGAAAGAAGTAACATCGGGTAAGAAAGAACTCGTGAGAATTATTAGCGAATTGATTAAAGGAATTGAAGGCTAGTAGAGATACATTTCAAGTTGTCGCAATCAGCCCATTACTTTGTCGGTTTTAGCCTAATCATATAAAACCATTGAACATCTAACTAAAAAGCAGCGCGACTATTATTTAAGTTTGAAAAAATTGTGGTACTGTTTTTAAGTACGATATTTAGGTAATGAAAAAAATCTTTATACTTTTTTAAATGTCCCTGCGTTCTATGGCCAGGTGTTAGCCACAAACCAAAACCCACCATGAAAAACTATCTATTGCTTTCATCACTTCTATTGTTTGCTATCAGCTCTTCAGCACAGAGAAGCTTCCAAGTTAAAGTCTATCAGAACACGGATTACTTTGACGTCAGCTACTACAACTCCCAAACCAATTCTTCAAGGAATTCAAACGAGTTAAACTTTAGCAGAATATCGCTTGCATTCGCCATCAACACCCGCAAGAACTTTGTGCATGAGATTGAAATTATAATCCCTGAACTATCAAAATCAATTTATAATGTTAAACTGCCCTTGGATTACAGTTTTCAAGATGATGGACCAAGAGTAGGAACGATAAGTACATATTCATTTCGCTATGAATTAAGTAAAGTACTATCGAACCCTTCCAAAAAATTTCGCTTCAACTTAGGACTAGCCATAAATCCCTACTTTACAGATACAGAATATGAGCCAGAAAATTCCATTGCTTATTATAAAAGTAACACCAAATTGTTTGGGGTCTCTTTTAACATAGTTCCCAGAATTAATTACAATATCACGGATAGAATTCTCATCGATTTGAATATACCCTTTAAACTATACGATCTGCAAAATAAAGAAACTCGTATCAATAACCCTGCTCTTCCCATTAGACAACAGACTTCTAGTGAATTTACAAATGTATTCTTTGAAGATGTCTATACCATTCGGCTGGGTGTGAGTTATGTTTTCAAATAGCTATAGACTAAACACCAATCTTCGATATCGAACGTAGACCGCGTTAACCTGCCTGTTGAGGGTGAAATGCTCCGTTTTAATTTTTTTTTAACCGTACTTACGTTTTGTTAACACCTTATCGTAAGCATGATTAATAAGATCTTTCATAAAATAAGTATATCGGTTCAGCGACTGCTGGTGTTTTTTAAACGGCAGACAGTTTTCAAAAAACTGCTCATCGTGTTTGGTTTTTTTGCTGGAGCGATTTTTAGTTTTGTTTTCCTATTATTTGTTCTTGTTTGGATTGGCGCCCTTGGCGATCTTCCAAGTCGTGAGGAGCTGAAAATTGTAGAGAACCCAGTCGCCTCCGAAGTATACAGTGCAGACAGTGTTCTACTCGGAAAATATTTTATTCAGGAGCGATCCGATCTACCTTATTCCAAAATTCCAACGCATGTTGTCAACGCTCTGCTGGCAACTGAAGATATTCGATTCTACGATCACAACGGAATTGATTATCGAAGTCTTGGGCGTGTACTCTTCAAAAGCGTTTTACTGCAGAACGATGCTTCCGGTGGTGGAAGTACATTGACACAACAACTCACTAAGAATTTATATCCGCGTCAGCGTTATTGGATGTTTTCTCTTCTCGTAAATAAAATGCGTGAGATGATCATCTCTTCGCGTCTGGAAAAAGTGTATGATAAAAATACTTTGCTGGCATTATATTTAAACACGGTTCCGTTCGGGGAAAATGTTTTTGGAATCGAATCCGCTGCGCAGCGATTTTTTTCAAAATCAACTCACCAACTTTCTATTGATGAGGGTGCCGTACTCGTTGGTATGTTGAAGGCTACTCATTCCTATAATCCCAGAATTTTTCCGGATCGATCGAAACAACGTAGAAACATTGTGCTCATGCAAATGGAAAAATATAAAAAGGTGTCACCAACATTAACAGATTCATTAAAGTCGCTACCACTTACAGTGCGGTACAACAAGATTACTCATCACACAGGATTAGCTCCGTATTTTAGAGAATACCTTCGAAGTGAGTTACTGGTATGGTGTCGTAATCATCAAAATGAAAAAGGAGAACCATTCAATCTCTACACCGATGGATTAAAAATATATACCACCATCGATTCCCGACTACAGAATTATGCTGAAGTGGCCACCACCAAACAGATGACATTGTTGCAAGATCAGTTCATGAAGCATTGGGGTAAAAAAGATCCATGGCACAATCAACCCAATGTATTGGAAGAAGCTATAAAAAGATCTGATCGCTATAAAAGTTTACAGCAAGCAGGTTTAACCCATCAGCAAATTCTTTTGGAAATGAAGAAGTCGTATTTAATGAATGTCTTTACCTGGCAAGGTGAAAAGGAAGTGAAGATGAGTTCGATTGATTCGATTAAACATTATTTGAAATTTTTGAATGCTGGTTTAATGGCAATGGATCCGCAACAAGGTGCCGTTCGTGTTTGGGTTGGTGGAATCAATCACAATTACTTTCAGTTTGACCACATTCGGGAAAGCACCAAGCGACAAGTAGGCTCAACTATTAAGCCGATTGTTTATGCTGCTGCATTACAGAAAGGTGAAAAACCGTGCGATTTTATTTCAGCCGAAAAAACTACTTACGAAGGAACAGAAGAGTGGACTCCATTAAACACAGAAGAGAATTATGATTTAAAGTACTCGATGGAAGGCGCTCTTACGTATTCTGTAAATACGGTAGCAGTGCATGCATTGGAGAAAGCGGGTATTGACAATACCATAACGTTAGCAAAGAAAATGGGAATCACGAGCGAGTTGGAACACCTGCCATCATTAGCATTAGGTGCGCCCAGTATTTCCATGACAGAAATGGTTACAGCATATTCGTGTATAGCAAACAAGGGGCGTTCAGTTAAACCCTATTACCTAACCTCCATTGCCTCGCGCAATAATGTTGTTATAGAAAATTTTAAATCCAAAGCGGGTGAGCAGGTATTATCAAAAGACAATGCGCAGATGCTCGTACAAATGCTGAAGCGTGTTGTTAATGAGGGCACAGGTGCTAGTATGCGATCAAGGTATAATGTTGACAACGATATGGCGGGAAAAACAGGAACAACTCAATCGAATGCCGATGGATGGTTTATTGTGATGACACCAAGCCTAGTAGTTGGATCGTGGGTAGGCGCTGATGATCCTCGGATCCGGTTTCGTTCTACAACACTAGGGCAAGGAGCCCGAACAGCATTACCGATTACTGCTTCCTTTTTTCAACAAATAAATACCGATACTGAATTTACCAACCTGAGCCAAGCCCATTTTCCGGAATTACCTTCCAATCTTGAACAGAAGCTTTCGTGTGATCTCTACAAATCAGACAAAAATGTATTGCAGAAAATTTTTGGAAAGAAAGAAAAAGAATCAGTGCGCGCTTTTGGCGAGAAGAAAAAAAAGAAAGGGTTGTTTAAAAGGTTATTCGATTTATAATAACTACAATGCGCTCGCGTTTGATTGGTCACCAACAGACAGCGTTGGATATTCTTTTTGTTGCGCTTAAATTATTTTTATGAAGATTAGCCATAACTTATTGACAATTTTAAGTTTGACATTATCTACGATTATTTATGGACAAGAGAGAATTAAGTGCATGAACTTGAACTATCTCAGCGACTCAGTTACTATTCCTGATATTACTATTGGGAATACTAACAAAATGATTTACTTCGTAGGAGAGACTCATAATATTGGTTCCAATTTCGTAATGCATTACGATCTTTTTACTTCGTTGAATAGAAAACTTGGTTTACAATATTATGTGCGAGAAGGTTCCTATGGTGCTATCTACTTTATGAACAAATACATTCAAACTGGTGACGATAAATTTATTAAAATATTAGGTGAGAATCCATCAGACGAAAACGAATGGAATGAATTCTTGAAAAAAATGTTTATTTACAATAAAGATTTGCCCGTAGGTAAAAAAATAGCAATGATAGGCATTGATTCCGAACCATTCTTTTACGTGAAAGAAATCATTGAGGATATCGTTAGTAAAAGGGGAACTCCCCCCACTCAGGTGAAAAATATTATCGACTTACTAATCAGTTTTAAATCTAAGACTAATACCCTAATTTTTTTGACTCATAAGGAAAAAAGGGCAATAAGATCCATTACCAAAGAAGCTAAAGTTCTATTTGAGACTGACGAGAAGATATGTAGAGAATATTTGAAAGAAGATTTTATTCATTTTCAAATGATCATTGACAATAACGCAACTTTAAGTAGAGATGAGAGGGAACTTTATTTAAATTTTCTTGACGCTGATAATTACTTTAGTGGTGATCAGTATTATATTCAGTACGGGAACCTCCATGCAAAGAAGAATAAAGAAAACTGGTTGGCTAACAGAATCAATCAGTCAACACGATTCTCCGGAAAAGTAGCTTCCTTTACAACTAGATACTATAATACGACAATGACGTGGGGAGACAATTACATTAAATTTGACTCCTTTAATGAATTGCCGAAAAATGAAAAAAACAAACTTATTAAGTTTATCGAGAATGATATTGAATGTAATTTTTCATTGCATGACTTGAGTGATCAGAGCGAATATTTTACGACATATAGAAAAGCGTATGACTACTTAATAATTGTAAAAAATCAAAAGGGGATTGGTCAAAAATAATCACAAACAATAAGATGTTTATGCAATGGTTGGCAAATTGTAATGTCTGAGTTTTTTTCTTCGTTCAACGTTTGGTCGCGTGGGGCAGTTTATTTTTCACAGTCCCGCAACTGCACAAGCACAAAAGTTTCATCGCGGTAGGAAGAACCAGTCAAGGTATTCATTTTAGATTTTATTGGGGTTCCGAAATTGCTGATCCGAAAAATATCGTGTTGGGAGAAGGGTCTCCGTATCGATACATCTTAGTGGGAGCATGCATGAATTTCCAAAAGCATAGATTAAAAAATTAGCGAAGGATGCTTATCTTAATTCTCTATCGAAGCTAAAAGATCAAAAACAAATTCAGAATGAATTAACCATAACCAAATCCATCTCCACATCAAAGAGATCAATCAAAGCGAAGGCGCCAAAAAAGCAACGAAAAAAGTAGCGAAGAAAAAGAAGTGATTACAACCTTAAACACATCCCTTATGAAATATGCATGCGTATTCATCCTCACATTAATCAGTACACAAATTGTGTGGGCTCAAATTCCAACGACTGAAATACAAATCAAAACAGCGCTACTCGCTGCACCTGAAGACAAGCGTGAAGGTGCTTTGGTTTATGGATATGATGCTAAAGGAGAATTTGTAATACTTCGGAAAGGCAGCAATGAATTGGTTTGTCTCGCAGACAACCCCAAACAAAATGGCTTGAGTGTTTCGTGTTACCACAAAGATTTGGATCCCTTTATGGCTCGGGGCCGAGAGTTGAAATTGCCGGAAAATCATTTCAGGAAATATTTGATATACGCGAAGCAGAAGCAAAATCAGGAAAATTAGTGATGCCGAAACAAGCTTCTAACTTACAAGTTTATTCCGCTCCTGCTGAGGCTTACAATGCTATGACTGGTGAAGTAACAAAAGGAACTTTCAGATATGTAGTTTATATTCCTTGGGCAACGGCAGCCAGCACCGGATTTCCAACAAAACCGGAAGCACCCGGAATGCCATGGATCATGGATCCGGGAACGCATCGCGCGCACATTATGATTGATCCGCCTTCGAATGATTAGGGGGCATTTCGAATTGCCGCGTTATGGGCTAAAACCTAGTTAAGTTTAGTGTAAGATAACTATGGCCTTAAGGCCGTAGTTTTTGTCAGAATTTCGAATGGGCTTTAGCCCTGACTTCTAATAGACTGCGACAATTTGAAATGCATCAATGATTAAGTATTGTCACAATTTGTTAATTTTATCCTAACCCACAATCTCTCTATACTAGATGAAATTTAACTTCAGAAATTCCTTAGGCCTCTGCTTTCAAATTTTAATTCTACCCATCTGCATACCGTTATTCCTCTTGAGCTCGTGCAAAGACACTTCAAGTGGATTATCTAAAAATGAAATGAAAGCCATTGTAGAAAAACAAAATAAAATATTGGGCAAGTGTTTCAAAGATGGCAATGCCGATAATTTAGCAGCGATGTATACCGATTCAGCAAAACTATCACCCAACGGTTCGCACTTCATTGTTGGACGAGATAGCATTAAAGCTTTCTGGAAAAAAGATTTTGAATCGTCAAAGCTGTTGAAAATGGAAACCCATACCCTTACAATTGAGGGGAATGAAAATCTTATTTACGAAACCGGAAATACCTTGTCAGACATTTTGTACAAAGACTCGGTGTATCATGTT
>JBKJOF010000129.1:0-65163 GCA_046595655.1 Chryseolinea sp. | reverse complement strand
TGTTACCGAGTTTGTTCACCTGCTCAAAGCGGAGCTGGCCGCTACCATTAAGGAACCGTTGTCTATTTATTTTGATAAAAATCCACACGATGGTTTACTCGAAACGCACAGCGTAGACAAAAGCCTGGAAGGAAAACTCAAGTGCCTCCTCTTTATCCCCATCATTTCTCAAACCTATTGCGATCCTAAATCGTTTGCGTGGCAGCATGAGTTTGTCTCCTTTAACAAGCTGGCTCAGGCGGATGCATTGGGTCGCGATATTAAACTGCAAAACGGAAACGTTGCCAGCCGAATACTTCCCATAAAAATACATGATCTAGAGGCTGCTGACCTGGCCTTTATCGAAAGTGAAACGGGCGTCATATTGCGCAGTATTGAATTTATTTACAGAGAGCCGGGTGTAAACCGACCGTTAAAGGTATCTGACAAAAAGCAGGACAATCAAAATCATACCGACTACAGCAACCAGATAAATAAAGTGGCCAATGCCATTAAAGAAATAATCTCTGCCCTAAAAAATCCAGCAGTACCTTTACCTTCTCCATCCCTTCAAAGTCAATCCATTCATGCACCGGCAACAAACAAAAAATACATTGCTGCTGCATTCATATTTCTATTATTTGCGCTGGTTGCCTTCTTTGCTTATCCAAAATTTAAATCATCAACCACAGCGGAAGAAAATATTGATAAATCGATTGCCGTATTACCCTTTGTGGATATCAGTCAGGATAAAGATCAGGAATATTTCAGCGATGGTTTGAGCGAAGAACTACTCAACTTGTTGGCAAAAATTCCTGAACTAAAAGTAATTGCCCGTACCTCTTCCTTTTCCTTCAAAGGAAAAAATGAAGATCTGCGCGTTATTGCTGAGAAGTTAGGGGTTGCCCATATACTAGAAGGAAGTGTGCGCAAATCCGGAAATACCTTACGCATCACAGCGCAGCTTATTAATGCGGTTGATGGTACACATCTGTGGAGTGAAACCTACGACCGAAACATGGATGACATCTTTAAGGTACAAGATGAAATTGCCTATGCCGTTGTTAGTCAATTAAGAGTGAAATTGTTGGGCAATTCTGTTAGTGCCAAAACCATAAATCCAGAAGCACACAACTTATACCTTGAGGGAAAATTTTTTAATGAGAAGCGTACCAATGAAGGCTATAAGTTTGCCATTGAGAAATTCAATCAGGCATTAGCCATCGATTCCAATTATGCTCTTGCTTGGGCCGGTTTAGCCAGATCATACTTAAACCAGGCAAATAATGGTTTTGTTCCTACCATAGAAGGCTCTGCAAAGGCTCGTGAAATGGCAGAAAAAGCCATGCGTATTGACGCGCAGCTTCCTGAAGCTTATGGAGTGCTGAGTGGCATTTATTCGAGCTATGATTGGGATTGGGAAAAAGCACAAGTTTCAATAGAAAAAGCATTGGCTCTTGAGCCGCGTAATACAAGTTCACTATTAAGTGCTGGTGCTTTGTTTGCAAGTTTAGGTCGTTCTGCTGAGGCTATTGCCTATTACAAAAGGATTATAGAAATCGATCCCTTGTGGCTAGCTACTTATCAAAACTTAGCCATTCATTATTATAATGCAGGAAATCTCGCAGAGGCTGAAGCTGCTGTTCTCGCTGTTCTTAAACTTAATCCAAACGTTGTAAGTAGTTATCATCAACTTGCTAAGATAAAACTGGCTCAAGGCAAGGCTGACGAAGCCAGCGAAGTTATTAAGAAAGAACCCCTTGAGTTTTGGAGGGCTATTGCGTTGCCGTTAATCTATTACAAATTGAACAGAAAGGCAGAATCAGATGCTGCGCTGAAAGAACTCATTGAAAAATATGCGGATGATGGTGCCTATCAAATCGCAGAAGCGTATGCTTATCGTGGTGAAAATGATCTGGCCTTTCAATGGCTGGAGCGTGCCTACATACAACGGGATGGTGGTCTTTCTGAGATACTCCCGGATCCTTTGATGAAGAACCTGCACAACGATAGTCGCTGGGCACCCTTTTTGAAGAAGATGAAGTTGGTGAAGTAGTATTGGGTTTTAAAGTATGAAGATATAGAAAGATTGTAAAGGGTATTTAAATAACTAAATGCGCTTCAAAAAATGTGTAGAAAGATGACTTCTATAATATCAGGCTTTGCTTAAAATCAGAAAAATCCTCCTTTTCTTTTATTGGTCGATCTTCTGGTAGTAGTTCCGAAAAGAACTCCAAAAACTCCCCGCACCAATTCACGACCAACTTGTTTCGCAACAGGCGAAGAGATCACTTCTTCAAACGTTGACTTCTCTTGTCTCCGAGAAGTTGATCTTGGTGTTGGTGCAGATTCTTCTTGCGCTGCCTTTTCTTCTTGTTGTTGGGCAATACGATCGTTCAATAATTCAAAGGCACTCTTAGGATCAACAGCATCTTTATACTTTTTGTAAATGTCAGAATCATTCAGAAGTTTCTTGTATTCACTTTCATCCAGTGATCCCATAACAGAAGACGGAGGGGCGAGGTGTGTTACCACTGTTTCCGTTGGAATTCCTTTTTCGTTTAATACGGTAATGAATGCTTGTCCTGTTCCGAGTTGAGTAAACTGTTGTTCCATATCATAAAACTCAGAACGCGGAAACGTCTTTACGGTTTCTCTTAATGCCTTTGCATCGTTCGGTGTGAATGCGCGAATAACATGATGTATTCGATTTCCTAGTTGAGCCAAAACAGAAGCCGGAACATCTTGGGTTACTTGTGTGCAAAAGAAAATACCTACACCCTTCGAGCGAATCAATCGAATTACTTGTTCAATCTGATCCATGAATGCTTTCGGTGCATCCTTGAATAGTAAGTGCGCTTCATCTAAAAAGAAAATTAATTTGGGTTTATCAAGATCACCTGCTTCTGGCAGTTGTTGATAAAGCTCTGCTAACAATGCCAATAAGAAAGTAGAAAACACAGCGGGCTGACTTTGAACATCAGAAACATTCAATATGCTGATCACACCTTTTCCATCTACCTTTTCAAACAGATCGTCAACTTCAAAAGATGTTTCTCCAAAAATCTGGTTGAGCCCTTGCTGTTCAAGCGAAACAATTTTACGTAGCATAGTGCCTGATGTAGCTGCGGATATTTTTCCGTAATCACCTTTTATTTCGACTGCACCAGGCCCTTCGGTTAGGTAATTCAATACCTTCTTCAAATCATTGAAGTCAACGATCGGTAATTTTTTATCATCCGAATATTTGAAGATTACATTTAACACTCCGGTTTGAGTGTCATTCAATTCCAGAATTTTGCTCAACAATATTGGACCAAACTCGGTGACTGTAGCGCGCATTTGGGCTCCCAACTTTCCGCTCAGTGAATAAATTTCCGTTGGGAATCCTGTTGGTGTGTATTTTATTCCAAGCACTGTTGCTCGCTCTGTGATCTTATCGTTTACTGCACCTTCTTTTGAAATTCCAGAAATGTCTCCTTTCATATCCGGCATAAAAACCGGTACACCTGCTGCTGATAATTGTTCAGCAATTAATTGAAGTGTTCTGGTTTTACCAGATCCAGTTGCACCTGTTACCAATCCATGACGATTCATCATTCGCAAAGGGAGATTCACTCTTGCATTGGCTATAATCTCGCCTTGCAGCACACCTGCACCTAAATAGATAGACGCACCATTAATGGTGTATGATTTATTAATGGCCGCAATGAATTGTTCTTTCGAAGACATAGGGGAAAGTTTAATATTTACGTGGGCATTGCTTGCACACGATGTTACGCATAATGGACATGCTTACATTTCTCTTTGTGAACCTTCGTGACCTAGTCTTTGTGGCCTATTTTCTTGCCACAAAGTCTCAAAGACACAAAGAATCCACCACGTTGTGTAACACCAGCTACTCAATAAAGGTCATAAAAAAACCCGGACGAAACCGGGCTTTATTTTTTATTTCGGTTCTATATAATTCTGGAAGCTGTAAGCAAATCCAAAATTAAATAGCTGACTGAACTGGGCTCCTGAATCCTGATCATAATCATAAAGCAAAATGCCACCCAGGCCCACGGTAATGAATTTATTTACTTTAGCATTGATCATTACTTCGAGGCGATGGTCAATCGTTTTTAACGCTAGTGTTTCATAGTTAGCATACATTAAATAACGAGCTTTCAAATTGAGGTTCTTTGCGATGTCTTTGGTAAACTCTGAAGTTAATTGAAAAGCCAACCACTCAAAACGAGTAGACTCACCCACCTTTACACCATACGGTGCTACAGAATCCACTGCATCAAATCTGCCATTATTATCTCCTACTACAGTAACACGCGGAGCAAATGGAGAAATGCGTACATAAAAATAATCTACCGGATGATATTCAAGACCGGTAGCAGAGGTGATGAATGCGGGCGCCAGGAAATCAGAAATCAAAATGGGTTGCTCTATTCCAAAAACATCTTTCTCATATTTATAACCTGCACTAAACTGTGAGAGGAAGTTAAGCGAAGTGAATATTCCCCAATTTTTACTTATCTCATAACCATACTTCGTGTCCAGGTATATGCGGTCAAGTGTTTTTCGTTGGCCCTGACCAGCGTTGTTTACAAAACCATAGAGGAAACCGAGCTCATTATCCCACGAACGTTTTCCGTCTTTGAAGTTTGCCGTGTAATTGAAAAGACCGTTAACACCAATGGAGTTTACTCCCCCGGCTTTCCAGTTTGAAGAAAATGCAGCTTGATTTATATTGATATTAAGAACCAGTTTCTTCTTCCATCGCGAAAGCGTATCGGGCTTTACAAATTGGGCGATCGATGGAGAACTGAATGCTGTTAGAAACAGCATTAGAAATATGATGAGGGTGTTTTTATTTTTCATGTGGGCTTAAATCTGAGACGAAAATAAGTCTTAAAATCTAAACCCCGAAACTCAGATGTTGTTCAACTTGATCTCATCTAATGCTACTTCAGTAAGTGGTTTGGTGATGAACTTGATAACATGATTGTTATTCACAATCTTATCAATGTCACGCTTGTTATCGGAACTGGAAAGGATAATTACCTTACACTTATTGCGAACAACTTCATTGAACTTTTCAAACTCATAAAGAAAAACAAAACCATCAACGATAGGCATGTTGATATCTAAAAAAATAAGGCTGGGAAGATTGGCTGCATTACTTTGGTTCTCGCGAAGGTAATCAAGTGCTGCTTTGCCTGATCCTTTTACTTCTACACGACTGGAAAATTTGGTGATTTCGATGATACGCTTGCTGATAAAGTTATCAGTGTCGTTGTCATCAACCAGCATTACTAAATCTATTGTCTTAAAATCAGTTTGCATCAGGGTTTTGTAAATCGGTCCACACTTTATTCTTCAAGAACAACAAAAATATCCTTTTTTGGATCATAAGTCTGTCTATATCTTGAAATTCGAGTTGTCAACCTAACAAATTAATTGAAACTGTCCAAAAGTGCCAACTACCTTTGGTTAACCTTTAATTTTTCGCCAACGGAAACAGCAAAGTCCGTCTTGCCATTCCATTCCATTAACTCTTTGATCGTAACTCCATACTTGCGGGCAATGCTGTATAACGTGTCTGAAGCTTTCACTTCGTGCTCTAATTGAACTGATTTGACTGGTTCGGGAGTCTTAACAGGTTTTTGCATTTCTGATTCTGGTTTCTCACCAGACACCTTTAAGACTTGGCCAGGCCTTATACCTTGTTGAAGGTTCAGGTTATTCCAGGTAACAAGATCCATCACCGAAACCTGATGTTGCTGTGCAATCGCGTAAAGAGTTTCTCCAGGCCGAATGGTATGCTCTCTTTTCGATGCTGGTTCAATTGGAATAATTGTATTGCCTGAACTCTGAGTAGATGAATCTGATTTCAACTGCTCTTCCACTTCAGGTTTAATTACCTCCAACTGCACGGGTTCAACTTTGAACTTTTCAGGCTTCGGTTCGCTAACCTTCTGAATGACTACAGGTGGCTCAGCATTTTGATCGGGATTTACAGCCCACGCAAAAGTTTGGCTCTTATCTACCTGAACTACTTCTGTATCGGCAACAATCTTATCGGCATTTTTTGGCTTGGTAGATGACAACCAAAGCATCATCTCCGGTTTAAGATCGCGATCTGATTCTATCTTATTGTACTTTTTCAATTTTCGTATCTGCACACCATAGCGTTGGCTAATCTGCCACAAACCTTCCCCTGATATTACCTTATGATATGCTTCTGATGCCCTTGCTCTTTTCTTACCCAACAAATAATATTGTCCAGGCAAAATGCGATCGCTGATGGAAATATCATTCCAACTTAAAAAATCAGAAACATCTGCACGAGCACGTTCTGCTAATCGCGCAGCGTTCTCCCCTTCTTTTGCTTTGATGGCCGAAATGCCATTGATCCTTATTTTATCTTCTGAAACACTGCTTCCTGAATTCATCACGCCTGCATTTCCAAGTTCCGCTTTTGCAGAAGGTAATGTAGCAGCAATGGTGGTTGGAAGTTTGATGTCTTTTGCATCACCAATAACTGGAATGAGCACGGTGTAAACACGATCATCCGGAATATTTCCTGTCTTTGCCCACTTGTTGTACACTCGCAAATCAGCCTCTGATAATGAAACTTCTTTTGCTAAATCAGCAAGTGTTTTTTTATTTCGGTTTTCGTAGGTAATCACCTGAATTTGTCCGGCACCCGTCACGGCTTCTTCGAACGCAATTTTGTGTGCGATAAATTTCTTTATGTACCAATACGTTTTGCCGGTAATCTCCATGTGCTTTGCTCCGCTCTCGCTGTCCTTCACCGATTTCAATACTGCTCCTGCTCCCATTTGATACGCCTGCAAAGCATACACCCAGTTGTTGAAATAGAAATTATTTTTCTTGATGTAACGTGCCGCTCCGCGTGAAGCCGATGCAATGTTCATGCGCTCGTCAATTTCTTTATCGACACGCATACCCATTTCCATAGCGGTAAAATCTTTAAACTGCCAAAACCCAACAGCATTTGAAACTGAAACAGCATCGGATATAAGAGCGCTTTCCTGAAGTACTAGAAATTTAAAATCATCAGGCACACGTTCTTCTTCAAAAATCTTTTCGATGATGGGGAAGTAGGTTTTCGCGCGTTCTACTTTAATATTAAAGTGTTTGGGCGATTGCGTAAGTGCATCTACATCTTTCTGAATTTCTTTTCGTGCATCATCTCGAATGCTTAGCGTGATGCCAGCAAAATTCATTTTGTGCGGAACCTGTGGTGGTTGCGCTGCTGCCAGTAATGGGGTAGCAAAAAATAGCGCCAGGAGTAATCTCATAAAAATTGTCGTTCTACAAAGATAGCTTTCTTATCATCATAATCCCATCTCGGATGGGAAGCAGTACATTCTCAACGCGCTTGTCTGCCTGAATCTTGTTGTTGAACTCAACTATTGCTCGGGTATCTTTATCAGGTTTAGAATCCAGCACCTTTCCGCTCCACAATACATTGTCAGCCAGTATAACTCCTCCTGTCTTTACCTTATCAATAACGAGATCATAATAGGTACTGTATTGTTCTTTATCTGCATCGATGAAGACAAGATCAAACTCGTCTGTTAATGTTGGAATGATAGTGGCAGCATCGCCAATGAAGTATTCAACTTTATCCTTTAAATCAGCAGCAGAAAAGTATGCTTTTACACGCTCTTGTAATTCTTCATTTATATCAACGGTAATCAGTTTGCCATCAGGTTGAAGCCCTTCTGCCAAACAAAGAGCGGAGTATCCTGTATAAGTACCTATTTCCAAAATTCGTTTTGGTCTCATCATGTTGCTGATCATTGACAATACCCTGCCTTGAAGATGACCCGACAACATGCGCGGCATCATTACCTTAGCATGCGTATCGCGATTGATTTGTTTTAGCAAATCACTTTCAGTTGTGCTGTGTTGCGCTGAGTAGTTTTCAAGATCTTTGTTTATGACATCCATTTGTTTGTGTCCAAAAAGTTTCGAGTTTAACGTTTCGAGTTGTCTTCGTGTATTTAAACTTTCGAATCGAAACTCCAAACTCATACGATTCAATATTCTTACGTTAAGAAGCCACTGGTTCCATAATCAGGTAACTCAACATTTCCTCATCAAACATTTCTTGCGCCACCTTCTGCACTGTTTTAGAAGTGACAGCATCAATCTTATCATACACCTCTTGCAACAACGGCACACGGTCAAGATCAATGACCGCGCGACCCATCATGATCATAAGACCCAAATTATTTTCTTCCGACATGGCAAGTTGACCTTTGATTTGTTCCTTTGCCGATAAGAATTCTTTTTCGCTAATGCGTTTGTCGCTAAGCTTATCTAGTTCTTTGCGAATGAGCGACAGACATTTTTTTGCTTGCTTCGGTTCAGTCCCAAAATAAATTGCGAACATTCCAGTGTCAGCATACGATAGGTATTGAGCATCGATCGAATAAACCAATCCATGTTTTTCGCGCACTGCTAAATTTAATTTTGAATTCATGCCTGGTCCGCCCAACATATTGGCTAAAAGATAAAATGGAATACGATTCGGATGAAGCAACGGATACGACTCGCGACCAATACCATAACGCGATTGCTTTACACCACGTTGCAACGTGAGCTCACGCTGTTTATAGGTATTGAATTTTTTGCGTTTGGCGTTTGATTTTTGTGCCGGTCTTTTTTCAAGATATTTCTTCGCGAGTTTTTCAACTTGCTCGAGTGTAATATTTCCAACGCAGCTAAAAACAATTTTTCTATTGTCGGCATGGTTATGAAAGAACGACTGAAAATCTTTTTTCTTGAGTGTCTTTATGGTTTCCTCCCGTCCAAGAATGTTCATCCCCATCGGATGGTTTTTAAAAATCAACGCTTCTAATTCATCTTGAATAGCATCATCAGGATTGTCAAAATACATTCCCATCTCTTCGATGATTACGCCACGTTCTTTGTCCAACTCCTTTTCAGGGAATACCGATTGAAAGGTAATGTCAGTGAGTACGTCTACCGCGAGTTCAAAATAATTGTTTCGAACAGAGGCGTAGAAAACCACTTTCTCCTTATCAGTAAAAGCATTTAGCTCTCCACCAATAGAATCGAGACTGGTGATAATATCCAACGAGCTGCGCTTCTTCGTTCCTTTAAAAGCCATGTGCTCCCAAAAGTGAGCGATACCTTGGTTGGCCAGCGTCTCATCGCGACTGCCGATGCCAAGGAAAACTCCACAATGCACAATGTGGGTTGTTGGTATAAATTGATGTACGACCCGAATGCCGTTTGACAGCGTAAAAATTGAACAGTTTCTCATGTGGGTGCGAAGATAAACTCTAATTGGTTAATCGTTATTAGTTAAGGATTAATGTCGGGCGAAGTTCAAGGTTCGCTTTTCTGGGTTCAAAGTCTACAGTCTTGAGTCTAAAGTATCTAGTCTTTAATGTAAAGTGTTAATCCCGTCTACGGACACTTTCGACCGCCATCGATCAGCGTCTTGGGTTGCCTTCTTGATTTTTTGTAAAATTAAAGTGTTTAGTACATGGCACAACTCTTGTAAATTATTCATAACCAAAAGCAAGCACTATGAGCACACAAAAAGTAAAAACCTGCTTCACCATTACCTTCACCGATAATCAATATCAACATGCCTTTGCATATGTGGAAGACATGAAACGTCACCCGCAACGTGTGTTCTGGAAAGGTAAAGAAGGTAAAAAAGATGACGAGTTGGTGATTGAACAAATTGCACATCGCATTCTTTCGGGCTTCTATCACAATGACCCGTTGAATGCTAGCAGGCACATTATGAAAATGGAAGTTGGCCAACAATAGTTTAGGTTCCATGTTCAAAGTTTAATGTTTTGGATTCCCTATTATGTATTTGGAACCTTCAACTTGGAACCTGAAACGTTGAACATCTTTCAGATTCTATCGAGTACTTTTTTAATCAAACTATCTACAACCTTATTGGGATCCTTTGAGAATTTATTTTCTACGCGGTTGGCGATGATGGCGTTTACACTCAATGCTTCATGGCCGAGCAAGCGCGCCATGGCATAGTAGCCAGCTGTTTCCATTTCAAAGTTAGTGAGCCAGAAGTCGCTGCTCTTGTTGTGATAATAATTTAACTCATCTAACAGCTTCGGAAATTTTATAGGTACGCGTAACACGCGCCCTTGTGGTGCATAAAAACCTGGCGTTGTTACGGTGTTTCCCGCAATCATATCAAAAGCAAATTGTTCTTTCAAATTATCGGAACCCTTTACTACATAAGGTGCGTGAGGTAAGCTCGTGTTGTTTTTAATATCTTCAGAAATGGTTTGTTCAAATTCATCCATTTTGAGATCATAAAAATTCATGAGGTTGTCGAGACCAACTGCATAATCCGTTACGAGGTGCGATCCCAAAGGAATATCCTCTTGCAGGGCTGCTGAAGTACCAATGCGAATTACCTTTATCTTTTTCTTCTTGGCCTTCGGCTCACGGGTTTTTAAGTCGATGTTCAACAACGCATCCAACTCCGTAAAAAAGATTTCGATGTTATCCGTGCCCATACCGGTGCTGATAACCGTAATCTTTTTTCCATTGAAGGTGCCTACGTGTGTGATGAACTCGCGTTTGTTCATTTCAAATTCCACATCATCAAAATACTGGCTAACGCGATAAACACGACTGGGATCTCCTACCGTGATGATGGTATCACTGATATGTTTTGGCAATAAATTAAGATGGTAAACACTTCCATCTTCATTTAAGATCAAATCGGTTTCGGAGATTTTAGCCATTGAATTAACGGAACATTATATTCCTAACTTTTTATTTTTTGAGCAGGATTTCCAAAAACAGTTTCACCCGCTTTTATGGGAGCGACTACCACAGATCCCGCTCCTACTCTTGCTCCTTTTCCGATTGTAATTCCTCCAACAATGGTAACGCCTGATCCAATAAATACTTCATCTTCTACCTCAACCCCGGCACCTATAATTGTTCCGGCTCCCACCTGTACAAAATCACCTAAAGAAGATTCAGCTCCGATAATCGCACCGGCATGAAGAAGACATTGGTTTTTAATCTTCGCCCCCACGCCAATCATTACACCCATATCGAAAAAATTTCCATGACCAATCTCGGCTGATTCAGGAACGATCGTTGATTTATGAAATGCGTTGACAGGTTGAACCTTTCGGACTTCCTGAAGCATGTTCACAATGCTCTTCCTTAATTTATTATCATCGATCGCTACAAACGCTTCACACTTTTTTCCGATCAATTTTAAAAAGCCATCGTCATCTGTACTTCCCAATACAGTTACCGTATCGACTTCGGTGTTGTGTATTTTCTTATTGTCGTCTAAAAAACAATAGACCACATTTCCATTGCTTTCAAAAATTTCTTTAGCCGAGCGGCCCAAATAATTTGCACCAAAAATGATAACCGGATTTTCCATAGATACAGTAAAGGCACAAAGGTAGATCGCGCCATTCTACCGAACAAGGTTCGAAATTGATCTTCGGTAAAAAGAAAAAACAGCATGTAATAGCGGCTTGTTGATAAGGATGATCAATATAAAAAATGGCATAAACCCAACGCGGTAACGCGCAAGTGTTCCAAAGTTCGGAGTTGAGAGAGCAAGAAAAATACAAAGGATGATCGTATAACTAACGATTGAAAAGACCAACAGCCGATGGGCTGAGCGAATCCATGTTCGCCAATGAAAAAGTGCACCCAGGGTTAGCATGAATAGGAAGGCATTCTCCACGGCCACAAGAAATTGGAAAACAGTATTCGCTTCCCAAATAAAAGGACGAAACAAACCCGAAAATAAAGCCCAAGGTGAATTGACCATAATGCTAAAAGCAGTTGGCTGAAGATCATTATAATGAATGGCGTCTTTTGGATCTGATCGCTCTATGAAGGCTTGATAATTTGATACAATAACATGAGGGAACCGCTCGGGATAAAAATTCGGACGAACCAGACTAATTGCCATTACGGGTAAAATCAAAATGATTACCCACACTAAAATGCAAATGAAAATCTTCTTTGTATTGAGAATGGGAAGAGCAAAAAATTTAAACATCAGACTTGTGAACGAGATGGGTAAAAAAACAGCGAGGTAATAATATTTCAGGTTCCACAACAGCCATAAGGTAAACACCACGAATATCCATTCCACCAAGATCAACTTATCTCTCATCCATACTTTCACTACGAGAGAAGAGAGAAAAAACAAACATGCCATCGCCAGACTTTCTTTGATTAAACCCGAACTCCAGAAAACAACAGAAGGAAAAAAAAGAAAAGCCACCACTGCAGCACGCATCGAGGAAGGACTAAGTTTGTTGATTTGTTTGACTAACAACCATGCACCAACAAAAGATGCCATCGAAAAGTAGAGTGAAATAATCCAATAATTGTTCAGCGTGATTAAACAGAAGATGCTTACTATTTTTATCAGGAATAATGCACGGGGTTCTTTCAGAATAATGTTCGACCACACCTCAAACGATTCGTTACCCGACCAAAGAAAGTTTAAATAGGTTTTAATATCATTCTTTGCTAAGGCAGCGAGTTGTTTCCCATCTTCAAAATATTGAAAGGTATCGCCAACAGAATAATAATAGAGATACAACAAACCCAAAGCAACGCCAGCCAATACCTTCCATATTAATGCTGGCCAAAAATAAATTTTCAATAAGGAAGATTCTCGCTTCCACAGCCAATATGAAAATGTTGCGAGTAGAAGAACATGAACAAGGGCAGCAACAACCGGCATCATGAAACTGGTTTAACCAATGATGCACCGATCATGCAGTCAAGACATTTTCGTTTTAAACAAAAATTATTATGAAGTTCAATCATCGCTTGCGAATCGAATGCGTTTTTACTTTTTAGATTAAGCGAAGCCCACAGTCGTGTGATTTTATTGGACTCGCTTTTAACCTGTTGCAATATAGTGATTGCACGGTCGACCAACATCTGATCGTCTTTCGATTTTCCGTAAGCAACCAACACCGGAACCAGAGAGTTAATTAAAACATTATCCATACTCATTTGTCCGAAGACTGGAATTTCTTTTGATGTCTGTTTTTGAAATTGGTAATGATGATGCCAATAGGATGATTGTTGAATATTAAAGAACGATTTCCACTTGATGTCGGCACTCGCCTCCACCATCTTTGAAAATAAATTTTTATGAAGAAATAAAAGGCTGGCAAACTGCGTCAATCGAATAGTAGGAAAATTAGAAGGACGAAGTCGAAGAAATTTCCATTGTGCTTTGTTCAACCTTCCGCTGTTGAGATTATACTTACGGCTCAGTAAATCATATTCGCGCTTTAAGGTATTTGAATACTCATCGCCTGTAGCATCTTCTAAAAATCCGGCCTGACCAAATAACAGCGCTTCAATTTGAATAAGTTTGTCGCTGTGTTTCATCAGCACTTTATAAGGCAGACTTTGCGCGAGCTGAAGAAACGGATCGGCATTAATGTGAAACCCAAAATTCTTTGCCAATACCTGATATACAGTTTCTTCCCAATCGTTGGTGTTCCGAATAAGCAGTTGGTTCACTACTTGAGCCTTTGCCTCTAATCGCTCAGACAATACACGATCCAACATTGACAACTTAATAATTCCCGACACATGTACAAAAGATGAAGCACACGGAATTTCTTCAGCACTGTTCACTAATTTTTTATAAGTAAGATGAAGCACATCGTCTACTCGATTTTTTAATTCCAATGTAGGTATGATACTGCCATCGATTCTCCTTACAGGTTTGTCATCACTCCACACCACATGAAGCACAACGTTTTCATAAGCCTCATCAACATTATGATTGTGCGTTTGCCATGAAGAAGAATCAATATGAATTTCTACACTACCAACCCATTCAAGATCGCCAATCTTTATTCGCGATTGATAAAAATCAGGGCCAGCATGTGTATTCTTAAAACCTGGATGAAAGACAGTTATGCTTTCGCCTTGTGTAGTAAGTAATTCGTGTTTGGAAAAATACTGGAACTGCCAGAGGTAGTGGATAAAAGATTCAGACATCGATAACAGAATTTAGTAATTCTAGTTACGATTTTTAAGATTGGAAGTCAACTAAGCTCTTGACATTTCTCAACGCCATCCTTGTACAAAACGCCTGATACGGTAGTGAAAAGATTGGCCCTACTAACCTAGTTAAGAAATTTCCGGGTACCGAAAAGGTGTGTATTTTGAATATCAATCCTCGACTAGTGTGTTCAACAGTAAAAATAGATTGTCCTTTCTCAACATGTCCTTCAATTGTCTCGTAACTAAATCCTTTTCTTTCGGCTTCATCAATTACGGAATTTACCCTCACACCAAAAATTATTTTCTGTGAAAATGTTTTCAAAGGCGGGACGAAGACCTGTTGAAGAATGGTGTCACCAACTCTCATATTTCTTTGTTCTATATTCCATTGAGTCTGAAATGACATAATGTTGGACGGAAATATGTTATAGTCAAACAAGAAATTAAGATTGAGCTCTTTCAGCTTTTTATCTGTGTTCAAATCAATAGTTGTTATTTTTTCTTTTAGAGACTGGTGACTATACTTCATAGTTGGCTTGCCCATCAACTCAATCAGATACTCACCAAATTTGCTCTTCTGATCTTTTCGAAATATTTTCATTTCAAAATCACCAATATCTCACAACTAAATCCCATCCAAATACCCCTTCATCTCTTCCTGAACTTTCAACGCCTCCTCACCTGCGCGTTTGGCAAAATCATTTTCGGAAGATGCATATATAATAGAACGCGCTGAGTTCACCAACAAACCGCATTGCTTGTTCATACCGTATTTCGAAACGAGTTTTAAATCTCCTCCTTGTGCGCCAATGCCGGGCACAAGAAAGAAATGTTCAGGAGCCAAGGCACGAATGCTCTGAAGTTTTTCAGTTTGAGTTGCACCAACTACATACATCAGTTGATCGGGCGTTGACCACTGTTGTGCTTTTAAGATTACCTCTTCATATAATTTTCTTCCGGTTACAACCGATTCTATCAATTGAAAATCATTCGCTCCAGGATTGGAAGTGTGAGCTAAAAGGATTACCCATTTGTCTTTGAACTTTAGAAAGGGCGTTACCGAATCTTCGCCCATGTAAGGTGCAGCGGTTATGGAATCAAAATTCATTTGCTGGAAAAATGCTTTCGCATACAACGATGAGGTATTGCCAATATCGCCACGCTTTGCATCAGCAATGGTAAAAATATCTTTCGGAATGTATTCCAGAGTCTTTTGCAAACTCTCCCAACCCTTCGGTCCTAAGGCTTCGTAAAAAGCGATATTCGGTTTATACGCTACACAATACCGATGCGTTGCATCGATGATTTGTCTATTGAATTCAAATATAGGATCGGAAGTACTTAAAAGATGTTTCGGTATTTTTTCAATATCCGTATCAAGACCTACACAGAGGTATGAATTCTTCTTTTGTATTTGTTCGAAGAGCTGCGCACGATTCATTGAATGGTTGTTCGGTGGTGGTTGTTCGTTGTTCGCAGATATCCATCAACCAACAACGAACAATGATCTACTATCTTAAATCAATCACTTCAACACCCGGATGCTTCTTAGTATCAAATACGAAGAAGCTGTCGTCAATCTTTACGGTAGGATTAAACTTGGTAATGCTGTACTTAAATTTATTTCCCCCTTTATCGAACATCGTCCAGCTTAGAATACTTTTGTCTTTCTTGTTGATGAACATTTTGATCTTGAAATACTGCGCGTCTTTTTTCTCAGGCACTAAGTCAATTTCTTCGCACATCACACCGGCTTCTGTTTTATCCTGAATGTAGAGGTATTTGAAGTTCTTCTTGTAGATCTCGTAAATCTTAGAAGGATTTACATCTTCTGATGTTGGATCGTAATTATCGATGTTAACTTCTTTTGCTTCGGGCAGGTAGGTCCAGATAGTAGCACCATTATTAATCACTTCCTGTTCGGGTAATACGAGTTTGAACTTGTCGCCTTTAACGGTGATTTTACCTTTAAATTCTTCGTTTATTTTTTCGACATCATTCGTAAGGGTGTAGGCAATGTTGGCCTCGAAAGCAGCAATCGCCTTGTACTTTTTACTCATCGCTTCCAGAATGGTGAGCGCTTTTGGATCGTACTGGGCAGAGGCAGAAATAGAAATAAAAAGGCCTAGAAAGGCAAAAATCAAATTCTTCATTGGGTTTAGGCTTAAAAGTGGCGCAAAGTTAAGATGGATTGTGTCTTTCTTTCAAGGAAGTCAATAATTGTTCCAAACTCATTTCATCTTTTATTAATACCTCCCGAGCCTTGCTACCTTCAAACGGCCCTACAATTCCGGCTGCCTCAAGCTGATCGATCAATCTACCTGCGCGATTATACCCCAGTTTGAGCTTACGCTGAATCAATGACGTGCTACCTTGCTGGTGCATTACAATTAATCGCGCTGCTTCTTCAAACAATACATCGCGATCAGATAAATCGATATCATTCTTTGCTCCTTCATCATCGCCTTCATATTCGGGCAGCATATATGCGGAAGGATATCCTCGTTGTGAACCAATAAATTCACAAATCTTTTCAATCTCTGGAGTATCTACAAAAGGACATTGCAAACGAATTACATCCGAGCCATTCGAAAGCAACATATCACCTTGTCCAACCAACTGATCCGCTCCACCTGAATCGAGAATGGTTCGCGAGTCTACTTTAGAAGTAACTCTAAAAGACAAACGTGCTGGGAAGTTCGCTTTAATTATACCGGTGATTACGTTCACTGAAGGTCGCTGTGTAGCAACCACTAAATGTATTCCGATGGCACGTGCTAATTGAGCGAGACGAGCAATGGGAGTTTCTACTTCTTTGCCTGCCGTCATCATCAAGTCAGCGAGCTCATCAATAACCAAAACGATATAAGGTAAAAAGCGATGACCTTCTTTTGGATTGAGCTTACGCGAAACAAATTTGGCGTTGTACTCTTTCAGGTTTCTTGTTCCCGCATCTTTCAAAATTTCGTAGCGGTTTTCCATTTCAATGCAAAGCGAGTTGAGTGTATGCACTACTTTCTTTGTATCGGTAATAATGGCCTCTTCGCTGTTGGGAAGTTTCGCGAGGTAATGTCTTTCGATTTTACTGAAGAGCGACATCTCCACTTTCTTCGGATCGACCAGAATGAATTTTAATTGTGATGGATGACGCTTGTATAATAAAGAGGCGAGAATAACATTCAATCCCACCGACTTACCTTGACCTGTTGCACCGGCAACGAGTAAGTGAGGCATCTTCGCGAGATCAATTACCAACACTTCATTCGAGATAGTTTTCCCTAAAGCAATTGGCAACTCCTTATCTGTTTTTGCAAATGCCGATGATGCAAACACAGAACGAATGCTCACCATCTCCCGATTTTTATTCGGCACCTCAATACCTATCGTTCCCTTGCCGGGGATGGGTGCGATGATACGAATGCCAAGTGCCGATAAACTCAAGGCAATATCATCTTCCAGATTTTTGATGCGCGAAATTTTGATACCTGCATCCGGCACAATTTCATAAAGTGTTACGGTCGGACCGATCGTAGCCTTGATGCTCTGAATGCCGATCTTAAAATTGACCAGCGTCTCTACAATTCTATCTTTATTCTGATTCAGTTCTTCTTGCGATACACCCGCTTTGCCGGTATCGTATTCATTGAGTAACTCAAGTGTTGGAAATTTATATCCACTCAGATCGAGAGTAGGATCGTACAATCCGTTTTCCTGAACTAATTGATCCGCGAGTTTATCACTATCCAGCGGCTCCTCTATTATAAAGGCAGGCTCTGGTTTTACTTCTTGTTTTAGAACTTCTAATTTTAGTTCGGGTTTAGGCTTCGATGTTTCAACGGGTGGTTTTATCACCATATCCAGTTCGGGCACTAATGCACCCTCGGTGGTTTCAATAGGCCAGGTGTCTTTGTCGTCAGTGTAGGTTGGAGGTAGCGAGCCATCGTCAATTGCTTCATCGGTTATGATGGCATCGTTACCCATCGGCTTGGGATCTCTAATGCCAAAGGCCGGAATAGAAGTAACGTTAAAATAGAAAACGATAAAGATAAAGAGTGATAGAATCAAAATCAAAAATGTTCCCCAGCCAAACATGGCATCGCTCATCATTGCAAGTTGATAACCGAATCCACCACCCAGAAAACTCCACTCGCTTACGCCTTCGTTAATCATGGTCATGTAACCCAGCAATAGGCAAAGCCACACACCAGAAAAAATGGAGAATATAGAGTATGAAAATATGCGGAGCAGTTCGCGGTTGAACACAATTTTGAAACCGATAACAAATAACAAAGGCGGAATAAAAAATGCCGCGACACCAAACCATCTGAAGATAAAATAATGAGAGGTAATGGCACCATAGAGACCCAACCAGTTGTCCACTTCCCTTCCTGAATCAGAAATGGTTGAGCTACCGAGACCCTCCATCACACTTTGATCAGCCTTACCATTGAACAGGTAGGAGAACAGCGCAAGGAATAAATAGGTAGAGACGATCAGTAGAAAAAAACCAGACGCTAATTTAAAGCGCGGGTCTTTTAAAAATGCTAAACTAAAGTTGGTCTTGCTTGAGCCACTTGCCTTGCTCTTCTTCTCCTTCTCAGGTTTCTTAAATGTATTGCTCTTGTAAGTATTTTGTGCCATTGAAATGATTAACGCAAAACTAAGGAAAACATTGAAACCGTAGTACATCAATAATATAAGGTTGCATTTCAAAATGCCGTTACAATTTTTACTTGCAGGGCTAAAGCCCAACGAAGTTATTATAGATGGTAACCACGGTCTTAAGGCCGTGGTTAATCAAACCCAATCAAAGAGGACTTTAGTCCAACTAACAATTAGAATTTATTCAATAGTTCCAACTTGATTTATACTTTTCTAATATTCACTATCTTGAAAACGATGAAGACCCGCTTCCGAAATAGCATCATGCTCTTGTGTCTACTACCAGCTATTGGTATTGCGCAGACCTATCATTTCGAAAAGCTGACTGAGTTTCATGGGTTATCCGATAATCGGGTGACTTGTTTTCTAAAAGACCACACTGGCTTTATGTGGATCGGAACTGAAAACGGATTGAATCTATACGATGGTCACACCTTTCAAATTTATCGACCCGGACAAACTACTCATTCACTTTCACACGAACACATTAATGACATTGAAGAAGATGCACAAGGTCGCTTGTGGGTTTCTACCTGGAGTGGTTTAAATGTTATCAATCCTAAGAACGATAGTCTTTACGTTTTCTCACCCGATGAAGATGGAGCTAGTCAAAATAAATCAAGAATAGCGAGTAGTTTAATTTGGGATTCTCATATCGATGATAAAGGCAAAGTATGGCTGGCACTTGACGTTCGGGATTTGTGTTATTATGATATCTCTAAAAAAGAGTTCGTTTACTTTCCGTGGCACGAGTTTGTAACAACCATACTGCCTCAACACCAAGCTGCTTATAAATCCATTCAAAAGATTATTCACAAATCAGATCATGAACTATGGCTTGGCACTACCTTAGGTTTGTTCAGCTTTAACATTAACACCAATACATTTCAATATCACGGTGGCGATGGCGGTGAAGATTTCATTAGCATGCACTACGACAGCGTTTTGCAACGAATTTATTTCGGACAAAGAAAATTATATGTCTACGATGTTGTCAAGCAAAAACTTCGCGCCATAAAACAAAACACAAATTCAATACCACCCAATTTAAAATCGGCTTCAACTATACTCTTACCTTCTTTGAACGGATTGTGGGTGGTCGACAAAGTGAAAGAAGAAGCAAGCATTCTTCCACAAGACGAAAAAAATACCTTTACGCTACAGCATGAAAAAGTAAGTGCCGTCTTTCAGGATAAAGGTATTGCCTGGATCGGTTCATTCTCCGGTATCAGTCTATACGATAGTCATCTTGACATTTTTCCATTCGTGCAAGTTTTTCCAGATAAATCTCAATCTACCGCTGGCGCTGTCTTTTTTGTTTTGGATGATGAACAGAGCAATACTTATTACATCAGTTCGTATACCAAAAATAGTTTGATCAAAGTAAATCGAAAGACTGGCGAGCGTGAAGAAGTTTCAAGCATTGAAGGTAAGCCCTTACTATTCTGCACTAAGATTATAAAAGATAGTCGTAAACGAATTTGGGTGCTGTCCGCTGAATCCATTTTTGTTTCAGACGAACATCAGAAAAACTTTTCCAGATTTCGGTATCCGGCCACAACAGAAAATTATCGTTTTGTTGATATGATTGAAGATGCTGAAGGTAATTTTTGGTTTGCAACACTCCGTGAAGGTGTCTTTCATTATAATCCGAAAAGTAATCTATGGAAAATGTTACCCAAGGATCCCGATTCGTTATTTGTAGATCGCGTAACGAGTTTACTTTCAGATCCACAGCACAACGCAGTATGGATTGCCGATTTTAGTTTTGGTGTTTTTCGACATGATCTAAAAACAAAAGAGTATACATACTTCCCGGCAGACACAAGAAATCCAAATGCTATTCAATCCTCATTAATCAATTCCCTTACTATTGATAAACAAGGTGACATTTGGATTGCTACGACATCAGGAGGTGTGAGTACCTATTCGCAGAAAACGAAATCGATCACAACCTACTCAATGAAAAACGGGTTGCCTGAAAATACGATACACTCCATTCAGGCAGATGTGAATGGAAATATTTGGCTTGCCACCAGTAAAGGATTGACGTGCATGAAGCCTTCGGGAGAAATTATTCAGCACTACGATGCCAACAGCGGTTTATCGTTTACCAACTTTACTACTCCATTCTCTACTAATTCGAAAAACGAAATCATGATCGGACTGTCAAATGGATTTTTGAAATTCCATCCAGACAGTCTTGCACTTACTTCTGCCGATTTTCCAATTGTAATTATCTCCGCGCAACAACGCGATTCGCTCCTCAGGTCTGGAGGTTCTTTTCGATATAACGAAAATGAATTCACCTTTCAATTTTCAGCGCTTACCTATTCACTTCCTCAACAGGTTACCTACTATTATCGACTAGAAGGCTTTGATAAAAACTGGATTAATGTAGGCAACGATCATCAAGCGCGGTATACAAACTTAAGCGATGGTAATTATATTTTTTCAGTGAAGGCCATCGATCATACAGGAAAACCTTCACGTAACATTGCTTCCATTTCTTTCACCATCCATCCACCCTTCTGGAAAGAACGCTGGTTCATTCTATTAATTTTTCTTCTCGTGGGTTCTTCTCTTTCAATATGGATATTGAGTTTGCAGCGAAAAATCCAATCGCAAAAAATATTAAATCAGGTTGCTACCTCACTTTATAATCGACATACTATTGAAGATGTATTTCGATCGGTAGCCAAAAATTGTGTTTCGTTATTGCAAGTAGAAACGTGCATTGTTTACCTCAAGCAAGAAAATGGTTCACTCGTTCAAAAAGTAGTAGAAGGAAGTGAAGAACAGCATAATCGTGATGAATGCTCAATACCTATTTTAATAGAAGGAAAAACATTTGGTCTTATCGATGTTAAGCACCCAAAGAAAAACTTCTTCACACGCTGGCATCTCTACATGTTAAAAGAAATAGCCACAATATGCAGTGCGAAAATCGGGCGATACTTTATTGAAGAACAAATCAGAAGTAAAGTAGCCCGTGACCTTCATGATGATATTGGATCGACACTCTCCAGTATCAACATCATCAGCAAAATGGCGATGAATGAAAACCACGGCACCACCCAACATTACCTGGAACGAATTGGTGAGCACTCTGCCAAAATGATGGAGAGCATGAGTGACATTGTGTGGTCCATTAATCCCAACAATGATTCGTTGGAACAGATGATGGTGAAGATGAAAGAATTTGCATCTGAAATTTTAGAACCGAAAAACATATCCTATACATTTCAAGGCGAAGAATCACTTAACGGTGCAGCCCTCGATATTCAGGTAAGAAAAAATATATTTCTCATCTTTAAAGAAACCCTTAACAACACTGCCAAATACAGCGAAGCCAATCTTGTTACGATTCAACTAGAAGTAAAAGATAATCTTCTCCATCTTTTACTTTCGGATAATGGCAAAGGATTCGACCTTTTAAACATTAAACCAGGCAACGGATTGCGAAACATTCGCGAACGCGCAAACAACATTAACGCTACTTTGAATTTGAGAAGTTCTGCTGCAGATGGCACTCAAATAGAACTGAACATTCCCATCACATGATTGAGGTATTGCAATCCGTTTCTTGAGAACTCAACTTTATACACATAACCTTCACGTTTCAAATGGTCGTTTCAATTCTTATCTACGAAGACAATGATTTACTCCGCGAAAGTCTGAGCGGCATGATTGCGCAGAACAGCGCATTGAAACTTGTGGGAGAGTTTGGTGATGTTTTAAATATTGAAGAACAGGTTAAACAACACGAGCCCGATTTAATCTTAATGGATATTGACATGCCGGGCATGACAGGCATTGAAGCCGTGAGAAAAATCAGAGCATTTAACAAAGCGATTTCTATTGTTATGCTCACGGTGTTTGATGACAATCAACATGTGTTCGATGCCATTTGTGCGGGCGCTTCGGGATACCTGTTGAAGAAACATATTTCTACTAAGTTGTTTAATGCCATTGAGGAAGTAAGATCAGGTGGCGCACCCATGTCGCCCAGCGTTGCGCGGATGGTGATCAACGCCATGCACCAGAAACCTATTCAGGAAAATACCTATCAGCTCACCGTGCGCGAAAAAGAAATTCTAACATCCCTTAGTAAAGGGAATAGCTACAAACTTATTGCTGCTCATTTTGAGATCAGCATCGATACCGTGCGTACGCACATTAAAAAGATTTACGAAAAACTTCAGGTTCATTCACAAACCGAAGCGGTATCCAAAGCGATTAATGAAAAGCTGGTATAGAAACTTATGGTAAAAACGCAGGTCATACTGATAGTGCACGATACGATCTCAACCTCATGGAGGCACTTGCCAAGAGAAAACAACTGATATAGGCCGCGATTAACTACTCCAACACAGCAGGTTTGTTTTATAAAACTCAAGGTAAGTACAACGAAGCTTTACCCTATTTACTGGAAGCTCTGCGCTTGATTGGCTCAGCAAGAGATGAAACTAATCGCCCTGGACAAACCCATCACATAAACATGCGATAGCATCGTATTAACACCAATGTGATATTTACATATCCATAATTTATACGATGATTCATTCCACCTTATACGAAGACAATTGTTACACTCTGTCTAACATTATAAATTGACCCACCAATGTTTAAAAGAATTTTATTACTCTCAGTAATCGCTACGCTTGCAGGGGCTACTGCCCACGCTCAGGAAACACCACTATTTGAATGGGCAAAACATATTGGCGGCACGCTTGGAGAACAGGCAAAAAAAATGCAGGTTGATGGCTCGCGAAATATTTATGTGACCGGGCAATATGGTGGCACCGTTGATTTTGATCCGGGAGCAGGTAATGTAAGTCTCACTTCCGCTGGAGGAAACGACATCTTCGTGTGCAAACTTGATGAAAACGGAAATCTCATTTGGGCAAAGTCGTTTGGGGGTATTAACTCTGAGTATGTAAACGACATTGAAATAGATAATGCGGGTAATGTGCATGTAACAGGTTATTTCGATGCCACAGTTGATTTCGATCCGGGAGCAGGCACATTCAATATTACACCAAATGCCGAGGATGTATTTATTCTAAAGTTGGATAACAATGGTGTCTTCGTTTGGGCGAGAGCAGTGGGAGGCACTAATTACGATGAAGGATTTAGTGTTGAAACTGATAATTCTGGGAACGTCTTTGTCACCGGAATTTTTCTTGGTACCGCTGACTTCAATCCGGGAGCAGCAATTTTCAATTTGACTTCTGCCGGAAAAGCCGATTCCTTTGTTCTTAAACTGGACATCAACGGTAACTTCGCGTGGGCGAGAGCCTTTGGTGCAACAGAGGAAGAGCAAGGACGTACTATCGCCATAGATGCTTTAGGAGATGTAGTTATCGCGGGAGGCTTCTATGGATATGCAACACCCTATGATTTCGATCCGGGCATAGCAACAGTAACACTCACCCCAAATCCAACAGTCACTCAGTGGGATATATATGTTTGCAAATTGAGCCCTTTAAATGGAGACGTAACGTGGGCAAAATCAATTTCAGGTACACTGTGGGATATTGATCGGGATATTTTCATCGATAATTCTGATAATATTCTCTTGACCGGCTATCACCAAGGTACCACAGACTTTGATCCCGGACCATCGACATTCAATCTTTCCGCAGATGGAGTCGCCAACGCATTTATACTCAAGTTGAATTCATTAGGAAATTTCGTCTGGGCAAAAACAATTGGTGGAACGGGAGTAGCGGATGATCGCGGGGATGGTATTGCAGCCGATAATGTCGGCAATGTTTATGCGGCTATCGCATTTCAAAACACAACTGATTTCGATCCAGGGGCTGGTATGTTTAACATCGTATCTAAAGGGCAAAGCGACATGGGAGTTCTGAAACTAGACGCGGCCGGAAATTTTATCTGGGCATATGGCATTGGAAGCACAGGATCTGTTGGCCCATCATCTATTGCAGTAGACAACCTGAACAAAATATACTTAACTGGTATCTTTTCCAAAACACCCGACTTTGACCCAGGCGCTTGTCCTTTCAATATGACATCACTAGGCTTCTATGATACGTTCCTGCAAAAGATGACGACAGGTCCGCCAGTTTTACCACCTACAATTACTTCATTTGCTCCAACATCAGGATCTGTTGGCACCTCGGTAACCCTTACCGGAACAAACTTCAGTACAACGCCAGCGAGTAACACTGTAACGTTTAACATCACTCCTGCTACAGTAACTGCCAGCACAACAACAAGCATAAACACAACGGTGCCAACGGGTACAACGACTGGAAAAATTTCCGTGACCGTAAATTGTTTTGTGGTTCAAAGTGCTACGAACTTTACTGTTGGGGCAGCTGCACTGCCAACCATTACCAGCTTCACACCCTCGAGCGGACCTGTTGGTAACAGCGTAACGATAACCGGAACAAACTTCAGCACAACACCTGTCAGCAACATCGTTAAATTTAATGGAACAACAGCAACCGTAACAGCGAGTACTACTACCAGTATTACGACTACGGTTCCATCTACTGCTACGACAGGAAAAATTACAGTAACAGTAGCAGGCAATACAGCAACAAGCGCTACAAACTTTACAGTTACAGGAGCAACCGGCATTAGCATTGATCAACAACCAGAATCTGTCTCAGTGTGTGAAGGATCTACATCCTCATTTTCACTATCGGCCAGTGGTGCGGCCAATATTAAATATCAGTGGCAAAAATTCAACGGAACAGTTTTCAACAACATCTCTGATGGAGGAGGTTATAGTGGTGTTACATCAACAACGCTCAACATTAATACAATAGGTAATTTCGGTGCAGGAGATTACCGTTGCAAAATTTCTGGTGACGCAACAGCCGATGTATTTTCTGAAACGGTTAATCTTACCATAGGTACACCATTAGTAGCAAGCATCAATGCTAACGGAAATATACTTGAAGCATCACCCGGTGATACCTATCAATGGTTTCAAAATGGTGATGAAGTTTCAGGCGCAACTAATCAATCGTTTGAATATGGCACGCTTGAGTATGGTGTGTACACTGTCAATATCACTGATAATGGTTGCACTTCTACATCGGCTGAATTTATTTATTTGATTACCTCGAATGAATTGAATAATCATGGTTTGAAAATCTATCCAAATCCATTTATCGACAATCTCTCTATTGAATTGCCATTCGGAAAAAAGTCAGAAATTAAAATTGTTGATGCTTTGGGCAGATCAGTGAAGCAATATTCTATCAGTGAGAATACTGTATTAAAGCTGAATGATCTTAGCAATGGATCCTACGTCCTCAATATTAATCAGGGCGCTCAGAATTTTTATTTCCGGTTGATAAAAATGCAGTGATATAAATATTATACTTGGTTAACTTACACAAGACAACATATCTTTTGAAGTCAGATATGAGTTAGGCTTGGTTGACTTCAGAAAAATTAAATGATAATACTAAAAACAGTAATTGTGGTTGATGTGCTATTTATAGAAAACTATTATTGAAATAATTATGCGAAACTCTTATCAAATAATTGCCGTGCTAATTCTTTCTGCTTTGGCAACAGCGGTAGCCCCGCTTGGTCATCCTTTTCGCTACCATTAGATGAACCCATTCGTTGGATCTATAGAATATAAAAGCACATCGCCAGTTTATGGCTCGGAGCTATGTATGCGTATTGTCATTTGTAGGCGTGCGCATTGATGACATCTTGCCACTTACTTTTTTGTTTGGCCAGATTGAAGATCCCATTTTCAGAAGAGTTGTCAATGAATTTTTTTTCTTTTGTACCCTTACTTGTGGCGGAGATACTAATGGTGTGGTGGACATCGATAAAAAGCTTATCGCAAAAGAAAAGCGATTAGTCAATTTCTGGTTTCAGTCTTACAATAATAACAGCCTACTATTTTAAAACCTTTAGCAATGAAACAGGAGTTGAATTATTTTACTTATCAGCCGAAATATATTTTCTAATAATCGCCTGGAGTTCGTTTGGCTTAAAGGGTTTTGTTATTAAATCATTCATGCCTGCATCAATTGCACGGGTTTTTATTTCGGCAGAGACATCAGCAGTCAGGGCAATGATGGGTATTTTTTTAAGGTAAGCACTTGAAAACGACCTGATAATTTTAGTGGCTTCATAGCCGTCCATTACCGGCATTTGTATGTCCATTAGAATAATGTCGTACTGATTTTTTTCAACAAGAGCGACTGCCTCCTTACCGTTGTTAGCAATCTCCGTTTTAATTCCCCATTTATTCAGAAACCGTTTCGCTACAATCTGGTTAACCTCATTATCTTCTACTAAAAGTAAATTGATTAAAAGACTTTGTGGCGTTAATGGTTCATCCGCTTTTCTGAAGGTAACATCAGGTTGTGTTTCAACCAATGCCAACTCAAATGAAAATTCAGAACCCTCACCCAATTGGCTTGCCACTTTTATTGAACTGCCCATAAGAGTAAGCAACTTTTTAGTAATAGAAAGTCCCAACCCCGTTCCTCCAAATTTTCGTGTTGTATCGGATGATGCTTGCGAGAAGCCCTCAAACACAGTGTCTACCTTATCTTCAGGAATGCCAATACCAGTATCTTTAATGATAAATAAAATAGCATCTGCCTTCTCGACTTCTTTCAATAAGGATACTGAAATGTTTACAGATCCCTTCTCCGTAAATTTAATAGCATTGCCAATCAGGTTATTCAATATTTGTCCTAAGCGAACAGGATCACCCAATACAAATGATGGCAATTTCGAATCTAACGTAAGCAATAGCTCAATTCCTTTTTGCCTGGCGCGGTCATCTGAAATCTTTTTGTAGTGCTGCAATATTTCAAGAAGATTAAACGGAATATTTTCCAACTCCATTTTTCCCGATTCTATTTTACTGAAATCTAAAATATCGTTAATGATTGTGAGTAAATTATTACAGGAAAATTTTAACAAGTTAAGGTGCTCCATTTGATCCTCTCTTGGATTTTCTCCGATCAGAATGTTAGTTAATCCTACAATACCATTTAACGGAGTGCGAATTTCATGGCTCATTGTACTTAAAAATTGCCCTTTTGCATTGGTGGCATCTTCTGCCTTAAGTCTAGCCTCTTGCAATTCTTCTTCATACAGTTTGCGTATACTGATATCGCGCAGGGTTGATTGAAAGCCTGTGAGTTCAACGTCTTTAAAAATCGGATTAATTAAGCTTTCAACCCAGACTATTCCTCTATGCTTGGTTTTTAATCTGAATTGTATGGGCTCGATGAGAATTCCATTTTTCATTTTCTCAACCAAAGCAGGAAAACCATCTAATATAAATTTCAAATCATCCTGATAGATAAATTGATTACCATCCTGACCAATGAATTCTTTTGGGTAATAACCGTGCAGGTTGATACAGGATGGTGACGTGTATGTAAAGGTGCGATCAAGTTTATGTAAACTCACAACGTCTTGCGAATTTTCAGAAACCAATCGATAGAGTTCTTCTTTTCGTTCGAGCTCTTCCTGCACAATTTTTCGGTTTGTTATATCAATGCTAAAACCAACAAGTCCGATAATCTCATCGAGATCATTCTTCAATGGCACTTTTGAAATCATGAACCATGTTTTACTTCCATCCTTGCGGATGTTACAGGTTTCAAGATTAATGATCGGATTACCTTTCAGCACATACCTATCTTCTTCCAGTGAAATTTTAGATGATTCTTCCGGATACATTTCACTATCATTCTTCCCAATAACCTCCTGTTCACTTTTTGCACCTACATATTCGTACTCTGCCCGGTTCGCCAAAATTTTTTCTGCCCTCTCATTTTTTGCATAAATATTAATGGGAACATTATCAATGATAGTGCGAAGTAAGATTCGTTCATTAAACAATTTGGATTCAATATTTTTAATGCTTGTAATATCTCTCGCTACAACAGTTGACTTGCGTACTCGTGAACCATCAAAGAACATTTTCATATTCTGTCCCATCCAAACCACCTCATTGCTTTTGGTTTGAATTCTAAATTCGATGTAGGAAACTTCAGTAAGACTTTTTGCCTGCTGTTCATAGAACGCAATCGCTTGTTCACGATCTTCAGGATGCATAATAGTGGTGAACGATTTACCTAACAATTCTTCCTTTGTAAATCCGGCAACCAATTCTACCACTGGACTAATGAATGTATACTCTCCCTTGGGATTTAGCTCATAGATTATATCAGTAGCATCATCAATAAGATTTTGATACTGCAGTTGCTGGATTTCAAGATTTTCCTTTAATAAACTGATTTGCTCCAAACTACTACGAACTTCTTCTTCTGACGCCTGAAGGTTTGTATTCATTTCAACCAAACTTTCATTACTCTTTCTAAGTCTTCGGAGCGTGGGCAAGATTATAAAAATAAATTCCGCTATCAGAATGATGAAGGCAATACACGAGAGGATCAACTCCACTATTTTTAAGGTACGCAGTTTCAGTTCTGCCTCTTGCTGATAGGTGGCCACAATCTTCTCCATAGTAAGTAAAAAAGGAAGTTCAACTTGAGCAATTCTATCAATGGCCTCTTCTAGTTCGGCTGTGCTCGTTGACTGAGTGATGCTTCGAGTGACAGTTGCCATCTGTTGTAGAAAAGGTGTATTGATATTGAGCAGGGAATCGATCGCTTTACTTTTTCTAACCTCTTTGTTTGACGCTATGAGATAGCGATGTGCTTTCTCCCAATCATTCGTTAATTTTTGCAGTGTGTCTAACCGATAATATCCTGAGTCATTTCCTTGAATTTTATTATAATGAAGAAACAGCGTCAGCTTAGAGATTCGTTGACTGAGCATTCGCTGTCGACCCGCTACATTAATTAGCCGCGCTTCCGAGTTTTGTTGATTAAGATCATATTGAATTATAGTCTGCGTTATCACCAAAGTAAGCGCAACAGAGACAATAAAAAGAGCATAACGGAACCGGAGGGCCTTTGAGTTTTCTTGCATTGAGTAAGTTACAAATTTAATGATGATGATCAGATTCTAAGTTAGCAGTTTGGTCAATTAAACTTACTGCCAGATATTCTAACAGAGGCCAGGTCGCCTCACATCATCATGTGATTTCAACTCGCATGGGTTCTGGGTATTTTTAGAATATGAAAAAGACCGTCTCTTTATTACTGATTAGTTTTGCCATTACTGCGCAAGCTCAGATTACGAGTACCTTTGATACGGATGCCGATGGATGGACATTTTTGAATTCGGCTACTTCGGTTCCTGTCGCGCACAATGCTTCCAACGGAAATCCGGGAGGGTATGCTTCAGTTACCTATGCATCAAATACAGCACTCACTATCCAAAACTGGATTGCACCGGCAAAATTTCTAGGAAACCATTTGGTTCGATCGCTGGGTATGAGCTTGAAATTTAACCTTCAACAATCGCAGGCGGGAACAGGTACCGGCTACGATGTACGAATAGAAAATGGTGGCAGCTTCATTTACTTGTCAGGCATAACCCCTAAACCCGCAGTGGCACCAACATGGACCTCCTATTCCTTCAAACTAGATGAAACAGAAAGTTGGTATTATTCTTCCGGAGCAACAATTGCTACACGCGCACAAATCAAATACATTTTAACCAATGTTACCTCTATTGAAATCCGTGGCACCTATGCCAGCAATGCATCATACACTTCCGGTCTGGATAATGTTGTGTTAGAACAACGTATGCTTCCCATTGCCCCAAGCATCAGTTCATTATCCGCTACTTCAGGAAAACCCGGAGAGATTATTACCATCAACGGTTCAGGCTTTAATCCCTCTGCTTCAAACAATATCGTTCGCTTTGGAGCAGTTGCAGGAACCATTACCAATGCATCTGCAACGCAGTTGACGGTTACCATTCCTACAGGTGCTGGGTACGGAAAGATCGCGATTACAAATAAAGTAACTGGGCTAACGGGCACTTCACTGCAACCTTTCAATCCTCTTTTTGAAGGGGGAGGACGAATAATTCCAGCATCGTTTGCTATTAAGATCGACATTACACTTTCAACAGATATTGAAGGAATAACTGCAACAGATATTGATGGTGATGGTTGGATTGATTTGGCGGTGGCGAGTAGCACTGCTTTTAAAACAATCGACATTTATCGTAACCTCGGTTTGGGTGGTGACATTACTACCGCATCTTTTGCACCAAAAATTACGGTAGCCATACCCGGCACAAATAACAATACTACAGGACTTAAATTTGTTGATCTCGATGGCGATGGCAAGCTGGATGCGATTACCTCAAATGTACTTGTCAACTTTGGAGGATCCTATTTTATTACCTACCGCAATATCAGCACACCCGGGAACATTGCGTTTGAAGCATTTGAAACCTGGGCGGGAAACAGCGATGAAACCCCTCCTTATTTTGTTGGTGATATTGATGGCGATGGTCGGCCGGAGTTAGTAGGTGGAGAAGGTTCGTCAGGTGCCGGAACTAATCTATGGATAGCCCAAAACATTAGTAGTCCTGGCAACATCGACTTTGGAGCATCGGTTGGATATTTCAGCGCTACTGTTGATGGTCTCTCCAACGTAACCATGGATGATCTCGATGGCGATGGCAAACCTGAGATGATTGCAAGCTGGTTTTTTGGCGACCGTTTTTCCATCATCAAAAACAATTCCACACCCGGAAATATTTCATTGACAGACATCGGTCAGATCCTGACTCAGCAATACAACAGCGGACTTAGTATTGGTGATTTTAATCTTGACGGAAAAAATGATATCGTTTGGAAAAGAACAGGTACTAATAGCGTGTATATACGACTTAACACCAATTCGGGCGGGCCTTTGGCAGTCACTGATTTTACAACTGAAGTCATTCTATCAGGTGATTTGAATACCTATGGCGGCATGTCCATTGCCGATATCAACGGAGACGGTAAGCCCGATATTGCCGCTTCGGATAATGGCGATGTCGGTGTGTTTGAAAATGTTTATTCAGGTGGAACCTTCGATGCTTCAGCATTCATTCCTACATATCAATACCAGGGATCAGGAAATAGTACATACCCGACTTCGCCAATTGCTGCGGACCTTAACGGTGATGGTAAACCCGAACTCATCGTTGGTGTAACAAACTCATCCCCTAAAAAAATTTCCATATTTCAAAATAATAACGTTCATGCCCCTGTCATTTCACTCAACACCGTTTCACCATTGAAGGGTGTAATAGGAAGTACCGTAACCATTACTGGAAATAATTTTTCAACAGTGCCTTCCGAAAACATAGTTTGGTTTGGTACTGTTAAAGCAACGGTACTGACAGCGTCAGAAAATTTATTAACCGTTAAGGTTCCAGCAGGAGCAATCAATGCACCGGTAAGTGTTACAAAAAACGGATTGACTTCGCGTTATCATTTACCCTTTCAAACTACATTCGGTCCTGGTGTTACATTCGATAACACACATTTCGCTCCGCCTATAAGTTACACGCTCACTGGGGCCAGTTACAATATTGAAGTGGGGGACTTGAATGTCGATGGCACTGTAGACGTTCTCGCATCTGCCGGAGTTACCGCCTATGCTTTTCGAAACAATTATATAGCGGGAGCAATCGCTGCCACTACTTTAGTTGCCAACGATACACTTTTTCCTATCAACGATTCATTCGGCAATCCAAGACTCGAAGATTTTGATGGCGATGGCTTTTTAGATGTGGCCTCAACCAATACACTTATTAGGAAAAATATAACCACAGGTTCAAACATCAACTTCACGCCTAATCTTTCTTATCAGGGTCAGGGTAATCTCGCTTATAGCGATTTCAATATGGATGGTAAAATTGATATTGCTGTCGCGAATTCAATTGGTGGGCAGTTAGATTTGATAGAAAATCGTACGGTGCCCGGAGATTTTATGACCACAGGATCGTATGCATCTTTCAGCACTGCCTTTGCAATCGGCAGGCCTGCAGCAGATGGCGATATAATATCAGCAGATTTAGACTCAGACGGTTTCCCTGATGTTGTAACCACAAACCCAAATACCGATAACATTAGCATTTTCAGAAATCTTGGAGGAAAAAGAATTACGACAGCACAATTCGCAGCACGCGTTGATGTAGCAGTCGGTGACAACCCCTATCGAATTTATAAAGGTGATTTTGATAGCGATGGAAAATTAGATTTACTAGTCTATCATTGGACAGGCACTTCAACAACATTGCTCATCGTATTTCAAAATACTAGCACGGTTGGGAATATTAGTTTTTCAAGAATTGATTTAACTAATCCAAGTGTAGCAACAGTTGCTCACGTTGCTGATTTAGATGGCGATGGCAAGCCCGAGATTCTCACCACCGCAGAGGCTGGCAATCAGTTTTCTATTTTTAAAAATCTGCATGTAAGCAGTGCATTGACAGCCGCATCTTTTGCTACACCTTTTAATACTACAGTTACAGCACCAAGAGCAATTGCTACCGCTGATATTAACCTGGATGGCAAACCTGAAATTATATTGACACGCGCTGTAGGGCTTCTGGTTGTCTACGAAAATCTTATTCCAACAGGCCCAACCATCACCATCACTTCACAACCAACATCGACAGCAGTCTGCGATGGTGCAACAGCATCACTTACCTTAACAGCAACCGGAGCAAATAATCTTACCTATCAATGGCAAAAGTTTGATGGTTCTGTTTTTAATAATGTAAGTAATGGTGGCGGATATTCAGGCGCAACGACTGCTACATTAGCCATCAACACCACAGGTAATTTTGGTGCAGGCGATTATCGATGTTTAATAAAAGGAGATCTCGCTCCCGATAAATTTTCTAACACGGTTACACTTACAGTCAATGTAGTTCCCGCTGCACCAACTACAAACGGAAATTCAAATTGTATTCCAGCTGCCATTACCTTAACGGCTTCGGGCGGAACCAATGGACAATATCGTTGGTACGATGTCGCAACCGGAGGAGGGCCAATCTCCGGACAAGTGAATAGCACGTATGTTACTCCTGTGATCAACACCACAACTACCTATCATGTTGCAATCAATAATGGTTTGTGTGAAAGTAGTCGCGCATCAGTTATTGCTGCGATTGCTCCCATTGCAAAACCTACACTCATTCCATCGGTGCAAGCCGCAATCGGAACAATAAATATTTGTGCGGGCGATGTTCTGACGATTACTGCGCCATCTGGTTTTACAACCTACACTTGGTCGAATGGAGCCAGTTCAAATCCCACTACAATTACCACATCAACTTCATCTCTAACATTACAAGTAGAAGATGCTGCTGGATGTACCAGTCCACTTAGTGATGCATTAAATATTGTTGTGAATCCTTATCCCATTGCAACCATTACTACCAATGGTTTAGTACTGACTGCGTCATTGGGAGATAGTTATAAATGGTATCAGAATGATGTTTTGATTGCCGATGCAACAGAGCAATCCTTCGAGTTCAATGTACTAGAGTACGGAGTTTACAAAGTTGACGTCACCGATAGTGGCTGTACTTCTACATCAACAGAGTATGAATATTTGATTACCGGTCTTGAACATTTGAGTGATGGTGTAAAACTATATCCCAATCCGGTTGATAAAATTCTTACAACCGAATACAATCCACCCTACTCAATTACCATTATCAATACATCGGGAATGATTGTAGGAAAAGTGAACAGCAATGTACGTTATGTCTCTATTGATTTAAGTTCGTTTGCCTCTGGCCTTTACATTCTTCAAATTAAAAATGAAAACGGAATTCGCTACAAGCGTGTTACTAAAAAGTAATTGAATATTTGGGATTACTGATTTGCGATTAGTGATGTTTGATTTGGTTCGAGAAATTTGAATAACGAACAAAACCTAAATCACTAATCTGGTATCACAAGTCACTCATCGTAAATCATTATTTTACTACTCCATCAATATTTGTGATTAGTGATGTTTGATTAGTGATGTTTGATTTGGTTAGAGAATTTTGAATGAAGAACAAAACCTCAGTCACTAATCTGGTATCACAAGTCACTCATCGTAAATCATTATTTTACTACTCCATCAATATTTGTGATTAGTGATGTTTGATTTGGTTAGAGAAATTTGAATGAAGAGCAAAACCTCAGTCACTAATCTGTTATCACAAGTCAATCATCACAAATCTTAATTGCATTCCCCTATTCAAATGTGCTACTTTGCAACCCAAGAAATGGCACCTAAATTAATTTGATGAACCAATCCCCATCCATTGCTCACTCGCGCGATAATACCGTGAAATTTTTTACCTCTTATGTTGAAACTAATAGCAACAATCTCGTTGGCAAAACGGTTGTGGATCTATCGGCCGGCTCGGGTTACATAGCGCATTTATTTGAAAAGGCCGGAGCAGTAGTCTGTCCATTCGATTTGTTTCCAGAGCAAAACCAATTCACGAAAGTGAAAAGTCAAAACATCGATTTACAAAAAGCATTTCCAATAGAAAGCCAATCGGTTGACGTAGCAATTTGCGCTGAGACAATTGAACACTTGCCCAATCAACTTTTTTTGTTTCAGGAAACCGCCAGAATATTAAAACCCAATGGCAAATTTATTCTCACTACGCCCAACACGTCTTCTTTACGCAGCCGGTTCGCACAATTTATGATGGAGAGTGAGCACTATTCCGTGCCTGCACCGAATGAACTCGATGCATCTGTAGACTGGGGGAATGGGGATCGATATTTCGGGAAATTATTTTTAAGTGGCGTCTTGCGTCTGCGTACTTTGGCAGCTTTGAATTCTCTTCAAATTTATAAAATGCATAAAAGCCAATCAAGCTCTACATCAATTTTAATGTTGGTTTTTTATCCGATAATCCTATTCTTCAATCGTAAGGTGAAACGAAAACAAATCAAAAATGATCCGGCCAATCAGCGAATATACCAAGAGATCTTTTCGCTCAACACTTCCATTAACGTGCTGCTTTCAAAACATTTAATTTTGGAGTTTGTGAAACACTAATACTCTTTCTGCAAAATTGTCTCACCACATAATGTGACTTAAAGTTTCACCCTCAATCAATACCTTCTTCGATTGATTTTTCTTCAATAGCAAAAGGTATTTACTTTCTGAAGATCAAAAATGAAAATCAAACGCAATACCTGCGGATCACAAAAAAATAACTTAAAATTAAATTGCCACGAATGCACGAATAAATACACATTCAAGCATTCGTGGCGATCTCTCATTACATCAATACGAGAAAATCGTACGTAAATCGTACCTCGTACCTCCGCCTCACATCATCAAGTAATTTCGCCTCGCTGCAACTCAGGGTATCTTTAGAGCATGAAAAAGATCATCTCTACCGATTAGTTTTTCCATTACTACGTAACCACAGTTCACCAGCACCTTGTCTCATCTGCGTTTACCATCGTGACTAAAGGGATTGTATATCCATTTTATCTATCGTTCGATCGTATTCGATTTCAAATCATAAACATTACAGCGTATTTTTGGCATATGAAAAAACTTCCGTTCATTTTGTGCAATAGAGTGTTGGTCTTCGTGAACATGTACCAAGGAGGATTGTCGGTTACCTCTCTTCTATTCGCATTAATGCTTTCTCTTCTGCCCCTTGCATCATTTGCGCAGTATAGTAAAGTGTTCGACTTTGAATCTACTACTTCTGGCAGCGGACCTGAAGGCTCTTTTCTTTATGATGGAACATTTCTGTATGGAACTACACGTTGGGGCGGTCTTAACGATCTGGGAACGGTATTTAAAATTAAACCAGATGGAACCGGCTATACCCGTCTGTTGGATTTTGATGGATCCACTAACGGAAGGGGAGCCATAAACTCCCTTATTTCGGACGGAATCTTTCTTTATGGAATGACGAGTCTTGGTGGCACTAATGACCAAGGCGTAATCTTTAAAATAAAACCAGATGGCACGGGATACGCTAAATTGTTAGACTTCGCCAATCTGACAACTGGATATTATGCAGAAAGCACTCTCTTTTACGATGGAACATTTCTTTATGGAACGGCAATCCTTGGTGGAAGTAATGGTGGGGGAACTTTATTTAAAATAAAAACTGATGGTACCGGATATTTTACACTGTTAAATTTTGAAGGTACGGTAAACGGAAGCAATCCTTATAGCTCGATTATCACTGACGGCACATTCCTTTATGGAACTACGCGCCACGGAGGAGCGAATGATTTAGGTACAATTTTTAAAATAAAACCAGATGGATCAGGATATATCAATTTGCTTAGTTTCTCAGGCGTTGCAAATGGAGGTGAGCCATATGGAGATCTTTTTTATGACGGAACATTTCTCTATGGCACCACCCTATCAGGAGGGAGCAACAGTAATGGAACGCTCTTTAAAATAAAACCGGATGGAACAGGATATAGTAAACTTCTGGATTTTTCAGCGACTACATCCGGAGAGTCTCCAACAGGTTCACTTATTTCTGATGGTACATTTTTGTATGGGATTACATCTGCAGGTGGAGCAAGTGGCTTGGGAACCATCTTTAAAATTAAGACAGACGGTACATCGTTTAGCAAATTAACCGACTTCAACGGTACGAATGGAAGAGAGCCTTTGGGATCTTTAATTTCTGATGGCGCATTTCTTTATGGTATGACGTCAGCAGGCGGAACAAGCGGTTGGGGAACTTTTTTTAAGTATTCACTTGCCTCAACTTCTGATCCTGTTATCATTATAAATCCTCAACCCACATCAACAGCAGTTTGTGAGGGAGCAATGGCAACTTTTACATTGAGCGCTTCGAGCACAACCAACCTTACTTATCAATGGCAAAAATTAAATGGCACAGCATTCGTCAATGTTGTGAATACCGGTGGATACTCAGGCACAACAACATCAACACTAACCGTTAATACTGCAGGAAATTTTGGCGCAGGTGATTATAGATGTTCTGTTTCAGGAGACCTCGCTACTTCAGTATTCTCTCAAACTGCCTCATTAACATTTACCGCCAATACTACTCTTGCAGAGATAACAGCCAACGGAAATATATTGACCTCTTCTCCTGGAGATAGTTATCAATGGTATCAAAATGGTGAAGAGGTAGATGGAGAAACCAATCAATCTTTTGAATTCACCGTATTGGAATACGGAGTATATGTTGTTGACGTCACTGACAATGGATGTACTTCTTCATCCGATGAATTTACTTATCTGATCACAGGTGTCGAACAAAACAGAGAGGGTTTAAAAGTGTATCCAAATCCGGTAGAAGAAAATCTTTTTATTGAATTCAAAACTCCTTACACAATTCAGGTAATGGGCTTAACCGGAAATGTCATTCAAAATCTTCACGTTCAATCAATACCTTCTTTAGTTGATTTTTCTTCGATGGCAAAAGGTATTTACTTTCTGAAAATCAAAAATGAATATCAAACACAATACCTTCGAATCATAAAAAAATAACTCAAAGTTAAACTGCCACGAATGCAGAAATAAATACCATTCGTATCAATCTACATTACGTTTTGATTTTGTGCAGGCTTTTTCGGCATGCAACAGTCTTCAGTAGTTTTGATTTTCAGAACCAGCATTGCAAAACGTTGGTTTTGAAAACTAAACAAGCAAACACCACGCTATGAATAAAAGCCACTCTCACTTCATCACATCAACTCTATCTTACTATTGCTTTAGATGACTTCCGCCCATAGAGCCAAACACGATACATTATAATACCTAGAAACAAATTGGCTAGTGCAGGAAGGGTAAAATCAAATGTTGATTATAATAACTATAAGGAAGTGTGTGCCTATTATGGCATACACCCTTAGAAATTAATTAAACACTTCAGAAATTTAATCCGATGCTAATGCAGCATCGGATTTTTTTATCCTATGAAAACTAAACAAGTACAGAGTTTTCTGTTGCTTTCTTTGCTCAAGAAGTTTCACGGGATGTTGCCTAAAAATAATAGTACAAGACTAACAATCGAACACGCATTACAAAAAATAAATGGTGTCTTGAGTGAGAGGAAGTTAAAGATTGAATGAATTAATCTTTTATTGTCTACCTTCCATGCGCAAACCTTAGCCATCACTTCTATGAAAAACAAACTGGTCTCATTTTTATTAGCACATGTCGAACTCACACGCCTCTTTACAATCCTAATCATACTGCTATCCTTTCAACTCGTCACCTTAACTTCATTCGCGCAATACACCAAACTCCACGATTTCAATATTGTACCTGACGGAAGAAACCCTCACGGCTCACTTACTTCTGATGGAACATTTCTCTATGGGATGACCTATCAGGGTGGCACCAACAATAAGGGAACAATCTTTAAAATAATGCCCGATGGGACTGGCTATGCCAAAATATTGGAATTTGCAGGGACTGCGAAGGGGAGTCACCCTTTTGGCTCGCTTCTTTTTGATGGAACGTTTCTATATGGAATGACCAAAGAAGGAGGCGCACTTGATCTTGGTGTTATCTTTAAAATTAAGCCGGATGGAACAGGGTTTGCCAAGCTTTTAGACTTTATCGATGCAGACGCATTTTATCCCAGTGGCACGCTTATTTCTGATGGAACCTTTCTGTATGGAGTATCAACGGATGGTGGCTCAAACAATGTAGGAACGATCTTTAAAATTATGCTTGATGGAACAGGTTTCGTTAAGATATTAGATTTTGCAGGAGGTGTAAACGGAGCTTCGCCTATCGGAGACCTTGTTTCTGATGGTACCTTTCTCTATGGAATGACCTATCAGGGTGGCACAAACACTTGGGGGACGATCTACAAGATAATGCCCAATGGAACCGGTTTTACCAAGTTGCTCGACTTCACAGGGCCAAATGGAGTTAATCCTTATGGCTCGCTTATCTACGATGGTATCTTTTTGTATGGAATGACTTATGGAGGCGGTGCTAATGGTTTTGGAACAATCTTTAAAATAAAGCCCGATGGAACCGGCTATGCTAAGCTGTTAGACTTTGCAGGCATTTCAAATGGACGAGCTCCGCAAGGTGCACTGACTTTAAATGGCGGATTGCTGTATGGCATGACCCAATATGGCGGACTAAATGATAAGGGAACAATTTTTCAAATAAAGCCCGATGGAAGCGGATTTATAAACCTGCTGGATTTTGCATTTGCAGCCAACGGAGCTCTTCCATTGGGTTCGCTTATTTCTGATGGAACATTTCTTTATGGTATGACTGAAGATGGCGGAGTGAACGCAGTTGGAACTATTTTTAAATTCGCCCTCTCCCCGATTACAGGAATAGAATTCGCGAATCACAATTTGAAAATTTATCCGAATCCATTTAAGGATAAACTCTTTGTTGAATCGCCCGACCAAGGTGCAATAGAAATTCAAGTGATTGATGCTGTGGGTAGGATAGTAAAAACATTTTCTGCAAGGCAGACCCATTCATCACTAATGCTCGATAACCTTGCAAAAGGAATCTATACTCTTCAAATTCAAAAGGGTGCTGAACTATATTACCATAGAGTTATAAAGGAGTGATCTGAAATTATCAATTAAGATAATATCGCACTATCATCTACTTGCCGTGCTCGATGTTTCACCAAGCGGTTGCCTGCATACAGCAATATCAAACTCACCACCGCACACGCAGCCATCATACCCACCATCGGAACAGCCGTACCGTTATGAAGCAAACTTACGATAGCCGAAATAATTCCGCCCGCACCAAGACGCCAACTGCCCATCAATGCAGAAGCACTTCCAGCATGATCGGTAAACGGTGCCAGTGAAAGTGCCGCAGTATTTGGACCAGTAAGTCCCTGGCCTGTAAGAAAAACAAACATCAGCAATATGAGTGCATACTTATCGTACCAACCCAAGTAAGTACCAATCACAAGAATCAACCCTACAACTGACTGATACATTAGAGTTGTTTTAATAATCTGTTCGCTCTTGAATCTCTTCAGCAAAAAATGATTGAGTTGTGTCGAACCAATCATCGCGAAAGCGAGAAATGCAAAAATCCAACCGTACTGTTGCTCGCTCACTCTGTATATATTCATGAACACATCCGCTGAACCGGCTATGTAGGCAAAAGGTGCCGCTGTGGCCAAGCCTCCCGCGAATGCATAAATAAAAAATTGTGGCTCTTTAATAACAACATAAAAATTAGTCAGTACAGCTTTGGGTTTTAATGACATGTTGATATTGGCTCCTCTTCCATCTGGAAGAAAGAAGTACACGGCAATCATGATCAATAAAGTAATTCCGCCCAACACCAGAAATACATATTGCCATCCGAATGCAGAAGTCATGTATCCACCAACGGTGGGTGCAATCATTGGAGAAACAGAAATAACAAGTGTGATAAGCGAGAATGCTTGTGCAGTTTTATTTACAGGAAATAAATCGCGCACCAGTGTTTGTGCTGCTACAATACCTGCGCATCCTCCAAGTGCCTGAAGAAATCGCATTAAAATAAGCGAAGAAATAGAATCGGTAAACGCGCAGCCAATGGAAGCCAGAACATAAATAGCAAGCCCAACATACAGCGGATTTTTTCTGCCGAACCGATCAAGTAATGGTCCATATAAAATCTGGCCGATTGCAATTCCAACTAAATATGCAGTGAGAGAAAATTGTACCTGATCAATTGTTGTACTTAAATCGTTTGCGATAGCGGGAAAGCCCGGTAAATACATATCAATGGAAAATGGACTGATGGTTGCCAGCGCTCCAAGAATAAGAATAAGAAAAAAATAGTAGCGCTGTTTGGAGCTCATAGATGTTTCAACGGGCGAAGATAACATCACGCGAGCTTAATGTAATTGGTTCCACAGGCAAAAATTAATTTCGATCCATCATTACAAAAAACCAAGACATTCATAAGACTGTCCGTTCCTTTATTATTTCTATCTTCGGTTACCCGATCTATAACTATGAAGATTTTATTTTGTTTTGTTTTCTCTTGTGCGTGTTTCGTTGGAATGGCGCAAAAGGCAGACAGCATTAAATCTGTTCTGTTAAAAACAAAATCAGATACATCTAAAACTATTTTATTGAGTGCACTTGCTGATGTGCTCACGAAATCAAATCCACAGCAAGCCATTGAAAACGCACAGGCCGGACTTACGCTTGCAAAGAAGATTGGCTTTGATAAAGGTATTTTTGAAAACGCATTTTCGTTAGCCAATGCATTTCAAGGTCAATCATCATTCGACTCGGCTGTTTTTTATTTCCATAGAGCGCTGAGCATTACGGAAAAGCGGGAAGATCAATTAGGGCAGGCAGAAATATGTTCTGGTTTAGGTCACAGCTTTATGCGAAAATCACAAATGGATTCCTCGCGCTACTTCCTTGATAAAGGATTAGCATTGGCAAAACAAAGTAAGAATTATAGAGTCGAAGCGGGCATCTATAATAACTATGGCAATGTATTCTTAGAAGAAAGTAATTATCAAAAGGCGCTCGAGTATTTTGTGCAGGCTGCAAAACTTTATGAAAATCCATTGGCGGATGATCATGGTCAGGCGCTCGCGTTGTCAAACATCGGAAACATTGAATATCGTTTAGGTAATTATGGTCAGGCGCTCGACTATGCCTGGCAAAGCATGACCATCGCTAAACGCAGAAACTTTACACCAGAAATGGGTTATGCTCATAAACTTCTTGGGCGTATTTACAGAAAGCAAAAAAAATACGACAGTGCTCTTGTCGAATATAAACAAGCACAAAAACTTTACTTAACGTTAGGTGATGTGCGCAGCGCAGCAGAACTCTTACAAAATATTGGTAATATTTATTTTGATAAAGAACAGCATCGCGATGCATTGGCCAACTATCAACAGTCTCTTAAGCTGGCAAAAAGTATTTCGGTTAAACCACTAATTGCCTACGCTTATTCTGCCATTGGACAAGCTTACACCGTACTTGCAAAAAACGATTTGGCATTGCTGTATTTAGACTCCGCGCGTAATGCCGCAAAAGGTATTGGGAATGCTTACCTGATGATGGATACCTATCAGTCGATAAGCTCAGTTTATGAATCAAAAGGAGACTACAAAAAAGCCTTGAGCACACATCAACACTTTGTGCAATTAAAAGACAGCATAACACAATCGGAAAACCGGCAATTGGCAGAAGAGACTCAGGCAAAATATGAATTAGAAAAAAAGGAAGCACAAATTACTTTACTCACAAAGGATCAGGAACTACATGCGCTTGCGTTGGAAAGGCAACGCGCGATAAAAATAGGTATAGTCGTTGCCTTCATTTTAGTTGTGGTTATTGCATTGCTTCTGATCAACCGATATCGTCTCAGTAACAGATCAAAACGTCTTGCAGAAATCGAGCAAGTGCGCAACACCATTGCGCGCGATTTACACGATGACATCGGGTCGACACTTTCAACCATCAACATTATCAGCAATCTGGCGATGCGGGAAAACATCAATGGCAACAATCATCATCTGAGTCGCATTGCCGAGCAATCGACCAAGATGATGGAAAGTATGGCGGATATGGTATGGTCCATCAATCCAATCAATGATTCTATCGAGAAGGTAATGGTAAAAATGAAAGTATTTGCCACCGAAATATTAGAACCAAAAAATATTACAGTCCGATTTTTTGGAGAAGAATCGCTTAGCGGTTTGCCGCTCGATGCTGAGAAAAGAAAAAACATATTTCTTATTTTCAAAGAAGCCATTAACAATGCGGCCAAATACAGTCAGGCCACAGAAGTAAACGTTACTTTGAAACAAACGGAAAGTAAATTGACGATGACCGTTTCGGATAATGGGAAAGGTTTTATAGAAGAAAATGTAAAATCGGGTAACGGTCTTAAAAATCTAAAATCAAGAGCGGATGCCATGGATGCGGAAATCAAATTATCTTCAGCAGAAAACAAAGGCACTCAGATTGAAGTTGTATTGCCTATTACATGATTAGGGTATACCAATTGAAAAAGTTTTTTATTTCCTTTAATATAGTCGTAGTAGAAAAATGAGTTTATCGGTGTTACTATATGAAGATAACGACATCCTGCGCGAGAGCATCGGCAGCATGATGCAATTGGATGAACGTTATCAATTATCAAACTCTTTCAACAATGTATTGTTGGCTGAAAAACAGGTTAAAGAAATCAAACCCGATATTATCCTAATGGACATTGACATGCCTGGACGCACAGGCATTGAAGCGTTGAAACAAATCAGAGCCATAGGCATCACAACTCCAATATTAATGCTGACTGTATTTGATGACACCGAACATGTATTCGATGCTATTTGCTCTGGCGCTTCCGGATACTTATTAAAGAAACATCTTTCTGTCAAACTTTTTGACGCTATGCATGAAGTACTAAATGGTGGTGCACCTATGTCGCCTTCCATTGCACACGTGGTGATTGCATCGATGCAAAAACCTCTTAAGGCCAATACCTATCACCTTTCCGCACGCGAAAAAGAAATCCTGTCATCCTTATCAAAAGGGAACAGTTATAAAATGATGGCAGAAGAATTTTACATTACGATTGATACGGTTCGTGCTCACATCAAAAAGATATACGAAAAATTACAAGTTCATTCACAGACTGAGGCAGTTTCAAAAGCACTGAAAGAGCGGTTAGTCTAGCGTTTCAAATTTAAATTTCCTACCCAATTCAATATCCGGCACGAGCCATGCGTATTCTTAAATCGTAGCACATTTTGTATAGTACATTTTGTATAGTACATTCTGTATAGTTTTTTGTTACTTTGAGCATTGAAAAACCCATACATGGACAATCCTTTTGCAACTGTTGGATACCTTGGCCCGGAAACTTTTTGCGACCGAGAAGCGGAAACGAAAAAAATTCTGAGCAACATAAAAAATGGAAAGAACACGTGTTTGCTTGCCCCACGCAGACTTGGTAAAACTGCGCTGATACAACATGTGTTTCATAACCTTCCGAAATGGACTTGCATTTACATAGACATTGCAGGCACCGCCAGCATGTCAGAATTTTTAAAACGCTTCACCAGTGGATTATACAACGCAAGCCACAAAGGTGTTTCCGTAAGAAAGTTTCTTCAGTCGTGGAAAGCCAGCGTGGACTTCGATCCTTTTACAGGAGGTTTTTCGGCAGGCCTCTCGTGGGTGAAACCAAACCAGGAGAAAAAAACGATTGAAGAAATAATGAAGGCCTTGAGCGAAACAAAAAATCTTGTTATTGCTTTTGACGAGTTTCAGGAGATCACAAATTATGATGACAATTCACTGGAAGGCTGGCTGCGGAGTATAGCAACACAATTCCCCACTATTCGATTTTTATACTGTGGAAGTCATCAGCGAATTCTGAGAGAAATGTTTGCCAACCAAAAAAGACCATTTTATCACAGCGCTGATTTGGTTCAGCTTGGAAAAATTGAACCCGAAATATATGCCAAATTCATAAAGACCAATCTTAAAAAAGGGAAACTACGATTCGCAGATAACGATCAGGCCGATTGGATATACCAATATTGTCGCGGGTTTACGGCTTATATTCAGGAAGTATGTAACAGTCTTTTTGCACTGGGAATTTCGCCCATAACGGATGAGATCATTTTTAAATGTGTTGGTGATCTCTTGTTGAAATATGAGCCTTATTTTCTTTCCTATAAAAACAACCTTACCAAAACTCAGTATGAAATATTAAAAGGCTTTGCGTTGAAAGACAAAGTTTATAAAGTAAACGGAAAAGAATTTATGGCATCTGTTGGCATTTCTAATTCATCGGTAATCAACCGAACCATCGAATCATTGCTAAAAAGTTTATTCATTTATGAAGACACCGATCAAAACGGAAAATATTATTCTATGGACAATATTCTATTTCAAAAGTGGATTGAACGTCAGATCCGGCTGGCGAGCTGAGTAATCGTTAGTCATAGCACAAATTATACTCCAAATTTTCCTCTCACGTTGCCAGATACACAAGATCATTCTCACGTGTACTACATGATCATGTAATACTACTCTAACTGAAAACTTCGGATTTTTGAACTAAACAAAATCTGTTATGAAAAAAGTTACGAGCGATTTCAAAAAAATCACCCATACAGCAACATTAAAATTTGTTATTGCCACCGTTCTGCTTTTTGCCTCCATCGGATTTTCAAATGCCCAGATCACGAGCAACTTCAATACCGATGACGAAGGTTGGACATTTTCTGATCAAAATTTAAATCCACAAACCGTAAACTATTCCACTGCCGGTGGCAACCCGGGAGGTCACGTTACCTCCACAATAGGTGGCCAGGTTTATTACTGGACTTCTCCCGCTAAATTCAATGGCAATATTACTTATTTCAGTTACGGTCAAATTCTGAGTTTCGATTTGCAGAATCCGGTTACGCCAACCATTCACGGATTATTTGGTTATGATGTTGCCATCCGACTACCCAGTGGAGGGGAGTTGGTTCATACCTTACCTACCTTACCCGCGGTGGCACCTGCCTGGAGTACACATACTGTACGGTTGGACGAAACAACAGAATGGCGTTTCGGTAGTCCGGCTGGGCCGCTTGCATCTAGGGAACAAATCAAGGAATACTTGTCGAATGTTTCATCACTTCGAATCAATGGAAAATTTGTTTCTTCAGGTTCAGGCGCAAGTGCTTCGTTGGACAATGTGAAATTAGAACAACGAACGATTTTACCCTCTCCTACTATTGACTCCTTCTTACCGCTCAGTGGAAATGTTGGATCTTCCATTACCATCACCGGAAGTAATTTCAATCTTACAGTTTCCAACAATGCAGTTTACTTTGGATCAATTGCAGGCACCGTTACCGTTGCAAGTGCGACATCACTAACCGTTACCGTTCCCCCAGGTGCACCATTCGATCGGATTAGAGTATTGAATAAAACAACGGGACTTGCCAAACAATCCGACTTACCTTTCAGTCCGACTTTTAATGGCGGTGGAAGAATTATTCCAGCTTCCTTTAAATCGAAATTTGATATTGCTACCACTCAGAATGGAGGTCTTTCTGCTGGTGACATTGATGGCGATGGTTGGAATGACATCATCATGGCGTATGCAGACAATTCAAAAGTTGAAGTATATCGAAACCTGGGATTGGGTGGTAAACTTTCGGCCGCCTCTTTTGCACCTAAAATTACTTTTCCTACCAATCAATTCTTCACGAATGGTGCAGGAATGAAAGTGGTTGATTTGGATGGAGATGGAAAACTCGATCTCTCTACCTCCGGATGGAACGGAGGCTGCTGTGGCCAAGGTGGAGTTTTTGTAACGTTTCGAAATATCAGTACGCCTGGCAACATTGCTTTTGAAACTGCAGAGACATGGAACGGAGTTACAGATGAAAGTCCGGTGTATGACGTGACGGATGTGGATGGCGATGGACTGCCTGAACTCATTGGAGGAGAAGGAGGTTCGGGCGGAACATTTTGGATCAATCAAAACCTGAGCTCACTTGGTAATATTGATTTTGCACCACCAGCAACTTTTTTAGGTGGTGCCGTAATCGGAAATGTGAACACGGCAACAGATCTTGATAATGATGGAAAGCCGGAATTGATTGTAGTGCAAGCCTCTACGATTACGATTATTAAAAACACCTCTACACCCGGAACGATTTCTCTCGGTTCAACCATAATACTTCCGTACAGCGGAGACAGTAATGTTGAGCTTTATGACTTTAGTGGTGACGGTAAAAAAGATTTGATTTTCGGAAATTTCTTTACGGGCGATGATGTCCGTATTCATGTTAACACCAACTCTGGTGGCGCGTTGGCGATTAGCGACTTTGCTACTGAAATCATTATAAAATCTGAGCTTAGCTACACCAACCGTGGTATTAGTCTGGCGGATATAAATGGTGATGGCAAAGTAGAAATCGTAGCAGTCGATCACGGTAACATTGGTGTATTTGAAAACATAACGAGCGGAACACTTAATGCTAATTCATTTATCGAAGCGTATGTGAAAGATGGAGGTGGTGGTTCTACCTATCCCGTTAAACTTGTGATCAATGATTTGAATGGTGATGGAAAACCAGACATCGTGATGGGTACAACCAATGCGAGTTACCGCATCACTATTTTTGAAAACAATAATGTTCGTGCTCCTCACATATCGCTCAATACTGTTTCACCTTTGAAAGGAGCTGTAGGCAGTAGCGTTACCATTACTGGAAATAATTTTTCAACAATACCATCAGAAAACACAGTGATGTTTGGTGATGTGAAAGCAACAGTATCATCGGCCACCACCACACAACTTATCGCTACTGTTCCAGCGGGAGCATCGATGGCTGCTGTGAGTGTGACGCGAGATCAATTAACTTCTACTTATCATCTTCCCTTTGTCCCTACATTTTCTCCCGGAGTTACATTTAGCAATACTCATTTTGCTCCGCCAATTGATTTTACATTAACAAATGCGCTTTACGAAATAGATGCAGGTGATTTGAACAATGACGGCAAAGTCGATGTAGTGGGATATGGTGATTTTGCAGGTAATGCGATTGCCTTTCGAAATACACATGCCAGTGGCAACATCAGTCTTTCTTCCCTTCTCGCAGATGATACCGTAACGAGTGTGCCCTATCCTCGGCTCTTTGATTTAGATGGTGATGGTTTGATGGATATGCTCACCGCAAGCGGATCTTGTCGCAACGTTAGTGTTGGTAGTGAAATTAAATTTAATACATACGCTTACATTAGTCCGGGAGGATATTTTTATAACGACTTCGCTGACTTTAACAACGATGGAAAAATCGATATCGTAGGAATTAACACAACGAATGTAGCGGTAAATGAAAACAGAACCACAACCGGAGACTTTATCACCACCATTCCCTTTGCAACCTTCAGCGACTCCTATTACTTTACTAAACCTGCTTCTGGTGGAGCTACTGTTGCTGCAGATTTTGATAACGATGGCTTAATGGATTTTGCGGCAAGCAATCCAGGAAGTAACAATGTTTCAGTCTGGAAAAACAATGGAGCATATCGGATTTCCACAACTCAGTTTACTGCTCAAACTCCTATTGTGACGGGTGATAATCCCAGCAGGATTTACAAAGGTGATTTTGATGTTGACGGGAAAGTTGATCTAATGCTTTATTATGACGTTGGAATATCTTCAACATTGATCAGCGTGCTGCATAATGAAAGTACAGTCGGAAATATTTCCTTCACTCGTTTCGATTTTACTATTCCGGCTCTTGCTACCATTGCTCACGTTAATGATCTCGATGGCGATGGTAAACCAGATATTTTAATTACAAGCGAAACAACGGATCAATTTTCTATTCTGAAAAATACATCCACTGCAGGAGTAATTAATGCCTCATCTTTCGCTGCGCCCTTTATCATGGCTGTAAATAATCCCCGTGGAATAACAACGGCTGATCTTAATCTTGATGGGAAACCAGAGATTATTATTACCAGCGCTCCAAACTCACTATTGGTGTTTGAAAATCTTATACCGGCAGGTCCTTCCATCACCATCAACCCGCAGCCTTCCTCAACTGCTGTTTGTTCAGGAACAAATGCTTCTTTTACATTGACTGCAACGGGACCAACTAATATCATTTATCAATGGCAGAAGTTTGACGGATCTGTTTTCAATGCCATAACTAACACTGGAGGATATTCCGGAACAACAACGGCAACACTGTCTATAAACACCACGGGAAATTTCGGAGCAGGAGATTATCGCTGTATGATCTCTGGCGATGGAGCCAGTGCTGTGTTTTCAGCAACGGCAACTCTAGTGCTTACTACCAGTACTACAGTGGCAGAGATAACCGTCAATGAAAATACCTTGACTGCCTCACCTGGCGATAGCTATCAATGGTATCAAAATGGCAATGAAGTTTCAGGAGCCACGAATCAAGCGTATGAATTTAATGTATTGGAATTCGGGATATATCTTGTTGATGTAACCGACAATGGATGCACATCAACATCTTTACCCTTTGAATATTTGATTACCGGGCTCGAAAACTTTGGCAGTGAGTTAAAAGTATACCCCAACCCAATCCATAAAGATCTTTCGATAGACTTTAACCCTCCATATCATTTGTATGTTATAGATATCACCGGAAAAATAGTGCATCAAGTAAACGTGAGAACAAAATCAATCCAAATCGATTTATCAGCTTTATCGAAAGGAATGTATGTGCTCCGGATACAAAACGATGATGCGACACATTATTTTAGAATTGCAAAAGAATAAAAAGATTTGGTTTGTAAAAATGAATGTATAGAAAGATAGCTTCACTATGCTGCCCACGCATTAACAATGTAGCGTGCTTCATTTGGTGGGTTCTGTAGCATTGGTCGCAGAGGAATTTTAATGCCTAATTGCTCCGTGTACTTTCTTCCTTTGTAATCGTCTATTATTAAAAGACAATCGGTCTGTTCGATGGCAAAAGCTATTTTTTTATTTTCCCTATTGTCTGCGGATTGAAAAATTCTCAATCATGATAAAATAGTCTGTGGAGATTAATTCTAATTTAATGGCTGGTGTTTTTATTTGTTTTCTTTCTACTTACCAGCGTACTGAAAATGTGCAGTTGTCGGTTTTGCCTTATTCGCAACCTCCATATTTTTCATACGGGCAAATACTTGAAAAATATCCTTTAACCACAATATGCTCACCCCACTTTGGATTCTGTTGTGCACTATCATCTACTTCTAAATCAATTTGGAAATTTCCCTTAATTTTTAATTTTTCAATTTGAGTAATGTTCATTGTTCCACTTGTACTCCTATAGCCCCAATCATCTTCAAGTGAATACCATCGCTGAAATAATACAGCATTGATATCATCATTGAAGTTCAATTCTTGCAGTTTATTCATAGGTGTTTTTCCAAAGAAGGTGAGAGATGCAAATGTCTCCAAAGGATCTGAATTTTGCATACCAAAAATTGGATCCAATAACCTTATCTCCCATGAATAAATATTATCAGCTACAAGGTTCTCGGCATTCCCTTGTTTTGTCAGCAGTAAGTCACCGCTAGCATTGTATAGCTCAATTATAAACTCGCCATCTTTTGGGCTTTGAATTTTGACAGCATTCTCGTCTCCACATCCGAATGTCAAAATAGCCCATAGAAATAAGTAATAGTTAATTCTTTTCATATGCTTTGTAATTTAAGTCAAGCCAATCCGTAACATTCTTAACAAATATGCTTTCAATTGACCATTTTAATAGGCTTGTACGTCACGATATTCAAATTTTAGATTTTGCTCGCCAAGCAGAGGAAATTGATTAGTTGGTTCAAAATTCCCCTCAGAACATGAGCTTAGGATGAAAATAAATGTAAACAGTTGATACGGCTTCATTCTTTTAATTTTAATGGTTTATTAATGATAGGACACCAATTACACTATGATCCTCCCCCCTTCGCCATTATTTATTTTATAAAATCACTACCACCCAACTAAAATTGAAAGCATGCTTAACCCTGCCTACTTAGCTATATGTTTTGGACAAAAGAATAGCATGGTCAAAGACATATCTAAAAAATTTTACTAAATAAAAAAGGGGGTTTATTGATTCTCTTTTTTGTCGTTAAGTAGTGATAGTTTATTTATTTAACAACCCCTCTGGCGCAAGCGTACCGCTTGGCTCTAAAGTTTTTTTGATTTAACAAGCGAGACGCTTGCATTGGAACAGGCACAAGCGAGACCCTGCGCCAGATGAGGCGTGTGTGCCTTGCACGCACTATTTTTCCTGGTCTTCATTTCCATTCTTTCTGTCCGCCAAAAACCAAGATGATACAAAGGCTGTAAATGTTCCAAATAGGCCAACTCCACCAGTCATTAATAATACGCCAATAATTCATCCACCAGTTGTTACAGGAAATTTGTCCCCGTAACCAACAGTTGTTATTGTTACGTATGACCACCATAGTGCATCTTCTGCTGTCTTAATGTTACTATTTGGGTCTGTCTCAAATTGCAAAACAGAAATAGATGAAAATATTATAAGAATCACGGCTAATATACCTACAGTAGTGAACGCTCCTTGTGCTTTATTTTTAAAAACATGATTCACTAAATGCTTAGTTGAACGAAAAGCTCGCAATATTCTTAAAAGTCTAATGAGTCTTAAAGTTCTACCAGCTCTTAAAAAGTCGACATTGGGAATACTTGATATTAAATCAATCCATCCCCACTTCATAAACTTAAGTTTGTTGTCCGCTTTGAAGAATCTTATAAAGAATTCAATAAGAAAAAATATGCAAATAGCATTATCTAAAAAACTGAGAATTTTTGAAACCTCAGTCGGTATATTAAAGAATGTGTCTATCAATAATGTTAGCAATACATAAACCGATAAGACAAGTACGAGTAAGTCTAAAAGTCCAAGTTTCTTTTGCTTCTCAGTATTTTCCATTTGACCAATTTGACCGCCTGTTTTTTTTCACAAGTCGGCAGTTGTTTTTATTTCGTTATTAATTTCTTGCCTTTGTTTTCTCCTATGTTAACATCACTTGGGTCAACGAACCATCTTTTGCTTAACCTGTCCTTTTCATCATATAAGATTGGGTCATAGTATTGTGGCTCTCTTAACGGTTTGACCTCGAAATATTTCTTGTATTTATTTCCGTACTTGTCAATCGTATTATCTACTTTTATAAATATCCCCGCAATTTTAACAGAATCGTTTCCTCCATGAACAATTCTATTAAACTTAGAATATTCGTCTTTGTACTTTGCGTAATACTCAATTTTAGGAGAGTTTGTGAATAAGGTGTCACCTGTTGATAATGCCTTTACCTTATTAGAGTAAGACATATTCTCCAATTCGAATTTTTGTGTTGTTGTTGATTGGTAAATGAAAAGTAGGCAGCCTAAAAAGATAAATAATTTTAGCATTCCTTCTGCTTTTGAGATTACAATTTGTGAATCGGTAAAGTTGATCTTGGCATCTTTGTCCTTAACAGAGCGGTATCCCACAGTTTTGCTTCCAGTTTTAAATCTTCTGTCCGATTTAGTAATGGGAACCTGTTTGTAGTCATAAGTGTAATTGTAAGCAAGCGGTCTTATGACTCCCCATATAAAAAAGAAGGGAATAGCGTAAGCTAATTTTGTCCCAAAGCCTAAGAGTATTGATGACAAAATGAGTATTAACAACGCAAATGAAAATACATTCCAAATTAATTTCCCAATTGTCGGTAGCTTAGCTTTTTCAGAATATGCCTGAGTTCCTGCCGAGTTGATTATCGCTTTCGCTGTCCCAGTTATTGCTTTGTCGGCATTACGAATTATTATTCTTCTAAAAACTGATTCTAATAAGCTCATGTGTCTAACTGTTTAGGTTGGTGGTCAACTTTTCATTGGCGCATTGGCTACAACATCTTCGTATCTGACATTTGTGTCTTATACATCCCTTTTGGCCGAAGAAGTTTGAACCCTTCGTCAAAATAAGACACAAATATTCTTACCCCCTAAAATCATGTTAATTGAAACTATTTCAAAATCATAGACCCGCTTTCTCATACAATCTTTTGTCTCGCTAAGCAATATAGTCTGACTTAAAGTATCAAGCGTCCTCTTGGCTCTAAGTTTTTTGATTTAACAAGCGAGACGCTTGCATTGGAATAGGCACAAGCGAGACGCTTTCGCCAGATGAGACTACGATATATCCTAGAAGATTAAAATCATCAATAAGTCATTAAAATTACTAGGTTCAAAATCATCATGGATAAGAGGTCAACTTCACGAAAGTATGTATTGATAATAATAATGCTGGCTTGCATTGACCTCTCAGCCCAAATTACAAGCAGCTTTATCGACCCCCTCTGGCGCAAGCGTCCCGCTTGTGTCTTAAAGCATCAAGCGTCCGCTTGGCTCTAAAGTTTTTTGATTTACCAAGCGAGACGCTTGCATTGGAATAGGCACAGCGAGACAGTACCTCGCGCCAGATGAGATGCACTACTTTTCTCTATCACTTTGTCAAATGGTCTGTTATTAGTCTGTCATGGTAAATTTTAAAATTGACTTTATTTTTCCAAGTAATTCTAATCCTATTTCTTTATCGCAATCGTAATCACTAAAATTTATGGTAGGATTTGGAAAACTAATACTGATCTTGCAATTCTCTATTTCACGAATAACTATTTTTAGGGGCACTTCATTTACTGCCAGCGGATCGCTTTTGAGTACATCTGTCATATAACTTGGATGGAAATATAATAGCTGTCTTAGTTGATTAATTTTAATTCCGTGATTAGCTAAAATTTCTTGTGTGTTTATTTCGTGTAATAGCAAGAAGCCATTAGAAACAATATTGTTTCTAATGGCTGTTAAAACTTGCTCAAATGGTTTATTTATAATTGTTTCAATGATGGCTGATTTCATTTTGTTTCATTGTTTAAAGATTTTACAACTACTGGCCAGTCCACTTCTGTTTCTGAAATAGTATTCACGTAATTCGTGAATATATTTCGTATCACATTTGCCACAATTTCCAAAATATCCCCATCGGTATACCCTCCCTTTCTTAATGGCTCAATATCTTTACTTGAAATTTCTTTCGGAGTTTCAAGCATTTTTTTTGCAAAAATTAATCCGGCATTCATCTTTTCGTCTTGAGAAGAAAAATTACGTGCATCAAGTATTTGTTCATCTGACAAACCTACTTTTGCACCGAGGAAGCTATGGGCTGAAAGGCAGTACGAACATGTGTTCTCTTCTGCTGTAGCCAAGGCAATCATTTCCGCCATTTTGCTTCCAATAGTGCCAGCGCTTAAGGCACTATTTAATTTTACATACGCATCCAGCACAGAAGGGGAGTTTGCCATTACTTTGTACATATTAGGAACTCGTCCTAATTTCTTTTTTACAATTTCTAAAACTGCTTGCGACTCTTCTGAAGCGTCTGCTACCTGAATTGGATTGATTTTGTTCATTTTGTTTGGTTTTAATTGTTAGTGAATAAAAAAAATAGACAGAATGGTCTATTTTATAATTAAATTTTTTTAGTTGTTGGTATTTAATAAAATGGTTACTGTTTTTTTAGCCGTTTTAACAGCCCAGACATCAAGGTGGATCTTACTTTCTACAACAGCACCTTCAAAAAGTATAAAGATACTGTCCGCAATTTGAGTGACCGTTGTTTTATCTGCAATTATATCGGAGACAAGGGTTTTAAAAAATGCACGGAGAGTGGTTTTATGATCTACAATTTCCTTTCTCATGTCAGCATTTTGCTCAGAAACCTCTGCTAATAAGTTTATAAAACGACATCCCTTATACTCGTTGAGGCGAAGATTGCGTTCTAAAAAGTCAAAACACGCTAATAGCTTTTCAGAGGAAGTGTTTTTCTTTGCTAAAAAGCTATTTAGGGCATTAAACCAATCTTCTCTTGCGGCCTTGACATAAGCAATTCCTACTTCGTCTTTTGAGCCATAATGCTTGTACAAACTTGCTTTTGCAACTTTTGCCTCATTTAATATTTGGTTGATTCCCGTTGCATTATAGCCCTGCGTATAAAACAACCGTGAAGCTGTTGCTAAAATTCTGTCTTTGGGTTTTGACTTGCTTGCCATCGTGCAAATGTAAACAGGATTCACAATATAGACAAGTCGGTCTATCTATTTAATTTTTTTACTGCATGAAGAATTGATCACTTACCTACCCCCTCTGGCGCAAGCGTCTCGCTTGTGTCTTAAAGTATCAAGCGTCCGCTTGTGTCTAAAGTTTTTTGATTTAACAAGCGAGACGCTTGCGCCAGATGAAGGCAGACTGTGCCTTGCCGTTCGCAACTTACCCGTGAGTATTGAAATTCTTTCAATGCGAATCAAACCATCCTTGTGAAATTTTTAAAACTGCATTTGATCGCGCTATTTTGTTTGTAAATTTTCATTGCTATCATATACCCACTGAACTACTATAATATCTGGGAAGACTAAAATCGTCAATAAGTCATTAACTTTACTAGGTTCAAAATCATCATGGATATGAAGTCAACTTCGCGAAAGTATGTATTGATTGTAATATTAATGCTGGCTTGCATTAACCTCTCTGCCCAAATTACAAGCACCTTTAACACGACTGCACAAGGTTGGACAACCCCCAACGATGCTGACGGCACCATTGCCTATTCTTCAACTGGAGGAAACCCGGGAGGTTTTGTTTTTGGAACACCGTTTTCTTTCAACTTAGGTGCAGGAACGGTGTACGTTCCATTTCATTTTGTTGCACCCGCAGCTTACTTGGGCAACCGAAGTACCTATTACAATGGAACTCTACAATACGATATACAACAAAGCTCAACAGGTACCCCCAATCAATATGCAGAAGTAATAATTGCCAACAGTTTAGGAATTACTTTGTATTACTTCCCTACGGTTCCGAATCAACCAGCCGTTGCACCAACCTGGACTACTTTTTCTGTAACCCTAAATAATACATTGGGTTTTTGGAAAACAACGAACAGTCCTACTGGATCAGTCGCAACAGAAGCTCAAGTGCTGAATGTTCTTACTGGCCTTGCAGACCTGGAGTTGAGAGGTCTTTACCGCGATGCAAACACTACCAATCGATTGGATAATGTTTCGTTTAGACCGCCCATCATGATCACTACGCAACCCGCTTCTTCAACAACATGTGCAGGGCCAACATTATTATTAACCACAGCTGCTATTAATAATCCAGCAATCACGTATCAATGGCAACGGGAAACAAGCTCTAAGGTGTGGAGTAATGTAACGAACGGAGGTGGGTATGGTGGCGCAACAACAGCTTCGCTTTCAATTAACACAACGGGTAATTTTGGAGCTGGAAATTACCGTTGTCGGATTTCCGGAACTGGAGTGAATGACGTTTTCACGAATACTGCCATAATAGTAGTAAACCCATTACCTACTGCACCGACAACAACGGGCAACGCGGCATGTGGTTCTTCTGCTCTTACACTTAGTGCTGCTGGCGGTGCTGCAGGTCAATACCGATGGTACACCGTGCCAACAGACGGAAAAGAAATTGCAGCACAACCCAACAATACTTATACAACACCAGTAATCGCTAGTACCACAACCTATTATGTAGCGATCAACAACGGAACATGTCAAAGCACAAGAACTCCAGTCATTGCCACTATTAATATAGTTAATGCAACCATAACACAAGTTGATAATACATTGATGGCAAGCGCAGGCAATTCTTATCAATGGTTTTTATTCGGACAACCTATTTCACAAGCAACGAACCAAACTCTGAAAATCAGTTTATATGAATACGCTGTTTATGCTGTGGAAGTCACACAAGGAAATTGTAAGGCTTTATCGGATGATTTCGAATACCTTATTACCGCAGCAGAGAACTTTAACCCTGAACTAAAAGTATATCCTAACCCAATCGATGAAGATCTTTCGATAGAGTTTAAACCGCCATACCAATTGTATGTTGTTGATATCACTGGAAAAATAGTGCATCAGGTAAACGTAAAAACAAAATCAATCCGAATCGATTTATCGAATTTATCGAAAGGGATTTATTTGCTGCGGATACAGAATGATGATGCGACACAATCTTTTAGAATTTTAAAAGAATAAAAAGATTGGATTGCATTAACAGGAAAAATAAAATCAAAGACAACTATTTATCATTCAAAATCGAACCTATTAAATGATGACCATTAAAAAATATTTATGTTTCTCGATAGCTGTCTTGTTTGCTGCTATTGCCGTAGCGCAAGATCGTGAAAAGTTCATCATACATAGAAGTCTGAAGGTTGTGGGTGAGGAAACGTATACACTAAAAAAGAATGCAAAAGGATTTACGGTCTATAACATTGAATGCAACTATGTAGACAGAGGCAAGGAAGTTCCACTGAAAGCAATAGTAGAACTGAATGATGCAGACGTTCCAAGTACTGTTGTTATTAAGGGAAAAACCTCGCGATTCCAACTGATTGATGATTCGATTAATTTTGATACGAAGCAAGCATTCGTAAAACAGAATAGCATTACTAAAACAGTAAAGCTCCAATCAAACAGTTTTCCGATTGACGGTTACGCCCCCGCAACATTACAATGGTTGCTTATAAAACATTGGCTAAAAACTGGAAAGCCAACGATGATAAGCAGTGTACCCAACGGTGGCGTTGAGTTAAAGGAATTAGGTCAGGATACCATCTTAGTAAATAATCACAAACAGCTATTCAATGCTTATGCTATTAAAGGTGTAATCTGGGGTTGGGAATATGTATGGACAGATATTGATGGAAGGTTGGCAGCGCTCAATACGATCAATGCTGAGGGAGATAAAATTGAATTCATTAATGAGAAGTACATTGATATATTATTGCCAGTTGCTCAATTGTCTGCCAGAAACGGGGTGAGAAATTATCCATCGAAAGGATCATACGCTGACAGTGATAAACTAGCTATAAAAAATAGCACGGTCATCAACATCGAAACGGGTCAGACAATTCCTCATCAGACAATCCTCTGTGAGGATGGCGTCATCACCTGGATAGGTTCTGATAAAGAAGCAAAAGTTCCAAGCGGATCTAAAATTATTCAAGCGGAAGGCCGGAGTGTTTTACCTGGATTATGGGATATGCATGCGCACTTAAAGCAAACGGAATGGGGTCCGGCTTATGTTGCTTCGGGCATAACAACAGTTCGTGACATGGGTAACGAATTTGAATTCATTAATAGCATCAAAAAAAGTATTGATGATAAAACAGGTATTGGACCCACCATTTTGCGAGCCGGTATTATTGATGGTGTAGCCAAAACAACCAATGGAATAATGGTGGCGGATTCAAAAGAGCAAGCCGTGATGATGGTGAATAAATATAAAGATGCAGGTTACGATCAGATCAAAATATACAGTTCATTATCTCCAGAAATTGTATCCTTCATTTGTGATGAGGCTGATCGCGTGGGTTTACCCATTGCAGGTCATATCCCAACAGCAATGACACTAATAGAAACGGTTAATGCCGGAGTGACTCAGGTATCGCACATTACCTTTATTTCGAAGGCGATGCTTTACAATGAAAAAACGTATGAAATTAATTTTGACGCCGATCAAAATCGTCAGCTTTTACAATACTTAAAAGATAAAAAAGTTATTGTTGACCCTACCCTTGCTATATATGAAATGTTAAACCGATCATTGGATAGTCCAATGACAGATATTGAACCTGCTTTTGCTTCATTACCTCCAATGCTCCAGGCGCATTTAATTACTATGGGTTTGCCATCTGAAGCGGCTGCAAAACGAAAAGCATGGTTTGAGATGCATAAAAAGATAGTATTAAAATTAGTGCAAGAAGGCATCCCAGTTGTTGCTGGCACTGACATGTTAATTCCAGGTTATTCACTTTACCGCGAGCTCGAATTATATGTTCAATCAGGCTTAACTCCTTTACAAGCTCTGCAAACGGCTACTGTACAGCCAGCAAAGGTGATGGGGATGTATGAAAAAGTAGGCTCCGTAACACAAGGAAAAAAAGCGGATTTGATTTTAATAAATGGAAATCCAGCTAAGAACATCTCTGACATTAGAAAAATAGAGTTGGTTATAAAAGGCGGAAAAATTTATATACCGAAAGAGGTTCATCAACTTATTGGATTTGAATAAAGCTAACATACTTAGCCATCAAAGGATGCATTAATTTATTAGAAAAAATTGTTTGTGATAAATTTCCTGGCCTGAGTAATTCTAGGGTATTAAATAGATAATCGCTCAGTTGATCAACGGGTTTTAAAGTATTCTATACTCACGGGCAATACGTAACAGCATTTGCAAACTTGTTGCGTGAAATTTCTTAAACATGTTTTTACGGTGGGTCTCAACGGTTAACGGACTTAGAAAAAGTTTCTCTGCAATCTGTGGCCCATTCAATCCATCCGATAATAATTGAAGTATTTCTTTTTCTCGTCTTGTCAATACAGGAGTAGAATTCGTGGAGCCCAGTCTATGAAATTGCTCCAGCACCTTATCGTTTGCGGCCTTACTTAAATAGACTTTACCAGCCAACACCGTGTTGATTGAATCAATCAAATCCGTGCGCTCCATATTTTTTAGAAGGTAGCCGTTACCTCCACGTTGAAGTAACCCTGTAATAATACCGGCTTCATTCGTTGAGGTAAGTCCAATAATCTTCGCTTCTTTATTTGTGCTTCGAATGGCTTCACACAACTTCAGCCCATCGATGTCTGGAAGACTTATATCCAACAAAATAATCTCCGGATGATGAGTTTCTAAAAAATGAAGTGCTTCCTTACCTGTTTTACAAATTCCAATAATTTCCAAATCGGATGCATCTTTTACCATGGCGCCAATTCCATCGGCCACTAAAGGATGATCATCAATAACCAATATCTTAATCATAGCATTCGAGTAACCCTAAATATAATTCTTGCAGGTGAAATACCTAAGAGACATTACGTTTAAAATTATGAGAGATTTATTTTATTCATTTATCAAGAAGTCCATCATCACAGTAGTGCCTACTCCCCTTTCAGAATCAATTGTCAGATTTCCGTTTAAATAATCAACACGGCTCTTCACCGCTTCAAGTCCTGCGTGCTTCTTATCATCCGCTAATCTCGTATTAAATCCTTGTCCGTTATCTTCAACCACTACACTCAATCGATGTTCGTCTTTAATGAATTGAATGATTACTTCCGATGCTTGAGCATGCTTCATAATGTTGTTGAGCAATTCCTGAATAATACGATACAACATAATTTCAGTATTGGCATTCAGACGATCGTTTATACCGTGTACTTCCAATGACACCCGAATTAGTTTTCCAGCACTTATATTATCACACAGATCTTTCAGTGCATTGACCAATCCAAGTTTCATCAATACTTCCGGCATCATGCTGTGTGCTATGCGTCTTAATTCAACGGAAGCAGAATCTACCAACGAATAACTTTTTTCAAAAAGCGAATGCGTTTTTAATTCGGGCACGTCATGTTGTAACGCACTGAAATGCATTTTCACAGTAGAAAATAATCCACCAAGGCCATCATGCAGATCGCGGGCAATGCGTGTTCTCTCAACTTCCTGCCCGTTGATCATGCTTTGCAGTGATACAACCTGCTGTTGACGTTCCAGGAATTTGATTTGCTCTTGTTGAAGTTTTTGTTCCTTCTCAGCGATGGCTTGTTTGTTCTTGCTATTGCGATACAGCAGTCCTAAAATAATCAAGAGCGAACTTGCCACTAAGCCACCCAACACTAAATATCGATCGCGCTTAACAACGGCCAAATGTTTTTCTGTATTGGTTAACGTAAGGCTGGCAATTTCCTTTTCTTTTTTCTTGTTTTGATATTTGGATTCGAGTGATAACGTAATGTGTTGAGTTTCATTGTTGGTTGCACTATCAGCATAGAGTTTGTTGAGTTCGGCATAGTTCAATGCTTTTTTAAAGTCGCCTTTTTGCGATGCCACTTTTTTCAAAACATCATACGTGCTGGCAACTACCTTATATTCCTTTAATCGCTTTCCAATATCATTTGATTCTTTGGCAAACTTTTCTGCTTCAGAATATTTTTTTGTTTTAAAATAGAGTTGTGCAATGTTATCACCGGCTTCTGCTTTTAGAAAATCATTGCCTATGCTATCACACAACTCGAACGCTTTAATAAAGGCACTCAAAGCATTTCGGCTGTCATTAATACTTTCATAGTAATATCCTTCATTACTGAATACAATAGAATTTAACACTAGGTTGTTTAATGGCCGGTTGATCAAAATGGCAGAATCTAAATATACTTTTGCCTCAACCGGTTTCTTTAATTTTGTGTACCCCTCCGAAACCGTAAGACATATAAGTACACGCTGGCGATTTTCATTCGGATAATTTTTTAGTATCAACCCTTTCTTTCCATACTCAATTGCTTTTTCAAACTGTTTCTCTCCTAACAGGTAATATGCAATGTTGCCATAGGTCTGCGGCAGAAGCTGCTTTAATTTTGGCGAGGAAGATTGATCGATTAACACAGCAGACTTCATTGCATACTCTATTGCTCCATCATTATCAGATCTATAACTATTTAAAAGTGACATTGCATTGTAGCCGTTAACCTGAAGAGCAGTATCTTTTATTATCGGCATAAATTTTTCAACAGCGTTTAAGTAAAATTCAGCGCTATCGTATTGGATGAGATTGGTGTAGGTCATTCCCAAATTGTAATGAATGCGAGCGAAACTCTTCTCGTTACCCAAATCACGCGCAATCGCAAATGCACGTTTAGCATATTTCAATGTTGAGTCGTATAATCCTCTTTCAAAATAATATCGCTGAAGGTTTGTCAATGCATTTACTGAATTGCTATCGAGTTCGTTTTTATTGGCAATCATCAATACACTATCGAGATAATGCTGCTGTCTATTTTGGCCGAAGCCTTCTTTCGCAGCAAGCACACAGAACAGAAAATTGAAAGCAAGTAGAATGCGCATCATATCAAAATCATTTGTTCCAAATTACATTAATCGCGGTATTTCATTTCTACCTGAATTCCGGTATTTTCTACGGGTAGAAAAATCATGGTTTTCAGGGATTGAAATAGTGTAGGAAGGCAGGTAGTTTTAATTCTTCTTTTACGCACACCTCTATCTTATGAATATGAAAAAGTCAGCTCTCTTTTCTATCGCCTTTATTTTAACAATCAGTGCCTTTTCCACTGTAAGAACGGTAAGTAACACACCATCAACTCTAGCTCAATTCAACACGATACAAGCTGCTATTGATGCCAGCACCAGTGGTGACTCTGTATATGTATATGGAAGTCCCAATACGTATGATGTGTTTACGATTCAGGATAAAAAGATTACTGTAATTGGGCCGGGTTGGTTGCCCGATAAAAACATTCCACTTCAAGCGACAGTCAGTGGAGCCTTCATTCGCAATTCCCCAGGTGGAGGAAGTCCCGATGGCTCGGAATTGCAAGGACTTGTTTTTACAAGTACTGCAGTACTTGCACAATCTGCTGTGGGTGGAGATTTAGGACCTAATAATCTTAGAATAATTCGCTGTCAGTTTAATGGTGCTGTTCAAGTTGATTTGGCATCGAGCGGATGTTTGTTCGAGGGATGTATATTTTACAACAGCATAAACTTCAATAATTCACTTACCTATCAAAACTTCTTATTTCAAAATAATCTCTACTTCTTTTCAGTTTGTTGTCTTAGTCAGCAGATAAGTGGTTTGACAAACAGTGTTAATATTCGCTTTGATCATAACTTATTTTACAGTTCCAATAATGGCGGAGGAGGAGCCGTCTCGATATTCAGTTCGAACTGTCGGTTTATTACACTTTCCAACAATATTTTCAATCAAGCGAATGCGGGCAATAACCTAAGCTTTAGCACATTCAATAATAATATTACCAACAACATCACGCTCAATGTTGCCAATGCTACTTCGAATGCAACTCCTTGGGCTGTTAACAGCAACGTAGACGGAGGTGGAAATGTATCCAATCAAAGCCCGGTAATGGGTGATCAACCTATTATCAACGGAAATAATAGTACGCCCACTTTAAACTTTACCATTGCCAGCGGTCCCGCTAATAATTCAGGAAGCGATGGCAAAGATATGGGACTTCTATTTGACGTTACTGGAAGTTTGAATTGGACAAATAGTCGCAACAGTCGTATACCTCGAATTTTCAGCATGAACATTACAACTCCAACTATAACACCTGGCGGTAGTTTAAGTGTGACAGTCGATGCGCGAAAAAGCAATTGATTGCTCCAATGAAAATGTTGCGTAATTTTTGGCCACAGGGTGCAGTCGACAGTCAACAGTCAACAGTCCACTGTGGACTATCGACTGTTGACTGTCGACTGTATTTAATATTATTCTTATTCACAATCATCTCTTCATCAAGTGTTGCTCAGAACATTATTAGAGCAGAATATTTTTTTGACACGGATCCTGGTATAGGTAATGGAACCTTGATCACCTTTATTCCAACGGGTGGGGACGTTACGTTCACATCTTCCATACCTACCCTTGCTCTCTCATCCGGATTTCATCAGTTGGCCATTCGTGTAAAGGAAACTGGAGGTAGCTGGAGTGAGTTTGAAAGTCGTGGGTTTTACATTACGGCTGCCACTGCCAATGTGGTCAATCTTTCTGCCGCTGAATATTTTTTAGATACTGATCCGGGTGTAGGAAATGGAACTGCTATTCCCATTACATCTGGTGCAACGGCCAATTTTGTAGTCAGCGTTCCCACAACAAGCTTGTCGAACGGATTTCATTTTCTGGCCATTCGTACAAAAGACCTCAATGGAAAATGGGGAGAGTTTGAGAGCAGAGGATTTTACATTAGCACTGCGACTACAAACGTATCTAACATTGTTGCTGCTGAATATTTTTTTGATGCTGATCCCGGAAACGGTAGTGGAATTTCTATTCCAGTAACACCTGGTGCAACTGTAAATTTTACTGCAAGCCTACCTGCTACCGGATTACCTACTGGATTTCATTTTCTCGCCATTCGTACAAAGGGTTCAAATGGCAAGTGGGGAATTTTTGAAAGTCGTGGATTTTATGTTTCGAGTTCAACAACGAATGTCCCGAACATTGCGGGGGCAGAATATTTCTTTGATACTGATCCGGGTGTAGGAAATGGTTTACCAATTCCGATAACTGCAGGAGCAACAACTAATTTTGCAGCAAGTCTTCCAGTCGCTGGACTTCTAACAGGATTTCATTTTTTGGCCATTCGCACAAAAGATGTAAATGGAAAATGGGGAGAATTTGAAAGCAGGGGATTTTATATTTCACCCATTGCAGCAAATACAAGCGACATAGTAGCTGCTGAGTATTTTATTGATACTGATCCCGGAGAAGACAATGCGTTTGCACTGACAGTCAATCCCACTGGTCCAACCATCAATCAAATTTTTCCAATCGACTTAACCGGTGTGCCTAGCGGTTCACATAAATTAGGTATTCGCGTTAAAGATGCCGATGGAATTTGGAGCGAAGTTGAACGCGGACAATTTGATATTCTGTCGTGCATACCTCCTACGGCTCCTGTAACAACCGGTGCAAGTCGTTGTGGAGCAGGCAGCGTAGCATTGCTTGCCAGTGGCGCAACAGGTTCCCAGGAATATCGTTGGTATGAAGATAATATTACAACTACGTCAGTCACATCGGTTAGTCCTTTCAACACACCTGTATTATCGAGCACAAAAAATTACTACGTTAGCATTTACGATCCTGCCACTACCTGCGAAAGTTCTCGTTCCATTGTTATCGGTACCGTTTCGGTTCTTGCTAAGCCATCATTAAATCTAAGTGGCAGCGTTAACTTTTGTGAAGGCAACAGCATCATTCTAAATGCTCCCGCTGGCTTTTCAAATTATGTTTGGTCGAATAGTGCAACATCACAAACAATTGCAGTAGATACAACCGGTAATTATACTGTGTCCGTTAGCAACAATGGAATTTGTTTTAGCGCAACTTCTGATCCGGTAAATGTAACGGTACTTTCGGGGGCAGCTAAACCCGTTA
>JBKJOF010000154.1:0-20415 GCA_046595655.1 Chryseolinea sp. | reverse complement strand
AAATGGGAATGGATACCCCGGTCGTAAAAAATTATTGTGGGATGCAAAGAATATGAAGATCACCAATTTCGATGATGCAAATCAGTTTGTGAAGAGAGAGTATCGTCAAGGATGGAGTCTGTAAAAAAGGCTTCAAGCTACATGCTTCAAGCTGCAGGCCTGTTGCGTGAAGCATGTAGCTTGAAGCCTAAATAAAGATTATCAAAATTCGATTTTTTTTTGCTAAACAATACATCCAGAATGTCCCAACGCTTAGTTCAGATTACATTAGTAGTGGATGACTACGACAAAGCGATTGCCTTCTACACCAAGAAACTTCACTTCACATTAATTGAGGACACCGTACTCAGTGAAACAAAACGCTGGGTTGTTATCGCACCACCCGGATCGAAAGAATGTTGTTTGCTATTGGCTAAAGCTGCGAATGAAGAACAACAAAGTCGAGTAGGGAATCAAACGGGAGGTCGTGTATTTCTTTTTCTTCACACCAATAATTTTCAACGCGATTTCGAAAACCTAAAAGCAAAAGGTATTGCAATTGTTCGAGGTCCCGTTGTTGAGCCTTATGGAACGGTGGCGGTGTTTGAAGACTTGTATGGAAATCTTTGGGATTTGATTGAGCCGACTCGCTAACCGTTTTGCTTTAAGCTAAATCACAAATCATTCATCAAAAGTCACTCATCGCAAATCTCCATCATGCGTTAGGATCACCATCTGATAAATTCGAAATTGCTGTGCATTAAAGTAAATTTCATTTTATGAAACGATTCATCGTAGTCATCACTCTGTTTCTATTTTCAATCGCTGCGCATGCGCAAGAGTTCGGTCTCTCCTTTTCTTACTTTATACCCAAGAATGGTTATTTCTCAACACCAGTAAGTCCGTTCTCCATTCGAGGTCTTGGTTTTGATATTACAAAATACCTTGCCTTCGAAACCGGTGGAACGCTTTATCGCATGTCGGGAATGAATGTGAAAGGATTACCTTTTGAAAGTAAGAAACCAATCGTTGGACCAAACTTCACCATTTTTGTTCCGGCAGAATTGGTGATTCAACTGAAAGGAAATAAAGTTGAATTTGATATTAAAGGTGGCGTATTTGGTTTCTACGGATTTGATCACAAAATAAATTACGGAAATCTGGATCGTGCCATTCGCACCTATGAAGGATTACAAATTGCAAACAGTACCGTTACCTACAAAAATAAACCCGGCTATGGCTATCATGCCGGTGCGGAGTTAACACTTTATGTTACCAAGCAACTCGGCATTTCTTTGGAAACAAATTATTTAGTTGGTGAATCTAAATTTCCCTTAACTGGAAACTTCATCGGAAGTGATGGGGTCACAACAACCGAAACCGTTTTAGGTGATGAATATCAAAATGCAAAAATTGATTTCACTGGTTATGAATTTTCAGTCGGATTGATTTTCAATTCAGGCAGTGGGGCGAAAGCTGGGCCACCTAAAAAAAGGAAGAGGAGAAGGTAATGAGTTTTAAGAATATAGAATTTAGGAGTTAGAATATAGAACCGTTGTCTCCGCACAACGGACTCAAGACTTTGGACTAGAAACATTAAACTGATTTAAAATGATCCCAACCCTGAGCCTGCAACGGAACAGGTGTTCCGCCTTTGGTGATCATAATGTTTTGTTCTTTCTTTTCGTGAACATAACCGATGAAGTGAATATCGGCATGGTTCTTTACTTTTTCGAAATCGGCTTGCGAGATGGTGAATAACAATTCGTAATCTTCTCCGCCATTCAAGGCGCAGGTAACTGGATCAAGTTTAAATTCAATCGCGGTTTCAAAAGTTAAACTATCAATCGGAATTTTATCCTCAAAAATTCGCACGCCTACATTTGAGTTTTTACCAAGGTGAAATAATTCAGACGCAAGGCCATCCGATACATCGATCATGGAAGTGGGTTGAATACCGAGCTCTTCAAGTTCGAAAATAATATCGGTTCTTGCTTCTGCTTTTAATTGTCGTCCAACTAAATATTCATACTGTTCAATTCCAGGTTGCATATCTGGATTCGTTAAGAACACTTCTTTCTCACGTTCCAAAATTTGCAGACCCATAAAGGCCGCACCTAAATCACCGGTTACACAAATAATATCTGTTGGTTTTGCTCCACTGCGATAAACCACTTTATCTTTTTTCACACGACCAACAACGGAGATCGAAATGATCAATCCCGAAACGGAAGCCGTTGTATCACCCCCTACTAAATCAACACCATAACTTTCGCAAGCATTTTTAATACCGGCATAAAGTGCATCGATGGCTTCAAGTGAAAAGCGATTACTCAACGCAATGCTCACAGTAATCTGCTCCGCCTTTCCATTCATAGCGGCAATGTCTGATACATTTACAGCAACAGCTTTATATCCCAAATGTTGAATGGGCATGTACGACAAATCAAAATGAATACCTTCCACCAACATATCAGTAGAGATCAATACAAAATCTTCGCCCGCATCAATCACTGCTGCGTCATCGCCAATACCCTTTGTCGATGTTGGATTGGTAAGACTAAAGTTTCCACTGATCCGATCGATCAGTCCGAATTCGCCAAGTTGATTGATCTCTGATCTTTTTTCGCTCATAAATCGTAATTTTATACTTACCCTTACCGAATTGAGGGCGCTTTTATCCTGCAAAAGTAAGATTATGAACGAATATGAAGGGATTAGTTCGAAATAAGCTGGTAACTATGTATTCAGAAACAAACAGCAAATGAAAAAGATAACTGGAATTCTTTTAGCCTGCAGTATTGTAGTCAGCGCGTGTGGCCCGAAGGCGTATTACAAAACAGCCAAGGGCAGGAAAAAAACAAAGTATTATAACGAGATTCAATTTGGCGGCAAAAGTGCCAGCGAGATGAAGCGACCAAAAAATTAATGCCCAATCACAAACTCACGAATAAAGTGGGAGACAATGGATTTTTAAATATCCGAGCACAGCTCAATTAAAACCCCACCACTTGTTTTAGGGTGCAGAAAACAAATCATCTTGTTATCTGCACCTTTTTTTGGTTCCTCGTTTATGGGCTGAAATCCTTTTCGTTTGTATTCTTCAATGCTGGCATTGATATCGGCAACGGAAAACGCAAGGTGATGAATACCTTCTCCGCGCTTCTCAATAAATTTGGCAATGGGCGAATCGGGTCGCGTGGCCTCTAATAACTCGATCTTGACGCCCGAAACTTCAAAGAAAGATGTCGTTACTCCTTCCGATTCTACCTTCTCTATTTTATAATGCTCCCGTCCTAACAGCTTCGCGAAGATGATATTCGACTCCTCTATGCTTTTAACTGCTATGCCGATGTGCTCAAGTTTTTCCATAATTGCTACCTTTATATCCAAATAAGAAACTTTTTGGCGAAATCGAAAGTTTACAGTAATGAAAATTGAATCATGATGATTGAAACTTTGAGCGACATGCATGTAGAAGCAGCCCGCGTTCAGCAAGAAATTAAAGATTACCTCGGCCTGCGCACGTCTGACCTTGTTTTTGAATTTACCTCCACTGACGGTAAGATAAAGCTGGATCTCATTACGATCAATCCTCGGCACAACCAAGCCTTCTTGTTTCATAACGAAACCGGAGCCGACAAAGTAGATGCATTAAAAAAGATGCTGAACTATGTGCAGAACTATAAAGAAAAAGAAAACTCCTACACCATACAGTGGGTAGCAAAGAGCGATAAAGAACTTCATACTTCTTACTTTAAGGCAAGCAACATTATGGATGCCTTGCAAAAATTGTATTATGGACGCGACATGAATACCATAACTGTATTCAGTGTTGTATTAAACCCAATATCATAAGCCATGATTAACGTAACTGAAAAAGCAAAAGATAGAATCATCGCCCTTCGCAGAGAAGAAGGCAAAGTCGTTGAAAACAATGTGCGCGTTTTGGTAAAAGGCGGAGGATGCTCCGGCCTGATGTACGACTTGAACTTCGATGATGAAATAAAAGCGGCCGATCAAATCTTTGAAGACAAGGGAATTAAAATTCTCGTTGATAAAAAAAGTTTGCTCTACTTGTTAGGCACTACTTTGGATTTCTCTGACGGGCTAAACGGAAAAGGTTTTCAATTCATTAATCCGAATGCTACTAGGACTTGTGGATGTGGGGAAAGCTTCGCGGTTTAGATTTGTCGAGCTGAATTCAACGCCACAGATTCACTGATTTTCTGAAAATTGGTTTGTGGGTATTTCAAAATCTGTGAATCAGTGGCTAAAATATTCTTAGAATAGTATTATTATTCTAGGTAGAAAAATAACAACTCCAATAATCACTGCTGTAACAGCGCTCACCAAAACTCCGGCCGCTGCTAAATCTTTTATATTCTTAATCTTCTCGTGTTTTGCTGGTGAAATAAAATCAGCAATATTTTCGATTGAGGTATTGATGATCTCTGCAGTAAATACAAAACCGATAACAAAGATTATGGCGATCCACTCAAGAGTTGTTAGCTCAAAAACAAATCCAGCAATGACGACACAAATTGCAGCAGCTAAATGAATTCTTGCATTGTGTTCTTCCTTGAACAGAGTTTTCAATCCATTGAAGGCATAGGTAAAACTTTTTAGTCTTTTGTAGAAGGAGAATTTTTGATTACCCATAAAGTCGCTTCTGGAAAAATCAATCCACCTTCAATGGCGGCCCTACAATTTCCATATCATGATCCAAAAATATTTTCGCCATCTCTTCTTTTGTTGGTTCAGTTTCTAAGGCCGATACAGTGACAAAGAACTCTTCCATCTTTCCTGCGGGTTGAAAAAGCACTAACATCTTTCCACTCTCACTTGCTTGTGTCCATGCATGAGGGACATTCTTTGGCAAGAATATACTATCGCCTGCTTTCACTTTGAACTTGTCTGTGCCAACCTGAAACTGATATTCTCCATACAACACATAAAACATTTCATCTTGATTAGGATGAACATGTAACGGAGTTCCTCGCTTTGGAGATATACTGGTTTGCTCAAATACCGCCAAGCCTCCGTCAGTATCTTTTCCTGATACCTTTAGATCTAAAATATTGGAGTTAACACCTTTTAGTTTGATGTGCCCATGAATTCGACCCTCACCGTTCATTACTTTAAATCCTTTATCAGTCCGGGTAAAAATCTTCCTGACTTTCGAGAATGCAGTGAGCGGAGCAGCGCCTAAGAGCGCTAGTAAAAAATTATTTCTTTTCATTGAGTGGAGAGTTTTGTGATCTTTTGTTTTACAAAAGTTTATCTATTTCATTTTTCAATTGAGCCGGGTCTTTCGTTCCAATCCGAATCACTCTTTCTCGGTCATTGAATTTTAGTTCTATTCCATTTGATCCACTGATGTTATACAACCATCCGTTTGGAATAAGTCTTATTCCCCAGCCGTAAAACCAGGGGTTTGTCACTACGTAAATATTTTTAATTTTATTGGTCTCAATCGTTTTCCTGATCAGCCCAAGACCAAATGTAATTTTAATTTTTCCTTTTTCGATCGTAGTTGTCATACCATAAAAAAGAAGGTAGATCAATACGAATGTTCCATTAGCAATTAAATAACTGCTCTTGTCCAGTGGTTTGTCGCCAATATTATAAAAAAAAGTGTAAGCCAAATAAATCTGAATCGGTATCATTAAGATAAATATCCACCAACCGAATTGAAATTCTTTGTATGGTTTCATTGTATTCAATTTATTTATTTGTTAGGTAACGATTAAAGGGCAACTACTTCCTCAATTAAGTCCTCTTTTCAATTCTAAGTTAAGTCTACATTCAGACTTATCCTACATGATTATTTCACATAATCGAGATGCTAAGAACCCCTTCCAACTAAATAAATAAATCTCGCATCCTTGAGACAATGAACTGTTAATGCTTTTCTATCCATTCTTCTGCAAAACAGTAAGGCAGAATGAAAGTGATAATTTCAAAAGGGCTTAAAAAAAGGAAGCCAGTAAAAAAACTGGCTTCCTTTCATTAAATAGATTCTATAAATTAATAGTTCAAGAATACATTCCCTAAAGAAAGAGGATTGTTCACATCCAATGTGAATGACCCAACGCCAGTGAAATAAAATGATTGTTCTGCAGGAGGTGTAGAGTTGTCAATTTTCTTGAAGTCGATAGTAAGGTTTACCGTAATCCCTTCTGGAAGATTAGTAAATTTAAACGTACCATCATTTTGAATGTTCGTTTTGTAAACGTTCGGCTCATAATCATTTGAAACCTTTGCAATTACAACCGCTGTGTTAGGAGCAGTTTCCGCTACACCAATTGCACCACTGAAGTCTACATCTGCAAATACTTTACCTTGAACGGTTGCACCTTGCTTAGGCAAAGTAAGTTCCAACTGCTGATACTCTAATTGATCAACATCAAGTTGAGTAACATCACATAATTGACAATCCAAATAATCAGATGTATTGATCGAACTGAATCCTGTTGGAGCCAAAACGAAAACTGAAACTGCACCTTGCTTCATATTATCAAATGAAACAATTCCTGTTGCATCAGTTGTTTTGGTTTGAATTCCACCATTCTGATTAACAGTAACGTTTACACCGGCAAGGCCTTGTGCTCTTCCACCGTTCAATGATGATTGCTTAACCTGCACGGAATACACAAATGTTTGAGTTCCATTAGCAATTTCATTTTCCTGTACCGCTGCATCGTTCTCATCACATGACAGTGTGAACACGCTAACGAATACAATTAGCGCCAAACTTAAAATTTTGATTTTTGTCATAACTGGTTTTTTTTGATTGATTAAAAAATTTCCGCAAAAGTAATCAAAAAGCCGATATCCAGAAGCGTTCAAAGAATATTTTAACTCCTGTTTTACTTCCCTGTTTACAAATTCTAAATTCTCTATTCGCAATTCTTTTCAAAACCTATGTCGCACAAATGCTTCCATTGCTTCGTATTCTGCTAAGCCAAGTGCATTGTAAGCCATTGCTGTTCCATGGTTTCGATCTTCTGCACGCATCCAGAATTCACGTTTGTCGCTTCCAGGAAACATGGCGCTATCTTTTTGCGATTGATGTTTGAACACCGCTCTACGTTTGCGCATTAACTCTTCCGGACTTAATGGTACTGCCATTTCAATCTGATCGATGTCCCATTCATGCCATGCACCTCGATATAACCACACCCAACAATCTTTTGCCCACGGTCTTTTCTTTATTCGTTTCAACGCTTCGAAAATTGCGGCTAAACAAACACGGTGCGTTCCATGCGGATCTGATAAATCACCAGCAGCATATACTTGATGGGGCTTCACCTCTTCCAGAATGTCTACGATCAATTGAATATCTTCTTCACCGATTGGCTTTTTCTTTACTGCACCTGTTTCATAAAAAGGCATATCAAGAAAATGCATTTGCTCATCGGGGATCCCTACATATCGGCCACCCGCTTTTGCCTCTCCCCTTCTTATCATTCCTTTTATCAACAACACTTCAGGGCTGTCAATTTGCCCGGGTGCTTTCTTCTTCAATGATTGAACTACCTTCTTATAAAATTTTTCGCCATCTGATTTACTCAATCCGAATTGAACGTTGAAATCGCGAACAAAATCAGCGAAGCGAATCGCATCATCATCGAACACAGCTATGTTACCGGAGGTTTGATACGCTACATGCACTTCGTGTCCTTGATCTACTAAGCGAATGAAAGTCCCACCCATGGAGATAACATCATCATCAGGATGTGGCGAGAAAATTATAGCACGCTTTGGAAAAGGCTTTGCGCGTTCAGGGCGATTCTTATCATCGGCATTTGGTTTACCACCTGGCCAACCCGTAATAGTATGTTGAAGACGATTGAAGATTTTAATGTTGACTTGATACGCAGAGCCATACTCAGTAATGATATCGCCCATACCATGTTCCATGTAATCATGGTTGGTAAGTTTCAATACAGGCTTTGATAATTTCTGACAAAGCCAAACCACAGCTTTGCGAATTAAGGTATCATTCCAATCAATTGTATCCAGAATCCAAGGAGTCTTAATGCGCGATAATTCTGATGAGGCGGCATCGTCTAACACTACCTGGCAACTGCTATGACGTTGTAAGAAAGAAGAAGGTATATGATCTGTAACCGGGCCTTCAACTGCTTTCTTAATTACCGATGCTTTTCCTTCGCCCCAAGCCATCATGATTACATGCTTCGCTTTCATGATTGACCCAACGCCCATGGTAATCGCTTTGCGGGGTACGTTCTCATCGCCAAAGAAATCAGAAGACGCATCGATACGTGTTACCTGATCAAGTGTGACAAGTCGAGTAAATGTTTTTTCCGTAGAGCCGGGCTCGTTAAAACCAATATGCCCGGTACGGCCAATACCTAATACTTGAATATCGATTCCGCCTAGAGCGTCAATCTTCAACTCATACTCACGACAGAAGTCGGCAACTTTATCTTTCGCTAAGGTTCCATCAGGGATGTTGATATTTTTCTTTGGAATATCAATGTGATTAAACAAATGCTCTTGCATGAAGCGAACGTAGCTCTGCAATTCCTGAGGATTCATTGGAAAGTATTCATCCAAATTGAAGGTATGAACGTTCTTGAAACTTAAACCTTTCTTGTGAAGATTAACCAGCTCAGAATAAACACGTGTAGGTGTTGAACCTGTGGCCAACCCAAGCACACACGGCTTTCCTTCTTTCTCCTTGCTCTTAATCAAAGCGGCAATTTCTTTCGCCACTGAAACGGAAGCGTCTTCAGAGGATTTGAAAATTTTTACTGGAATCTTTTCAAAGGCAGTAAGGTCGTTATTCATATTTTTGATTGATTTTAGGCCTTGTAGTATTTAAGGGCAAAGTATCTTAAAAAGTGCGAAATTTTCAAGTGTTTGCGGTAACATAATTTTATATGAAGCAATTCAGAACGATCGTTAGTCCTATATTATCAACTCCTAATGTTGGGTTAAAAGACCATTTCCTTACCGTAGGTTCTTGTTTTGCAGATGTTGTGGGTAGCAACCTCAAGCATTATAAGTTTCCGATCTGTGCTAATCCGTTCGGAACGCTCTACAGTCCCGCGTCCATTCACAAAGCATTACGGTATTCCCTTCTCAATGAAACTGTTCCTGAACGTACTTACTTGCTTAATCAAGGTATCCATTTAAACTACGATTTCCACTCTGAATTTTCTGCTTTAAAGAAGGAATATCTTCAACTGAAGTTAAAGGATTGTATTGAGCACACACATGCTTTCTTAAAAACAGCAGATTACCTTATCATTACCTACGGCACTGCGTGGGTTTATGAACGAATTGATAGTGGCGAGTTAGTAGCCAATTGCCATAAAATGCCTGAGAAACTTTTTACGAAGTCTTTGCTTACGCAGAAAAAAATAATGGAGTCGTTTGATCTTCTTTATCAGGATATAAAGAAATTCAATCCGAAATTGAAGATCGTGCTAACCGTAAGTCCGGTAAGACATTTAAAAGATACGTTGGAGTTGAACAGTGTCAGCAAATCCATCTTGCGCATGACCTGCCATACATTGAAAGAAACTTACTCTGACGTAGAGTACTTTCCAGCATATGAAATCATGATGGATGACTTGCGTGATTATCGCTTTTATAAATCAGATATGATTCATCCATCCATAGAAGCCGAGCAATACATTTGGCAGAAGTTTACAGAATGTTTGATGAATGAAACCACAAAACAGTTTTTAGAAAAGTGGGATGGCATTCAATCTGCGTTAGCGCATAAACCTTTTCATCCGTCCTCATCATCTCATCAAAAATTTTTAATCGCAACATTAGGGAAGCTCGAAGAACTTAAATCCGTTGTTAATGTTGATGAAGAATTGAAGTTTATAAAATCGCAAATCCACACATCATAATCTCAACCGCTAGAATGTCAAACCACTCGAATCAAAAAGCCAATCGATTAATTCATACTACATCACCTTACTTACTTCAACACGCTTACAATCCGGTGGATTGGTTTCCGTGGGGAAATGAAGCACTGCAAAAAGCAAAGCAGGAAGACAAACCTATTTTAGTGAGCATTGGTTACTCCGCTTGTCATTGGTGCCACGTGATGGAAAGAGAGTCATTTGAAAAGAATGATATTGCTCAGGTAATGAATGAATATTTTGTATGCATAAAAGTTGATCGCGAAGAGCGGCCCGACATTGATCAGGTTTATATGGAAGCGGTTCAGGCATTAGGAGTAAATGGTGGATGGCCTTTAAATGTTTTCTTAACTCCAGATCAAAAACCATTTTTCGGTGGAACGTATTTCTCACCACAAACGTGGGTGCAGGTTCTTAATAATGTCAACAATGCTTTCGCAGCAAACCGCGATAAGATTGAAGATTCCGCTGAAGAACTGAGATTACATTTACTCAAATCGGATGTTGAGCGATTTAAGCAAACCATTTCCTCCCCAGATTTGAAAGCCGATCTTAACGTTCTCTATCAAAACCTGGAGAAGCGATTTGATTTTGAATTAGGCGGAATGAATAAAGCTCCCAAGTTTGTAATGCCTACGATTTGGTTGTGGTTGCTTCGTTATGATGCGATCAATAAGAATGAAGGTGCGCTAAACATGGTAAACATTACTCTTACCAAAATGGCAAAAGGTGGATTGTATGATCAACTTGCTGGAGGTTTTGCTCGCTATTCTGTGGATGCTGAATGGTTCGCTCCCCACTTCGAAAAAATGTTGTATGACAATGCTCAGTTGATGAGTTTATATTCAGAAGCTTTTTCTATTACAAAATCAGAACGTTATAAAGAGATTGTTTACGAAACATTTCACTGGCTCTCCAATGAAATGACCAGCACCGATGGTGGATTCTATTCGGCACTCGATGCAGACAGTGAAGGCGTTGAAGGTAAGTTCTATTGCTGGACATACTCAGAACTTGAAGAAGTCTTTGGAAGCGAGACTAATAATGTCGCGAAATACTTTCAAGCAACAGAAAAAGGAAACTGGGAACATGGAATGAATATTTTGCTTGATACACATGAGCAAGCCGATGATTCTATAAAATCAATTAAACAAAAACTGCTTCAAGCAAGAAGCAAACGCATTCGTCCAGGATTAGACGATAAAATTCTTACAGGATGGAATGCCATGATGATTCACGGGCTTACTGACGCTTACAAAACATTTGGTAATGAATCATTCTTACAACTTGCACTGAAAAATATTCTGTTTTTAGAGACGTACCTTATCAACAATGGAAAAGTATTCAGAACATATAAAGGTAAACGATCAGAAACAGAAGGATTTTTAGAGGACTATGCTTTTCTGATTCAAGCATACACTTCGCTTTATCAAATTAGCTTTAATGAAGATTGGCTTCACAAAGCGGAATTGTGGTGCAATTATGTGATGGCAAATTTTTACGATGAAGCCGAAGGTTATTTCCATTTTACTTCCAATACTGCTGAGCAACTTATTGCGCGAAAGAAGGACATCATGGACAATGTCATTCCATCATCCAACTCAGTGATGGCACGAAACCTTTATTGTCTTGGTGTTTTGCTTGATCGGGAAGATTGGAAAACAATTTCTACAACCATGGTATCACAACTGATTTCGTTAATTGAATCGGAACCAAGTTACATGTCGAATTGGGGAATTTTGCTTGCTGAAATAAAATCTGGCTTTGCTGAAGTGGTATTGGTTGGAAAGGAAGCGAATGAAAGAAGAAAAGAATTTCACACACACTATTTACCGTTTGCTCTAATGCTTGGAACAAAAACGAAAAGTACACTACCTCTTCTTGAAGGTCGCGAAGCCAGAGATGAAAAAACAATGATTTACGTTTGTTTCAATAAGACATGTAAATTACCTACGGCTCATATCCTTGAAGCACTCGAACAGATAAAAAGCAGAGGATAAAAATAAATTTTTAAATGCACGGGTTCGTATGGTAAACCTTTCAATCATGTCCCGCTCCATCCAATGTATCGATTTACTAAGTTGATATTGACGCCAAAATTTTCTGATAAGGGGAATTAAAGCCCCATTTTTGTCTCCGTTCTTCTACACTAACAAAAGCTTCTTCTAATCAAGGAGGACTGTAACATTATTCGATGGGCAGCGTTTTTTATCAATCAACTCAAGGTAAAATGTTTTTCGATTTAATTCTTACCATTACCTTTACGCCCAAGAACTATGAAGGCCAATTACTATTAGGTAGTAAATTTGCTATGACTAGATTATAATACAACCAATAAAAATTATAAATACAATGAAAAAATCGCTTATACTCGGTATTGCCCTCCTCATTTGTGGAAGCATAACAACGTATGCACAGAATGCAAAATCTTTTTACAAATCATCTTATGAATCACGTAATAGCGGATCGTTCAGTCAATCCTCAAGTTTATTGAGCTTTGGGCTTGGTTTTCCCAACGTGGCTCCAAATACCTATGGCGGAAATTCCGGTTTTCCTCCCTTATATGTTAAATATGAGCATGGATTCTTGCGCGATGAGGTCGGATTGGGTGGATATGTATCTACAGGTTTTGGTGAAACTGGGAATTATTATGGTTTTGGTCCGGCAGGGAATCACACTAATTTTTTTGCTTTTAGTGTAGCTATATTAGGTTATTACCATTTTAACAAACTTATTCCTATTGAACAAATGGATGTGTATGCCGGAGCTGGTTTAGCTTTCAAGAACGTAACGTATGATGGCGATGATAAGTTTTATGATGATAAAGGAACTGTAACGGTTCCTGTGAAGGTTGGAATTCGTTATTACATTAAACCAGTATTCGCTTTCTATGCTGAAAGTGGTTACGATGGTATGAGTGCTATTAACTTAGGTGTGACATTAAAGTTTAAATAATAAAATCCATTTCTCTGTATTTCATGCAGGAAAAGAGTCCCAAATTGTGGACTCTTTTTTTTTGTTCCTTCGAATTGCAAACCCATTTTCACATTGAAAATAAACCATCATGAGAAAATTAATTCAACTCCTCATCTTATTTTTCATTTGTATAAATCTGGCTGTTGGACAGACTTCAGAATCATTTTATAAAACAGATTACGAATCCCGCAACAGCGGTTCGTTTGGAAAGTCGGTTGCGTTGCTGAGTTTTGGTGTAGGCTTTCCAAATGTAGTTGTGAAATACAAAGATGGCCAATCTGGTTTCCCTCTACTCTACGCGAAATTTGAACACGGTTTTATGCGCGATGAGATTGGACTGGGAGGAGACCTATCAACAGGATGGGGATCTTTTCACAGTTATAACAATAGCAAAACCAACTTCACAGCAATTAGTATTGGCTCCCTTGTGTTTTATCATTTTAATAAATTGATACCCGCAAAAAAATTGGATTTGTATGTGGGTGTTGGTTTAGGCTATCGCCACATCTTTTACGTAACGAATGATCCAATCGTTCTTTCAGAAAGTTCTGATGACGATATCTTAGGAATGATCAAACTAGGAATCCGTTACCACGTCAAGCCAAAACTCTCCTTGTTTGCTGAAACCGGTTATGACGGGATGAGTGGTTTTAATGCAGGGGCATCGCTCAATCTTAAATGATCCGACAAAGAATATCTTAAAATATTTCTACTGCACGTTAAACTTTCACGAATCTATCCTGTCTAAGATGCCAATGCTCTAAATATAAATTCCTTCAAAATGAAAAACATTAAAATCTTTTCAATTTTTATTATTATGATACTGGCCTTATCGGGTATCATCGAATCAGCAGAAGCACAATCACGACATAGAGACAGACGCGTTAAAACAAGAGTGGTTAGGCGCCATGTTCGTCATAGCGTAGTGGTTCGCAGAGCGCATGTTCGATATGCTCATTTACCAAGATGGAGAACTTCCGTTACGGTTGTACCCACCACTGCTGTGATCATTAAAACAAAAACGAACCCATACTATTTTGATCGGGGTGTTTATTATACTCCGCGCAACAACGCTTATGTTGTGGTTCGCCCGAATGCTGGCGTTAGAATTCGTGTTCTACCTGTAGGATACAGAAGAGTTGTTGTTGGTCCTCGTAATTACTTTTATTACTACGGAACATTTTACACACAAGTAGACAAGAGTGATGAATACGAAACTATTGATGCTCCGGAAGGTGCAATCGTAGATGCATTGCCCGATGGATATGAAGTAAAAACAATTGACGGTACTGAGTACTATGTATTAGACGATGTTTACTATGCTGAAGTCGAAACCGATGAAGTTGAGGATGGAATTGGTTATGAAGTTGTGAAGATTTAGTAATCGGAATTCGGTCATCAGTAATCGGTAATCAGTAAACGGTAATCAGTGATGGTAATAGGTAAACAGTGATCAGTAATCAGTAATCAGTCGCTGAGTAAACCGATTATTGATCACTGATTACCGTTTACCATTTATATCCTAGCTTGATAGGTGTACAATTGAAAATACCTTCCCTTCTTTTCTATCAACTCTTCGTGTTTGCCGCGCTCCTCAATTTTTCCATCTTCGATAACCAATATCTGATCGGCTTGCCTGATGGTACTGAGTCGGTGAGCGATAACAAAGGTTGTTCTTCCCTGCATCAGGCTTCTTAAACTTTCCTGAATAAAACTTTCACTTTCGGTATCTAAATTAGAAGTGGCTTCATCCAAAATTAAAACTCTTGGATTTGCCAGAACCGCTCTTGCAATGGCGATACGTTGACGCTGTCCGCCCGATAATTTTACTCCGCGTTCCCCAATAACGGTATCTAATCCTTTCTCAAAACGATCTGTAAACTCGTGCACGAAAGCAGCACGAACTGCTTTTTGTAATTCATCCTCTGTAGCCTCTGGTCTTGGAAATAAAATATTCTCACGGATTGTACCTTCGAATAAAAAGTCATCCTGTAATACAACGCCTAACTGGCTGCGATAACTATTGAGTGATACTTTTGTAAGATCAACACCATCAACCGTAATCATTCCGCTATCGGGATTTAAAAACGTGGCGGCTAATCCAGCAATGGTTGTCTTGCCCGATCCGGAAGTACCTACTAAAGCTGTAACCGAGCCTACGGGTGAAGTGAAATTTATATTCTTTAACACTGGCTTTCCTTCTTCATAGGCAAAAGAGACATCGTTAAAAATTATATCTCCTTTAATCTCACTAATTTTTTCAGTCCGCACTGAACCATCATCTTCAATGGCCATGTTCATTATTTCTTCTGTGCGATCAAGTCCGGCAAAAGCTTCCGTCAATTGAGAGCCGATATTACTCATCTGAACAATGGGAAAGGTGACAAAGCCCAGAAACAATACAAATGAAATAAGATCGCCCATGGTCATGGTATCCTTTATAACATTGTATCCACCCAATCCCATAATACCAACCGTTGCAAGACCTATCAGAAAGGTAGCGGAGCTGGTCAGTAAACTTGTTGAGGTTAAGCTCTTCTTTACGTTGAGATAAAGTTTCTCGACTCCTTTTTCAAATGTTCTTATTTCTTGCGCCTCAGCGTTAAATCCTTTAATGACACGAACACCGTTTAAAGTTTCGGTAAGTCTACCCGTTACTTCTGCATTCAATTCTCCCCGTTCGCGAAACACTGGACGGATGTAGCTAAAAGCTTTGAAAGAGATAAAACCAAAAATAGCCATAGGTACCAGAACCAAAAGTGACATTAATGGACTGATCTTTATCAACATAATTAAACAGATCACCGCACTCAACGTACCGCCCACTAATTGAAGCAAACCGGTACCTACTAAATTCCGCACGCCTTCAACATCGGTCATGATGCGAGAAACCAATGCTCCGGATTTTGTATTGTCGAAGAAACGCGTGGGGAGACGCAGTATTTGTTTTTGCACACGAACCCGCAAAACCGAAATAAGGTGTTGCGCTTCCACGCTTAAAATATTAGTAAGAACATACGATGTGATTGCCTGAACAATGATCGAAAGTAAAATGGCGCCTAAGATTACTTTTAACATGTAGATATCCTTATTACCCATTACGTCATCAATGAGGTATTTCGTGGCCCAGGGTATTACGAGTGACGCAAGACGACTGATCACAATCAGGATCAAGCCAATAAAGATTAATTTTTTTCGAGGCCAGATAATCGTTTTAAATACGTGGCCGATGGTAACTTTTTGTTTTGCGGGCATACAGGGTGGTGGATTAACTTTCAGGAAGACGAACCAGTTTGATTTTTAGTCTCTTTTGAGAATAATTAACAAACTTAAAAGAAGGGAAAGAATAATAAGACAATACCTATCGGAACTTCCTGATTCAACCTTATCTTACAGAATGGTAATACAACTTTATAGGGCTGTCGGTTCCATCCTCATTCTTTTTTTGTCAACCACGATATTATTCGGACAGGTGGAGTGCGAACTGAGAAAAGATCAGGACAGTATAAAAGTATATAGTTGCAATACCGATCAATCAAAATTTAAATCCATTAAAGCATCATTTGAGGTAAACGCTACTGCACCTCAGCTTGCGGCTATGGTGATGGACATTCAGGGATACAATGAGTGGCAATACAAAACTATCAATGCAAAAATTCTAAAGCAGATCAGCAAACAGGAATTGATTTATTATGTTGAGGTAGTTGCTCCCTGGCCTGTAAACAACCGCGACCTGATTGTTCATTTGAAAGTAGAACAGGATCCGATAACAAAGAAAATGATATTCACCGCCAATGGCATTCCCGATTATATTCCGGAGAAAGAAGGTATTACGCGCGTGCCTATGTCGAGTTCAAAATGGATTGTTGTGCCGGTATCATCAAACAAACTGAAGGTTGAGTATTCTATGAATATCGATCCGAGCGGATCAGTACCCGCATGGATGATGAACATGGTTAGTGCTGATGGGCCGTTCGAATCGTTTTATAACTTGAAAAACAAAATCAAGGAACGCCACTACACCAAGACTGATGCTCCTTTTATTTTGGATTGATTACGGCCTCACCCCAACCCTCTCCGAACGAGAGGGAATTAATTTGTGCAAATGAAAATATTGTTTAAACAGAAGAAGATCTATCTTAACTGGCAACTTCTTAAAGAACCAACCAAATAAATTCATGCATTCGTGGTTATTGAATTCATGCGTACAACGCTACTTTCTGTTCTGCCACATTCTCGCTCACAATGTATTCATCGTAGGTCATTATTTTATCAATAAAACCGTTGGGTGTTATTTCAATAATGCGAGTAGCAACAGTTTGTGTGAACTCATGATCGTGTGAAGTGAATAACACGGTGCCGGGAAAATCTTTCAATGCGTTATTAAAAGCTGTGATGGATTCCAAATCCAAATGGTTAGTAGGTTCATCAAGAATGAGTACGTTAGCACCTGCCAGCATCATGCGCGAAATCATGCAACGTACTTTTTCGCCTCCCGATAATACACTACACTTTTTAAAAACTTCTTCTCCCGAAAAGAGCATCTTCCCTAAGAAACCACGCACATAGGTTTCATCTTTATTTTCATCATCAGCAAACTGACGTAGCCAATCAATTAAATTATCGTCTGACTGAAAAAACGCTTCGTTGTTGTTCGGTAAGTAGGCGGTTGTAATCGTTTGGCCAAATTTAAAATCACCAGCCTCAGGTTTTTCTTCACCCATCAAAATTTTGAACAACGATGTAATGGCTAAACTGTCTTTACCTACGAAAGCAATCTTGTCGCCTTTGTTTACATAGAAGTCAAGATTTTTGAAAAGTGTGCTTCCATTTAGTGAGAACGTCATGTTCTCTACATGCAAGGTCTGATCGCCTGCAGTTCTTTTTTGCTGATAAATGATCGCTGGATACTTACGTGTTGATGGCTGAATTTCATCTACATTAATTTTCTCCAATAACTTTCTTCTGCTGGTCGCCTGGCGCGACTTCGAAGCATTCGCGCTAAAGCGCATGATGAATTCCTGCAATTCTTTTTTTCTATCCTCTGCTTTCTTGTTTGCTGAAGAGCGCTGCGCAGAAGCCAACTGACTTGATTGATACCAGAAAGAATAATTTCCGGTGTACAGTTTTATTGCGCTAAAATCAATATCAACAATATGTGTACAAACCGTATCCAAAAAGTGACGATCGTGAGATACAACAATCACCGTGTTTTTAAAATCCAATAGAAAATCTTCCAACCACGTAATGGTATGAATGTCCAAGTCGTTGGTAGGTTCATCCAGAATCAATATATCAGGATTACCAAAAATGGCTTGAGCCAAAAGCACGCGCACCTTTTGATTACCACTTAATTCTTTTACTAATTTATAATGATCTTCTTCGGTGATGCCCAGTCCGCTTAACAACGATGCTGCGTCCGATTCTGCATTCCATCCATCCATCTCTGCGAAGTCAGCTTCCAATTCTGACGCGCGAATACCATCGGCTTCAGAGAAGTCAGGCTTTTCATAAATCGCGTCTTTCTCTTTCATGATGCTCCACAATTTAGAGTGGCCCATCATTACAGTATTGAGCACAGATACCTCATCAAACTCATGGTGATTCTGACGAAGCACTGCCATACGTTTGCCCGGATCGATGCTTACGTTACCGCGAGTGGGGTCGATATCACCGGCAAGTATTTTTAAGAAGGTAGATTTTCCGGCACCATTGGCACCAATTACACCGTAGCAATTGCCCGAGATGAACTTGAGGTTTACATCATCAAACAATACGCGTTTACCGAACTGAAGAGAAAGATTATTAGCAGCAATCATGAGTATAAAAATGAATCGGCAAAAGTAATAAAAATCAACTAGTTAAATTGAGCAAGTTTGAGAACTAACCGTTAATTCTGCCGATGCAATAGCATGTAATTGACAATTTTGACGCAATGATTATCTGCATTTGATTCTATACCGGTTTGCAAACGAATGCGCGAATTTTATAGCACAACTACTCACTAACCAATCACAGAAGAAGAAATTTTAGTCAAGCTTGCTGTAGAGAACCAACCTGTTTGCAGAATTAAAATAAAGGGGAAATTGGCTTCGGAGGAGCCACCTATTCCGTTGAGCCGTTTCCTCGTATCAACTTGTAAGACACAATACCATCTTTACATCAGCGAGTAGAATACCAATAGGTGGCTCCTCTGGAGCCAGATGAAATCGGTCGATGATTGTGCCATAAACAGGATGCTCCTCTGGAGCAAAAAACTTGTAGCTTAACAATAGGTCATAGGTAGTGTAGAGAGGATCAAAAAAAATTATACGGAGAGTAAGTATTTCTCTACGCCACTGATTTTTACATCCAGTTTTTCTGTCGCACTGTGAAAATCTTCTCGTGATTTTAGCTTCGAATTTACACTAATGTAAAATTTGATCTTCGGTTCCGTACCCGATGGACGAACGGATACCTTTGTGCCATCTTGCAGATAAAACTGAAGCACATCGGATGATGGAAAGTTTAACGTTGTTTCCTTTCCAGTAATTAGATTTTTTTCTTTCAATGTTTTGTAATCCAACAAACGCTCTACCTTACTTCCGATAATTTCGGATGGTGGATTATTTCTAAACTTCTCCATCATGGCTTTGATTTCCTGTTCGCCTTGTTGGCCCTTCTTCGTGACATTGAGCAAACTTTCTTTGTAATATCCAAACTCCACATACATATCGATCAACCAATCGTACATGGATTTATTTTCTTCTGTTGCACTCGCTGCCATGGCTGCAAAAAATGCACAGGCGGAAACAGCATCTTTATCGCGCACAAAATCTCCGGCCATGTATCCATAACTTTCTTCGCCTGCAGCAATAAAATGTTTCTTGCCTTCAAGCTGCCCCATTAACTCGGCTATGTATTTGAAACCTGTTAAGGTATTATAACATTCAATACCAAGCTTCGCTGCCATTACGTCCACTAACTCAGAAGTAACAATGGTCTTCGCGATGTACGCATTCTTTTTATCTGCTAAATTTTTCAAGATGAAATACATCATCAAGCAAAAAGCCTGATTACCATTGAGTAAAATAAAATCTCCATCAGCTTTGCGCACACCCATACCTACTCTATCGGTATCCGGATCGGTTGCCATTACCATCGTTGCTCCAACTTCTTTTCCTTTTTTAATCACCAGCTCCATTGCTGATTTCTCTTCGGGGTTTGGCGATTGCACAGTTGGAAAATTTCCGTCAGGAGTTTTCTGTTCATCGACTACTTGAATATTCGTAAATCCAATTTGACGTAAACACTCGGGCACCATCGTGATGCCTGCTCCGTGAAGACTAGAATAGACTAACGGAATGTTGTGATGCTTGGAAATAATATCATGATTTGGAATTATCTTTTTTACTTCTTCATAATACGCTTGTTCCACTTCCGGTCCGATGGTGACAATCTTTGTAGGATTAGCATTGAACTTCACTTGATCAAAGGATGTGATGGCACTAACCTCCTTCATAATATTTGCATCATGCGGTGGAACAACTTGTGCTCCTCCACTCCAATA
>JBKJOF010000205.1:0-6431 GCA_046595655.1 Chryseolinea sp. | reverse complement strand
GCTCCAGTACTTCCAGACTGATTGATGAGTAAAACATCTACCTCGTTATTGTTGAACTGACGAAAAGCATCGTTGGTGTTAATTCGTTTTCGTGTAAGAACAAGAGCCTTTGTTATTTGCCTGGCCGGCTCGGCCTTAATTTGAAGTTCGTACTTGCGGCCAGTAACCTCTGCCACTTTGTATCCAGCTTCCGTAATCTTTTGAACAATGACGTCAATCGGAGAGATGGTAATTCCAGTCGATGCTTCTTTAATCCTTTCACTTATTTTGAAATATTCCGCCTGAGCTTCCAGGGGAAAATCAGAGATTTCAAATTTCTTAAAAACCTTCTGTCCATCGGTATCTGTTTCAGTATAGCGTAAGATTCCATCGAGTCCTTTCTGAAGCACTAAAGAGAAATCAGCGTTGATGGTGTCCCCATCACTAATTGCTAGTCCTGCTTCGGACTCCATTTGCTCAATGAAGCTACCCATCGTGCTAGCAAATGCGATAACAGGTTTCTTGCCTTCCTTTAATCGAGAAATGGCTCGTTCAGCAACGGCTTCAGCTTTGATACTGAATAGCATCTGGTTAATCACATTGAAAACCTTGGAGAAGTATGGCAGGTTATCGACTCCTGCTTGGGAAGTTCCTTCTCGAATCTCCACTTGCTTTCCTTCAGCTACCGCGATGTCATCCAATTCATCTACAATCTCATCAACATAGGTTGTTTGAAATTTGATAATGTCTCGAATGATCGAAGTGATATTATCTGCAATGGCTTTGTGTTCCTGTTCTTTTTGTTCTAGTGTGATATAGTTCACTTCTACACCTTCAAAAGAACGTTCCCTCCGGACCATCTGACCTTCAGCCACAAGTTGACTTGCTAGGATTTCTTGCAATGCCACTCCACCTTTTGTGATAGCTTCAATCAGGTCTTCTCTCGTCATACTTGCATCACGTATTGAGGTCTTCATTGCGTAGATCGGCATATTGTCTGGACGTTTGGCGAACGTAGCGGAAAGAAATACCACGCCTCTTGTTTTGGATAATGCAGACTGCATGAAGTTTCCGGTATTGCCAGAGCCAGATGAATTATGTGATTCATCCATGATGACAATGTTATCTTTCGCTATCGCATTTAAGAATGCTGGCTTGATTGGTTTTTTATCAGGAGAGTTAAATTGCGAGTAGGTTGCAACTGTAAAATGAAAATTCTTAGGAACACGTTGACTTTCAAATATTCTATTCTGATCTGCTGCTGGCAGTGCTTGGTAAATCACATTACCATCTTCATCTTTAATGTCAGTTTTACTTTCGCGAGAGTTGACAATGAATGGTATTAAATGTGCCGAACCAATCGCTACCAAGTCGCGATAAATGTCTGAGAATAAATTTGCCTTCTCGGTAATGAAAATCGGTTGCGCGCCCTGTTCCACTGCGTACCGAATAATAGATGCTGCAATGCGGCCTTTGCCAATTCCGGTTTGGTCTCCGATAATCATACCAACACCACGCTCTTCAATGTTATAGATTGACATGGCTACCGCATCAATTTGTTCGGCTGATAAAGCTTTACACAGTTCTACATTGCTTCTGTAGTTGAGTTTGATCCGCACATACTCATCTATATCACCACCGAGTGCTTCCTTAATTCTTTGCAATGCACTGTGGGTTTCGAAACCCATTGAATCAGGCACTACTGTATTGAGAACAAAGCAACTGCTTGATGCAGGTGTGTATGGCATACCGAGTTCATCGAAACTCATTAATTCAAGTTCCAGAGCAAGCGCCTGAGCTTCTAATTCAAGTTTTGTCATGGTAGATTCTTGTCTTGGTGTCGTCACTCTCATTACCCTTTCATACAACTCTTCAAAGGAATCCACTACCGAATCTCGTTCTGCATCTTTCAAAGGAGCAGCACCAGAGGGTTCGGATTTTCGTCCATCAATCAGCACTAGCCTTGTATCGAAGGAAGTTCCTTGGCGAGAATAGAGTTTGGAACCATCGATAGGAATAACATCAACGACATTGTATCTGCTGAAGAGATAATTGAAAAAGAAGCGATGCTTCCCTTTTTGAATTCTTCCTTTCTTATCATAGCGTGTATGCCCTCCAATAATGATCGCAGCTTTACCATTATCTTTCGTGCAATCCAGTGCACGTAAAGCCATCAAGTGATCAAGCACTTCAATACTGAAGTTCTCGTATTTCACTTTCTTGTCTAAGAGTCCAAAGGGAGGATTCGTTATGACTGCATCAAACTTCTTTTCGAATCCTTTAAAGGGTTGTGTTGCATCTTGACTTAGAACTTGCCTGTATCCTTGATCAACTAAGTTCGATCTTCTTAGCGGATCAATTTCATTAACAATAACTCTGGAAGGATTCGCAGTAATTGTGAGAAGACCATTTCCAGCGGAAGGTTCAAATACTGAAATGCTTTGTTCTGCATTAGTGAAAATTCCGGCAAGGAATGAAATGGGAGCCGGTGTACTGTATTGTTGTAGTAGGATACTGTGACTTGTTCGATGGGAAATGTTTACCTGATTGTTGTAAAGGTCAACTATACTCCAATACTTCTCTTGAATAGATGATGATGAAAGTGAGATACTTCTTGCTTTCAGGACGATACTGAGTTCAGTGTATTCCTTTGCTTCTGATTTATCGGTGATGCCATAGGATGAGGCAATACGCTCAATAGATTTTCTACTGTGTTTATTCTTTGCATCCAACTCGTAGCGCACGTGCTGAAGAAATTGAGTCTTTGTGATTGTCTTGTTCTTCACTCTACCAAATGTAGGACGTGGTCAAAGTAAAGTTTAAGGATTGTATACGATTGTGAAGGAATATGAAGGTTTTTATTTGATTGTGTAAGAATATAAATTATGTGCCCCGGAATATTATAGAAGCACTGATTTCAGATTTTAACTGGTTTGTTTTAAAACGGTGTTAAAGAAATAAAAAATGCACCCGGTTAAGGTGCTTTTTTGGTTTTGTGTGATCCCGCTGGAACAAGGACACTAGTGCCAATCAGTATTGATTGATACCCATTTTAATTCGGAAAGCCTTATTAATCTTTATTTGTATCATATGGTACTGATAATTACTCATTTTTGGTGTTAAAGCGGTGTTAAGGGATGGTTTTGCGAGGTTTACTAAGTGGCATAAGATGCTACAACACTGGCTGAAATAGCTTCAACATTTGGCGCAAGTCATCGGGATATCCTTCGTTACCATCACAATTAATTAATTATCTATCGACATTAACACGAGTAAATCGACAGGACATCTACTTATTTCGCTTACGTGGTGCAGACGCCTTTTTAAATATTCCTCTCATCTGTTTTATTTCGCGCTTTATGATGACACCAGCTAATCTCTGAAATTCTTTTGCGTTTTTTCTATCATCAAGATTCTTTAGACAATCATACAACCCTTTTGCTATTTGAAGATTTTTAAGATGAACATGACCCTGCCCTGTTAACTGAACGCAGACTATTCTAAAGTTCCTGGATTTACCGCCATTCCGGTAAATCAGGATCAGTCGGCCAGGACCGTTTCGCATGCAGGATTTTGGGATTGGCTAACGGGTGGCGACAATTCTCAAGGTCAGCGCTGCAACTTTACCAGGACGGAAATAAAGTGCATACTCTTTACAATGTGCTGTACAAATGTTTTTGCTTGTGGACTGAAGCCGAGTAATCACACTGTCATTGAAAAGGATATCGGTTGGCACGTATGTGCTGCTGGCGGCAATCCTTTTGATTGGTAAATCATACAAACCCTCGGAGTTCCGAGGGTTTGTATGTTCATTCTGCCACTTAAACTAGTCAGATATCTGGCTAATAATGACATGCAAGTGATCCACACCGTTGGAAATTAGGCAATGCGAACTGAACTTTCAAGCAAATCCACAGCGGAGAATAAATGCTGTTTGTATCGAGTGGTTGTCACTTTTCTAAATTTAATTTTTCCATCTTTTTATTAATAAGTCTAATGACTGTTTCCCAATTTGTTTTTTGAATTGCTTTCCGCACAGAGGCATCGGCTATAGAATCAGCAACTTCGTTTAATAAAGTTATCAGTAAGATGTCCTTGTTTTCAGGAGCAATCCTATTCATTGGATTCCAAGGATCAACATGTATTGGGCCGTTTATAGTCCAGATTACACCTCCGCTATCATCTATCAAGCCTGCCAATATTTGTGTTACCTGAGCAGTTATGGCTATGCCAGTGCTTGGTGAAGGGTGTAAGTAGAAGGCTCTTGAATGGCCATTCAATATTCCGTCAACTATAATTTCTTCTCTGTCATTTATTCCAACCGCCCTTGACAAGTGTAGTCCAGGTATTGGATTAATTAAAGAATTAAGGTCAGATATCTGTTTAGTGTAAGGATCCCAAACAAAAGCTCTTTCGCCTGGTAATCCAGGAAAGTGAGCCTGTCCAACAATCTTTCCCCATTCATTTATTGAAAAACTTGTTGATCTAATGAACTGAGGAGTGAGGTCAATCATTTGTTGCGCAGGCAAGCCATAAGAACTTGTTTCAAGCCATATGAATGCATGTTCTTGCCCATTTCGAGTAAAGGAAGAACCAGTCACTGATCCATGATCGTTGACACCAATTCCAGCGGAATTGTTCCCGCCCAAATCACCCAATCCTATTTCAGTATTACTATTATAATCATACAACACGGCCACGTCTCCTCCATTTGGTCCTTCACCAGCTCCTGTAATTTGGTTTTTGTTGTTTATTCCATAAGGATTATATAACGATCCTCCTCCTAATCCTGTTATTCGATCAAAGAGCGCCAAATGTTCCATTAAATCATTTTTACCGTCGCAGTTAAGATCTTCAAACCATGTATCCGGAATGCCATTAGCATTTTTATCTAATGGCTTTATGCCATATGCGTGATAAAATCCTGGGTAGTCAGAAAATCTTCCAGCAACAATACCACTATCATTTACAACAATTCTTCCATTAGCGAACAAAATGCCGAGTGTATGGTGATTGCCATTTTCCCAAACAGTTTGAACCACGACACCATCAGGCAGCGTGCTAAAGCCTGTAATGATTCTGCTATTACTTATGCAAATAGCTTCTGTCGAAATTGCGAGTGGAGGTAAAGGCAGTTCCGTTGCAGTTGCAAAGGGACTCCACTTAAAAGCCCTTTCCACCCTATTACCATTAAAGAGCGTGTCCCCGTATCCCACAACGTCGCCATGGTTATTTATGCTTGAGGCATAATTTTGCGTTCCATTTTGGAGCAGATCAATGAACAAAATCTGGCATTTAAAACCATAAAAACGCTGGTCAGTCCGCTGATTGGTGACGTCTTAAATTTTAATACAGCCGCAAACATTTTAGTACCTGAAAAAGAGAATGCAGTTTATCCTTTAGATCTGCCTTTCGAAGCCAATATTTCTTTTGAACAGCCCTGGGAGTATATAGTCTTTAGTAAGATCAGTCTGTCTGTGGTCAATAACCTGACAGACACACCAGACCTTGATCATGATGGTGTCGAGCTGACCAGAATATTTTTTCTGCCAGTGCTGAAGCCGGGGGCTTCGAGTATTCTTCATTTTAAAGTACTGGCTGCTCTCAAGATCGACTATTATAACCGGAGTGGCGTATCCTGTTATTTTCCCGCTGTTGAAGGAAGTGACATGACATTGCGCGTTTCGAATAATCCATTTACGACGGCTAATATCCAATATGATTGGTTTGTCGACAATGTCAACACTGGTAATAAACACAAAGAAAAGTTGGAACTGATCAATCTGCCCAACGCAGGCGCCAGCTTTAAGGTCAAAGTAACCATCACCAATCTTGATGACGGTTCCGAAGCTTCAGGAAGTAGGAATTTCGTAATTTATTCTCAACGTCAATCAGAGGTATCGAAGCTGATTTGCAATATTTCACATATACTGTATCATCAGCAAATAAAAGGCTTGATCAATCCATTGGGTCCTGATGATCCGGCTTTCCATCGTTTAGTTGAAAAGAACATTGGTGAAATTGCTAACAATGCGAAACGCATCGCCGAACTTAGCGGTCAGTATCAGAATTATGATTATTAAAAAGGCAGTTCATTAGCACGGCGTTGCGATAGTAGTGATTGTGTAGAATTCGATGCATCTTACACTCGACTCTTCTCCTGAAGGAATAGGTTTTTCACAGATATACACAAACGCAATCACGGCACCCAACCCCTCCGAATATATTGTTCGACCAAACAAACCTATTTCGACTTATATTCCCCGTGACCCAAAAAATAAAAACGGCCAAGAAACTATATTCCATGGCCGTTCACGTGATCCCGCTGGATTCAAGCAGCCTTAAACATTTCCTCAACATCCGACATCGACACCTTAAATCTCTTAGGCATTCCAAATATCTTGAAGATAACAAGGACTTGATTAATACTGTAAAAGTGTCCGGTCTTCTTT
>JBKJOF010000215.1:0-2782 GCA_046595655.1 Chryseolinea sp. | reverse complement strand
TTAGAATTAGAAGGACAACTAGATGTCGATCAATTTCGATCAAACATAAAATCAAATCGCAATCTGCTGCGACTTGCTCACCTAACCGCAGAAAAAAAATATCCATTTTCGATTCCTACTTGGAAAGAGAATGATACAACTGACGAGATTCCTATAACCACATTTCAAACGGATGTACTGATCCCGGAAGAAATTATCAATCATAAAATTTCCGGTGATCAACCTCCACTGCTGGCGTTTCATATTTTACTTCGTTCGAACGGAGATTCAACACTTATTTTTTCGTGGCACCATTTATTGATGGATGGTTATGGCGCTATCTTACTCATGAAACAACTCGCTCATGGATCTTTCGAAAAAGAATTAAAACTTCATGACAACTCAAAAGAGCCTACGTTAAAATGGAAGGAACTTCTCAACGCAACCCGAGCTAAATTTTTTATTGATCGAATTTCCAAAAAACCACTTTCGGGGATTTTCCTTTCGAAGAAAAAAACTACAAACACCAATCAAAAAGTAAGAATTGTTCGATTCACAGATGACGAGACAGCTCAACTCGATAAGGTAGGCCCAACCCTTGGCGCACAGTTTGGAAGAAGCGCCTTATACCTTGCTTGTGCAGCACGAAGTGTCCAAACATTTCTGATCGATAGAAAAATTCCAGTCCATGATTTCTGGATTCCTGTACCACGCGATCAACGAAAGAAGGGCGCACTCGGGCCACTTATTGGTAATCATCTATCCTTTATTTTCTACCGACTAAAAGCAGCGGGTCTCCATTCGTTAAAGCAAACTGTACACACCATCAATCAACAAATGGTTGATCAACTAAAGACGAACATGTTTCGTGACTACGATATACTGATGCGTTTCCTTCGAAGAACTCCCTCTCCTCTTTACTATTTCTGGATTAAAGGACCGAAGGGTGGATCACTAGCCAGTTTTCTTTTTACAGTGGCTGCAGATCATCCATCTGATTTTTTGGAATTCAACAAGCATCGGATAAAAGACGCATGGAACTTTCCATCCAACATTTATCCTCCGGGACTTACCTTTGCTTTTATGAAGTTTCAAAACCGACTTCATTTAATGATCATGTATTTTGAAGAAGTGATTTCGGAAGAAGAGATGGATAAGATGGAAAAACAGTTACGACACGAATTAGTTTTCGGAAAGGAATTCGATTCATGATTCCCACCTCGACCGATATATTAATTGTGGGCAGTGGCATCAGCGGATTTGCTGCAGCCATTTCTGCTGCGCAGGAAAATAGAAAAGTAATATTAGTAGAAAAGAGCAACTCCATTGGTGGTGATTCTACTCAAACCAATGTAGGTACCATCTGTGGGTCTTTTTTTCGTTCCTTCAGTGGACACGCCAAACCTGTGGGTTATTCTTTCTGCAATGATTTTATATCTGAACTTCAGGCGAATTCTTCTATCTCAAAACCAACACGCTATCATGAAGGATTATACATTATACCGTATGAGTGGACTGAGCTTCAAAGATTAATGAGCAATAAATTAGAAGAACATGGCATAACGGTTCTAACAAATACAGAGTTAGTAAAGGTTAATCGTAATGAAAAAGAAATTCAAAATGTTATCCTTGAAAAATTGTCACAACAATTTGATTTCAGTATTAAATCAATTGTTGATTGTAGTGGACATGGAGTAGTTTCTTCTCTTGGAAAATTTAGTTTGATACGAGAAGACAGTTATCAAGCAGCTTCTCAAATTTTTCGAATTAAGAATGTTGTAATCGATAGTGAATTTACTTTGAACATGAGCATCAAACGGACGATGGTGCAAATGATCAAAGAAAAGAATTGGCCGGAAAGTTACATATCACTAAGTGTTGTTCCTGGATCACTTCACAATCATATTGCTGATCTTAAACTTACATTACCAGAAATCATTACAGATTCGGCAGAAAAAAATAAAACAATACAAGTAAAAGGCCACGAACGAATTCAAGAAATATTTATAAATCTCCGTCAACACATTGAGAGTTTAAAAGAAGCATCAATCGAATACATCTTTCCTTCATTGGGTATACGAGTACAACAACGATCACAAGGAAAATACATATTGACAGAAGCAGATGTGATGTCGTGTAGAAAATCAAGTGAAGGTATTGCCGTTGGAACTTGGCCCATTGAAGAGTGGTCTAATGATGGCAAACTACAGATGGACTATTTTGAAGTAGATAATGGATACCATATTCCTGCAGACTGCGTGATCTCCGATGAAATTTCAAATCTGTATTTTGCAGGAAAAAACATTTCAGCAACATCGCGAGCCATCGCCAGCGCCCGTGTAATGGGAACAGGAATACAAACCGGTTATGCCGCGGGTAAGCTTGCCTGCGGTGCCAATGAAGTTGAAAGAAAAAAAATCATCAATACTTTACACCGTGAACTCAGCCGAGCCTAGTTTAAACGTCTATCAAGATTTAACAAAAGCGGCTGCTAAATGGCCAAACAACATTGCAGTGGTTGATGAGTATGGCTCACTTACCTTTGCAGAACTTCATCAACAAACAGAACAACTTAAAAACACGTTAATCACACACGGTATAAAGTCTGATCAAGGTATTGGGCTGCTGATCAAAAACAATCGCTACTTTTTAATTGGCCTTTATGCAGGCGTTGGTTGTGGCGCAGTTGTTATGCCTATCGCTACGCAACAAAAAACGGAGGAAATTAATAAGGCAATAACAGAAGCAAAACTACATTACCTCCTCTTCGATCGCATCGATTTATATGCGGACAAAAAAGAAT
>JBKJOF010000101.1:0-14116 GCA_046595655.1 Chryseolinea sp. | reverse complement strand
ATGTTTTGAAAATTTCCAATTTCCTGATCACCCGTGATTCCATAACTTCCCCGAAGTTTTAAATAATCCAATGTTTTACCTTCGCCAAAGAAACCTTCTTCTGAAATGGTCCACCCTGCTGAGAAGGACGGGAATACACCATACCGTTTATTTTTTGGAAAGCGCGATGAACCGTCAGCGCGAACCGTTGCCGATAAAAAATATTTTCCTTTGTAATCATAATTCGCTCGAGCGAGATAGGAAACCAAACCATAAGATGTTCCTAGGTTGGCCCCATTTGTAATCACTGCTGCACTCGAAATTTTTTGAAGTCCACTTCCTCCCGGAAAACCCTGACCATTGATAGAAGTGTAATCAGATTTTGATTCTTGCATTGTAAATCCGGCCACGACATTAACATTATGTGCAGTGCTAAATGTTTTGGAAAATGTGAGGATGTTTTCATTCAACCACGTGAGTTGATCAAAATTTCCTTTAAAGACTCTTCCACTTACGGCTTCTGCATCAGCAGTGATAGGTGAAAAGAATTGATCATCGGTTACATAACTATAATCGGTTGACCAACTGGTTCTGAATTTTAGTGACGGAGCGAATTTATATTCCGCAAAGAGTGAACCGATTAATCGGTTTGTCGTGGTGTAAGCCTTAATCTCATTTGCCGAAAGAACTGGATTATCAGAAAGCCAGTTCACCTGGTAATCTTCGTAGTTGGAATAATTTCCAAACTCATCATACACCGGCATGAGCGGTGATGCTCCAATCGCATTGGTAATGATACCCGTATAGGTATTATCATTAAAACTTCTTCTGTTCTTAGAATGCGATACGCTGGCATTCAAACCAAATGAAAGTTTTTCGGTTGCCTGATGATCTAGGTTTGTGCGAACGGTAAGTCGTTTGTAACCGGAGTTAATCACAATACCTTCCTGATCGAAGTACGATCCACCAACATAGAATTTAGTTTTCTTATCACCACCAGAAGCAGAGAGTTCATAATTACGAATGGGTGCAGTTTGCAACACTTCATCTAACCAAACGGTATTGGTTCCGTCCTTTCCATAGTTTAGTGGATCGGTTAGAACTGCAGGATCGAAGTTAGGACCGAACACTGTATTATCGGCATCGTATAACGCCAAATCATTGGCGCGAGCTTCTTCATTCAACGCAATAAATTCTTCTGAATTAAGAAACTCAATTTTGCGTGCTACTTTCTGAATGCCTGTGTAATAGTTGAAATTGATTTTTGTTTTACCAGTTTTACCTCGCTTTGTGGTAATGATCACCACACCGTTTGCTGCGCGTGCTCCGTAAATAGCAGTTGCTGCTGCATCTTTCATTACGTTCACCGATTCAATATCATTCGGATTTATGTCAGCAATAGAACTTACGTTTTGGCCACTTCCTACTACGTTGCCTTCTGTATCGAATGAAGTAGCGAGTGATGAGTTGCTTTCACTTAACATCGGGATACCATCTACAACATACAACGGATTACTTGCTCCGCGAATACTCACGAGCATACCTGCACCGGGTGTACCGGATGCCGAGGTGATGTTTACACCGGCCATCTTACCTTGAAGATTTGCAGCAATGTTGGTAGTAGGCTGATCTTTGAACTCACTATTTTTCACAGAACCCACAGCACCGGTAATGTCTTTCTTCTGTTGTGTTCCATAACCTACCACGACCACATCCTGAAGTTGCACTACCTCTGCACTCATCGAAACATCAATGGTGTTTCGATTTCCGATTTCAACGTCTTGTGTTGTGTATCCGATAAAAGAAAACACAAGCGTTGCGTTAGGTGTTACGGACAAGGTATACCTGCCATTGATGTCGGTCGAGGCACCATTCGTAGTTCCTTTTTCAACAATGCTTAAGCCTGGAAGCGCGCTTCCATCAGTCTGATCAGTAACCTTGCCGGTTATCGTAACCTTGTCTGTTTGCGCGAGGGCCGACACGGTTATAATAAGCGCCAAGAGTGAGGAGTAGAATTTTCTCATGCAGTTTAGGGTTTGATCAAAAGTTTATTTGAGTTTGGATTGGTTTTACAGTACGTAATTCTAATTATGTCAAATCCGCCAAAAAAACGGTCAAATAAAAATTTAAAATTCAACATTGGTTTGTGCATCAAGCATTTAAAATATCCGAATCGCAAAGAGAAGATCTGACGGTCAAATCTTCGTCAGATTTGTTAAGTTTGTTGGATATGATTCCTTCCCGAATTAAAGAAGCCATTGAGGCAAGTCCCGAATTAAATGAGCAACTCCTTGCCAGTGGACTGGGATTGGATTGGAAGAAATTCAATCGCACTGTTTTTGAGTTTATTGCCAGGCGCATTAATAAAAGAGTAACACAAGAGGCGATTAGAAACCCCGCACTCGTTGTCGAGAAACTCATCATTGGAAAAGATCAGGTGCAGAGCCTGATGTTGAACAACAAATTGTCAGGTGATGAAGCGTTCATTAAATACCTGTCGCAACTCAGTCGCACGTTTAATTGGATTAGTGCAAAGACGCTTCACAGTTATTGGAACAAAGGCAAAGCAAAAGACACCAAGCTAAATGCATTGCTTGTTTATTTATCTGTTGAAATTGGTGATTGGGATAACTGGAAAAAAACTCAAGTCTCCGGGATTTTTAGAAATGTAACAGGACGAATTAATAGAAGAAGCGGACCGCAAGACTTGATCAAAAATTATTACCTGGGCAGTTATTATCTCTACTATCCAAAATCAGACAACAGCGAATCGTTAGTGAAGGCACCTTTCATTATTGGATTGGACGAACGAGGGCAAATATTTGCTGAGACATTAACCGAAGGACATCCGTACAAAAGTAGTTTGATCGAAATACGAGAAGGTATTTTATACATCCATTGTGAAAATCAACTGTTCGATGAAAAAGAAAATCACATTTTTAATATCGGCAACGAAACGAATCCTGAAGTTTTATTCGGAATCTCAAACACGATTAGTGTAAAAAAGAAACTAGCGATTGGTATTCGAAATGTATTGGTGAAGCAGAAGGAAAATTTTACAGAAGACAATTTTGAGGAGAAAGAAATTCCGTTGAATACAACCTATAAAACTGATGGCGAGGAAGTCACCATCTTAAAGCACTTTTTAAAACAAGGTATTAATCTGATGACGTCTCAATATTGTTGTTCGCTAACGGCACTGCAAGAGAAGGTAAAATAAATTGCCACGCCTGCACGAACAAATAATTCGTGCAGGCGTGGCAACAAATTAATTTACTTTAATCAATTCCACATCAAAAATTACAGCAGCATTCGGTGGTATTTGGTCACCTCCACCTTGCTCACCCCAGCCCAATTCAGATGGAATGTATAATGTCCACTTATCTCCTTCGTGCATCAGTTGAAGCGCTTCGGTCCACCCAGCAATAACTTCGTTTACTTTAAATGTCGCTGGCTCTTTGCCAATGGAGCTATCGAATTCTGTTCCATTAATTAACTTGCCTGCGTAATGAACCGTAACACTTCCATCTACAGCAGGTGTTTTACTTTTGCCTGTGCCCGCAGTGATTACTTTATATTGCAGACCGCTTGCCGTTACAATTACTCCTTCTTTCGTTTTATTCTCTGCTAAAAATTTCAAGCTTTCTTCTTTTCCTTTTATGGTTCTCTTTTCGGCAGCCGCTTGCATGTACTGTTGCACGATTACGGAACATTCCTGTTGCTCAATCTTCAATGCTTTACTTTGAAACACGTCTTTCATGGCAGCAGTGATTACGTTAATGTCAAGCGAATCGCCACCTTGTGTTTTAAGATTACTGGCAACCAACACTCCTAAGCCATAGCTAGCTTTCTTGTGTTTATCGCTCAGCTCAACATCCTTTGGATTTTTAAGCAGGTAGATTTGATTCTTTAGACTGCTTACTTCTGCTTGCAGGTCTTTCTTTGATTGGGCAAACACCGTGGTACCCATCACTAGTATGATAAGAAAAAGATAGATTTTCATATTTTGATTTTTGATGAAGGGGCAAAGAAAAGGAATTATTTAATAATTTAAAGACTCTGGGAGTATCGGTTCACCCAATTTTAATATTGAATTAAGTCTTTGCCAATTTACTCTTCCAATATCCATAACTAAAGTAAATCGCCAGGCCAAAGCCCATCCAGCCAAAAAATACAATCCAGCTTTTTGCGGGGATCTCAATCATTAAATACAAACAGCACAACATGCCCAGCACAGGTATCAGCGAAAGCTTTCTTAAAAAAGAGTATATCGTGATGGTAGCTGCCATTAGCATGAAGATTAAAAACAAAATCTCCTGATGCGATTCACGAGAGAATTCTAATACCGAACTGATTACTCTTTCACGGAAGAAATAAACAAAAACTATGAATAATATCGGTACAATAAATTGTCCGTTAATGTATGGCAAGTTGAATCGCTTCTCGCTTGACTTTTCTTTTTCGGGTAACAGCAACACGCCACCACAAACTATCGCAAACGCGAACAAAGTACCGATGCTGGTAAGGTCCGTCATCAATCCACTTTCAACAAACAAAGAAGGTATCGCTACAATAATTCCAGTAATAACCGTGGAGAATGCAGGTGTTTGAAATTTCGGATGAACATCACCAAACCGTTTTGGCATCAAACCATCGCGGCTCATGGCCATCCAGATGCGTGGCTGTCCTATCTGAAAAACTAATAACACACTTGTTGCGGCAACCACAGCACTCAGTGAAATAAAGAAACCTACTTTACCTAAATGAATTTTTTCAAATACATACGCCAAGGGATCCGCCACGTTATCGAACTCAGCATAATTTACCATGCCCGTAATGACCAGCGTAACAACAATGTAAATTATAGTACAGATAATGAGTGAATAAATCATACCTCGCGGCAAATCCCGTTGAGGATTTTTACATTCTTCAGCTGTTGTTGAGATCGCATCAAAACCGATATATGCAAAGAAGACCGCAGATACACCTTTTAACACACCCGTAAATTGATTCGGCATAAAGGGTGTCCAGTTATCAGTGTCAATATAAAACACACCAATGCCCACCAGTATTGCCAGCACAACCAGTTTCAATGCAACCATAAAATTTGCACTGCTTCTGCTTTCGCGAATTCCTATAAAAGCAAGAATGGTGACCAAAATAATAATGACAAAAGCTGGGAGATTACAAATGAATCTAAATCCGGCAAAGACAGGTGCTGTAGTCCAAGCTAATCCTTCTGTTGATGTACCTGCCGCAACTGCAACCCCATACATTTTTTCGGCAGTGGTTGGATCGGTTGCCAACCAAGTTGGGAGATGCATCCCTACTCCCTCTAATAAGTTCACAAAATAACTGCTCCAGGAAATGGATACCACTACATTTCCAATTCCATACTCTAATATCAAAGCCCAGCCAATTATCCACGCTGTAATTTCTCCAAACGTTACATACGAATACGTGTATGCACTTCCGGCAACTGGAACACGAGAAGCAAATTCAGCGTAGCAGAGCGCAGTAAATCCACAGGTTACAGCTGTAATCATGAAAAGAAAAATTACACCCGGACCACCATCAAAAGCAGCCTGACCAATCGTTGAAAAAATTCCTGCACCAATTACAGCAGCAATACCCAACGCGGTGAGGTCGCGCACACCCAGTACTTTTTTAAGTTCGGATGATCCGTGCCCGCCACTATTTTCTGAGGCATTGCCCAACACAGAGGAGAGGGGTTTCTTTCTAAAAAGTGAATCTAGCATTCCATTTAGGTTTAAGAGGTCTCAAAATAGTTGATTTTTTTGACTTAACTTGAGGGCAATATAAGCTGCGTATTTTTTAATCTGGGCCTTTAATTATTTTTTGATGCATTTACCCAAGCAAGACGATAGCGCTCGTCAGACTAATATTACTGCTGAAGAACTGAATGCGCTCCCACTAAAAGCTTTTACAGGAAAGGTCACTGTCATTACAGATGCCGCGAAGCTTGCTAAAATGATAAGTGAAATTGAGAAGCATGATGTTGTTGGGTTTGATACTGAAACTCGGCCAAGTTTTAAAAAAGGACAATCATTTAAAGTTGCTCTCATTCAATTGGCCATTCCTGATAAGGTATTTCTGATTCGCTTGCACGATACTGGTCTTGATGATGAGTTGGTTTCTCTTTTCCAAAATCCGAATATTATAAAAGCCGGTGTGGCCATTCGCGATGACATTAAATTTCTACAGAAGCTTAAGGCGTTTGAGCCTGCAGGATTTGTTGAGTTGGCTACCTTATCGAAAGCCTCTGGTCTTCAAGTAGAAAGTGTTAAAAAATTGGCTGGACTTTTACTGGGGTTTCGCATTTCAAAAAGTGCGCAAACATCCAACTGGGAAGCTGCAACGCTAACCGAAAAACAACTTGAATATGCCGCGACAGATGCGTGGGTTTGTTTGGAAATCTACAAGAAGCTGAGCATGCAATAATCTCTCATCATTCATTTACACAAACTGATAGATTCTTGTCAGGATAGTTCAGGATAGTTGCTGCAATCAAATTTGTACCTTCATGGCATAACAATCAACCATGAGAATCTCCATCGCGCTTTTTCTTTTCTTTTCATTCATTACCCAAAATCTTCTCGCACAAAAACTTCAAGTCAATGACTTAATGTGTGAGTATCAAAATAATCCGGTAGGTATCGATATCACCACACCACGGTTTAGCTGGAAGTTAACTTCAACACAACAAGGAGTTATTCAAACGAGTTACTCCATTCGTGTAGGATCAGATTCTAAGTCTATAACGAAAGGAAAAAACATTCTCTGGCAATCGGGAGAAGTTAAATCAAATCAATCTATTCTGATTCCGTATTCCGGGCCAACATTGATATCTCGACAACGCTATTACTGGCAGGTGAAAGTGAGCGATAATAAAGGTAATTCATCTGCGTGGAGTGAAGTGAAGTTTTGGGAAATGGGATTATTAAGTGTTTCTGATTGGTCTGCAAAATGGATTGAACCTACCCTTCCGGGAGATAGCACGGGGCAACCTTCGCCAATGCTGCGTCATTCGTTTGAATTAAAAAAGGTAATTCAATCTGCTCGTCTTTATATTACTTCACATGGTTTATATGAAGCTCATCTCAATGGCAAAAGAATAGGCAATCAATACCTCACTCCCGGCTGGACGAGTTACGCTACTCGTCTTCAATATCAAACCTACGATGTTACCTCGCTCATTAACACAGGAAAGAATGCTGCGGGAGTTTTATTAGGTGATGGTTGGTACAGAGGTTGGTTAGCGTGGGATGGGAATAAAAACGTGTATGGAAAAAATCTCGGTCTGCTTTTTCAGCTTGAAGTAAAGTATGCTGATGGATCAACTGAAATTATTACATCAAACGACAAATGGAAATGTGCATCAAGCGCCATCACACGATCTGGAATTTATTATGGTGAAGCATATGATGCTCGCTTAGAAAAAAAAGGATGGACTCAATCAGTCTTCAATGATTCAGATTGGTTAAGCGTTCGAAAAATACAGACGAACAATGAAAATCTTATTGCCGCTTCTGCACCACCAGTATCAAAGCATGAAGAGTTTAAAGCCATCAAAATTTTTAAAACTCCGAAGGGCGAAACCGTTATTGATTTCGGACAAAATCTCGTGGGCTGGATTACCCTGAAAGTGAAAGGTAAAGCTGGAGATAAAATAAAAATTCAACATGCAGAAGTGTTGAATAAAGAAGGAAATTTCTACACCGACAATCTTCGCGCAGCACAAGCCGAAATTCTATATACCTTAAAAGGGGATGGTGAAGAATCTTATGAACCACGTTTTAGTTTCTTCGGATTCCGATATGTAAAAGTCGAAGGATATCCGGGCGAATTGAAAACCGAAAACATTCTGGCAACAGCCGTGTATTCTGACATGGCGCCAACCGGAAGTTTCTCCAGTTCAAATGCATTACTCAATCAACTTCAACACAATATTCAATGGGGGCAGAAAGGAAATTTTGTTGATGTACCAACCGATTGCCCGCAACGCGATGAACGTCTCGGTTGGACTGGCGATGCGCAAGCATTCTCTCGCACCGCTGCCTACAACATGAACGTTGCAACCTTCTTTAGCAAATGGCTAAAAGATCTAGCGGCCGATCAAGTAGAAGATGGTCGTGTGCCTTTTGTAATTCCAAATGTGTTGAACAAAAATTCTTCGGCTTCTACTGGCTGGGCCGATGCTGCCACCGTTATTCCTTGGAATATGTATATGGCGTTTGGTGATGCAAGAATTTTGGAGCAACAATACAAAAGCATGAAGGCATGGGTAGAATACATTGACAAAAGCAGTAAAAACGATTTATGGAATACCGGATTCCATTTCGGTGATTGGCTTTTCTACAGACCTTTCGATGACAACGATGGTCGCTCGGCAGTGACGGATAAATATTTAATTGCACAATGTTTCTGGGCGCACTCCACACAATTACTTCTTAATACGGCTACGGTTTTAGGAAAAAAAGAAGACGTAACACGCTACACCAGCATGTTGAAACGTATTAAAGATGCATTTCAAAAAGAATACGTTACGCCCAACGGAAGGCTCGTAACCGGAACACAGACTGCATATGTGCTTGCATTAAATTTTGATATGCTGCCAGAAAACCTAAGACCTCAGGCAGCAGACCGACTAGCACAAAATGTAAAAGACTATGGCAATCATTTAACAACAGGGTTTCTTGGAACTCCTTATCTGTGTGATGTACTAACGCGATTTGGTTATGTTGATGTTGCCTATGATTTGTTAATGCAAGAATCGTATCCTTCCTGGCTGTATCCAGTGAAGATGGGCGCTACTACCATTTGGGAAAGGTGGGATGGCATAAAACCAGACAGTACATTTCAAACTCCGGGAATGAATTCATTTAACCATTACGCATATGGTGCGATTGGTGATTGGATGTACCGCACCGTTGCAGGCCTTCAGGAAACCGCACCTGGGTATAAAGAAATTCTAATTGCACCGAAGCCGGGAGGAAAATTAACATCCGCATCAGCGGAATTAAAAACCAATTATGGTTTAACTACATCATCTTGGAAAATAGAGAACGGAACATTCAAACTTTCAGTAAACATTCCAGCCAATACAACGGCATCGATTGTGCTTCCAAATGCCGCATCCTCGTCAATTACTGAACATGGTGTTGATAGTGGGAAATTGAAATCAATTACCTCTTCGACAAAAGAAGGTAATGATTTAAAAATATCAATAGGATCGGGTAGTTATCAATTCGAATATGCTTGGAAATAGCGAATGATCTGCAAACCGGAGAAGACTAGCTACTTCTCTGGCCTTGTAATTTATTTCGTTCATCCTGAAGCTCGCGTGAAAGCTTCGTTTGTTTTTCCATTGCTTTACGTTTGTATTCCTCAAACTCGCGTTGTGTAGAATCAAGCGATCCGGTTTTCGCATTGAGATTGATGTGTATCATCTTTAATCTTCCAATAAGAACTACGGCAAAGACGGCCAAACCAGCTATAATAGAAAATACAAGGGTGATGAATACTGATTTAAGAAGATCCATCCCCAAAAAAGTAACATGGGTTCCGGCATGCGTTAACTCTGCAATAGACCCTTCTTTTTCCTTCATGGTTACAGCTGATTTCTGAATTGATGCATTCAATTTTTTTAAACTATCATTTGCTTGTGCTATGGTATTTTGTTTAGCACGAAGTGTATCCTGAGAGATTTTCCATACACCATCTAAGACTGACTCCTTAATTACCTTATAATCTTTAAATGACTGAGCTTTCGATTTCATAAAGAGGTATCTCTCTTTAAGTGTTGAAGGAGCAGTCTCAACAGCAGCATTATTTGCAGGTTGAGCAGAAAGACCTGACCAAGCCAATAGACAAATCAAAAGGGCAGTTGCATTCTTCATATCGGTATTGTAAAATGAGGTATTGCGCAACTTACACTCAAAACCTGCTATCCTCCAATTGAAACATTCAGATACCTTATTAATCCGATTAAAAGTAAGGTAGGTCGATCAAAGCACCCCCGAAAATTGTCAAAAAAATAATCCTCTCCTTTTTGCGATACCTGTAACTGCCTCCTCATTAGGAATCAAAAATTAGGATAAGGCTATGACACCTACTCTTTAATTTTTATTATAGGCCAGATCGCATTGGCTTTCTTAAAAGGGTTCGGTTTGTTTTTACTCCGCAATGCCTTAACGGGGTGCAATTCAAATTGACGCTATGAAACTGTGCTGCGCTAAGCCCCTACAATATTATTGCTGAATAACCACGCACTTAAGTGCGTGGTTATTCAGATCTTCTCCTGATGGACTTTAGTCCAAGGCGAGAATTTGAATTGCTCCCCTTAACATCAATATTATAGTTCGAATACAACTTAATCGGTTCGTGCTTTGTGGAAAACATCAACCTACTCATATTCATTCTGATTCAGTGAATTGAAAAGTTCAGACCGTTTCAATTTCTGACTGTAATGCAAAAGACACGGTGCTCTGAATTGTTTATTAACTTTCAATCATGAAAATTGGATTACTCTCCGACACCCACAGTTACCTCGATTCAAAGATCTTTGACTATTTTAAAGAATGTGATGAAGTATGGCATGCAGGAGACATTGGAGATAAAAGTCTGATAACCGAATTAGAAAAGTTTAAAACCTTTCGTGCTGTCTTTGGAAACATTGATGAAAAACCAATTCAACATTCGCTACCGGAAGATCTTTGGATAACGATAGAAGGCATTACCTTTTTGATGACACACATTGGTGGAGTTCCACCAAATTATAACCCACGCATTAAAAAGATTCTAAAAGAGAAAACACCAGATGTTTTTATTTGTGGCCACTCACACATCATGCGAGTTACACGCGATCCGAATTTTAAAAATTTACTTTATATCAATCCAGGCGCTGCAGGTAATCATGGCTTTCACAATATCAAGACTATTGTGCGATTCGAAATCAACAATGGTAAAATAGAAAATATGGAAGTAATTGAGCTGGGGAAGAGAGGAGCGATTAATTGAAGCTCTTGCTAAAATCGATACTTCATCGAAAGCCCGTTGCCTTGAAATTGGATAGAGGTTGTTGCTTTTTTACTGTTTAGGTAATTTTTATACTTCTTTGAACCGTTCGCCCAAAGTACAACACCGGGTATCGCCATGCCTGCTCCGGCTATAATCAAAACTGGTCCTAAAACTGATTTTACATCTCTGGTGGTAGTGCCAGTATAAGGATCGTATTGGCCATCTTTATCAGCGATAGAATTAACAAAGGCACCGGTCACGATAATTAAGCCTCCAAAAAAAGTTAACGGTCTACCAACCTTCAGCATTCTAAATCCTGGAGGAACGACCTTAACATCTTTTATTACGCCAGGCAAATTCCTTTTGAAAACAGAATTGGTATTACTTGCATCTGCCGTATTGAAGGCAAGCATTACGGATTGTTGTGAAAATGCAATGAAGGAAATGCAACTGAGAATAATAAAAATGGCCAGTCCTTTCATTTCAATCGCATCAAAAATTCTTAAACATATTGATTCAACATCACTGGCATTACTAACATCAAAATATCTTCACTCTTATCTTTATCTACTGGAAAAAGAACACCCGCTTTGTTCGGTGCCGACATCGCTAGTCTTATCTTATCAGAATCTAAATTCGTTAGCATTTCAATTAAGAACTTCGCATTGAAACCAATTTCAATATCCTCGCCATCATGCTCGCATGAAAGACGCTCGTTGGCTTCATTAGAAAAATCAAGATCCTCTGCTGAAATCTGCAATTCGCTACCAGTAATTTTTAAACGAACTTGATGTGTAGTTTTATTCGCATAGATTGAAATACGTTTCATCGCACCCAACAAATCGTTGCGCTCTATGGTCATGGTAATATTGTTGACTGTAGGAATTACATTGTCGTAATCAGGAAAACGCTCATCGATCAAACGGCAAATCATTTTGATGTTACCGAACTTAAAGAAGGCGTTCGACATGTTGAAATTTACATTCACTTCCGAATTTTCTGAAGGTAATGTAGCTTTCAACAAGTTCAATGCTTTACGTGGAATGATAATCGCATTACCATTGTCAGATTTAACATCCGTTCTTCTGTAGCGAACTAATCGGTGTCCGTCAGTTGCAACGAACGTTGTGTTCTTATCGCCAAGGTTTACGTAAACACCTGTCATGGCCGGCCGAAGTTCGTCACTGCTTGTCGCGAAGATGGTATTGTTAATGGCACGTGAAAGAACTTCCGTAGAAATTTCTGCAGAGAAGTCATTCGATACAGAAGGTACTTTAGGAAAATCAGTTGCATTCTCACCTGACAATTTATAGCGACCATTATCAGAAATGATTTCGATGCTGTAAGTCGATTCGTCAATGGAGAATGTAACGGGTTGCTCTGGAAGATTTTTTAATGTATCCAGCAAAATACGCGCAGGTACTGCAATGCTTCCTTTTTCTTTCGATTCAACCTGAAGTTCAGTAATGATCGAAGTTTGAAGATCGGATGCTGTAACGATGAGGCTTCCCTTATCGAGTTCAAACAAGAAATTTTCAAGAATTGGAACAACTGGATTTGTGGTGATAACACCATTAATATTGGATAGCTGCTTAAGCAGGTAAGCCGAGTTGACGATAAACTTCATGCTGAGATAGTGGTTTTTGATTCGTTAAAAGCGGCTGTAAAGTTAGAAAGAAAACCGAATAATAAAACCAGGTTTCGCGCCTCTGGTTTGCGACAATTATGGCTTTAACGGAGCTAAAGCCCAACATTGCGCAGCAGTATAACCACGTGCTTAAGTCTGAGGTTATAAATCTAAAATCAAATCGGACTTCAGGCCAAATAAGAAACGCAAGACAAAAGGGGTTAAGACAATCTAAAATTATGGTAAGAAATACCGCTTCGGCCTGAACAGCTCTCTAATCTTATCGACAGCAAAAACTGCACGATCACTTCCATTGATTAAACCAGGAAAATGATTGTGAGTCTTATCGAAGGGGAAAAGTTGAAGAGAATAGGTTCTGCTGGCGATGTCTGTAATCTTTATTTGTAGAATGCATTTGCCGATAAAAAGACTATCGGTTGATGATGAAGTGGGTAGGTAGTCGTCTACTTGAAGAAACGAAACATGATCTAAAAACGCGTTCAACTTTGTAGTGTCAGTTTGAGGAAATCCTTTTACTCCAAAAACTTGTTTGTCTAAAACTATTGTAAAATCGTCTTGAGTTTTGTCTGGAAACGAAACATCAAGTTGCCGGAAGTTTTGCCAGCTAAAAGCAAATACGAGTTTATTCTTCCAATCCTTTTCCGGCAGTTCAAAAATTCCAGATACATAAACCCGATACCCTGGAATGATGACGTGATAACTTTGGTTGTCTGCTTCAGCTTTAAAAATACCTTGCGTTTTTTGAACATTTCCTCCGGCAAAAAAACCATAAACAGATTTGCCAGCCGTAAACAAATTTACCTTCACACCATTTTGTGCCAATGCATTGTTTGTTGAATCCTGAAGCGATTTTGCAATGGGACGTTTGGGTTCAACTTGTTGAAGTGTTGCAAACAGAACTTCAATCATATTTTCATCTGCTTCAAACTGATCGTTCACTTTCCAGCGTGATCCGTTAAATTTCAAATCTACTTTTCCGGTTTTGGATTCAAGTGTAATCTGATCAACTGTTTTTAAATCAAAATTCTTAAACAGATTTTTATCAACCACATATTGATTATCGCTTCGTCCCACCCAATATACAGTCACTGTTGCTGTGAGCAACACGATCAGAATAATCAGTAGGCGTTTGTTCTTCTTTTCCTGCATATCAGTATTGAGCAAACTTCTTTTTACGCCAATAAGCACGGGCTACTCCGTAAAGTATTAACAACAAAATTGGCAACGCTACATTGATTATCTGCCACTTCAATCGTTCGTTGTTTATCTTCTCATTATTTAACGGGCGAATTTTAACTTGTTTGTTGCGCGCTTGAATCAAACCTCCTTCATCAGTAAGGTATGCAAGTGCATTCAGTAAGAATTCGCGATTGGCAAATGTGTAATTAGTGAAAGGATCAAAACCTAAGGGTTGTGCTTTTCGCGTGCGCGGATTAACCTCATTGCGAA
>JBKJOF010000117.1:0-57204 GCA_046595655.1 Chryseolinea sp. | reverse complement strand
TCATCACACTTCTCATTGTGTGATGAGAAAGATAAGCCAGTTTTTTTTCATTGGATTTTAGTAAAGAGTTTTCTGTCCTTAAAATTTAATGCTGTACGTGATCGCTGGAATAATCGGAAATAAACTGTATTGAATAAATTTTTTATTCCCATCCTTATCGTATCCTAATTGCATGAAGAACGGGTTTCTTCTACTGTATGCATTATAGACTCCAACAGTCCATTTGCTCTGCCCCCATTTCCGTGTTTTCCAGAAACTAAAGCTTATATCAAGTCGATGATAACTTCGCATTCGAAAATCATTTCTCGCTCCGTAGTAATTTAATTCACTACCGCCATAATAAGTATTTGAGCCGTGTGAATTATCGGGATATTGGGATGTAGGTAATGTAACGGCATTGCCAGTGCCATACACCCAAACCATAGAAAAATCCATTCGTTTATTCCAGGTGTGTGTAAGCGCCACGCTTACATCATGTCGCCTGTCATATTTATAAGGAAACCATTTGCCAAAATTCAAATCATCAAATTGACGATTAGTCCATGAAAGGGTATAACCGATCCAACCCGTAAGCTTTCCATTTTTTTTCTGAAGCAGAAGTTCGGCTCCATAACTTTCACCTTTACCATTTATGGCAATGTTGTCTTGCCAATCGGTCTCTACATTCACAAAGCTTGCTCCATCTTTGTACTCAATGAGGTTGCTCATTTTTTTGTAATACGCCTCAAGACTAAATTCATATTTTGAACGATATGTTTTGGCCAATCCAAGCGCGACTTGATTTGCTTGTTGAGGTTTAACTTTGGCTGTGCTCGGAACCCACAAATCAGTTGGTAGTCCCAATCCTGCATTGGTAAGTAAATGAATGAATTGTGTCATGGAGGCAAACGATGCTTTCAAAGAAAAATCATCACTGAGAAGATACCTTGCCGAGATGCGTGGCTGAAAGGAGTTATACCATTTGCCCTCAACATAAAAGGAAGATGCATGGCCACCAATGTTTATCTTAAGATGATCACTGATTTTAATATCATCTTCAATATATATTGCCAATTCATTGGCGCTAATCCGTCTGGCTCCTAGCGTTGTGTCTTGCTCAACATCGGAGCGGTAGGTGTAAACTCCTGGAGAGAATTTGTGCCAGATTGCATTTGCACCAAACCGAATGTAATGATTCGGATCTGGCAGATAATCAAAATCAATTTTTGCGGCCCAATCGCGAATGCCCGATATGTATTCGTTTTTTGAAAATTTATTTTCCCCAGCATTTGAGGGTGTAGTTGTTACCTCATACTCGCTAGAAACATTGAACTTGTATCGACTAAATGTTGTCGCAACGTTTGAAAACAATTTAGGATTAATAACGCTGTTCCACCGGAAGGCGGTAATGATATTGCCCCACCTCAATCCGGAATTATCTTTTTCTAGCGTGTGAGCATTACCCCTGTCATATTCATACTCAAATTTCTCGTAAGCCTTGTCATCACCCATGTAGGCACTTAAATATATTCTGTTCTTTTTATTAATGATGTGATTAACCTTGCCATTTAAATCATAAAAGAAATAGCCAACATTCTCATCACCCTCAGAAACCTTTTTGATAATGGGCTTTGCTAGAACATCGATATACGTTCGCCTGGCAGAAAAAATGAAAGAGGTTTTATCTTTTTTGATAGGGCCTTCAATGGTGGCCTTTGCAGCAACAATACCAACAGAAGCTTCACCGTGTACTTCCTTCATGTTGCCATCTTTTAGATTGATATCAATAACGGATGACAATCTGCCTCCGTACCGAGCTGGAAATCCTCCTTTAATTAAGTCGACACGATTTATGGCATCTGCATTAAACACTGAAAAAAATCCGAACAGGTGAGAAGCATTATATACAGGAACGCCATCTAACAAAATCAAATTCTGATCAGCGCCACCACCACGAACATAAAGACCTGTGCTGCCTTCGCTTGATTTTACGCCCGGCATTAATTGAATTATTTTAAGCACATCAACTTCGCCTAAAAGCGCAGGAAGGGATTTTATTTGATCGACTGATATGCTGATGGCACTCATTTGATTTGCCTCGTGTATATCATCTGTCTTGCTTGCAGAGACAACCACTTCTTCTAATTCAGTGGCATCGTTTAGATTAACATTGATTGTTGTATCCTTCAATAATAAAAACCGGATGAGTTGGCGTTGATAACCTACATATGAAAATACAAGCAATACGGAATCTCTTTTTTGAGTGAGACTATAAAATCCTTGTGTGTTGGCCGATGAACCTGAAAGAGTTTTGGTGTTGATAACGGTTGCCCCAATCAGACTTTGTCCCGATGAAGCATCTTTAATAAATCCGGAGACTGTAAACTTTTGGGCATAGCCGCTTATAGTGAAAACAATTGAAGCCAACGTGAAAAGTAATCGCATACAAGAGGGTTAGGTTTGCAAATAACGTTGATACGTCTGTTTTATTTCAGACGCATTGGAAGGGAGAAAAGTTTAAAAGGAAAAATAACGGTCATTGAAGAAAACAATAACCTTAGCATTAGATTATGTCCCTACCTTCCTTAACCATAATCTCAGAGCCCTCTGCGAGAAAAACGGATTTGGGAGTTTCTGTTTTCAAGAAAGAAAAACGTTCTCCGTATGTGTTTTGGAAATTGACATCGATGGAATAGTCTTTTGTTTTATAGACTTCCCACTTCGGATGCTCAACACCATACTCAGAAGTTTTTTTATCTTTTATTTTTGTGTATCCCCAATAGTGTTCCGTAATAAACTCTTCTTCACTTCCATCTTCAATTTTATACTTTTCTATGCTGGTATGGATTTTAAATGAATTCCAGTTTTCCTTCTTCCATTTGTACTCTACCATCAAGAAATCATTTTTTGTTTCCCATAAATGTGTCATGGGCATCGTTTCATAATTCTCTTTATAGATAGTGTTCGCTACAAAAGTTAATGCAGGCTTTGGAACAATTTCTTTTATAAAGACAACACCTCGTTTCCATTCTCCATTATCATTATAGCGAACATAGAATCGTAGATTGACTTCCTCAAAGTTTGTGTGAAAAGGAATCTTAAACCCCTTAATCGTTGTGTTTAGAAACATAAATCCGACAAGACTTATATAACACCTGTCTTCCCAAAAATCAATCTCTGTTTTGAATGGCAAGTATGACTCTAGTAATTTTGGATCAATCGCGTAATTCACCATCGCTAATTTCCTCCACTCCGCTTGTAGAAATGTTTTTTTCATGAGCAATAAAAATACAGACAGTGCTCCATTGCAGGATGGTAAAAAGAGGAGTAACCAGCAAGATTGATCCTGCTATGATTTAAATCAAAAAGAATTGGCAACACGAAACTGTTACTACACCTGCTTCTCCGGCAAGCTTTTCGAATAGCTTAAAATGTTGAGGATAGCAGAAGGTGGCGGCTCTAACGCTGCATCGTCCATTTCTTTGTGTAGGGAGATGAGATCGAGGTAAAGGTTTTGCAACGCATTGTCGCAGATCAAGGCCTTATCAATCTCCTTCGTCTCCGCCTCCGAAGTCTCGTGGTATATATACCTGATCAAGTCCGTTTGTGTAAAAGTTTTTATCATAGGCTTTATGTTGGAGCATTTTCTTTCGCAGGTTGATTAATGCATACCGCATTCTTCCTAGCGCTGTGTTAATACTCACACCCGTGCGTTCCGCAATTTCTTGGAAGCTCATCTGTAGATAGTGACGCATAATCAGCACTTGTTTTTGTTCGGTAGGTAATTCTTTTATCAAATCGCGCAACCGTGCACGACTGTCTTTTTTTGTTTGCTTCGTTTCAAACGACTCTTCCGCAAATTGCATGGAGTTGAACAACCGGCTTCCGTCCTCTAGAACGATCTCCGGATGTCTTTTATTTTTCCGGAAGTGATCTATTGCCAAATTATGTGCAATACGGCAAATCCACGGCAAAAATTTACCTTCTTCATTGTACCTACCACTACGAATGGTATTGATCGCCTTTATAAAGGTGTCTTGTAAAAGATCTTGAGCAGTATACCTATCCTTAACAATCAGGTAGATAGCGGTGTAGACTTTGGACTTATGACGGTGGAGTAGCGTGTCAAAAGCTGCTTCGTTACCGTTTTCGTATTGTGACACAAGTTCGCTGTCACTGGTTTTCTTGTCAATCATTCGGACTCACATTTAGGTAACGTAGAGGTCTCAGTCGATAATTGTAAGGGGTTTGTGAATGATTTAGAATGAAAAGATAGAGAGATTATAGAAAGACGCAAAAAAAATTTAAAATTTTCTTGCCTTCCATACAATTTCTTTAGCTATTTGCTCGCAAATAAGTTTCCACAGTTAGGGTATGGCAATCAGTAAGAAGAAAGTAATTAAAAGCTTGGATAGTCTGAGCGAAGATTTGAAAGATTTAATCCGTACGCAATATCCGTCCGGGTACGATGCCAGCATTACGCGCATCAGCAATGGAAAAAAGGAACCATTTTTTGTTTTCCCTCTGGAAACGGATGACGCCACCTACTTGGTGAAAGTGCCCGTAACCAAAAACAGCAGCGGAGGCTACGATGTAGACGAAGTGGAGGAGGACGAAAAAGATGACGTGGTCGCAAAAGACGATGACTTCGGAACAGGCGATGATGCAGAAGCAGATGCCGGAAGTGATGATGACGATTACGAAGGTGGTGGCGGAAAAAGCCGCGAAGCCAGCTACGATCCAGACTTTGATGGTTAATAGGTAATAAATTCAATTTTAATTCAAAGAACTTGAACACCATTCGCGAGGATGGTGTTTTTGTTTTTGGTGCTGATATGTTGCCACAGATTCACTGATTTTTTCATTTTGAATTTATAAATCAGTGAATCTGTGGCAAAGAGAACCAACAAGAAAAATTTCTTATTAAATGGATTATAAATCAATCTAAAAAGAGCTTGCCATTTCATTTTTGTTGAAAGCCAAACATTGTTACTTTGAACTCCTTAAAATCTTCTTCAGTGATTAACACCTCTTCAGCCATCTTGGGCGATATTAACATAGACGACCTCGATCCAAAAGAATACATTATCATCAAGCGCGCACGGGTAAACAATTTAAAAAACCTGAGCGTAGCCATTCCCCGAAATAAGATGGTGGTCATAACAGGACTTTCGGGTTCAGGTAAATCATCATTAGCGTTCAACACACTTTTTGCGGAAGGACAGCGAATGTATGTAGAGAGTCTGAGCTCATATGCGCGCCAATTCTTAGGCCGGATGGAAAAACCGGAGGTTGATTACATCAGAGGAGTATCGCCTGCCATTGCCATTGAACAAAAAGTTAATACACGCAATCCACGATCAACAGTTGGAACGTCAACAGAGATTTATGATTATTTGAAACTACTCTTTGCGCGTATCGGGAAAACGTATTCACCCATTAGCGGAAAGGAAGTAAAGAGTGACACGGTAACTTCTGTTGTAGATGCTTTGAATAAATTACCGGTCGGCACGCGCGTAATGATTGCATGTCCGCTACACATAAAAAAAGGAAGAAAGCTAAATGATGAGTTGAACCTTTTACTCAGCAAAGGCTTCGCCCGAATTCTGATTGATGGTGAAGTAAAATTTATTGAAGAGTTGGTCAATCCAACACCGTCAGTTGCTGAAGGTAAGGTAGCGGCAAAGAAAAAAGCTCCTGCTAAAAAAGCAAAAGATCCAGACGTTGAATACGAAGTGCTGATAGATCGCGCCAGCATTAATCCAGAAGATGAAGACACCACTTTTAGACTTTCAGATTCTGTTCAGACTGCATTCTTTGAAGGGGAAGGATATTGTAATGTTCATGCAGAAGGGAAAGGTAAGCTAACGTTCTCTGATCGTTTCGAATTGGATGGCATGACCTTCATAGAGCCATCTATTAATTTTTTCAGTTTCAATAATCCATTTGGTGCGTGCCAGACCTGTGAAGGATTTGGAAAAGTATTAGGTATTGATGAAGATTTGGTGATTCCTGACAAATCACTTTCAGTTTACGAAGGTGCCATCGCTCCCTGGCGAAGCGAAACGATGGGCGAGTGGCAGAAGCCTTTATTGAAAAACGGAATCAAGTTTGATTTCCCTATTCATCGTCCATACAATGAACTTACAAAAGCGCAACAGGATTTGTTATGGAATGGCAATTCATACTTCGAAGGCATCTGGAGTTTCTTCAAATACCTTGAAACGAAATTATATAAGATTCAATATCGTGTTTTGTTATCGCGCTATCGCGGAAGAACCAACTGCCCCGATTGTAAAGGTAGTCGACTTCGCAAAGATGCGCAGTACGTGAAGATTGCAGATAAATCGATCACTGATTTGGTGTTACTTCCCATCGAAGACGCACTCACGTTTTTTCAAAAGATTAAACTTCCAGATTACGAAAAGAAAATCTCAGACAGAATTCTCACCGAGATTACTTCGCGCTTGGAATACATGGATAAGGTCGGTCTGGGGTACCTTACTTTAAATCGATTGACTTCAACACTTTCTGGCGGAGAGTATCAACGTATTAAACTGGCAACATCATTGGGAAGTGCGTTGGTCGGATCGATGTATATTTTGGATGAACCGAGTATTGGTCTTCATCCAAAAGATACGGATCGCATGATTGGTGTTTTAAAATCATTGCGTGATCTTGGCAACACGGTGATCATTGTTGAGCATGAAGAAGAAATTATGCGCGCTGCCGATCAGATCATCGATATTGGCCCAGATGCCGGAAGTCATGGTGGAGAATTGGTTTTTCAAGGAACGATTCACGACATCAATGGTAAAGTACAATCGCACACAACTGATTATTTAACAGGGAAAGAAAAAATTGAATTACCTGCTAAGAGAAGGAAGTGGAAAGATGGAATCACAATTGTTGGTGCAAGAGAAAATAATTTAAAAAACCTTTCGGTGAAAATTCCGATGGGAGCTTTCACAGTTGTTACGGGCGTGAGTGGTTCGGGTAAATCTACATTGATTAAAAAAATTCTTTATCCTGCAGTTGGCCGCCTGAATGGATCGGTGGGAGAAACGCCTGGGAAATATGATAAACTCGAAGGAGACTTCGCGAAAGTAACACAAGTAGAATTTGTTGATCAGAACCCAATCGGTAAATCATCGAGATCGAATCCCATCAGTTATGTAAAAGGATACGATGCCATTCGACAGTTGTATGCTGATCAACCGCTTTCAAAACAACGTGGCTACAAACCATCTCATTTTTCTTTTAACGTAGAAGGCGGAAGATGTGAAACCTGCGAGGGCGAGGGTGAAATTCGTGTAGAAATGCAATTCATGGCCGACATCTTTTTAAAATGTGAAAGCTGTTACGGCAAACGCTTCAAGCAAGAAGTCTTAGAAGTTGAACACAACGGAAAAAATATTGCTGACATCCTCGACATGACGGTTGAGGACGGACTAGAATTCTTCCGTGACAAGAAACCGATTCACGATAAAATTCTTCCAATGAATGATGTTGGCTTGGGTTATGTAAAACTCGGTCAATCTTCCAACTCATTAAGTGGAGGCGAAGCGCAGCGTGTGAAACTTGCATCTTTTCTCGGAAAAAATTCGCACGAGGGTCACATCCTCTTCATTTTTGATGAGCCTACAACGGGTCTTCATTTCCACGACATATCGAAACTTTTAAAAGCCATGAATGCATTGGTAGATGAAGGCCACACCGTAGTAGTAATAGAGCACAACCTTGATGTGATCAAATGTGCCGATTGGATTATTGATCTCGGTCCTGAGGGAGGAGAAAAAAAAGGAGGCAATCTCATATTCGAAGGAACTCCAGAAGATATGGTGAAGAAAGGGAAAGGGTATACGGCTGAGTTTTTAAGAGAGAAGATGGGTGGTTAATTCGTTGATGAGTTAATTTGTTGATGTGATGATTGGGTAATGAGTTAATTTGTTGATTCGGTAATGAGTTAATTTAAAAGTTCGATATTTTGGGAAGTAGAGTTGAAATTATTTACACGTCTTCTATCAATGTGCCCCATCAACCAAGAACCGAATTAACTCATCAACGAATCATCTCCAACACTCGTTTGCATTCCATCAGTACATCCTTACTCAATAGAATTAATTTATTTCGCTACCCACATTCTGAAATAAACAATACCTTAACAAGGTGCTAATTTGTTGATTCGGTGATTTGTTGATGAGAAAATTTGAAGATGTAAATTCAGATTGTTTTTATTTTCAAATCTTCAAATTGCCAAATCTTCAAATTTTTTAACCACCAACTCATTACCGAATCAAATCTTCAAAAAATTAATTCCCATGTCCATCAAAGTTGCGATCCGCCATCAAATGTTTTATGACTACGATCGCCCGGTTAATTTATCTCCACATACCTTTCGGTTAAGGCCGGCACCGCATTGTCGCACACCCATTCTATCATACTCGTTAAAAGTAAAACCAGAAAATCATTTCATCAACTGGCAACAAGATCCATTCGGAAATATGTTGGCGCGTTTTGTTTTCCCTGAGAAAACAACCAAGCTTCATTTCGAGGTTGAGATAATTGCGGATATGATTGTAATCAATCCATTCGATTTTTTTGTTGAGAAATATGCTGACGACTATCCGTTTGAATATACACACCAACTCAAAAAAGAATTACTCCCTTATTTTGAAGTAACCGAAAACGGCCCACTTCTTCAGCAATGGATAAAGTCAATTGACCTTTCAAAAAAGAAAAGCACCAATAATTTTCTGGTCGAACTAAACCAAATGGTTTGGAGAAATACACGTTACACGGTTCGGTTTGAACCAGGTGTACAAACCTGCGAGCAAACGCTGAGTTTGCAAAGCGGTTCATGCCGCGACTCCGGCTGGCTGCTCGTACAAATACTTCGACATCTGGGTTTGGCTGCACGATTTGCTTCAGGATATTTAATACAATTAAAAGCAGATCAGAAAGCACTCGATGGTCCATCAGGAACAGAACAAGATTTTACGGACCTACATGCATGGGCAGAAGTTTTTATTCCGGGCGCGGGGTGGATTGGCCTCGATCCGACTTCCGGATTGTTCGCAGGCGAAGGACATATTCCCCTGTGTTGCACACCGGACTCTGTAAGTGCCGCACCGGTTACGGGTCTCACCGATGTTTGTAATGTTACTTTTAATTTCAAAAATGAAGTCGTTCGTATTCATGAAGATCCGCGCGTAACCAAACCCTATACCGAAGAACAATGGAGCACCATTATGACGCTTGGAAATAAAGTAGACGAAGATTTTCAACGCGGTGACATCAGGCTTACCATGGGAGGAGAACCTACTTTTGTTTCTGTCGATGATATGGAGGCGAAAGAATGGAACACTGGTGCTGATGGTCCGCAAAAAAGAAAGCTTGGTGCTGATCTAATCAAGAGATTAAAAAATGTTTTCGCTCCAAAAGGATACATTCATAAAGGTCAAGGTAAATGGTATCCGGGTGAGCCATTGCCACGTTGGCAATATTCCGCTTACTGGCGAAACGATGGACAGTTTATTTGGAAGAACGATTCTTTACTCGACATTAATGACAACGAGTCACACTATACCGTTGAAGATGCCAAAAGATTAACGGAGGAACTCACTAAGTTTTTAAATATCCCGCAGCAGCATATTCATCCTGCCATGGAAGATGTGTTTTATTTTTTGTGGGAAGAGAACAAAGTGCCGGTAAATGTTGATCCATACAAAGCGAACTTGCACGATCCATTAGAAAGACAAAAACTCGCGGAGCTCCTAACAAAAGGATTGGGCAATGAAGTGGGCTACGTTATTCCAATGGAATGGAATCATTGGAACAACAAGTGGATATCATGTCAATGGCCTTTCCGAAATGATCATCTTATTTTGGTTCCTGGTAATTCTCCAATTGGATTGCGATTACCTTTGAAGTCAATTGCATACATCAGCGAGCCGAAAGTTCAGCGCAAGGTTGAGCGCAGTACGTTCGAACAACTTCCTGCATTGGAAAACTTTCAAAACAAAGTTGAACTTCGTTATGCAATGCCCATCACCGTTCAGGAATTACCAAAAGAATTTTATCAACAACCAGATGACGAAGGTGACGAAAAACCAAAAGTAAAAAAGGAGAAGGAAGAGAAGTACGAACCTGTCTTCGATGTGTTCACTATTAAAACTGCATTGTGTGTAGAAGTGCGTGAAGGAAAGATTTATTTCTTCATGCCTCCCCTTACCTATATTGAACATTACCTTGATTTACTCGCATCCATTGAAGCCGCTGCTGCGAAATTAAATTTGAAAGTAGTTATTGAAGGATACGAAGCTCCCTATGATAATCGCGTTACAAAACTTTCGTTGTCGCCAGATCCGGGAGTGTTGGAGGTAAATGTTCAACCGGCAAAGAGCTGGAAAGAAATTGTAAATAACTACGATATCATCTTTGAGCAAGCACGACTCAGCAGACTGAGCACCGAGAAATTTAATCTCGATGGGAAACACACAGGCACAGGCGGAGGTAATCACATCACCATAGGGGGCATTACTCCTTCCGACAGTCCGTTGTTGAGACGACCGGATTTACTACGAAGCTTAATTACCTATTGGCAACATCATCCTGGTTTATCTTATCTTTTTTCTTCATCGTTTGTTGGACCGACAAGCCAAGCTCCGCGCGTTGACGAAGGTCGTCAGGAAATTTTATATGAACTGGAAATTGCCTTCAGTCAGATCGATGAAAAAAAAGACGTTCCATTCTGGATGGTAGATCGGATTTTCAGAAATCTTTTAATCGACATCACAGGCAACACACATCGCGCAGAATTTTGCATCGACAAATTATATTCTCCCGATAGTTCAACGGGCCGGCTTGGTATTCTTGAGTTCAGAGGTTTTGATATGCCTCCCAACAAACACATGTGCATTGTTCAATTGTTATTGATACGAAGCATTGTGGCAATGCTCTGGCAAAAGCCATACAAACATAAACTCACCCGATGGGGAACGGAGTTGTATGATAAGTACATGCTGCCACATTATGTACAACAAGACTTAGCGGAAGTAACGCGCGATCTTCAGGAAGCCGGATATCCATTTCAACTTGAGTGGTTGGAAACATTTTTTGAATTTCGTTTTCCATTGTACGGAAAAATTAATGTTCAAGATGTGGAGTTGCTCGTACGCATGGGAATTGAGCCGTGGCATGTGTTGGGTGAGGAATCTTCAAGCTCAGGCACAGCTCGATTTGTCGACTCGTCAGTAGAACGTGTTGAAGTAAAAGTTAGAAACTTTAATCACGAGCGATATATGGTTACCTGCAATGGAGTTCCGGTTCCACTGCAAACCACTTTGATAAAAGGAGAATATGTTGCCGGAGTTCGTTATCGTGCCTGGACTCCTCCCTCTGCGTTGCATCCTACATTAGGTAAAGATGTTCCATTAGTGTTCGATGTTGTCGATACATGGAATCATCGTTCAATTGGTGGATGTACGTATCATGTGGCGCATCCGGGTGGAAGAAGTTACGATACCCTTCCGGTGAACTCGTATGAAGCAGAGGGCAGAAGGATCAGTCGCTTCTGGACACAAGGCCATACACAAGGAGCCTTTACTCCTTCTGAAGATTTCAGCAACGTATCGCGTTACCTTGAGCCGAATGAAATTCCTAAAAACTTTGATGCTCCGCGTTTAAAAATAAGTCCCGAATATCCGCGTACTTTAGACCTGCGACAATTCTAAACATAATAGCCATGAATGCACGAATGTTTATTCGTGCATTCATGGAAAAAAAGAAGTAGTAATGGCGAATGAGTTTCAACCCATATCATTTAATAATCTAACAGCCGGATACCTCTCTGACGAAAAGGTATTGGACGAATGCTTCAATCAAAATGAGCAGGCGAAAGATTCCTGGAAACAGTTATTAACCAACATTGAAAATCTGGGAACAACCGAATTAAAAAACCGGCAACTTGAATTATTAAAAATCCTTCAGGAGAACGGTGTTACCTATAATGTTTACGGAGACACAAGCGGGCTCAATCGTCCGTGGTTGTTAGATGCAGTTCCACTAGTTATTTCAGCTGCTGAGTGGAGAGGTGTTGAGCGTGGAATGAAGCAACGTGCTTATGTTCTCAATAAATTATTAGAAGATATTTATGGTGATCGGATCCTTCTTAAAAAAGGAATCATCCCTCCCGAACTGATTTATTCTCATCCCGGATTTTTGCGTCCGTGTGATAAAATAAAGTTGCCTGGTGATTATCAACTCACCATGTACTCTGCCGATTTATCACGCGGCCCCGATGGAAAAGTTTGGGTCATAAAAGATCGGGCACAGGCTCCATCGGGAATGGGTTATGCATTAGAAAACAGAAGTGCGTTGAGTCGTGTGATACCAGAATTATTTCAACAACATCAAGTCGCTAAGCTGGGTGGATTTTTTAGTTCGATGATGCAAGCTTTGATTCAGATTGCACCTCAAGGCAAAGAGCATCCAAGGGTTGTTTTGCTTACACCAGGCCCGCGCAACGAAACGTATTTTGAACACGCGTTTCTTGCTTCTTATCTCGGCATCACTTTAGTGCAAGGTGAAGATCTTATTATGCGCGATAGTTTTGTTTGGATAAAAACGGTGGAAGGTCTTGAGAAAGTAGATGTCATTCTTCGCAGAGTGGATGATACGTTTTGTGATCCACTCGAACTTCGTGAAGATTCACAACTTGGTATACCCGGTTTATTACAAGCGATTCGTAAGGGTAATGTAGCCGTTGCCAATCCATTGGGAAGCAGCATTCTTGAGAACACTGGCTTGATGGCTTTCCTTCACGGAGCGTTCAAATATTTTCTCAATGAGGCCCCGATCATACCGATGATCGCAACATGGTGGTGCGGACAGAAAAAAGAAATGAACTATGTGATTGAACACATTGACAAACTCGTAATAAAAGATATTGAACGGGTAAGTGGTTTTAAAACTGTAATGGGCAGCCGCCTTTCAAAAGCACAGAAGGAGGATTTGGTTCGGAAGATAAAGTTTCAGCCATCTCGATATGTAGGGCAGGAGGAAGTAGAGTTTTCAACATCGCCAGTTCTTACGAAAGAAAAACTGGAACCACGCTTTACAGTTCTTCGATCGTACTTAGTGGCTAATAAAGATGGCTACGAAATGATGCGCGGAGGACTTACCCGTTGCTCACCGGAGCGAGGAAGTTTTTTGGTTTCTAATCAAGACGGAGGTATTTCGAAAGACACATGGGTTGAGGCAACTTTTACAAAAACCGCCATTCCAGCCATTGCTCATCAAGCACCTGATATGAAACGCAAAGCTGTGCTACCAAGTCGCGCGGCTGAAAATTTATTTTGGGTTGGTCGTTACACACAACGCGTTATTCGTACTTCGCGCTTTATCAGAATCGTATTAAGAAACCTTACTCAAAAAAATTATATCTCCGAAGGAAATGATTCCGAATCATTAAAGGCATTGTTAAAAACAGTAACCTACATTACCGATACCTATCCGGGTTTTGTTGAGAATGCTGAAGAAGAATTGAATAATCCTTTGCCGGAAATCCATCAACTGATATGTAATGCCAACCGTGCAGGAAGTGTACTCTTTACATTAAGTAATCTTTTAAAATCAATGTATGCCGCACGCGATCGCTGGACGGTTGATAGCTGGAGAATTATTGATGAGATCGAAAATGTGAAAAAAAGAATTGCTGAATTAGAACCCGATGGAATTCGTCACGCATTTTCATTACTGGATCAACTAACAGGCGGATTACTTTCATTTTCAGAAATGACGCGCCAGAGTATGTATCGCAGCGATGGAAGAATTATGTATCGAATGGGTCAACTCATTGAAGAAGTATTGATGGAACTTGCACAATACAAATCCATACTTTCATACGAATATGAAGAAAGTGTCGAGTTTCAATTGTTGGAGGCGCTGTTGTTGAGCAATCAAAATCTTTCGTCTTATAGATCGGTTTATCGTACTTCACTGAACGTATCTCCAACCATTGATCTTCTATTTTTAAACAACCAAAACCCGACATCTATATTTTCACAACTGGAAGGTCTGCTAAAGTATTCAAGAAGCCTGGCACAAAAAGATAACGGCACCAACGACAATGAAATTTCACGCCTTGTATTTGAATGTTATTCTCAGGTTCGCCTGATGAACATCGATACGTTGATAGTAGTAGAAGGTAAAACAAAACACAGAAAAGGATTTGATGAATTTTGTGAGCAATTACAAAAGCAGATTTTGTTTTTGTCGGCCAAGTTAAGTGCAAACTATTTCAGTCACTCTACCTATCAGCAACAAGGGAGTAAGAATGGATTTCAATTTGAAGTGTAAGATGCGTTACAAAATTCGCCATATAACCGAATACAGTTACCAGGATACAGTCAGCACGGGTCACAACAGATTGTGTTTAACACCGCTTAATCTTCCAGAGCAAAAATGCATCTCGTCAGAAGTTAAAATATCGCCCACTCCTGATGAGATTACCTATCGTACTGATTTTTTTGGAAACACTTTATTATTTATTTCGATTTATAAAGAACATTCGCAATTAGAAATTATTTCAGACAGTGTAATTGATATTGATAATCGTATCAATGCCGATCGTGCTTTTAGTTCTTACGTTTTGTGGAGAGATGTAAAAGGAAAAGTAGCGATGAATAGAGATCTGTATGCCGATGTGATGCAATACACATTGCCTTCGAATCACATTCCTTACAGCGAAGAGATCAAAAATTTTGCGTTTGATTGTTTCCCGGAGGACGCAACATTGTGGAGTGGCTGTCAGGCATTGATGCAGAAGATTTTTAAATCGTTGCAATTCAAACCGGGCTTCACAACGGTAAACACGCCTGTTGAATCTGTACTCAAATCCCGCAAAGGTGTTTGTCAGGATTTTGCACACTTGATGATTGCTTGCTTACGCAACATGGGTTTGCCCGCACGTTATGTAAGCGGCTACATTGAAACCATTCCTGCTCCCGGAAAAATAAAACTCGTTGGCTCCGATGCATCGCATGCGTGGGTGGCAGTTTACTTTCCCCAAATTGGTTGGGTAGAGTTTGATCCCACCAATAATTTATTGCCCTCCTACAAACACATCACCGTGGCCTTTGGCCGCGATTACTTTGATGTTGCTCCAATAAAAGGAATAATCTTCAGTTCGGGTAAACAGAACATTGTGGTGAAGGTGGATGTGAATAGGGTGAGTTAGAACTTTTCTTCTAGCCTAACTTCGGTCTGCAACTTGCTTATCATTAAGCCTCTAACATTTCAAGTCAACAGTATAGAATTATAATTGTATGCGATATTGTGCTAGAAAATAATATGTCGATGAAGTAACTATGTTCTAACAATGTGTTTATGTTTGTGTTAAAATATAAACATGTTATTTCTACGTGTTAAAAATATAAACATAATATGTCTTGGAATAACCCGGAAATCCCATTTAATGATTTACCTCCTCTTCCTCCAAAACAGGAAATTGAAACAAAAGCCGTTCTTAAAAAATGCATTGATGCAAATCGAAGTCTGGCCGAATTTAAAGGTACTTGCCTGCGCCTTCCCAATCCCGAATTATTAATCAACTCTATTGTGTTGCAGGAGAGTAAAGACAGTTCGGCTATTGAAAATATTGTTACTACACAAGACGCACTATATCGCGCAGTAATTTCTCCGCTTGATACCGTGCCGTCTGATACGAAAGAAGTATTAGCCTACCGCGAAGCGATTTATACGGGTTGGGATATGATGAACGAGCACGGGTTGTTGCTTGGAAAAACGGCTCTTCACATCATGCAAAAAATTAAGCACACTCATGCATCTTTTCGGAATACACCAGGCACTCAACTTGGCAACCCGGCTACAAAAAAAATTATTTATACACCACCCGATTGGCAACAAGTAGCTGACAAAATGAGTGCATGGGAAAAATTTGTAAACGAGCCTTCTGATCTTGATCCGTTGGTGCGCATGGCACTTATGCATTATCAATTTGAAGCGATTCACCCCTTTAGTGATGGCAATGGCCGCACAGGCAGAATATTGAATGTTCTTTTTTTGTTAAATGAAAAACTCATTACGTTGCCTGCATTATATCATAGTGGTTACATCATTCAACATAAAAATGAATATTACAAAAGTTTGCGCGAAGTAACAGAAAGCAATCGGTGGGAACAGTGGGTGTTGTTTATGTTAGATGCCGTAAAAGAAACAGCTCATCACACCCTCAAAATGATTGAAGAAATGCTGGTACTTAAAGAAAAGACATTGATTGAGGTAAAGTCGCTCTCTCAAAAATTGCCAGCATACGAGCTTAATGAACTCATTTTTAGTTTCCCGTATATTAAAATAAAAGTACTTGAAGATAGAAAGTTGGCCAAGCGCCAAGCGGCATCAACCTATTTACAACAACTCGCTGACAAAGGGATTTTAAAACCTATAAAGGTAGGACGGGAAATGTACTACATCAATCACGGTTTGATGGAAATAATTACGAGAACAGCTATTTTGTAAAGCGAAATCTATCCTGTTCATCATTTAATTGTAAAACGAGGTATTCTAAACCTCATTACGTTTTTACACAGCCACTTTTTGATTACGGATCAGCAACGCACCGATTTGAAATTGTTTAAAAAAAGTGTTACAGTGTGGCCATCGTACACACCGTTGGTTGCTGACGTTGATTATATTCTTATATACGAGATCCGGCTGACCAACTAGACGGAGACTTTTCAGTGTGCATTTCGTTCGTGGAACCTATGGATTGATGAAGATACAATAGAGGTATGGTCAAACGAAAGTTGGACTTTGTTATCGCCTCGCGAAGAGCCCCCGGCCTTCGAATATTATTTAGGCATTTCAACTCCATATACAAAACACAGTTATCTCATGGATCGTTGGGCGGAGGAAGTGAAACCTTGATCGATTTTGCGAAGAGGGTTTTGAATTGGATATAGATGTAAGGGTTAGTGAAACTTTAAAAATAGCGTAGCACATCACCACTCAAATCTCTGCGGTACTGGTTTCCATTCCGCGGTAATTGAAAACCGGTAACGCAGAGATTTTACAACAGACAAATCGATTTGAAGTTTAATTACACTAAAACTAAATCCAAGAAAAAGAAAAAGAGGTAGGATCACAAAGAGCCGAACCTAACCGTTGGTAGAACAGTATACTTGTACGACCGATCCATTCAACAAAGGCAAAGAAAAATGTATACCAGATGATTGTGTTAAGGTTTGAAGGATAACAAGAATGTTACGCACAGCCCATATCATTGGCACAACGCTCTTACCGCTTGTAATAAATTCTTTCGAGCCAGCGTATTGCTTCTGGCACTTTATGCCATATGTCTTTAGCAAACGTGCAATAGAAGATTGCTTCGTTCTTGTCCCCCACCCCATAATGATCAGGCAACAATGGCATTTCCTTTTTTGAAAGCATAAAGTTAACAACGTGTTTGTTGATTTCGCGCGCCTTAACCAATGCGCGTAAACTTTCATCGCTATCGCCTTTTGTAATAAAACAGAACAATGCAAAATTGAAGCGGTGAAATGCACCAATATCATCAATATAGTCCTGATGAAGTTTCTCAAAACGTTCATATTTTCCAAGCTCCAGACAGTACAAACCAGCTTGATCACGATTACCTTGATTGTCGTTTGTGTTAAGCTCCAGTAACTCAAGAAAAATATTTAGTGCTTCTTCTTTTTGGTTAAGCATGTATAAACATTCTGCAACGTTTTTTAGGCAGCGCATAAAAGGTCGCGTTTCGTGGATGCCCCAGAAATGTCCTTTGTTTTCCTTGAAAAATTTTTCTCCTAGTTTTTTGCGCGCTTTTAAACAAGCCGTTTGATAGAAAATATACGAAGTCATTGGGCTAGTAGAAAGATCGCCCATTAATTCATGCGCTTCAACACAATCTGCATCTAGTTTTAGCGCTTGAAACAGGAATTGATCAGCCACAATCTGGTTGTCTTCTTCACGAGCCTGATACACCAAGTCTTGCGCCTGTTCTTCAAAACTAAGAGCCTCTTTGTCGAATGAAGGTATTTTTTGTCCAACAACATTTTTGTTAATAAAATCCTGCATCTCTTCCATGCTCTTAAAGTCTTGCGTTTTTAATGAGCGTTGCAAATCAAGCATGGCTTTTTCATGTTGTTTGTTCATATCTTCTTTGATGATTTCAATTTGTTGAGGTATGAAATTGTTGTTAATTGGCGATTTGATTTCGTAACGTAACAGTTTAGTTTGGATGAAGCGGAGCAAAGAATTTTCATAACGAATTTTTACTCTGTAACTAAATCGTCAACAAATTTTAAAATCAACTCATCAACGAATCATTTACTTCCCAATCTTCTCATACGAAGTAATTATACCTTTTATAAGAGAGGAACTAAATCCGCGATGTTCCATTTCATTTAATCCGGCAATCGTACAACCCTTCGGGGTAGTTACTTTATCAATCTCTTCTTCCGGATGACGATTGCCTTTCAATAATAATTCTGCTGCACCATTTACAGTTTGTGCGGCAATTAGACTGGCAGTCTTAGCATCAAATCCGATTTCAATTCCACCTTGTGTTGCCGCACGAATGAAACGAAGGGCATACGCAATGCCACAAGCACCAAGTACAGTGGCGGCATCCATTAACTTTTCATCAATAGCTACAGTGATGCCGAGTTGATCAAATAATTCAGTTACATAATTAATCTGTTCTGGTGTTGCACCACTATGACAAATACACGTTACCGATTCTTGAATAGCAATGGCGGTGTTGGGCATCGCTCTGAAAATGGGAACACCGCGATCAACAATAGCAGCTAGATCTTTCACTAAAACACCCGTTACTACACTGATGATAATATGTTTTGATGCATCGAAATTTTCTTTCAATCCTTCCAACACCTCTTTAACATTATACGGCTTCAGCGCTACGATGATGACGCTGCTGTTTTGGATGGCGTCTTTGTTATTGCTGGTCGTGTTAACACCAAGGACTTTTAAATGTTGAAGAGCATCTACATTTCTACGCGTAATAGTAATGTTCTGTGGTGTAACAAATTCACTTTTAATTAATCCTTCCGCAATTGCAGCTCCTAAATTTCCGCCACCAATAATTGCAATCTTTGAATTCTTCATGTACTTAACTTTTTTTGACTTCCCTCCATGGGATTTTTATTTGTTATTTTTTCAATCATTGAATATCGTTCTCACAAACAGCTACAGCAATTTTCGAATCGGCTGTACCGTAATAGAGAAACCATTTGCCTTTAAAGAAAACCAATCCTTCAGAGAAGGTAACTTTGTTCACTAAGCCAGCTAGCTCATATTTTTTTTCAGGATAAATGAATGGGGTATTGAGTTGGTATAACATTTTTGATGGATCGTTCTTATCCATCAAGGCTTGTCCACCACTATACATTTCAATTCCTTCACCTGATGATTTCTTGCGAGCACCATTGTAGATAACTAAAATTCCGTGCTTCGTTAAAATTGGTGGAGGTCCGGCTTCTACCAATCCATTATCAAATAAAGATGTTTCGGTTCGTTTATGTATCACCGTAAGGGGGTTCCCTTTTTCATCTTCCAACATTTTCCAATGAATAAGATCATCGGAGGTAGCAAGCATAATTCCTTCACCATAATACATCCAATACTTAGTATTGATTTTAGCAGCAATCAATTTTCCATTCTTCTTCTCGCAAACAATCGCACCTGATTTTGACCAAGAGTCTTTGTGCTTATCATCTCCAAATACAAGACCATGCTTTTGCCAATGAAGAAGATCTTTTGATGAGGCAATGCAAAGTCGCGCTATCTTGCCATCATAGGCAGTGTAGGTCATGATATATCTACCGGTCGAATCTTCAACAATTCTCGGATCTTCGCATCCACCCATCCATTCATACTTTTTCATGAAGTCCTCATCTGGATAAAATATGGGCTGAGGTAATCGTGTAAAATGAATTCCATCGGCACTCTCGGCTAATCCTAAACGTGAAGTACCTGTTACTGCTTTTACGGTGTCTTCCGCTCGATACACCAGATAGACTTTATCGCCTCGCACAATGGCGGATGGATTATAAACATCATGTGCTTCCCATCGAACATCATGTTTCCACACCGGACATTTAAAAATTGAGTTTGCATTTGAAGTTAAAATCGGATTTACAGAATCTACTTTAACAAAAGGAAACAATGCCCATTTTGTGCTATCTAGAGTTTGACTTGTTGCAGCCTCAGCGTTATTTTTTTGTGGAGTGCACGATGTGATAAATGCGGCAGCACAGAGAACGATGATGAACGTTGTTATAATTTGTTTGGTAAACATAGATTTGTTTGAAGTCGCTATTGCAAAAATACAGTATTTGAGATTCAATGTTGTTTACTTATCTAAGTGACCAAAAAATATTCTTGAACTTCGAAAATTCTTTCGCGTACTTCACGCGCTGTTGCCCACAGCATTTCAAAAATTATAATGGAATTACTTTATAAACCATGGCCTTGGTATATCGCTGGACCAATTATCGGGCTTACTGTTCCTACCTTACTTTTGTTAGGGAATAAACGTTTTGGTATTTCTTCTACGCTAAGACAAATTTGTGCGGCATGCATTCCAGCTAACATTTCATTTTTGAAATACGATTGGAAAGCAGATCAATGGAATTTGTTTTTTGTTGCAGGTGTTTTGCTGGGTGGATTTCTAGGAGGATATGTTTTGGCCAATCCAAATCCCGTTGCTGTTTCTGATGCTACAATAGAAATGTTTTCTTCCTGGGAGCTCGCTAATGTGAAAGGACTTTTACCTGAAGAACTTTTTAGCTGGAATGAACTCATCACATTAAAAGGATTTATCCTGATGGTGATTGGTGGATTTTTAGTTGGCTTCGGAACACGCTATGCCGGAGGATGCACATCCGGTCATGGTATTTTTGGATTGTCTGCTTTGCAATGGCCATCGTTGCTTGCTACCATTTCTTTTTTTGTTGGCGGAATCCTTATTAGCCATTTTGTTCTTCCCTACATCTTAACGCTCTGAGATAATGAAGAACATAAAATATTTAATCGCAGGACTTGTTTTCGGATTCACACTTACCAAAGGAGAAGCGATCTCTTGGTATCGCATGCAGGAGATGTTTTATTTTCAAGGGTTTCATATGTACGGTATTTTTATGACCGCTGTTCCCGTGGGAGCATTAAGCATTTGGTTGATTCAAAAATTTAAAGTCGCTACAATTGAAGGGGAACAAGTTGGACCAATAACAAAACCATATCATCACGGAGTAATTTTTGGTGGATTGATTTTTGGATTTGGATGGGCACTTACCGGAGCATGTCCTGGGCCGTTGTATGCACAGATTGGCGCGGGCTACCTTGTAACAATCATTACCTTTTTATCGGCTTTATTAGGTACATGGGTTTTTGCCTTATTGAAACCATACCTACCGGATTAGTTCCGTTATTATTCAGCTTCTCCATCCAACTCTTTCAAATTAGTTTTGAGCAACGAAAGCCATTTGAAATATGTTTTCTTGTAATAGAAATGATTCCCAACTAAGGTGATGATGGTCATCACAGCGCAGAAAATTACTTCTGTGTTTAGTGAAAATGTTTTTTTAAGAAAAGCTTCTGATCCAATATTAACCACCACATAAAACATAAGCGGCAGTAAGAAAATAAACAGTATGGTTGAAAGAGCATACCACCTGTTAAATCTTCGTATGGCTTTTCCAATTGCAGTTCGAATATTATTTGAATCAATGATGTCAAAGATTTTCACCTTCTCATAATACACCCATAAGATACCGAGCGCATAAATAGTGAGTACTCCAAAAACAGGAAGCGCATTATTCAGGTTTTGAAATTTTTCAGGGAAGAGAATAAAAAAACTAATATTAGCAGCAAGCATTGCAAAGAGGAGAATCATAACATTTCGGGTAAACTTCCACCAGTAGTGAGTATTTTCATTGAGCTTGTTCAGTGTATTTGACATTTTCATGGTGATTGTATTTAAGTATTCAGAAGGTGGCTTATCTTTTCGCTCGTCTTCCAGGTATTTATTCCAGGATGTTTTAAATTCATCAAGCTCCATAGTGCAAAACGTTTACGGTGTTCCTCAACTTGCTTTTTATTTGATTGATCTTAAAACCAATGTTTGACTCTGTCATGCCGATCACTTCCGCCATTTCGCGGTAGCTATGATCTTCCATGTACAGCACCATGATCGCCTTTTCAACATTGGAAAGTGTTTCAATCCCCTTCATCATTATTTCATAATTTTCGTCTTTCGGATCGTGAGCATCATTGGGTATTTGCAGTACATCTTTATCAATGGATTGCTCTTCCGGTTTCCTTTTTTCATTTCGAAGTTGAGTAATGGCCGTGTTCAGTGCTACCCGATACATCCATGTAGAAACTTTCGAATCCTTTTTAAAAGAGGGAAACGATTTCCAGAGCTGAAGCAAAATCTCTTGAAACAAATCCTGCTCATCATCACGCGTTCGGCAATACATTTTGCAAACTTTGAAAATGATTCGCTCATGTTCACGGATGCAGACGATAAACTCTTCCTTCAAGATCTTTGGTTTTATTATTAGTCGCGAAAACGTAGAGAAACTTAGAGAATTAATCTGATTTTTTTGATCAGATTCTAAGCAATCAAATTCGAAGGGATACTTGTAAAAATAAAAAGCCCGATTGCCGGAATAAAACCGTAGGCAATCAGGCTGTTGAATAAGCTTAGTAAACTTAAATCGCTTTTAACGCAGCATCGTAGTCTGGTTCCTGACCGATAGCGGGAACCAATTCGGTATGTTTCACTTTACCTTGCTTGTCGATCACCACAATAGCCCGGGCAAAAAGTCCATTCATACCACCATCAATCATTTCAACTCCATAATTTTTAGAGAATTCCTTATTCTTAAAATCAGAAAGCGTTACTACATTACTGATACCTTCTGCTGCGCAAAAACGTTTGAAAGCAAAAGGTAAATCTTTTGAAATACAAAGCACCACCGTATCGCTTACGCTTGATGCATGTTTGTTAAACTCACGAACGGAAGTAGCGCATACACTCGTGTCAATGCTTGGAAAAATATTCAACACCAGATTTTTACCTGCAAAAACTTTAGTGCTTACATTTTTTAAATCGTTTCCGGTTAACGTGAATTCAGGAGCGGAAGAACCAACGGCAGGAAGACTGCCATTCGTGTTTACTGTGTTTTCGCCAAGTTTTGTTTGTGCCATGTAAATGAATTTTTGGTTTTTATTCTGCGAAGGTAATAGAATAAGACTTTCGAATGTTCATGTGGATCAATTGCAAAGTAAAATCATTTCTAAAATCTGAATTGATTTCCATGAAAGACTATAAAATGTGCTGCACCTCGTGTACATTGAAATTAAATACTATAAATCTATGAAGTTATTTTATACAATTCTTTTATGCGCGTTGACTCTCGTGGTGAGTGCACAAGTAAATCCCAAGCTGCAAACAAAGATTGATTTGCAGGCGAAAGAAATGGAAAGTAAAGTGATTGAATGGCGTAGACACTTTCATCAGCATCCTGAGTTATCTAACAGGGAAACGAAAACCGCTGCTTACGTGGCGGAGCATTTAAAATCGTTGGGCATCGAGGTACAAACAGGGGTAGCCAAAACAGGAGTAGTTGGATTATTGAAAGGTGCGAAGCCCGGACCTGTGATTGCATTGCGAGCCGACATGGATGCTCTTCCTGTAACCGAGCGCAACAGCCTACCTTTCGCATCGAAAGAAAAAGCAATCTTCAACGACCAAGAGACCGGTGTGATGCATGCTTGTGGACACGATTCGCATGTGGCGATTTTAATGGCGGTGGCCGAAATACTTTCAAAAAATAAAAGTGAATTAAAAGGTATGATCAAATTTATTTTTCAACCGGCAGAAGAAGGACCACCAGCAGGTGAGGAAGGTGGTGCGAATTTAATGGTAAAAGAAGGTGTACTTGAAAATCCAAAAGTCGATGTGATTTTTGGAATGCACATCCAATCTATTTCTAAACTGGGTACAATTTCATATCGCCCCGCAGGTATGATGGCAGCATCTGATTGGTTTACAATAAAAGTAAAAGGCAAACAATCACATGGTGCTGCTCCATGGATGGGCATCGATCCTATTGTAGTAAGCGCTCAAATTGTTTTGGGACTTCAAACTATTGTAAGTCGCCAGATCGATTTAACAAATGAAGCGGCCGTTATTACCGTTGGGAAAATGCACGCAGGTATTCGTGAAAATATTATTCCAGAAGAGGCTACTATGGGTGGTACTATTCGCACATTGGATGCAGACATGCAGAAGAAGATTCATGAGAAAATTAAATTGACTGCCACGAACATTGCTGAAAGTGCCGGTGCGACTGCAGAGGTTATTATTGAAAGCAAAACACCCATTACCTATAATGATATTGCTCTAACCGAAAAGATGGTGAGCAGTTTACAAAAAGCAGCTGGTGCAGAAAATGTAATCCGCATCCATGCTGTAACGGGTGCGGAAGACTTTGCATACTATCAGCAAAAAGTACCTGGATTTTTCTTCTTCGTTGGCGCGATGCCACCAGATCAGGATCCAAACAAAGTACCTGCCCATCACACTCCCGATTTTATGATTGATGAGCGCGGGTTTATTATTGGTTTGAAAGCCATGTTGGATGTGACATTAGATTACATGTATATGCCGAGGAAATAGAACTGTCCACAGACCACTGTCGACTGTCCACCGTGGTCTGCTTTCTTATTCTAACTCCTAAATTCTATATTCTCACTTCGAAGAAGCATGGAACAAAAGCCAAAACATATTGCCATCTGCGGAAACATTGGTTCAGGAAAAACTACACTGACGGAAAAGCTTGCAAAGCATTACGGCTGGAATGCGTTGTTCGAATCGGTAGATCATAATCCTTACTTGCGAGATTTTTATGAAGACATGACGCGGTGGGCATTTCACTTGCAGATTTATTTTTTGAACAGTCGCTTCAAACAAGTGAATGAAATCCGCGAAAGCGAAAGAACGATCATTCAGGATAGAACGATATATGAAGACGCCTACATCTTCGCAGCAAATTTGCGAAAGAGTGGTCATATGACCGAACGCGATTATCAATGCTACTTCGATAGCTTCACCTCCATGATCAGTTTTGTAAAGCCTCCGGATATTTTAATTTACCTGAAGGCGGATATACCTAAGCTCGTACAGCAAATTGAAAAGCGCGGTCGCGATTTCGAATACTCTATTCGCTTGGATTACCTTAAGAATTTGAACGAGCATTATCAAAATTGGATTGGTAATTATAAACTTGGGAAACTCCTTATCATTGACGTAAATAATCTTGATTTTGTTGAGCGCGTTGAAGACTTCTCTTTCATTGTAAATAAGATTGATCTGGAGTTGAATAGTTTGTTTAGCAATTAATATCCTTGTCACACCAAGATGTAAAACACAATGCCGATATGTTAAAGTGTGATTTACTTTAGAGTGTACGACAGTTTTGTAAATAAGGGCATCTCTAAAAACTCTTTTTCTATTGGCCTCATCCCTTCCCTTCTCCGGTTGAGAAGGGTAAGCAGAGGTTTTTAGAGATGCCCTAAATTCAAGCTTCACTTTTGATCTTACCCACCTTCACAATACACTATTAAATTAGAGCCAGTGATATTCCGCGGCATCTGCGGGTATTCAATTTGCGGGATCTGCGGGAAATTGCATTGATTTTTTTCCCGCAGATCCCTCAGATCATAAAGGCACGCAGATTTGTAAGTGTATTCGGCTAATGGACTGCACAAAAGTTTTACAAAAGTGTCGTACACGCTTTACTTTAACCGCGGAGTTGTATTCACAACACGTCTGCTATCTATCAAACTTTTCCAACAGTAAAGGCAATACCACAAACTCACCAAATATACCGGTGATGATAGCAGTTGCCGTTAGGAAACCGAAAAGCTGCACCGTTTGAAGTGAGCCAAACATCATAAAAGAATATCCACAGAAAAGCAATATACCCGTTGTAACAATGGCAGGACCAATGTGTGTAGTGGTTTGAAGTTGCGCATCCCGAGGAGTAATGCCTTGCTTTCTTAAACTTCTATATCGATACATAAAATGAACAGTATCATCCACGCAAATACTTAACACAATTACAGCAATGCTGGCAGTGGCCGTGTCAAGCCGAATACCAGCCAGACCCATAACGCCAAGCATTACAATGACAGGAAAGAAATTGGAAACAACTGCAAGCAATGCCAATCTTCCATCTTGTAGAAAAAGCCACAGTAACAAGAAGATAAAAACAGATGCTGTAAATAAACTTCTAACCTGCGAGTCGGTTACATATTGTGTAATGTTGGCGTACATGGGTTGATAGCCTGCCGGATAAACTGCTGCATTTTGAGACAGCGTTTGCTCGGAGTAACGCAGGATACTATCCACATTTCGTTTTAAATCAACAGCGGAAGTCATGCGACCAAAAAAAGTTATTCGTCCGGTGTTGGTTGTTGAGTTAATGTAATGGTACTTAACATCGCGATGAAAGGTATCCATGTTTTGGTTTATCTTTTTCAGTATGAATTCGCTGTTAATAAGCCGCTCGTAATTAGCAGGATGATACTGCTGCAACCCGGTAAGGTAAAGAGTGTGGTATCCAAACACATCACTCACTGCATTCATACAAAGAACGGAATCAGAAAAAGCAACGCTGTTTTTTAAAAGCGGCTCTGAATAAAACACTTTATTTTGTTTAGGCTCAACCAAAAAATCAATGGGCATATAAGGCCCCCAGGTTTTCTCCATGTTTTGATGATCGCTCATCACCTCATCATCTTCCGGAAAATAGCCCAGTGTGTACGTGTCGTTTTTTAGGAGAAAAATTCCGACCATGCTGATTGTTACAACTGTAATGCACACAAATCGATACACCTTTCTGTGTATCATAACATGCTGAACAAGAGAGGCGAGTTGAGAACCAATGGATATTGAAAATCCACTCTTCATAGCTTGATAGGGAAGAATGATAATGCCTAACAAATAGGTAAACACAAAGCAGAGTAAAATACCAATGGCTGTAAATAAACCAAATGATTGCAGAATGGCCATCGGGCTGGTGAGCAAAGACAAGAAACCCACAATGGTGGTAATTGAATTAAACAGTCCCGGTCTTACTAGTTGTAATAAAGAAGAGAATGCAATTTCTTTTGGAGCATCACCTTTTTGATATTCAATGCTTAGCTCATTTAAAATATGTGTAATGTCCATGATGCCCACCAACACAAAAATGATGGGGAGCAACGTGGTCATCAGGTTTAATTGCATACCAACAGCTCCATAAATCCCCAGCGTTATGTAGGTGGCAAGTGCTACAGTGCCCAATGCATAAACCAATACTAAAATGCTGCGATAGATGATGAGCATGACGCAGAACATGATGCCATAGCCAATCAACAGAAAAAAACCAAAGTCAGCCTTTGAGAGTTTATTTAAACCAGAATAGAGAATGCCAATCCCTCCAAAAAAGGTTTGGTCGAGCGGAAGATTAATGTCTACTGTGCTTTTTATGTGTTCGAGTATACCATCTCTTTTCAAATCAAAATCCGGAAGTTTTTTCAATGCAATAATGAAGCGCGCAGTTTGAAAATCGTCTGTGTAGAACTGTTTTTTCAAAAGGGAGTAGCGATCCAACGTGCTTTTTATCTTTGCTTGGTTATGGCTTCCATCGGTTAAGTTTGTTGTGCGATAATGTAAACCGTTTCGTTCCACCACGGTAATACTCCCAGGCCCGATCACCGTCTCAACTTCTGGAATGGAGAGTAATGCTTGTGTTACTTTATTAAATTGTTTGATGTGTTCTTCATCTGCCAAACCAGAAGGATTGTTCACCACACAAATCACAACTTCATCGTTGCCAAATCTTTCCTGAAATTTTAGGTAGTTGACCAGCAATGGATCATCTTTCAGAAACCAAACGGAAAGGCTGTTGTCCAGAACAAGTGCACGCTTTACTCCCGGAAATAGTAAATAGCATACACACAGGATCAACGCTAAAAAATGAAATCGGTATCGATGAAGTCGTTCTAAAAATTTCATGCCTAACAAAAGAACGTATATATTCGGCAAACAAGATATGAAAATAAAAAATCTATACGCCTATAGTAAGGAGCGATTTCCAATCATTAACATGATGCTGTTCACCATCCTTTTTTTTACCGTGGTGTCAGTGGCGCAGTATTCAATAGGAGGTTTGGTTAAGATTGGGTGGAAAGAAGTTGCTGGTGCCGCAGCTGTTATTTCTTTTTTCTTTCGGCTTCGCGTTTTTGATGAGATCAAAGATTATGCAATTGATACCATTAATCATCCACATCGAATTTTACAATCGGGTAAAATTGAACTCAAGCATCTCATTTGGTTAAGTGCTGTTTCAACGTTAGCAGAAATAACATGGTGTGTTATTGTGGGTAATCAGGTTTTGCTATTCTGGTTAATTGCTTTCGTCTATTCGCTATTGATGCGGTATGAATTTTTTGTTTCAATATTCCTTAAGAAGAGGCTGCTGATGTATGCCTTTTCGCACATGCTTATTATGCCACTGATTATTATTTGGATTTGGTCAGCGTATGCATCGGTAAACTCTCATCAGGGATTGTTTTTACTTGCTTCGTTGAGCTTGCTCAGCGGCTTTTCCTTCGAGATTGCGAGAAAAATTCACAGCCCAGAAAGTGAAAAAGAAACCATCGATTCGTATTCGAAAACTATGGGGTATACGGCATCTATTCTTCTTGTTCTGTTGTTGAATTTTGTAGGAATGGGAGTTCAGTTTTTTTTACTTTATCGGATTGAAGCTACATCGTTGTCGTTTGTATTGATTGGTGTTCTTTACCTAATCATTCTAATGTATTATCTTTTTGCCATTCGAAATGCTGTCGAAAAAAAGTTAAGAATTGCCGAAATACTGGTATCGTTGTTTATGCTGGTGAGTTATCTTTCCATTATTTTGGAAATCAATTTTTAGCCACTAGATGATCGTTCAGCACCTTACAGATGTAAATAAAAAAGAAAGCGTTGGGGGTAAAGCATTGGGGCTATTTGAATTGAAACAAGCTGGCCTTCACGTTCCTGATTTTGTGGTGCTGCCGACATCCGTATTTGCAGATGCTGTGCTAAATCCGGAATCGGCCGAACAAATATCATTCAACAATCAATTTCAATTATCGATAGAAGATGAGAACGCCCTTTTCAAAATTTTAGAAAACTGGAAATTTCCAATGCAAGCTATTGTGGTAAGATCTTCCGTTGGTGACGAAGATGGTGAACACCACGCCTTTCCGGGAATGATGGATTCTTATCTGAATCTAAAAAATAAAGAGCAAGTTCTTGATTCGATTGTGCGCTGTGCTCAAAGCGCATTCTCTTTGCGATCAAAGGAATATCGCAAGCAAAAGGGATTAACGCATTTGGCAAGACCAGCCGTTATTATTCAAAAACAAATAGAAGCAACTGCCAGTGGTGTAATCTTTACTATCTCACCCGAATACCCGCAGGAAATATCCATCCATGCTGTGCAAGGGTTTTCGGAAGGTATGAACAAGGGAAGTGAAGTGGCAGATGAATTTTATCTTTGGAAACACAACGGCATTCTCAATAGACAAGTTATAGCTTCAAAAGAATATCGTTACATAAGCGATAGAGAAACTGGTCTGGTGAAGGTTGAATTGACAGCGCAAGAGAGACAGAAATTTTCTTTGTCCCAGACTCAGTTAGAACAACTGTATCGTGCAAGCTGCTCTATTGAAAATTATTTTTCTTCACCACAAGATGTGGAGTTTGTATTTAGCAATGAGGAATTATTTATTGTGCAGGCCAGACCAATTACTCAACCTATACCAGAGGTCACGGTTTACGACAACTCGAACATACAAGAAAGTTATTGTGGCGTTACTACTCCTCTTACTTTTAGTTTCGCAAAACGAGCCTACGCAACAGTTTATAAACAAACAATGCGCGCCCTGGCTTTGCCATCGCAAACCATTCGTCAACATGAACATATTATAGAAAATCTTTTAGGGCTTGTTAAAGGAAGGATTTATTATAACATCAACAACTGGTACAGGGGTTTGCAACTGCTTCCATCGTTTAGGCAAAACAAAGCCGACATGGAAAAGATGATGGGCCTCACTGAACCCGTTGATTTCATAGAGGATCAACAAAAAAGTGTGTGGAAAAAATTTAAAATGTTTCCGGGCATTGCACTTAACCTTACTCGTTTGCTCATTTCTTTTTTGGAGCTTGACAAAAGTGTGGTTGAATTTCTTCGACACTGTAATCATTGCTACACCACATTTTACAAAACAGATTTAACTTCTTTAAACATGCAATCATTGTATTTGGAAAGGGAACAACTCGATACAAACATGTTGCAGCAATGGACAGTCCCCATCCTTAACGACTTCTATGTAATGATGACGAATGGAAGAGCCTTTCGGGATTTGAAGAAAGCAGGTATTGAAAATGCAGAAGAATTTCTAAGCCGGTATTTATCGGACAACAAACAGTTGGCCAGTATGCAACCCACTCTTCAATTGATGCAACTTGCCAGTGAGGTAGAGCAGTATCAAGGTTTGCGCGAAATCATTCTGGAACTTCCCTTAAATGTTCACGATGAAACAAAAACGAAGTTTAACGATTTTTATAAAAAAGTGTTGATGTTTATTGAACAGTATGGTGATCGTACGATTGGGGAGTTAAAGCTGGAGACTTTTACGATGCGCACCAATCCATTTACGTTTTATAAATATTTAAGAAATTTTGTGGCAGCACCTATAGGCGAACGGAAAGGAAATTTAAACCTACACGAACAAGCTAGCAATGAATTGAAACACAAGCTGTCGACAAAATCATTTTTATTTAGAAGGAGAGTGCTTAAGAACCTTGCAAATCTGGAGCGTGCCATTGGCAATCGCGAATCCATGCGACTTGAACGCACACGCTTATTTGGTATGTATAGAACTCTTTATCTGGCCATGGGCGAACAGTTTCAAAAGAAGGGTTGGCTTGACGACAGCAGAAATATTTTTTATCTCACCGAGGATGAAATTAAGGGAGGGGAAAATGTAAAACCCGAATTCTATAAAATAAAAGTAGAAGAAAGAAAAAAAGAATTTGCCTCTTACAAAAATGAAGACGTTGCATCGCGCGTCATCATACCTTTTCCGCCAACAGAAAAAGTAAGTGAAACGGAAGGTGAAAATTTTCTTCAGGGGAGCGGCTGTTATCCTGGTATTTTAGAAGGTGAGGCAATTGTTATTACCGATCCGGAACAAGATATAAATGCTGTGGGTAAAATAATTTGTGCCGTGCGCACCGATCCGGGATGGGCCGCTTTGTTTCCCTCTTGTAAAGGTGTATTAATTGAAAAAGGATCATCACTTTCTCATTCTGTTATTTTACTGCGCGAGTTGGGTATCCCTACCATTATCAACATACCGAAGCTTACACAAAAAATTAAAAGCGGTCAACGCATACGCATGAATACTTCTGATGGAAAAATAGATTTACTGGATCATGCTGCCGATTGAACGTATTGTTTTTTCAGATACACTTCCGGATAGTTTTTTTCGGATCACTCCTCGCATATATGAAGAATTGCCCTTTACGAAAAGAGAAAATGAAAATCGGATTAAACAGTTGTTTCTAGAAGAGACGGAGAGAAATGATATTGTAATTTACACCGACCACCAAAACATTCGCCTTGTCGGTATTTTTCCAAAACGAAGTGATGATTCTTATTTTGGTTTTTGGGAAACAGTAGACGACCAATCCTTGAACACTGAAGCCTTTACACTATTACAAAACGATGCACTGGCAAGGAGAAAAAAAATAATAAAAGGACCTCTTAACTTCAATACGTACCAACCGTATCGGCTGCGCCTAAACAATCCATCCTGGATAAAATTTGACAATGAGCCAGTAAATCCTTTATACTATTCTACGCTACTAGAAACACTGAACTTTGAAATTACTGCTTCCTTTGAAAGCAGACACATAAAAAAATCGAATATTGGTAATGTATATGTAACGAAAGACCAATTACTAAAAGAGGTGAGGCACATTCCTTTTGAGTTCATTCCACTTACACCAGATAATTGGAAAGCATATGAACATCAACTATATGAATTGGCACATATAATTTTCAGTTCCAACCCAGCGTATATTCCTGTTTCGTTTGAGCAATTTAGCACATTGTATAATGCGGATTTTGCCGCGAAGCTTTGCCCACATTCCTCTGTCTTATTTAGAGATATTGTCAGCGGAAGATTGGCATCAATGAGTTTTTGTCAACCCAATTATGAGAGGTTGAACTTTCCACAGGATTATCATCCTACCTTCGAAAATGATTTTAACAAACTTGAAACAAAAACTCTCTTAGCCAAAACAGTTGGTGTCCATCCCGATTTCAGGCAACAAGGGCTGATGAACTACATGGGTGCATACGCTATGTTGTCGTTTCAGAATTTTTATGATGAGGTAATTTTTTGTCTTACGCGCGAAGGCAACGTCTCAAATAACTTTGCAAAAGACCTGGAGTATGAACGAGCTGATTATGCCTTATTCTCTAAAGTGTTGATCCAATGAAGCCCAGATTGTTTTAGCGTATCAAAATAACTTTCCACAACCCGAGGTAAGAAAGGATATGGGCTTACCGTATGCGCCATCATGTACATGCCGATTCTGTGGAGTCCAAAATCAAGTGCGGCTAAATCAAATTCGTTCTTAAATTTTTCTTCATCTTGGAAGGAAGGTATGAGTACATTTAATGCTTTGCGATAATGTTCAAGGTATGCCGTCCGCAAGTGATATCGATCATAGTCTAACACGAAGCAAAGAAACTCTACTACATCATATTGCGGAATGTGATAGGTAGCTAATTCCCAATCGTAAACACAAAGCTTTAGTTCACCATTTTCTTTTTTATAGCAAACATTTCTCGGATTGAAATCATTATGAATTAATGTTTTCGGAAGTTGCTCCAACGTTTTCCAATAATCAGGAATATGTTCGACAGCTTTCTTCAAAGCCATGACTCTTTCTTTTGTGTAAAGTTCCGGGAAGTGATCAGCGGCATTTTGCAAGAGCGCTTTCCAAAGAGAGGTTAAGCTTTTCATAAATTTTTCTGAAGGGCGATCCATCCAGAAATCTTGAGCAAGCGGAAGAATTTGATTATAGTTTTGAGCATGCCAGATAGCCATCTGCTTGAGAGCCGTTTTGATGTGTGCATCTGAAAATTGCTCGGGCGACATCACTGCATTGAGCAAGGTTACATCTTGCAAGTATTCCATCAATATAATGTAATCATCATTTTTCTCGTCTGTTTTAACGCCAAAAATAATTGGAGTAAGTGTCGATGGAATCTTTACATGTATCTCTTGTTCGCGAACGTGAGTATGACGAAAGCCAGTAACCGCCCGGTTCTCATTATATATTGCCGCCAACTCACCGCCACAAGCTTGAGCAAGACTATTTAACATTTCAGTAATCTCCAACCCGTTGGGTTTAACTTTCATTACCATGTTCTGCTTTTTCAATACTCCATTTTCTGTATATGAAACCGCCAAACCAAAATGGCCAATCTTGCGTGTAACTTTACCAGAGGTTAGGGCGACTAAAATACTGGCTGAGTTATCGACCTCTAGCCTGTCAACTGAAAGTACATGGATCGATTTTGATGGAGAGTATTCCTGCATCAATTGCTCAATGGCGAATGGTGTAAAGAAAGAATCGATCTCGGTTTGCATAATATTGTTTGCTAACTTTTATGATGAACTGAATTTGCATTTTTAAAATAAAAGCAAGACTCTTTTTGTGAGGGCAATGACCTTACTTCAAATCCTTTCACGTTCACCAAGGACTGGGCTTGCAATAAATTCCAGTACATAAAAGTGAGTGATGGATTTAACTTTGTAATGGCTGTGCAGACAGTAGTGAATTTTTCATTAGTAGTGTATTCAAAAATATTGGATAGACTTGCCTTTGTTATCGCCAGGCCTTTGTCGGATAATAAAAAGTCAATGGCTTCCCCATCTACAATGCTAATTTTATGAAGATTGCTTCGAAGGGCTTCAAAGTTTTGTTTCTGATAGCACAGCGGAAGTAATTTTTCCGGGATCTCTTCGAGGTTAAAAAAGAAGAAGCGCAAGAAAAAACTTTCTGCTACAAGAAATTTACTCACATGATTTACAAGCCGATTGTAAAAAGTTTCACCTGATTTTTCTTTTGCGTATTTAAATAACTTGGCATCACGTCCCTTGCTTAAATTCACTTCATTGAAATACAAAATGAAAACATCACGAAAGGCAGGCACGTCAAGTTCTTTCAAAAAGAAAGAAAGCTGGGAAGCAACATCTGAAAATGTGAAAAGGGTCTGAACCTTTTCTTGCATTGCGCCATTAAGTGTTGGGAAAAAGCGAGTGAGGTAATTTTCAAGTTTGCCGGATTTAAGTATTCCATCGGTGTGCTGAGCAAAGAAGTCATCCCAAAAGTGACGCATGGAATCAGGAAGATTTTGCTTAATGTTCAACCAGGCGCGTTGCGCTTGCTCACCTCCATTAAAACCTATTATCGCTTTATAGGTATCATAATTATGATGAGCGATAACATGCATTTTAAATCTCAGCAAATCGTTTTGAACCGGGTTGATATCAATTGCTGTTACATGACGCAGTGGTGAAAGCACACTGTTTAATACATTGCATCCTGCTGATGTTATCACCAATAGATTATCGTTAGCACCGAACTGTAGCCCATTCGACAGTGTATTAAAATCTTCCCACACAAGTGAATAGCGGATACGATCAAGTTCAACGTTGTAAAATTCGGAATGCATCAGATAACTTTTTTATAGATTATTTTTGAAAGGTGTCGACTATCAACCTGAATTTTATCTCTGAAATGGATTTGACCAACAAGGCTTGGGGAAAACTGACTGCTTAAAATTTTCCTGATGTTTTCTATATCAGAAGAGCCCGAGTAATAAATATCAAAATGATCGTTGCGCGCAATTGCTGCAGCATGCTCAATGCCAGGCATATTCATCAAGACATGTTCCAATTGATAATGTTGCACTCCATTAATAATTCTTTCATTACCCTTTCGTGCAGTTAAGTACAAAATGTTTTCTTCGTTAATATATCCATAATCTCCAGTCCTATACCATTGATCATCACCCTTCACGACAACATGCTTACCGCGCACCATAATTTCTCCTACAACAAACGATTTGGCATCGACACAAATTGCACCAAGTTCATCAATTCTAAGATCGATGTCCGATACCGGTGTACCTACACAAAACCCTTTCCTTGCGCAAAGACTTTCAGAAACTTTTCGAATTGAAATGGGCTCTGCCTCTGAGGAGCCATAGATAACGTAAATATCAGCTCGGGTAAACCATTTGGCTAAATTACTAAGCAAGTTTTCAGGAACAGGTGAACCTCCTATTCCAATGTCCGTTACGCGCTCAAAGAAATAAGGATGATCATTCAGATAACTCAAAAGCTTTTGAAAATAAAAAACATTTCCGGTTAATGAGGTTATGGCTTGCTCCTTCAACTGTGCTATAATTTTTTCCGGTTCTAGTTTCGTGAGATCGAAATTTGGAATATCAGGCATAACACTCGTTACACCTGCAGCCAGGTTATGTAAAAGTATGGCTGGAAATAATGGTAAATCATGCTGTTGAGATGCAGGCGGAAATATTTTTTTCAATACATTGTGTTGTGCAGTAAGGATCTGATGACTGCGAAAAATTGCTTTTGGCTTTCCTGTTGAACCTGAACTATGCGTGACCAAGGCTGCTTGGTTTGGTGAAACACTAGCCACTTCAGTTGTAACGTTTGTTAAAATGGGTAACTGTATCACCCCTATTATTTTTATGTTCAGTACCCTGAATAAAATTTTGCTTAGGCGGTTGACACCTTCGTTCAAAACAATCCATCTAATGGGTAATTGAAACAACACCAAAAAAATTCTTTTGAATGAATGCTTCGCTGGTGGAAGCACGGGTATTGCTCCACTTGCCATTACCGCCAACATAATAAAAAGAGTTTTCGGTTCAAGAGATCGCGCAATCATCAGATGGTCTCCAGTATTTACTCCATGAGTTACCAACACCTTTCTTTGAACCTCTACGTGGTGGAGAATATCCTTACCTGTAAACCGTTGATGATTCCAAACAAGTAGCTCTTTGTCTGGATAGCAGAGAAGAGAGTGTAGAATGTTTAAATAGAAGTTAGTACCACCGTTGTTCATGGTGCCAAGATAACAATCAGAAGATTAACGTAGATACTTCGTATAAGGCAAAGATTAACACATTTTAAACATTCACCCAATAACCGAACGAAGTGCTTATGCTTTCTTAGTCAACTATTAAGATCAATCCTTATTTTTTTACTACGGATCAGACTGAAGGTACTGCAAATATCAATTCGAAAAGAATGCACTGCTTTTTAGTATTTCACTTTGGTATTCCACCTAAATTAATTCATGATGTCTTTAAAATCTTTGATGTTCATCATCTCTTGTCCATTCCGTATGATTATTTTCCTTTCTATGAAAATTTATTTATACATCCATTCTTTTGCCTAATTTTAACACAACATGAAAAAGGTTTAGTTTTATGTTCTTGACTTTGCTGCTTCTGAGAGGGAGGAGATGATTAAATTACTTCAGTGTGCGGCTTTTTTGATTACAGTTGAGCAAGCAACTTAAAACCGATCTGAAAATAAACTAACGATGCTTACTCTATTGTGATTCAATTCCTTTCCTTTTCTTTCTCAGCTTTTGATCTCTTCATCATTTACCTGGTAGCGTTGTTTATCGGCATGGCCAAGACGGGTATGCATGGCACAGGTACATTAGCAGTTCCGCTTCTCGCATTAGTTTTCGGTGGGCAATCGTCCAGCGGCATTATGCTTCCCGTTCTTTGTCTGGCAGATATATTAGGCGTGTGGTATTATCATCGACATGCTTCGTGGGAACATTTACGAAAATTATTTCCAGGCGCAGCATTAGGCACAGTACTTGGAACTGTAGTGGGCGGAATGATTGACGATCATGTTTTTAAAATTATTATGGCCGTTATCATTGTGATGAGCGTAGGCATTATGCTTTGGTTAGAGCGCGGTCGTAAAGAAGATGTTCCCGAATACAAATGGTTTGCAGGATTGACAGGCGTTGCCGGAGGATTTACTTCGATGGTTGGAAATCTTGCAGGCTCAGTAATGGCAGTTTATTTTCTCTCGATGCGGTTGCCAAAAAATTCTTTTATCGGCACAACAGCATGGTTCTTTATGGTGATCAACTGGTTTAAAATTCCATTTCACGTTTTTGCCTGGCACACCATTACTGTCGATACATTATTACTTGATCTCACCACAATTCCCGCCATCGTGCTTGGTGCTTACCTAGGTATTGTGATTGTAAAAAAACTAAATGAAAAAACATTCCGATGGTTTATTATCGGAATGACTTTGTTAGCTGCGGTTTTTATGTTGAAATAAAATCTACTCTACGACAATTCTCTTGATTTCATTCCTGCCAAAGATTACTGGAAAATACATCCACTCAATTTTTGCCGGATTCAAAGTATACTTTCCGGTAAATCTTGGAATGAGTTTGATTGTATAGGTATATTTTCCCACCCGAAGCGATTCGCTATAAATTGTTGTTTTGTTGGGATAATATTCGCGATATACTTCACCTTGTCCATAGCTCTGTTGCTTTGATTCATAGGAGCAACCTGCCGGAATAGGAACTTCAATCATCGCATATTCGGCATCTTTCTTCACATCAACTTCAACCGTTAAGGTAATGGGTCTACCCGCTTTTAGCTTTTTCTTTGCATCCGGAAAATATGTTTTAATTACGAAATCTTTTTCTACGGGTTTAGGATTTTCATTCCATACCTCCTGATAGGCTGTGAAATATACAGGTGACGAACCTTGCTTTGATAAGGTAATGGATCCGCCATCAATGGTAGTTTCATACGGGAAAGTAGTAACATGTTTTGTTAACGCTCCCGAAATTTCGATCTGTGGTTTTTGATTACCATTTGATTCTCTTGACAATCCTGGCACGAGTGCTTGTAAGATTAGCGAGGACTCAAACGTATTTCGCCAACCTCGTTTTCTTTTTTCTAAAAAGAAATTACGAATGCGTAAGAGATCAGGATCTTTCTGATTTTCATTTTCCTTCAACTGATAAACGATCAATGTATTCATTATGTCGTTGTTGAAGAGATTGAGCTTGTCTTCTCCCCAATACATATTTCCTTTTAATGTTTCTTTTCGCTCATGATCAATCTGTTTCCAATCCACCGCTAACCCGGATGTCTGGCGAAGCTTTTGTGCACAAAGTTTTTGATAGAAACTGAAGTGAACGGATCTTGAGATGCTATCGGTAAAGGCCGTTACCGGAATTTTTTGCGCATGTTCATTTAAGTATTGAAGAATTGAAATTCTGTTATCTGTATTTGCGTTATTTAATTCGGTCTCCAAATAATTAATGAGGCCTTCACGATCAAACACAACCGTAAGTTTTTCTTTCTCGGCCAGTTGAAGGGCTCGCGCTACATGAAGGCTTATCCATAGGTTCACATGGTTCTCATCACTACCCCACCAGCTCCAGCCACCATTTTTTGTTTGATTAGCAGAAAGTTTCTTGATGAGTTTATCAAGGGACCGATCTTCTATTTTTTTTTCTTTGCGAAAATCATGAATCTGTTTCTCAATAATCAGAGCAATAAGACGTGAAGCTAGCTGTTCATTGCATTCGTATGGATATTGTTTCAAGGTGTTTACTTCATCAAGAAGAACATCTAGCAAATCAGCCTGAGCATAAATTTTTACCTTACCATCTTTCGGATTAAAATTTAAAGTAACAGTAGTATCGCGAGGAAGCGCCAGGAATGTACCGATTGCTTCTTGCGAACCAACTGGAAAAACGGGAATTTTTCTCAACTCTCCATCTTCGTAATTTTTGTATTGAACGGTGTATTTAACTTCAAGGGAATCGCGGGTTTGCACAATGAGCATCACGGAATCAACATGGGAGTCTTTCAGTTCAAAAGATTTTTTAGCAGGAAGTTCATCTTGAATTTTTGTGATTCTTGTAACCTCTGCTGACTCCGATGTGTAGTTTGTAATTTTTCCAATGGCGGTTGATGAATCGCCCACCACTAAAAAATTAGGTAACGATAATTGAGCAGCCAATGGTTTATACGATTGTATGGTGCTTCTGGTTTCTCCACTACGTTTATGCGAAGCCATCCCAACTACATAGGTATTCCATCCCGTAATATCATCCGGAAAAGTAGCGCTGAACGAAGCTTTACCTTCAGCATCTGTTCGCAACATGGGTTTCCAAAAGGCATAGTCTAGAAAGTTTTTGCGGAGTGATGAGCCGGGTGTATTTTCTTGTGGAAGCACTGGTGAGAGCCCTGGAATTTTTGTGCTGAGCAATTGTGATTTCGTAATTCCTTTTTTCGTTGAGATTAAGATGACACCCGAAGAAGCGCGCGAACCGTAAATCGCTGTGGCTTTATCACTTTCTAAAATTTCAATGGCGGTAATATCATCTGAAGATAAATCTTCCATGCGCGCAATCTTGCCATCAATAACAATGATTGGATTGCTTTCACTGGTTAAAGCCGAGATACCTCGAATTTTTATACTGATTGAATCGGCTGCCCCCGGGCTTCCTCCCAATCTTGAAATTTGAATGCCCGCAGCACGACCTTGCAAAGATGAGACAGAGGAGGTCAGGTTCATTTTTCGCTGACTTCCATATCCAACTACAATTACCTCACTTAATTGCGCAATGTCTTCAGTCAAACTTGAATTGATATAGGATTTTCCGTTAACTGCAGTTTCAATCGTGGCGTATCCAATAAAAGAAAAAACAAGCACAGAATTTTCTGCACATTGAAGCGAGTAGTAGCCGTCAAGGTCGGTCACCGTTCCAACTGCAGAGCCTTTTATAATTACATTTACACCGGGTATAGGTGAGCCTTTTGTATCAAGAACTTGTCCGGAGATTGAATGATTGAAGCTGGAATAAAGTGAAGAGTTCGACTCGGAGTAATACAGCTCACGGATATTCTGCATTTCTTTTTGCCGAACCTGATCAACATAATTTGATGAAACAGACCACTGCTTCACTACTTTCATTACCTCGTGACTGAATGAATCTGCTTGATGCAAAGATGCTTCACGAAAATTGTAATAGTTTAGTCCATACGACTTAATGAAGATTGAATCAGCCCGAACATATTGATCATTATTGAAAATAATAACAACCTGATAATGTCCCGGCTGTAAGGCAACATTTGATCGAAAAGTTCCGGGAAGAATAGCATAATCATCCGGATGATCTAGATTGATGATGAAGGTTGCTCGTGATTTTTCGGCTAATGATACAGGAGGATCAATCTGCAAGCGACCTCCCTTTGAAGTGGCATAGGTGTATTCCGGATATTTGTGAAAACTCAACTCTTCTTTTGCATCCTGACTTTTCCAATATTCTTCAATGTGTTTTTGAGTTTGCACCTGATCTTTAAAGTGCGGGCTAAAACTGTTGCGACTTAAGGTTGATAGAAAACGATTTTGGATATTTGTATCGTGCATTTTTACTAAACCTTCTTTAAACTCATATCGAAAGAATGGTTCATAGGTAACACCAACTGAATATTGGTCGCGCACCACAAATTTCATTTCCTGTGGGATGAACGGACCAACAAGTTGTGTTTGACTTGAGGAATTGTTTGCATTCGGGTTATTTAATAAACGAAAAAAATCACCCTGTTGAAAGTAGGCTGAATTCTGCCACTGATTTCGATCGATCAACAAAAAATAGCGACTTAGATTTTTTCTTTCTTCCAAAGTTAAGTTGATCGGTTTTTCAATCGACAACGTGTGGGACGGAAGTTTATCAGCATCAACACTAAAGATTAGCTTTTCATCTTTTCTGAGTTCAACATCATTAAGGGTAATGAGTTGATTAGAAATCCGCAAGGCAATTCGATGTTTACCGGGATAGGTATAGAAAGAATAGGGTTCAAGGCTTTGTACTTCACTGGAGTAGACAGGCACATCATCGACATAAATAACATGTACTGAAATTACTCTTCCGTGATCCACAACGAAAGGAGCAAACTGCGTTATGCCTTCAGCTGATGGTTTGCGAAATTCATATCGACCTGTGTCGGGATAAAGGAATTGATAGTATTCAAGACTATCGAGCCTAAGAGTTTTTCGCCAATAATGCCAGTCGAGTATTTGCGATGTTTCAAGCGGAAGTTCACTTGTTTTAAATTCATTGAAAATTTTTCTTCCCTTTGAAACTTTATTAAAATCAGGAACATTAGGTGAATATGGGGCTTTGAATTTTTTTGTAATGGCATACGCAGTCAGATCGGTGTCTTCAACGGGTTTGCCAAAAGCATCAAGAACAGAAATTGTAAAAGTTGATTTCTGGCCGGGATAGATCATCGGCTCGTGAGCAATCGAAATGTTTAATTGCTTTTTATTAAAGGGGATATCATACTCCTCCGTTTCACTTTTGCCAGCCCAAACATATTGTACTGACATTGAGTAATGATCATTGCTATGGGAAGGTAATTTTAGACTTAGCAATTTACTTTCTCCTGTGTGTATCCGTTTTTGATTTTGAAAAATAGAATAGCGTGCTGTCAGGTTTCGGGGATTGTCTAACGCAATGAAAAGAGAATCCTTTGTTCGCGAAGCCATTACATTTAATTGACTTTGAAAATTCTTTAAAGGGAAACTGCGATATGTATTATCATACTGAATTTCAATCTTATCAGTAAATGAATTGATTAGCTCCCGATGAGGAACGGTAATTTTTTTCTGATAGGATGTCCCTAAAGAATTGTAAACTTCAATTTTTACACTGTCATTTTTTGGCGAAACTCCCTGCAGCCATTGAAAGAGCACACTATCTTTTTCAACTTTTATGACGTATGGAAAAGGTTTTTCATTGTAACGTAGATCAATGCGCTTTACATGACGTTCATTAGCGGCATTGATAAAAACAACTTCCGCTTCGTATATGAAATCAAGAGAAGGAAAAATAGAATCCGGAATCGAAATCCGGGTTTCACCTAATGGTTCTAATTTCAGCGTATGGAACCACAATGTATCTGCTACATAGGTTTTATTTTCAAAGAATTGATTTATGGATTTAGGGCGAATGATAATTTCTGCGCGAACATCAAATAGGGGCAGATCGTTTGAGTCAGTTCCCTTTAGGAATAAGGTTGCAGCTAACTTTTCGCTTTTATTTTCCGCTCGAAGTGAAAATGTATTTTGTTTTAACTCATACGCTTCGTAGCGAAACGATTTGGAAAGCAGCACATTTCTTTTGCTGTCAAAATGCAGAGAATATTGTTGATCAAGTTTGAGTTTTAAACTATCGCTTAATACAAATTCAAAAACGTAAGCGCCTGGATGATATGGAGAGACTTCTCCCAACTTCTTTTGACTATAAGCGGATGAGTAACCGTTTATAAAAACCTCAGTTTGTTTTTTGATGGGTTTACCTTTCGGTGTAGTGATAAATGCCTTTATCCTGACCGTGTCACCCGGTTTATACATGGGTTTGTTGAAGGCGATATATCCCTGGAAGTTTCGCGGTTCAAAAATTTTTTTAATTCGATAATAAACGTTAGGTGGACCTACTTGTCCATAATTAAAAAGACTCCGCATGTTGTTTTTCACATAGTAGAATGGAGCAACAACAAGATGATAAATTGGAAATGAGCCTATTACTTTTCGGCCGATGCGTGGGAACAATTTATTATTGTATTGTCGATTCAGTTGAAAAAAAGAATCGTGATGCTGATATGAAACTTTGAGCAATCCCTTCCGATTGGATTTATGTAATTGGTTTGCTTTGGTTGAAGATTGATATGGAATTTTGTGTGTGCCTATCGAAGTGGTCGCATTGTTTATCTCATTGCCAAGTGAATCGCTAAAAACCAATACCATGTCTCTATGATTATTGAGAATATGTAGATCAAGGTTGTTGACCGATACCAACTCGCAATCCATTAGATTCTCAGTTGTCTTTACATATAGGTAATGTCCAATGGAAAGGTCTTTGCGATACAGAGAATCACTGGGATAAAAATCAATTAATGAATGGAGGAAACTTTTGTTTATAGGGGGCTTTAGATTTTTATAAAGTTGTTCTGCTTCTTCATTACTGATTTTGTAAATGAATGTGTAATAACTGCTTCTTCTGCTGTTGGTTAAATCTTGTGCGAAGGTTAAGGAACAGAAGAACAGAATGATGAGACTAAGGTAAATTTTTAGCATAGCGTTCGTTTATGCCCGCCCATCCTTGCAATCCACCAGTATGGATAGCAAGAATGCTGGAGCCTGGTTTAAACATTCCTTTCTTCGCCCGATCGATAATGCCAAAGAGCATTTTACCAGTATAAATCGGATCGAAACGGATGGACGTTTTTTCTTCTATCTCTTGAAGAAACAGAAGCAGGTTTTTCGTAACCTTTCCATACCCTCCGTGGTGATAAGATGTTTCCAGTTCCCAGTTTCCATAAACGTTTTTCGAATAATTTTCAGCAGATCCGAACATAGGGTCATATAGTGTTCTAAAATCAGATAGAAGCTTTTCGATTTCTTCCTTTAGAAAACTGCCATTTTTCAGAGAAGAAAATCCGATAATGTGCTTTTGATCTTGTAGCCCTGCAATGAGCCCTGCTAAAGTTCCACCGGTTCCAACTGCACAGCATAGGTAATCAAAATCAATATTTAGATGTTGCGCAAATTCATAAACACCTTTCACAGCAAGTTCATTACTTCCTCCTTCCGGGATCATGTAAAAATCTCCGAATGTGTTTTGAAGGTTTTTAATAAACTCCGGACTATTCTTGTTTCGATATGTTTCGCGATCAACATAATGAAGCTTCATGTTCATCTGCGATGCGAAAGCCAATGTAGGATTAAGCGGAAGCGTTTCTTCACCACGGATAATACCGATACTCTTCAGGTTTAATTCGTGAGCAGCAGCGGCAGTGGCGTAGATATGATTGGAGTATGTTCCACCAAAGGTGAGAATGGTTTTCTGGCTTTGCTGTTCAGCTTCTTCCAGATTGTATTTCAACTTCCACCATTTATTTCCGGTAACGAATGGATGATTCAAATCCTCTCGCTTAATCAGCAAACTTACCTTGGCCTCCTTGAGTAAGGGATGTTGAATTTCTTGAATGGGTGTTGAAGTGTAGTCGAGCAATGCTTTCGTATAAGACGATCTGCAAAACTAATTCAAACAACGATAATCTTCGTGAACCTTTGTGTGTTAGTGCTTGCTATTCCTTTTCGCCACTAAGACACAAGGTCGCAAAGAAGCACAAAGGAGACCCACTTCAATAACTAATTATTTTAGTTTATAATCTAATATAGTTAGTTTTGATGATATAATGGAAGAGGAATATTTCAAAGGCCGAGGCGCACAAATCAAATCAGAGAATAAATTTTTAAAGGCACAGTATGTGGAAGAACATATTGAAGGACTTGATGAGCCGTTAATTTCCGCTCCAACCACGCAAATCTTTTATGAACAAGCCAAGACGGTTGTCAATAAAGTAACGAGTCCGGATTTGGGGATGATGTATTCACTCAATCCGTATCAAGGTTGTGAACATGGTTGTATTTATTGTTATGCAAGGAACACACATGAGTACTGGGGTTTTAGTGCAGGCCTTGATTTCGAAAGTAAAATTATTGTAAAGAAGAATGCGGCCTCGCTGTTGGAGAAAGCAATTCTACATCCTACCTGGCAACCTGTTCCAATTAGTTTAAGTGGAAATACAGATTGCTATCAACCTGTTGAGCGCAAACTGGAAATCACACGATCACTCCTTAAAATATTTGCCCAATACCGACATCCGGTAAGTATGATTACAAAGAACAGTTTGATTCTTCGTGATTTGGATTTGCTCAAAGATCTGGCAAGCGAAAATCTTGTTCATGTTTATATTTCCATCACAACATTAGATGAAGACTTACGAAGAAAGATGGAACCTCGAACGGCCAGTGCGATCAAAAGACTTCAAACTGTTGACACATTGGCGAAAGCAGGAGTTCCAGTGGGCGTGATGAATGCTCCGATCATTCCCGGATTAAATCATCATGAAATTCCACAAGTACTTAAGGCTGCAGCTGATCATGGAGCAAAGAATGTAGGCATGACCATCGTGCGATTGAATGGATCAATCGGAAATATTTTTGAAGACTGGTTGCGAAAAAATTTTCCAGACCGATTTGAAAAAGTCTGGCATCAGATCAGCGACATGCACGGAGGGAATGTAAACGATTCACAATTTGGAAGACGTATGCATGGTGAAGGTAACTTCGCTGATTCCATTCATCAATTGTACAGAGCCTCTAAGAAAAAATATTTTAAAGACAGAAGCATGCCGGCTTATGATCTTACAAAATTTAGAAAGGGGGGAAATTTGAGTTTGTTCTAGTTCTAATACTCCAATCCATTTTAGTCAATAACCAGATAAGCTTTCATTCTATCCTGAGGAATTAAACCTATATATCGCGAGTCCAAAGCATTGTGACGATTGTCACCAAGAACAAAATAGTAATCCTTGGATACAGTAATCTGATCTCCTATTGAAGGAATTTTGTTTCCTTCATGTTCGCTAAAGATGGTTTGATACGGTTCCTGATTTTCTTCTGTAATTACGATATGATCTCCTTTTCTTGGAATCTTTACAGGGCCCCAATTGTCTTTATTGTTTCCGATAACCGGAAAACTTCCAGAATATTCTATTTCGTCTGGCTCATATATTCATTAGACATTTGCATCCCAGCGTATTCAAATTTTTGAATGAAAGCTTCGCTTAATGGTGCTGTTGTTAAAACTTTGTAAGAATGTTTTAGATTAAGAATGTATGGGTATGCTTTTCCATTTAAAAACAACTCCGCTTCCTTCATTTCAAGGTGATCTCCTGGCATACCAACAAGTCTGTGTAAATAAACTACCTTATCATTTTCTTCTCTAAGTCTTTTCACAGGAGAATAAACCACTACCTGATTTATCTGAAATGTATCGGAGGTAAATGCAGCGTATGTTTCTCCAACATTTAAGTTTGGAGACATTGAAGGAGTAGATATCTTATATCGATTAAAAGCAAGTTCTTTTGATTTCTTTACGAAATCGCAAGAAAACATGAATAATAATAAGGAAAAGAATAAAAACAGATTACTTCTTTGCATAATGCTTATAAAACGCTACAATCGTTTCAATACCCAACAAGAAATTCTTAATACCATAATGTTCATTAGGCGAATGGATCGCGTCACTATCAAGACCGAAGCCCATCAACACAGTATCAAGTCCAAGCTCTTTTTTGAAGAGCGCAACAATGGGAATACTTCCTCCATCGCGTGTTGGTATGGGAGTCTTTCCCCACACTTCTTCAAATGCGCTGCTCGCTGCTTTGTATGCTGTTGAATCGGTAGGCGTCACCGCTGGTTCGCCTCCGTGATGTGCAATTACTTTTACCTTCACTGACTTTGGAGCGAGTGATTGAAAATGCTTGGTGAATAATTCTGTAATTTCTGAACTGATTTGATTCGGCACCAAACGCATTGAAATTTTAGCACAGGCTTTTGATGGAAGAACAGTCTTTGCGCCTTCACCTGTATATCCTCCCCAAATTCCATTCACGTCCAAGGTTGGTCTAATACCGGTTCGCTCTACCGTTGTATATCCTTTTTCACCTTTGATATCATCAATATCCAAATCTTTTTTATAGTGATTCAAATCAAAAGGAGCTTTATTAATTGCTTTACGTTGTGCTTCTGTAAGCTCAGCAACCTTGTCATAAAATCCAGGAATGGTTACACGTCCATTTTCATCGTGCAAGGAATCAATCATATCGCACAATGTATTGATTGGGTTTGCAACGGCACCGCCATAAACACCAGAATGTAAATCGCGGTTAGGGCCAGTCACTTCTACTTCCATATAACTTAGTCCACGTAAGCCAGTTGTGATGGAGGGATGATCTAATGAAATAATAGAGGTATCGGAAATCAGAATAATATCTGCTTTCAATTTTACTTTGTTTTCTTTTACAAATGTTCCGAGGTTGTCTGATCCAACTTCTTCTTCGCCTTCTACCATGAACTTTACATTGCAGGGAAGAAGATTCAGTTTCATCATGGCTTCAAACGCTTTCACGTGCATGTATACCTGACCTTTGTCATCGCACGATCCACGCGCAAAAATTTTATCATCTTTTACTACGGGTTCAAATGGAGGTGCATCCCAAAGATTCAACGGATCAGCCGGCTGAACGTCATAATGTCCATACACTAAAATAGTGGGTAGGGATAAGTCAATTATTTTTTCTGCATAAACAATGGGATGTCCTTTTGTTTCACAGATTTCCACAGTGCTAGCTCCAGCAGCAGTAAATTTCTCTTTCAAATATTCTGCAGCCTTGCGCACATCTTCTTTATGACGACTGTCAGCGCTAACAGATGGGATGCGCAGCCAATCAAATAATTCGGAAAGAAAACGATCTTTGTTCGAAGTTATATATGTTTTAACCATAGGTAAATGAGATTAAGATTAAGGAGTGCAAATTAATGGAAGCGTTTAATTATTTGAAAATATGAAAATTTGATGGTGGGGTAATTCGTTTGCCTGCTAATTCATTATCAAATTCTCAAACCTGAATCAAAATCCATCGTCCTCTTTCTTCTTCACTTCTTCCGTATCTTTTTTCTTCTCTGCTGTAGAGCCGTCATTTAAATCGTAAGGAACATCAATGCCATAGTACGTTTTGCGAAAGCGATTAATGAAGGCCAGTGTTTCATCATCACTGCCCGGAATAAAGGCCACCTCGCCAATCTTCGCCTTGCTTGCGTTGGTCTTCTTAGAAACAACTCCATTTAATTCTGAGTTAGAAGATTGAATCATAAGTCGATTATCTTCAAAGCCGAAATAATACCAAGCCTCTGGCGAAGCTTTTATAAATACGTGAAGAATTGGTGCGCCATCTTCACTTTTACGCACCTCCATAAACCCTTCAAACGCTCCGTTAATATCATTGCGACCAATGTTAGACATGCCCAACGTTCCTTCACTGTAGAATGCTTTTTGTTTGGGTGACCACTTCAGATTTACATTTGAAAAAACAAGGGGCTTTGCCAGTTGAGCAAGTGTACCAAGAGGAACATAGCCTTGTAAACTTTTTTGCTCATAATCTTTTACCGTCCGCTCCCCAACGATGTCGGCAATTTTGTAAAGCAATTCGGTTTGATCACCCAAGCCTTCTTCTGAACCTTCATTCTTGATAACATCCTGAATTTGTTTTGCCATCAAGTCAAATACCTGAACAGGTACATTACTATCAATCATCACGAACGAATTCATTTTGATCTCGTTCGTTTCCATATTACCCTGGCCAATGGCAGAAGCAGTTACGTTAAAGTCTTTAGAACCCTTAAAGAGATTGATTGGTCCTTCAAATCGCACTTGCATGGTTTCGTCATTGTAGGCAAATACTTTTCCTGAGAGTTTATTGCCAGCAGATTTTTCACGATCCTCAATTTTAAATTCACGTGAGGCGGTATCATAATGCAGGGTACCACTCGGTTGATAGAAATCTTCATCGTCCTCATTCTTCTTGTCGTTGATGAAGGTAATGTAGAGGTCGTTATCAGCGGAGTTTACATGCAGACCAGCATTAACTCGTTTGCCTTCCTCTGTTACAGCTTGATCAAAATCAATAAGCACTTCAGTTTCATCTCCGCTTTGGGCATAACGAATCCATGTATTGTAGTTTTTAATTTTCTTGATATCGAGTTTAACATAACCAGAAAGCTGCAAAGCTGGTCGTGTAGCATACATGGTCATATCGCCTTTGTAATACATACCTGCACCGAGTACAAGATTCGCTTTTTCAATTACGGCTCCGGTCCCAACGGTTTGCATGGTAGCCATCGATGAATTTTTCCGAGCAGATTTTTTGGTCTTTTCTACATCAGTGATCGGTTCCAAATGAAAATCGGTCATCTTAATGGCGAAGGTGTCACTTAGTAGGTTTACATATTGATAGGTAGCGTAACCTGAAAACTCTTTGCGTGAAATAATATCAACAACACCTTCTGTTAACCGGTGATAACCATTTAAGGTATCCAATACAATGGTTGTATTTTTTAGCGTGCCTATCTTTGCATTTTCTAAAATCAAAACCTCATTGTTTTCTGGAGTAATCTTGGCGTCAGCAACAATAATGTAAGGGATGCCACTCACTTTTAATTCTTGTGTAGCTAAATCGTACACAGCACTTTCGGCATTGAAGCGAAGCGAGTCAAGGTCTTTGCGCGTGGTATAGAAATAAGAATTTTCGATTGGCACGTCTGGATCTTTGCTCATCATAATTTTTTGAGCATTCAAATCCCAGCGCATTTTTGGAATGGATGTTTTAAACTGAGCGAATGGAAAGGCAATAGCGGCAGTACCTTCTACTTCCGGACTGATATCTGCATAGTTTTGCTCAAGATTAAATTTCAAGCGAATATCATTACCTGCAAGCAGAGGTTTTGTAGGATCAGGAGAATTTACTTTAAACCTTGCGTGGCGAGCGCCAAATTCTTTTTCAGTAAAGCTCATGTTGCGCGAAATCAATTCTGTGCCACGCGTTTCTAATTTGCCAGCACCCGATACGCCTTCTTTGGAAATGGTAACGGTACCTTGCATCTGTGCGGTTGAATCATAAAAATGAAAAGGAGCTTTTAGATTCTTCAACTTCATCTGATCTTTTTTCGGATACCACTTCATTTCAAAATCAGAAAGAGAAGCCTCTGGAAATGCAACAGCACCAAATTGCTTGGGCGATATTTTAGCGTTTGTCCCTTTCGCTAAAACAGAATCGGGATAGAAAATAAAATCGGATGAGACTACTGTTGCTGCGAGGTAATCAATCTTTCCACCACCACGCAAACCGCGGTTGTTCATGGTCAACTCTCCATTAATTTTTGCATCACCCTTATACATTTGATATCCGCCTCTCGGAATGATGTGATCAAAACCAAGCGATTTATCGGGCATGGTATGTAGTTTCTCTTTAAAGTTAGGGAACATTCCACTCGACACGAACATACCTTCGAAGTTAATGGAGCTCGGATCCGCATCATTTAAACTGTCGAGCTTAAATGGCGGCACAACAAAAAACATCGATCGATCATACGCTCCGCTCAACACTTCTTCACGGTCAAAATATATTACACCACCCGTTGTGGCATCAAGCCTTGGATAATTTGGGATTTTACTTTTCCCTGATTTGTTGTTGGACCTGCTGATAAACAATGTGCCGGAAGATTTTGAAACATCCCCTAATCCACCAACTGCCGCTGCAGTGGAATCGGCACCCACCATTGAGTTGTTTACTTTTCTTCTGATGTTTTGCCCTTTCGAATTTTTCTCCGTCACATAAAAATTGATAGAGTCGATATGCGTTAAGGCGATGAAAAAACTATCATACTTCAGCGTAAACCCTTTTCCACTAATCTCAAAATTTCCAGCATTAATTGTTCCGTCAAATTTAATGTCACGATTTTGCAGAATTGTAATTACGCTACTGTCGGGAGCGATACGAACATTCAATGAGTCGCTTACTTTAAATTCTTCAACTCCGCGCACAGTTATATACCCCTCTTTAAAGTTCAGCGTGGCATTGGCGAAACTATCTATAACGGAATGTATTTTAAGATTATCATAATCCATTTCACCAAGATTGGCTCTGTATACGGAGACTGCTTTCTCTTTTACATGAATCTTATCTGTTTTAGGATCATAGGTAATCATACCCTTCTCACTTAAAAATTGTATTGCAGACTTAATTTCTTTGTAATCCTTTCCTGAGAATTGTGTCAAATCACCAGCATACAACTCACGCGTTTTATTCTTGATACAATATCGAGCAACCAAGGCGAGTGGATGAAAACTAAGACCCTCACCTTTCATTAAACGAAAGTCATCAGGATTGTAAAAATCCACTGATTCGAAAATAACGGGAACAGTATTTCTATTTCCGTCTGTTCTAATATTGAGGCTGTCTGAAAATAAATCCCATGTAATAATATCTGCCGCGAAATCAATATTGAAAAAGGTTGCCGAGTAGGGTGTGTGCTTCATCATACCCTTATCTTTTTGAACATAGAGGCGTTGCGTACTGTCTGCCCCAAAGAAATATTTTAATCGTACAGAAGGATGAACAATGGAATCATTTTCTTGAACTATATTAAGCGTTGCTCGATTCGCCATTATGGTTGAATCATTAAACTGAAAGTCAGCAGATCGCGCGGTAAATTTTTTCTCACCATTATGAGAAACTTCAAGAGTAGAGACATCGCCCGACACGTTGGCACTCGAAATTTTATTTCCGGTTAATGAGAAACCACCTCTAAATGAAACGTTCTCATCTCCGATACCTTGAAGACGAATGTTACTCTGAAAAGATTTGAAGCGCGGATAACTCGAGGCGACAGAATCCTTTCGGGCTTGCGATTTAAATTCGAATGTTCCCGGAATAAACCCAGGTGTTTTGCCAACATAGGTAAGCTTTACTAAATCCGATCTTAGTTCAGGTTTAGCAGCGTTGAAATGATAAGGTGAAAATGTACAGTATACACTATCAGAATTCAGCCCGGCTGCGGTCCAATCGAATCGCCCTTCATCGCCAACAAAAGTATTATCGCGCAGCGACATACTTCCTTTCGAATTTTTTAATGTAACCGAATCAAAGCGAGTGACAAACGTTAAGCTTACACGATTGAATTTGATAACTGGTCCTCCTAATTCAGGTTGTGGTGGTGGATTCGCCCATAGAGGTGCATCTGCAAAAATAGAATCGATTGGTGCGGGCTCATCCCAAGAACTATTGTCTTCCACGGGTTCTTGTGTAGCTTGTGCTGTGGTATCTTCTACAAATACTAGAGGTTCAATGTAATCGAAAGTATAATCGTCATCGCTGGCATATAGCCGGAATGTCTTTTCATAATGCAAAGCATGATGCTCAAAGAAAGAACGACAGTTTTGGAAAAACGCGTTTGCTTTTGCGCTGGTTTCATTCTCAATTACTTTTCCTGCAACGCGAAGAAAGGCGGTTAACCTTGCCTCATCTACTTTTTCTATCGTTACTGCATTTGTAATGGCTCCTATGTAGTTTACCAAATAAGGTTTAGTAGTGTATTTTTTTTTACGCATTAACTGCGTTTGTTTCTGAATGACATTTTGATTGTTGATGCCGATACCTTGATTTCCCCAGATAGAAACGAGTGATGCTCCAATAGCTGATGCATCTAGATTCCGAGTGTTTTCCAGAACGATACGTACGCTGTCTGGGAAACTAAGTTTGATTGTAGTATCCGGTTTCTTTTGCGCCACGAGAGTAGTGGTTGCGAATAGAAAAGCGATTAAAAAAATGAAAGTTGAGTGCTTCACAAAATCTAAAACCTTGAAATTCGTAAATAATGCGTAAATAAGCTAAATGATATCTTTCTTAAACGATAGTGAGCAACTATTCCTGTTTTTTTTTAACGATGATTTTTTAGATCAGGGAGTATGACACTGTGTTCGCGCTGATTTATTTTCTCACTCCAAAAATTCTAACGAGATTTCCCGCATTGAAACAAGATCTTCCCATTTGATGAGCAAAGGCAAATTATATCTTATTCCAACCATTATATCAGATGATACACAAGAGAAGGTAATACCAACACAGGTTCGTGTAGTTTTACATGGTCTTCAGCATTTTCTTGCAGAGGATGTGAGAACAGCAAGAAGATATTTGAGCAGCTTAAAAATCTATGATTCTATAGAGAGTCTTTCTATAGAAGTATTAGATAAGGATACTCAAATCCATCAGCTTGAAGAGCTGTGTGCACCGATGTTTAGCGGAAAAAATCTTGGGATTCTTTCTGATTCGGGCTGCCCAGGTGTTGCTGATCCCGGTGCGTTAGCGGCTCGGTTTGCGCATCAACATCAAATCGAAGTGGTTCCACTGGTGGGTCCTTCTTCAATTTTACTTGCACTTATGGCTTCAGGATTAAACGGGCAACATTTTGCATTTCATGGGTATTTGCCCATTGAAAGTAAGGAAGGAGCGAAAACGATTAAGGAATTCGAAAGGGAATCAAAACAAAAAAATCAAACGCAGATTTTCATTGAGACGCCTTATCGCAATAACAACATATTCAGTGCACTTAAAACCAATCTTGGAGAGAATACTCTTTTATGCGTTGCATCGGACATTACAGGGCTAAATGAGTTTATTAAAACTCAATCCATTAAGAAATGGAAGGAAAGTCAATACGAGTGGAAGAAAGTGCCAACCGTTTTTTTGTTTCTAGCGTCCTGAATGCAATGAAACATTTTTGTTTTAAACAATTCACTCTAAATTTGCGGCCTTCAGTTTCTAATCATACCATAAACAAAGCCAAGACAATATGCCTTATTTATTTACATCAGAGTCAGTTTCAGAAGGTCATCCAGACAAAGTAGCTGATCAAATTTCTGACGCGCTAATCGATTATTTTTTGGCTTACGACCCATCCTCAAAAGTAGCTTGCGAAACCCTGGTAACTACCGGGCAAGTAGTATTAGCAGGAGAGGTAAAATCAGACGCATATTTAGATGTTCAGGATATTGCCCGTGAAGTGATCCGAAAAATTGGATATACGAAGAGCGAGTACATGTTCGAAGCCAATTCATGCGGTATTCTTTCTGCGATTCACGAGCAATCACCTGATATCAATCAAGGAGTTGAACGTAAAAAGAAAGAAGATCAAGGAGCTGGCGACCAAGGTATGATGTTCGGTTATGCTACAAACGAAACGGATAATTATATGCCGTTACCTTTAGAGTTAGCCCACCTTTTATTACGCGAGCTTTCTGCTATTCGCAAGGAGGGTAAAGTAATGACTTACCTTCGTCCGGATGCCAAGTCGCAAGTAACAATTGAGTATAATGACGACAACAAGCCCAGCCGTGTTGACACAATTGTAATCTCTACTCAGCATGATGACTTTGCGAAAGACGCCATTATGTTGAAGCAAATAAAGGATGATGTTATCAACATTGTTGTTCCTCGTATCAAGAAGAAACTTCCGAAACGTGTTCAAAACCTTTTCGGATCAGATATTAAATATCATGTTAACCCAACAGGGAAGTTTGTAATTGGTGGCCCACACGGAGACACAGGTTTAACGGGTCGTAAAATTATTGTGGATACATACGGAGGAAAAGGAGCACACGGTGGAGGCGCATTCTCTGGTAAAGATCCTTCTAAAGTTGATCGTTCAGCTGCCTATGCAACACGTCACGTAGCAAAGAATTTGGTAGCGGCTGGTGTTTGTGATGAGGTTCTTGTACAAGTTGCCTATGCTATTGGTGTAGCACAACCCGTTGGATTGTATGTTAACACCTACGGCACTTCAAAAGTAAATGTAAGTGATGGTGAAATTTCTAAACGCATCGCAAAGATCTTTGACATGCGTCCGTATTTCATTGAACAACGCTTTAACTTAAGAACGCCTATTTATTCTGAAACGGCAGCGTATGGACACATGGGTCGTGAAACGAAAATTGTAGAGAAGATATTCAATAAAGGAAAGAAGACTGAGAAGAAAGTGAAGGTGGAATTATTCCCTTGGGAGAAGCTTAACTATGTAGATCAGGTTAAGAAAGCATTCAAAATAAAGTAATAAAAAAGGGCTCTTCAAAGAGCCCTTTTTTATTGAGTTACACTCTGGCCTCACTCAATTTCGCTTTAAATTTTGTGAGTTGCATGCGCAGAGCATCAGTCGCGAGATCAGTTGCCTCTTCAAATGAGCGTGCCTTTTCTGTCGCAAACATTTGAGTGCCCGGCACCCGAAGTTTTATTTCTACTGTTTTGTTCTCTGCACCTTCATTGTTGAGTCTTAGAAAAACCTCTCCATCAACTAATCGATCATAAAATGTTTCTAGTTTATCGAGTTTCTTTTGAATGAAGTCAATCAGTTTCTGATCAGCATCGAAATGAATGGAATGAACTTGTACCTTCATAAGCTTAAAAATTTAAGTTGAACATTAAAATGATCTGGCCTGCAATCCACAAACCAGCAAAAGAGAGGTAATTATTTTTTCATAGGACACATTATTTTTAAAATGAATTTATGCTTTAGGGTGTGCTTGATCAAATACCTTTTTCAATTTCTCCATAGAGTTATGCGTGTAAACCTGAGTTGCTGCAAGACTGCTGTGTCCGAGTAAGTCTTTTACAGCATTTATCTCAGCACCTTTATTCAAGAGATGTGTTGCGTAGGTGTGGCGTAAAATATGAGGACTTCTTTTTTCAGAAGTTGTGTTTTCGCTCAAGTATCTTTTTACGATCCGATAAACCATCATGGGGTAGCAAGGCTTGCCTGAATTTGTAACAAATAGAAATCCATGATCCATTTTCGTTACTTCTATGTTCCGGATAATGCGATAGCTTTCAATAATTGAAACGATGCCGGACGCAAAAGGGATAACTCTCTCTTTATTTCTTTTGCCCAATACTTTAATCGTCCTATTAATCAAGTCAAGTTGATTTTCTTTCAGGTGAATAAGTTCGGACAGACGAATACCTGTGGCATAGAAAAGTTCTAATATTAATTTATCTCTCCATCCTTCTAGTGTATTGTCAAACACAACCTTGTCCAACATATTTGCCATGTCGCCTTCCTTAACAAACGCAGGTAATTTTTTCTTGGTCTTTAGGGCGGTCATCTTCAACATTGGATCTATGCTGATAATCTCTCTCTTCATTAAAAATTTATAGAATGATCTAAGGCATGCCATTTTTCGGTTAACAGATCGAGAGTCAACATTATGCTCAACCAGTTCAATAACCCACGAACGAATAATGTTATAGGATGCTTTCTCGATTAATTCATCAGGAAATGTCTTCTGCAAAAAATCAGAAAATTGAAGGAGATCGGTTTGATAGGCTATGAAGGTGTTCTGGCTAACACGCTTTTCAAACTGAAGGTAATTCAGGAAGGATTCTATCATTTGCTTCTACGCCAAATCCGCAATACAGTAGAAGCAATGTAAAAAAATAATCCTCTCTTGGAAAGACCAAAAGAGGATATGTTGATAGAATTCGAATATTTTGCGAATAACCTTTTCAGGCAATTCTCAATATACTATTTAACTATTTGGTAGGATTTGCTTCGATTAAACGCTGCTGACCTACATATGTAGCATGAATAATTTCTTGTCTTCTGCGGATGGAAGGCTTAGTAAATGAAGTTCTGGAACGCAATTCTTTCAAAACGCCAGTTTTTTCAAACTTCTTCTTGAACCGCTTCAAAGCCTTGTCGATTGATTCGTTTTCTTTTACGTTGATGATTAACATAGTTCTTAATTAGGGTCGCAAATATAGCGCAAGAGCAACCAATTTTCCAAGATTACTTTAAAATAGCTCGAGCAATGACAAGCTTTTGGATTTCAGAAGTCCCTTCACCAATGGTACAAAGCTTGGCATCACGATAGAATTTCTCTACTGGGAAGTCTTTTATGTAGCCGTAACCCCCAAAAATTTGTACAGCTTCATTCGCAGCTTCTACAGCGATTTCTGATGCATAAAGTTTTGCCATTGCTGATTCCTTTGTTACCTCTTGTCCATTATTCTTAAGTTCTCCTGCTCGGTATGTGAGTAAGCTTGCAGCTTCAATTTTCGTAGCCATATCCGCTAGCTTAAAGCCAATACCTTGAAATTTTGAGATGGGTTGATTGAACTGGTGGCGCTCTTTGGAGTATTTTAATGCTGCCTCAAAGGCACCAGTAGCAATACCCAGACTAAGGGCTGCTATCGAAATTCTTCCTCCATCTAAAATTTTCATAGATTGAATAAATCCTTCTCCTTGTTTCCCAAGCATCTGAGATTTATGAATACGACAATCAGAGAAAATTAACTCAGCAGTTTCTGAGGCACGCATTCCCATTTTATTCTCCTTTTTCCCGGACGAAAAACCAGGGGTTCCTTTCTCAATAATGAAAGCAGTCATTCCATGAGAATCTCCTACCTCTCC
>JBKJOF010000131.1:0-3185 GCA_046595655.1 Chryseolinea sp. | reverse complement strand
TTTCACTTCATAATACTCCAAACTAGTACCCAAATGAATGGCATTCACGCTTATGGCATTCGCATCGAATGCTAGCATTTTAAAATAGGTTTCAGACTGGCAGTCAAATAGAGTTCCCGATACTCCTCCACTTGCCTGAATAGTGGCAATGCCATAGGAGCTGCCCTGAATGGTAAGTGGAAATGGCAAATTAATAGTTTGTGTGGCTGTTACTAGATAATTTCCTCCAGTAAGCCTGACCACTGAAGGCCCTGTCATATGTAGGTTCAGGAATTCGAGAACTTCCTGAATGGTTGTCCAACTTCCAACGGAAGATACATCAAATACATTTTCGTTTTTCCCCTCGTTTCCTCTTACAATCCAGTTGCCACCGGAGGCGATATAACTTTTTGTGATGTAGCGAACATGTTTCGAAGAAGTAACTCCATCAATGGTGGAGGAACCGCTGCGAACAACACTTACCAGATCAACATGCGTTCCTACGTTCTTGATTGTAATCGAAAGCCCATCGTCTGCTGCAGTAATTGCCGGAAGAGTAAGCGTAATAGTGCCAGTGGCAATTACAAATGTTTCGCTCTTAAGAAGAGTAACACTGGCGGATTTGGCCGTTAAACCACCAGAAATAGCTGTGCTGATAAAGGGTACCCATTTGGCACCATCCCAATAGTAAAATCCATTAGCAAGCGATCCTCCTGTACTGAATACTAGCATCCCTGTGGGAACTGTACCTGTTAGCGGAGCTACAGCATTAAGACTGTTCAATGCGATGCGCGGAGGAAGAAATCCTTTGTTTGTGCTTTCTAATTCCAGAAGAGAGTTGGCATCAATTGTACTGGGGTTGTTGCCTATCTTAACCTGGGCACTTACACTTTCTGTAAGTATGCATAACAGACAGCTAAAAAGAAAACTTTTACTTTTCATAAGTACGTCTTTTGGTAATTTTCGCCATTAACTTTAATTGCATGTGCAACTACAGTAAAGGTGCGAACAGATGCAGTGTTGGAAATCAGGGAAAACCTGATTTAAGAAAAATCAGGTGAATTGATTCTTTGAATATAAATACAGGTAATTATAGAATTAGAGATTGATTAAGTAGGGAATTGGGGACTGTGGAAAGTAGGAATTGGACTTAGAAAAAGTGGTCGCGATTCAAAAACTTTACCATTCATATAAGCCTCCTGAATAGTATTGAAGATTAGTCTTCAATACTTACTGATTTCAATGTTTCAATTACCCTCCGGCTTACATTAACTGAAATAACATATTATATTCGCGCTCAAATTTTGATACCAACATGAGTCAACCTGCCACTACCGAACAACTTAAGAAAACCGCCAGCCAGATTAGAAGGGACATTGTCCGCATGGTGTATACCTGTCAATCAGGACATCCTGGGGGTTCGCTTGGATGCGTAGAGTATTTTGTGGCGCTCTATTTTAAAATAATGAAGCACGACACTAACTTCACCATGAGTGGTGCTGGTGAAGATTTATGCTTTCTTTCGAATGGTCATATTTCTCCTGTTTGGTATTCAACACTTGCGCATGCGGGGTATTTTGATCCGAAAGAGTTAGCCACGTTCCGCATGTTGAATTCAAGACTTCAAGGTCACCCTGCAACTCATGAACATCTTCCGGGTATTCGTATTGCATCAGGTTCATTGGGTCAGGGTTTGTCAGTAGCATTGGGAGCTGCACAAGCAAAGAAACTGAATGGTGACGATCGTTTTGTATATGTATTAATGGGTGATGGCGAACAACAAGAAGGGCAAGTGTGGGAAGCTGCTATGTATGCTGCTCACAATAAAATGGACAATGTAATTGCATCGATTGACTATAACGGCCAACAAATTGATGGTCCTGTTGATAAAATACTTTCCCTGTTGAACCTGAGAGCAAAGTGGGAATCCTTCGGATGGATCGTTCAGGAATTCAATGGCAATGTTCTGGAGGATGTTATTTCAGGATTAGAAAATGCCAAGCGACTTGCCAAGCAAGGTAAGCCTGTAATGAACCTTATGAAAACCGATATGGGCTTTGGTGTCGACTACATGATGGGTTCACACAAATGGCATGGTGCTGCACCCAACGATGATGAATTGGCGAAGGCACTTGCGCAGTTGGAAGAGACGATTGGGGATTATTAGTTTCGAGTTCAAAGTTCAAAGTTTCAGGTTTAAAGTTCAAAATTTAAGGTTGCAAGATTAAGGTTTGATGATGAAGGTCGTATTCAACCAGTAACAACTTACACACTTAAACACTTCCTATTTTTTCATCTTCCTCTCCCAATGATTCGCTTCGCGTTGGAGGTTGATTTTTCCGGAGCCAATTTCTCTTTCTAAGCGTTCATTCATTTTGCCTTGAGAGGTAAAGTGAAAATATCCACAATCATCACATCGGTAAACTGAAACCGGACCTGTGTTTGCCGCATAGTTATTCCTACCCCAGGCCTCAATTAAACTATCTTCTGCCAACTGCTGCGTAACAAATACTTTTTTCTGGCTGATACAGGTTGGCATATAAACGTTGTTTTATCAATCTAAAAATCCGACTTACCTTGCGCCAAATTAAACATTCAAGCATTATGAAGATAGCAGAAATACACACCAAAAAGGGTGTGATGAAGATTAAGTTTTTTGAAGAAGACGCACCAAAGGCGGTGAAGAATTTTATTGACTTGTCACAAAAAGGATTTTACGATGGCTTGATTTTCCATCGCGTAATTCCAAACTTTATGATTCAAGGTGGTTGCCCGAATGGAATTGGAAATGGCGGCCCAGGATATCAGATTGATTGTGAGCTTACAGGTGCTAATCAATTTCATGACAACGGTGTACTCTCTATGGCGCACGCTGGTCGCAACACGGGCGGTTCTCAATTCTTCATTTGTCATAACCGTGAAAACACAAAACATCTTGACCGCAACCATACTGTATTTGGTAAAGTATTCGAAGGATTGGAGATTGTAGATCAGATCAAGCAAGGAGATGTGATGGATAAGGTTGTGATTGTTGAGCAAGCTTAATTTCTAGATTTTATACATAAGACTTTATATGTTAGTTATTGTGTGTTAGTTATTGACTTCAAGCTTCACGCTTCAAGCTACAGGCTTGTAACTTGAACTGTGAAACTTGAAGTCATATTTCAAAATTCTTTTACCTCAAACTCGAAACCTTCAACTCGAAA
>JBKJOF010000059.1:0-13803 GCA_046595655.1 Chryseolinea sp. | reverse complement strand
ATTCGAAAGACAAGCGCAAATTCACGGAATACGAAAATGCTTTGCACTAAAGTTGATCAGTTGATAATATTGAATCCGGTATACGGCACCAACACTTTTGGAATGTGAATACCTTCTTTTGTTTGATTGTTCTCCAAAATGGCGGCAACAATACGAGGCAATGCAAGTGCGCTTCCATTTAAGGTGTGAAGCAATTGCATCTTCCCTTCTTTCGTTTTGTAACGCAGCTTCAATCGATTCGCCTGAAAGGTTTCGAAGTTACTCACAGAGCTTACTTCCAACCAGCGTTGTTGTGCTGCAGAAAAAACTTCAAGATCATATGTCATGGCGGAATTGAAACCCATATCACCACCACAGAGTAAAAGTTTTCTATAGGGTAATTCTAATTTCTCTAATAAGCTTTGAACGTGTGATGTCATTTCTTCCAACACATCGTAAGAGTCTTCTGGTTTTCTGATCTGAACGATTTCTACTTTATCGAATTGATGCAGACGATTTAATCCACGAACGTGCGCACCCCAACTTCCTGCCTCGCGTCTGAAGCATGGAGTATACCCTGCATTTTTTATCGGCAGGTCTTGCTCGTTCACAATCACATCGCGATATAAATTTGTGATCGGCACTTCTGCTGTCGGTATAAGATAGAGTTTGTCTTCTCCGATAAAATACATTTGTCCTTCTTTATCGGGAAGCTGGCCGGTGCCATATCCTGAAGCTTCGTTGACAACAATGGGCGGTTGAATTTCTTTGTATCCTTTTATCGTTGCTTCATCCAAAAAGAAATTGATCAACGCGCGTTGAAGTCGCGCTCCCTTACCTTTATAAACCGGGAACCCTGCGCCAGCAATTTTATTTCCCAGATCAAAGTCGATTATGTCATACTTTTTAATCAGCTCCCAATGCGGCAAAGCATCGGCATCTAAAGTAGGTATCGTTCCATGTTCGTAAACATTCAGATTGTCATCTGCACCAACACCGGCTGGAACTTTATCGTGAGGAACGTTCGGAATTTTATAAAGCAGTTCGATTTGCTTTTTATCATACACTTCAAAATCACCCTCGAGTGTTTTTATTTTTTCTTTATCGGCAGCAACTTGGGCACGAAGTGAAGTTGCTTCATCTGCTTTTCCGTTTTTCATCAGATCACCAATCGCTTTGGCATCGGCATTCGACTTGGCTTTCAGTTCATCGAGTGTTTTTTGGGTGTCACGTCTCAATTGGTCGTTGTCGATGATCTGAGCAATCAATGATTCTCCATCCTTAAAATTCCGCTTGCGTAAACCTTCCAATACTTTTGCTTGCTGCTCTCTGATGACTGCCAGTTGTAACATTAGTTCGTTTCGTTTAAAGGGTTCAAAATTAGTTTTTTTGAATGAATGTCGATTAACTCATTTCACAGGTTTTTAATGGCCACCGATTCACTGTTTTATACTCCATTAGATTTACAATTAGCATTTGAAATGTGTGAATCTGTGGCTAAAGGACTCGTATAAAATATTTGCACAATTGGATAGTATTTAAAATTCGGCTATAATTGCAGAGTCATACGGCCTTATCAACTGGTCTCTGCAAATAAATCCGGATTTTTTTACTTATCGAATCTCAATTACAATTCTTTGTTCTGCTAACAAAAAATCAGCGTTGTCCTGATTAACGTATTATTTCAAACCAAATCTTAAAACACAATCATTTCTAACACATCATGTACACTATTGACGATCTGAATGTCAGACTTCTTTCTGAATTGAAAGAAATTGCAGAAGGAATGAGCGTAAAAAACGCCAAGAAGCTTGCCAAGCAAGACCTCATCTACAAAATCCTTGATCAACAAGCGCTATCGCCCGGTGCCGTTGAGGTTAAACCTGCTAAAGCTGCCGCGACTCCTGCTCCTGCTGCCGAACCAAAAGAAGGCGAAGAACGCAAAGTCCGTCCACGCAGACGCGAGAATGTAGCGCCCGCTCCAATAGAAAAAATAGATAATGAATTACCTCCTGATGACGAGTTGGATTCTATCAATCTTGAATTTGATCGTTCATCGGTCAACTTCGATCAACAACCTTCGGCCTCTCCTCAACAAGCTAATTCTCTTGGCCTGCCCGTGGAAGAGCGAGCTGTGCCAGAACGAAGACCTGATAACCGCCAGGCACAACAAATTCGTGCGGCCATTCGTGAGTTCGATGGCGCTATTACCAACGAAGGTGTATTGGAAATTATGCAGGATGGATACGGTTTCCTCCGTTCGTCTGATTACAATTACTTAGCCAGCCCTGATGATATTTATGTGTCGCCATCACAAATCAAATTGTTTGGTTTGAAGACTGGCGATACCGTGAAAGGATTAATCCGTCCGCCAAAAGAAGGTGAAAAATATTTCGCTCTTCTTAAAGTAGAAACGGTAAGCGGAAAAACGACTGAAGAAATCCGCGACCGTGTTGCATTCGAATACCTTACTCCTCTTTTTCCAAACGAGAAACTAAGATTAAGCACAAGCCCAGCCAACCTTTCAACCCGTATCCTCGATTTGTTTTCGCCAATCGGTAAAGGACAACGTGGTATGATCGTAGCACAACCTAAGACTGGTAAAACAGTTTTACTAAAAGACATTGCTAACGCGATTGCAGAAAATCATCCGGAAGTTTATTTGATTGTATTGTTGATTGACGAACGTCCTGAGGAAGTTACAGACATGGCACGCAGTGTAAAAGCTGAAGTTGTGGCGTCAACATTTGATGAGCAAGCAGAACGCCACGTAAAGGTAGCCAGCATTGTTCTCGAAAAAGCAAAACGCATGGTGGAATGCGGACACGATGTTGTGATTTTATTGGATTCACTTACACGTCTCGCAAGAGCATACAACACAGTGGTTCCATCGTCCGGAAAAATTCTTTCGGGTGGTGTAGATGCCAACGCACTACATAAGCCAAAACGTTTCTTTGGTGCCGCACGTAAAATTGAAAATGGCGGTTCACTCACCATCATTGCAACAGCCTTGATCGATACCGGTTCTAAAATGGACGAAGTTATCTTCGAAGAATTTAAGGGAACAGGTAATATGGAATTGCAACTCGATCGTAAACTTTCGAACAGAAGAATGTATCCGTCTATGGATGTTCCTGCTTCAGGCACAAGACGCGAAGATTTATTATTGCGTGAAGATGAACTTCAACGTGTATGGATTCTACGCAAATACATGGCCGACATGAACTCCGTTGAAGCGATGGAATTCCTTCAGAATAAAATGAAAGGTACTCGTAACAACGATGAGTTCTTAAGCTCAATGAACGGTTAATCTTTTACGCTTATAAGTAAAGGCCGCAAGACTAATGTCTTGCGGCCTTTTTATTTTATTCTAATTCTTAATGTATTGTATTGAACAACCTTCAGTTTATTATAGATATAGAATTGAATGGTACTCCGCGACAACGCGCTACATTTTTGTAATCATCCACTTCAGGCAAAGTAATTTTTTTTGTTTAGTTTAATCGTAAAGTTGTGTTTTCGCCAAACATGATAAGGTATATTGAGTCGATTCAACAGCGCGTCAACTACATTATTTGGCTAAAAGAGTTTTTACAGAACAGCATTCGGTTGTGCCGAAAGATATTGTAGAATCATTAATTTTGGTATCTAACATTTCATTTATGTATTACCATCGCCTTGGAAGCATTCCCCCTAAACGACATACACAGTTTCGTCAGCCCGATGGAAGTTTATACAAAGAAGAACTGGTAAGCTCGGAAGGATTCTCAGGTATCTACTCTACGCTTTATCACATCAATCCGCCAACGCGAATTAAAGCGGTGAGGGAAGCGATAAAATACGGACCGAAAATTTGTCCGGAGTACGATCTGAAACAAACTCATCTCAATACTTCGAAGGTTCAAAATACCGGAACTGATTATCTCAATGCTCGCAAAGTATTAATGAAGAATAATGATTGTTCTATTTCCATCTGTTCACCGACTCAGCGTAAGATGGATTATTTCTATAAAAATGCTGAAGGTGATGAGGTGTTGTACATTCACGATGGCAAAGGAGTATTAATATCTCCTTACGGAAAATTAGAAATCAAACAAGGTGATTACGTTGTTATTCCCCGCACCGTAATTTATAAATTAGAATTTGAAGAAGGCCCGCTTCGATTACTCATCATTGAATCATCGTCACCTATTGAAACCGTAAAACGTTATCGCAATCAACTTGGCCAACTCGAAGAGCACTCTCCTTATTGTGAAAGAGATATTCATCCGCCACGTGAACTGATTACCGATTCATCGAAAGGTGAATTCTTAGTTCAAATAAAAAAACAAGGTTATCTCCATCAATACCTTTACGATTTCAGTCCGTTGGATTTAATTGGATGGGATGGATTCCTGTGGCCATATACATTTTCCATTCATGATTTTGAACCGATCACCGGAAGAATACATCAACCACCACCCGCACACCAGACTTTTCAGGCAAACAATTTTGTGGTCTGTTCATTTGTGCCACGCTTGTTTGATTATCATCCGTTGGCGATTCCTGCACCCTACAATCACAGCAATATAGACAGCGATGAAGTGCTCTACTATGCTGAAGGAAATTTTATGAGCCGCAGAGGTATTGAACGCGGATCGTTTACGCTTCATCCCGGAGGATTACCTCATGGGCCACATCCAGGTACAGTTGAAAAAAGTATTGGTGCAAAAGAAACACACGAACTTGCCGTGATGATTGATACTTTCAAACCACTCTATCTAACTACGGATGCTCTTGAATTCCTCGACAAAAATTATCCGATGAGCTGGACCGATAATAATACAGAGGGATTTCATGAAGTGAATACTCCTTAATCCTTATTCAAGATTTCAAGTTTGCAGTGTGAATCCAAATTTTACTAATTGCATAACATTATCAAGAACTTATAATGGATAAATTTTCCCTTCCCATTCAAATCCGTTGGTCTGATATTGATGCGAATCGGCACTTACGTCATTCGGCTTATTATGACTATGGGGCGTCCATGCGCATGCACATTCTTCAGGAAAGTGGACTGACAACAGAGCACATGGAAAAATTTCAAATCGGCCCTGTACTATTTCGCGAAGAGGCTATCTTCAAGCGTGAAATTATTCTGGAAGATAAAATTTCTATGGATGTTGAGATCACAAAAGCCACGCACGACTTTGGTCGATGGAGTATGCGCCACCACCTCTATAAAAATGAAACTACATTGGCGGCCATCATCAACATAGATGCTGCCTGGATTGATCTTACCCTTCGCAAACTGGCAAAGCCAAATGATTTTGTTCATGAGATATTTAAAACTTTCCCTCGGTCTTCTGATTTTACGTGGGTCGAACCAAGTGCATCTAAATAATCATACAGGTTTTCTTCACCATTATATACATCGCATGAAAAACAAAGCTTCACTTCTCACTCTCCTGGTTTTAATCTTAAGCCTATCCTACCTTCATGCACAAGACTTTGCTCGATTATTTCTGACGGAAGATTTTACAAAAGAAAATCTCTTTACCAATAACATTGAAGGACCAGCGTTTGACTCATCTGGAAATTTGTATGTGGTGAACTTTCAAAAAGATGGAACTATCGGCTTGGTTAAGGTTGATGGGACAGTCGAACTTTTTCTAACACTACCAGAAGGAAGCATTGCTAACAGCATCACTTTTGATAGCAAAGGCAAAATGTATTTGGCTGATTTCGCCAAACACAATGTGCTAGCGGTAAACATGAAAAATAAAAAAGTAAGTGTCTATGTACATAGCAAAGACTTTAATCAACCCAACGATTTTGTTATCAATAAAAAAGATCAACTCTTTGTCTCAGACCCAAATTGGAAACAAGGCACAGGAAAACTGTGGCGCATTGACAAAGGTGGCAAAGCGATATTACTAACTGATCAGATGGGAACGACCAATGGCATTACCTTAAGTCCAGATGAAAAAACATTGTATGTAAATGAAAGTGTGCAACGCAAAATCTGGAAGTTTAATGTTGACGAAAAAGGAAACGTTTCTAACAAAACACTTTTTGCTGAATTTTCTGATTTTGGTTTCGATGGAATGAAATGCGATCGTGAAGGGAATGTTTATGCCGCGCGTTATGGTAAAGGTGTTATCGTAATTCTTGATCCAACCGGTAAGATCATTCGCGAAGTACAGCTGAAAGGAAAAGGCTGTAGCAACCTGGTGTTCGGAGGATTGAATGGGAAACTGGTTTTCGTTACTCTTCAAGATAGAAAGGGGATGGAGAAATTCAGAAATGATATTCCCGGCAAAGGATTTTAATACAACTTCATGACCTCTTGGTGTCTTTGAGACCTTGTGCAAAAAAGTTGAAAGTGGTTATGCCGCAACGTCACGAGGGTTCACTAGCGAAATACAAAAGTGTTTTTTTCAAAACATCGGATCATAATCTACCAACGCTAGTTTTGCTCAACAAGCTCTAATCTTTTCACAATTGATTTTTGTTGCAGCATTGTTCCTGGCGAAAGAACAGCATTCGCTCCAATTTTTGTATGATCACCAACCACAGCCCCAAATTTTGACACATCAATGGCCGATCGTTTTCCATCTATCGTTATAAAAATAGTTTTATCATTACGTTCATTAAAATGATTGGCGATAACACTTCCGGCCTCCATATTAACATGAGAGCCCACTATTGAATCGCCAACAAAATTGAAATGTGCCAACGCTGTGTGCGACATCATGAAACTTGATTTCACTTCACAGCCTGGCCCAATTGAAACGTGCTCCGCTAAAAAAACTCCACCACGTAAATAGGCATGTGCCCCAACAAAACAATTAGCTGAAATAATGATCGGGCCTTTAGTAATTACATGCTCTTCAACAACCGCAGATTTATGAATGGCCACATCATTCACAATTAAGTAATCACTTCCTAACGTCTTTATTTTCTCAAGAATAATTTCCTCAGTCCTTGTTGTAATGGACCATGGTGATGATTGATTCAATTCCAGAAATATGAATTCAAATTGTTGAACGTAGAGATTAAGTTTCATTCGATAATTCTTTCATCAAATATATCGTGCTGGTTAATCTGTTCATCATAAAAAAAAGGGAGTTGATAGAAAAACTTTATCAACTCCCTTCTATTTATTGTTGAGTGCTTCCTTCCGTTACCTCACCTTTAATGGTAAGCAGAACGATAGCATCTTCAGTATTGGCATTGACCGTTACCGTTTTTGTAAACTGACCAACCTTGGCAGCATTATAGGTTGCTTTGACAAAACCTTTTGCTCCTGGTTGAATCGGGTCTTTTGTGTAATCTGTTACGGTGCAACCACAAGAAGCCTTCACCGAAGAAATAACAAGCGGCTCTGTTCCCGTATTAACAAAGTCAAAGGTACTGGCAACCGGTTCATTCTGTTTGATCTTGCCAAAATCAAATGTAGTTTGAGACCAGGCAAATGCAGCGGCATTGAACATGGACACCGGTGTATAGCTTGATGCCAGCTGAGCCCATACCGTTGCAATACTTGCAACAAAAAGAAATGTAAGCGTGATTTTTTTCATGTTGTTAAAGTTTAAATGTTTAAAAGTTTAGTGATGTTCGAACAGTACAAAACTGCAAAGCTTATCCCTACCTTATTGTTAACGATTTTCTAAAACTTGTTAACGACTTGTTAATGTTTTCGCGCTTCAATTCTGATTATTGTAACTTTGGTTTGTGAAAAACGCTACTATCCGACTTGTGGTTATTCTGGCTGCCATCAGTATCGTAGGCATTACCATTACTCAGATCTATTGGGTGAAGCGCGCCTTCAATTTAAAAGAAGATGAGTTTGAACGTAGCATAAACACCGCGCTGTATAATGTTGCTCAACAGATTTTCGAAATCAATAAATCTCCATCACCGGCAGTCAATCCTGTAAAACAATTGTCAACCAATTATTTTGTGGTGATGGTGAACAATGAAGTAAATCCCAACACGCTTGAGTTTTTATTGCAGACCGAATTTAAAAGACGGAATATTATTGCTGATTTTGAATATGGTGTTTTCGATTGTACCACTGAAAAGATGGTGTACGGAGATTACGTTCCGTTACAAACCGCCAAAGAAAAAATTACAAATAAAAAACTACCTGCCTGGACAAACCAAGGATATTATTTTGGCGTACAATTTCCAAATCGCGAAGCGCAACTGTTGAATCAAATGGGTATCTGGTCGTTTTCATCCATTGTTTTGTTGGTGGTAATTTTCTTTTTCGCCTATACCTTGTTTATAATCCTGAAACAAAAAAGGCTTTCTGAAATTCAAAAAGATTTTATCAACAACATGACGCACGAGTTTAAAACTCCGATCTCTACGATTGCCGTCTCGACTGAAGTATTAAAAGATCCAAACATCATTCATCAGCCTGAAAGACTCTTGAATTATGCAGGCATTATCGAAAAAGAAAATACCCGGCTGAAACATCATGTCGAACGAGTTCTGCAGATGGCCCGGCTCGATAAAGAAGATATTGAGTTGAAGAAAGAAATAATTGACGTTCACCAACTCATTCAGGATGCAGTCGCAAATGTATCGCTGTTGTTAAATGAAAAAAATGGCAAGGTTACATTGGAACTCAACGCCACGTTTCATGAAATAAAAGCAGACAAACTTCATTTCACGAATGTATTCAATAACCTACTCGACAACGCCATTAAGTATTGCAGCACGATTCCGGAAATTACAATCCGTTCATTTAATTTGGAAAATAAGATAGTTATTGAAATTAAAGACAATGGAATGGGCATTTCATTTGAAAACCAAAAACGAATCTTTCAAAAATTTTATCGAGTGCCGACAGGTAATGTGCATGATGTAAAAGGATTCGGCTTAGGGCTGAGTTACGTAAAGACTATTGTCGAGGAGCATCGTGGAGAAATAAAACTCATTAGCGAAATTGGAAAAGGAAGCGTTTTCACAACTATTATTCCGTTAACAAAAGTATGATCAAACGTATTTTACTTGTTGAAGATGATCCGAGTCTTGGTTTTGTTATTCAGGATAACATTCGTCAGAAGGGATACGATGTAACATTATGCAAAGATGGCGCTGCCGGTGAAGATGCCTTTCACTCCTCTCCTTTTCATCTCTGCATCTTTGATGTTATGCTTCCTAAGATGGATGGAATTTCGTTGGCTAAACGCGTGCGCGAAAAAGATAAAAATATTCCGATTCTTTTTCTTACTGCAAAATCATTAGTGGAAGATAAGCTCGATGGGTTTCACGCTGGTGCGGATGATTACATTACCAAACCCTTTAGCATGGAAGAATTACTTTGTCGCATTGAAGTTTTTTTAAAGCGAAGCAACGACTCTCCTACATTGTCGGATGCAATCTTTAAACTTGGTCGATATCATTTCGATTGTGCTAACTTGACTATTACAATTGATGATATAGAAAAAACGCTCACCCAAAAGGAAGCAGAAATCTTAAAGATGCTTTACCTGAATCGTGACCGGGTATTAAAGCGTGAAGAAATGTTAGGACAGGTTTGGGGTAATGATGATTATTTTATGGGCCGAAGCATGGATGTTTTTATTTCACGTCTGCGAAAATATTTAAAAGAAGATCCTGCCGTTCAGATTGTAAATTATCACGGAGTTGGTTTTCGATTGGAGATACGATGAGGTTACGTGCGATTGACGATGTGCGAATTACGAATTCACGTTAAAATCATTGGAAGCTGTATCAATGCGCAATGAATGTCAGTAGAACCTCGAAACCATCTTGCTATTTTTTTTGATCCTTTCTTAAAAGCCAAATTTCAGGATTTCTACTGGTGAAGTACTGCAAAAATTTCAACAAGACTTTCATTTTCATTGACTATGAATGAACAAAAAATGGAAACTTCTTAATCAACATACAATGAACTTCCATGTAACGTTCAGCGTATCCGAATGGATTCTTCTTTAAAGAATTGATTTGAGTTTTTACCTGCTTTTGAAATCGTGAGCCTAATCCTTTTAGCTTCTGATTGTACCAATCAGTAGCATTCTGTAGGTCATGCAAAGCATCTGGATCAATTGAAATTTTATAACGAGCCACTACGGCTTCAATGTTTTAGAAGCTTTATTCCAATCTAACATTCTACCCGGGTTCTGCTTGGCTTTCTGCACACGCTTCAAAACAAGTTTTTGATGCTCTGCGGGAATGGTCATGTTCTCGTCCCAGATTATATCACTCAACTTTAATTTTTTAGAAGGCGAAAGTTGCTTTGGTGGCCAACTGCTGAAAGTTCAGATTTATTTTTAATTCTAAATTGTCCAGCAGCTTTTTTTAGTTTAACGGATTGTTTCTTATCATATCAAAGATAGGCCAAATTCCGAAATACGTATTGTTGCCTAAACTCAAAAAAAATTATAATATTCAACTCAGCAACAATTCGGTGTGAGATTCTTTTACGGTCAGATCAAAGCGCTCCCGCCTTGATCTCATCAACTATGGTTGGATCAAGCAGGGTGGTAGTATCACCAAGATTAGACACATCACCTTCTGCTACCTTGCGTAGAATTCTACGCATAATTTTTCCGGATCGTGTTTTTGGTAATCCGCTTACAAACTGAATTTTATCAGGTTTTGCGATTGGTCCAATAATTTTAGAAACAGTTTCGCGAATTTCAGCACGAAGTTTTTCTTCCTCTTGCGGTTTATTATAACAAATCACAAACGCATAAATACCTTGCCCTTTTATATCATGCGGATAACCAACCACTGCCGTTTCACAAACTGCGGAGTGTTCATCAATTGCACTCTCCACTTCGGCAGTGCCCATATTATGTCCTGAAACAATAATGATATCATCTACACGACCCGTTATTCTATAAAAACCATCTTCATCTCGTTTGCATCCATCGCCTGTAAAATATTTTCCGGAGAACGTAGAGAAGTAAGTATCCTTAAATCGCTGATGATCTCCGTAGATAGTGCGCGCCATCGAAGGCCATGGAAATTTAATCGTTAATCTTCCTTCGCCTGTTCCATTCATTTCTTTTCCATTCTCATCAATCACTGCGAGTTGAACACCTGGTAAGGGCAATGTTGCATGAGCGGGCTTTAATGGTGTAACATTTGCAATCGGAGAAATCATAATACCACCAGTCTCGGTTTGCCACCATGTATCCACAACGGGACATTTACCTTTACCAATATTTTTATGATACCAATGCCACGCTTCTTCATTAATTGGTTCTCCTACCGATCCTAAAACTTTTAGCGAAGACAAATCATATTTCTCAACAAAACTCAAGGGTGCTTTTTCGAGTGATCGAATGGCCGTTGGCGCGGTGTAGAAAATATTTACTTTATGTCGTTCAATCGCTTGCCAGAATCTTCCCATGTCTGGCCATGATGGAATTCCTTCAAAGATTATTGTTGTCGCTCCATTTGAAAGCGGTCCATATAAAATATAGGAGTGGCCGGTGATCCAACCCACGTCAGCCGTACACCAAAATACATCTGGATTTTTTGATTGCGTGTCGTATTGAAAAACAGTTTTAAAAGTATAACTCGAATACACCATGTAACCTCCACAGGTATGCACCATCCCTTTTGGTTTTCCGGTTGAACCGGATGTGTAAAGAATGAAAAGCAAATCTTCTGCATCCATTTCTTCAGCTATGCAGTCGCTACTTACTTTATTCATTTCCGATTGCCAATCAAAATCACGACCGGCTACCATGTTTGTTTTAATGTGTGCATGGTCGAGCACAATTACCTTCTCAATGGTCGGGCAATTTTTTAATGCTTCGTCAACAATTATTTTTAGGTCAACTTTTTTTTCGCCTCGAAGACCGCCATCTGCTGTAAGCACAGCTTTGCAACCGGAGTCATTTATACGATCGACTAAAGAGCCAGAAGAAAATCCTGCAAAAACAACGGAGTGAACAGCACCAATACGAGCACAACCTAATACAGCATACGCAAGTTCCGGTATCATCGGCATGTAGATGCAAACACGATCGCCTTTTTTAATTCCATGAGCTTTAAGCATGTTGCCTACTTTACAAACCTGGTCGTGAAGTTCTTGGTAAGTAATGTGTTTCGCCTCATCATTTGGATTGTTCGGTTCCCAGATGATGGCGGTTTGATTTGCCCGCGTTGCTAAATGTCGATCGATGCAGTTCTCAGTGATATTCAGTTTACCACCTTCAAACCATTTTACTTCAGCCTTGCTAAAATCCCATGACAATACCTTATTCCATTTCTTTCTCCACACAAAATCGTTGGCTACATCAGACCAAAATTCTTCAGGGGCTTCTACACTTCTTTTGTATTCACGCTGATAATCTTCAAAGGTCTGAATGGCTTTCATTTCGATGACAAGAATTTTAGATGAGGATTAAAATTGAAATCTTTTTTCGGCAAAATCAAAAGTAATCTAAATCAAGTTCATGAACGGGAAAGAAAATTGGTGTGTATAAAACACAGAAATGTTTCGCAACAAATAATAAAATGAAATGAAAAATTCTGAACGGTTGTTCGCCTACAAGATTTGCTGAACCACAACAGCAATAAGAGCTCCAATAACAGCAACGCTTAGTTTCTTTGCATTGAAGTGGTGTTCAGGACTGCTTTCAAAAACAATGGTGGTAGAAATATGAAGAAAGTTTCCACTCACTAAGGCATAGAGATACATCATGCCTGTAGAAGAAAGAACATTGTGATCAGCAAGATAAGTGCTTAACAAAAGTCCAACGGGTGCTGCCACTGAAAAACCAAGAAGGTAAGGTATTGCTTTGTTGCGCGAATGAAGTTGATGTGCCAGTACCGTCATTAAAGCAAAAGCTGCGGGAGCACGATGCAGTGCAATGCCGATTAATATTGTGTTGATATCGTACATCGATCCCATTGCTTCTGGCTGCGCTAACATGCCACCTTCCAGAAACGCATGAACACAAAGCGCGAGCAACAACACTAAAGCCGAAACGGATTGATGCTTGTGATCGTGATGATCGTCATGTTCATGAGTATGGATGTGTCCGTGTTCAACACCCGATGTAAAATATTCCAGCGACTGCTGAAGAAAAAAACCAGCCAGTACAAACACACCAATCCACTCTACACCCAGATCTTGTCGATATAATTCCGGAAGAATATGAATGACAGTAATAGCAAATAAATAAGAGCCTGCAAAGACCAGCAACAGTTTAAAGTTCGCATCCTTCTTTTTCGGGATAAGGTAAATCGCCAAACCCGAAAGCAAGGGAGTAAAAAAAAGTACAATCAACTTGAGAGTCATATCTATGAATGATTAAGGTTCAAAGCGAATTTGAGATGAGATGCCGGAAGTAACGTGCGTTTTCATTTTACCATTTGGCGAAGTGTATATTAAAAGCGCATCTATTTCCGGATGTTGCTTTAATAGTTCGATTGCTTTCTCATGTCCCATTGCCATCAATGCTGTTGCCCATGCATCGGCTGTGGTGCAGTCGGCAGAAAAGATGGAGGCACTCAGTATAGCATGTTGTGTTGGGCAGCCAGTGAATGGATCAATGGTATGCGAATACTTTTTGCCACCAACTTCACGATAGTTAAAATAATTACCTGATGTGGTGAATGATTTATTCTCAAGTGATAGGTAGGCTTTAAAGTATTGATTCTCCAATGTTGAATTCGGATCGAGAATACCAATCTCCCAAGGCTTACCTGACTTTAAATTTCTTCCACCCGCCATGCCTTCGCCACCCAATTCAATCAACATGTTGGTAATGCCTTTTGATTTTAAAAAATCAGTTACAACATCGGCACCATAACCTTGTCCGATTCCACCAAAATCAAGTTGCA
>JBKJOF010000182.1:0-4413 GCA_046595655.1 Chryseolinea sp. | reverse complement strand
GACACTGTTCAAGGATTACTACTTTTTACTTTTGGAAAGTTTAGGACAGCAAGCAAGATTTAAACAAGTGAAGTTTAAAATCAAGTCAAAGATTTTTCTTTTAGACTCTACCACGATAAGCCTATGCCTGTTCTTGTTTGATTGGGCTAAATACAAGACTGCGAAAGGGACGGTGAAAATGCATACGCTTCTTAACTATGATGGAAACTTACCGGCCTACGTCAATATCACTGATGGCAAAACAGCAGACAACAAAGGTGCATATGATGTGCCGTTGCTGAAAGGGAGCGTTATTGTAGCCGACAGGTTTTATAACGATTTTTCCCTGCTCAACGTATGGGACAGCGCTGGCGGAAAGTTTGTGATCCGCCATAAGGAGAACCTTTAATGCGTTAGCGCAAAAGAAAACGAACTACCTGAAAAACAGGCATGCCATACTCAAAGACGAGATTATAGAGTTAAAGAACGCAGCCTCTAAAGAAAAGTACTCTAAAAAATTAAGAAGAGTAGCGGTTTGGGATAACGTGAACCGGCAGAATATAGATATCATCACCAACCAATTATCCTGGACAGCAAACACCATTGGCGAACTCTACAAAAGCCGTTGGCAGATAGAAATATTCTTTCGCGAAATCAAACAATTACTACACATCAAAACATTTTATAGGCACCCACGAAAATGCGGTGATAATACAAATATGGACTGCCCTAATAACCATCCTTGTCCTGAAAGCATTAAAGGCAATGGCCAAGTTCAACTGGCACCTATCCAACCTAGTCGCCTGCACACGATTAAATCTTTTTGAGAAGATAACCCTGCAAGATTGGCTCGATAAACCCTTCGAAGAACAGCCACCACCTGAACCATTAATAAGTATACAGGGGATACTGTTCTGAAAATTTCTAAAACCCTTACCCTTTCAATGGGATGGATCATTTTCATAACGCAAAACGTTTAGGCCGCTATTGATCAGAATCCATTGATCGATGATTTTTTAATCAATTATTCCACTAATGCCTGATAAACTGCAACCCTGAAAAGATCATCAATTTCGGTATGCGATCCCCACATTTGACGGTATAACAAAACAACCATTTTTTCTTTAGGGTCTACCCAGTACCGAGTGGAGAATGCACCACTCCATGAATAGGTACCGGCTTGCATGGGAAAAAGTCCGCTCCCTTTTTCAGTAACGATCGAAAACCCTAAACCAAATTTATCGTCCCCAAGATTTAAGTCACCGATCTGATTCATAGTCATCATCCTCACCGTGTTCGGGCTTAGCAGTCGCTGACCATTATATACTCCGCCATTCAAAAGCATTTGAAGAAATGTTCCGTAATCATAAATAGTAGAAGATAGTCCACCGCCACCAGAAAAATATTTTTTAGTATGAAGAGGAAAATTCATATCGAGTCCGCCAGGTCCGAATGCATTTGTTTCCCGTTTCAAATTTCCCAGCGAGTCTTCTTGAAAAAAGTTAACTAATCTATTTGCTTTTTCTTTCGGCACATTGAAATAGGTATCGTGCATGCCCAATGGAACGAAAATTCGTTTATGGAAAAATTCATCTAACGTCATTCCCGACCAAACCTCAACGAGGTATCCAAGCAAGTCAATATTCAATCCATACGTCCATTGTTCACCAGGCTGATGCATTAAAGGCAACGAACCCAAACGAATCATGGCATCGGATAACGCATCATCCATTACATCAAGCCCCGCAGTGATTTTACTTTTAGCATAGATAGCATTTGCTTCTTTACTACCGATCTGCGCATAACCAAGACCTGAAGTGTGAGTTAATAAATCACGAACGGTAATATCTCTTTTTGCCGGAAGAGTTGTATAGGTAGAATCGGTTTCATTGAATTTCTGTAACACAGTCTCTTTAGCAAAAGAAGGAATGTATTTTGAAACCGGTTCATCTAATAAGAATTTACCTTCTTCATAAAGCATCATCACCGCGACACTCGTTATCGCTTTGGTCTGTGATGCAATTCTAAAAATGCCCGTTTTTGTTAAGGGTTCTTTCGTTTGAAGATCGTTGTACCCTGACGATTTATAATAAACAATCTTTCCTTTTCGGATCACCATTGCAACTGCGCCATTTATCCAACCCCTATCTACCCATGACTTAAATTGACTGTCAACTCTTTTTAAACGCTCGGAAGAAAATCCGACAGCTTCGGGGCTGACTGCGGGAGCTAACTTTTGAGCACTTAACAATTCGACAAGGAATGTCGTCATGAATAGTAATAAGAATATCTTTTTCATGGGAATGATGCTTATGTGTTGAATAGTGTAGGGTTCAATCCACTATTTTCTGTTGTTGTTAAATGAAACATTAATTATGATTTGCTCTGCTTCGCTCTATTAAAAGAACAATTAAAATCCCAGTGAAATACATAACCAAATCAAGCCAGTGAAAGGAGTTACCTATTATGGTATTGGCAAGTTTAGAATGTTGTAATCCAAGTAGCCGTACAACATGAAAGTATTGCAGCGTTTCAATCACAAATGAAAACACCAACACCGATATGCTCGCTTTCCAAATAGAAATAGTCACGAAACTTTTCAGCATGCAATACAAAAGAATGACAACTACCAAATCGCCAATGTACGGACGAATAATGCGATCGTGCAGAAAAACCGCAATGAGAACTTCGATCAAAAATAAAAGTACAGCTAAAGTGAAATAATTTTTATTAAACTGAACACGGTATTTTATTCCTGTATTGTCGTCTGTGTTTTTTTCAATCATGCACACTTCTTTGGAACGCAATCTAAAAAAACAAATTCAAATGGAAAGAAGCAAAATGATACATGCGTTGGTTGGAATTCCATTGAATTGCTACAATTTGAAATGGACCCTTTGCATCAACTTCTCTTGCTTCTGTTCAAAAGAGTATATTTGAACAAAGTAAAGGTCTAACAACTCTTTTTTAATAACTTCATCATTGTGCGTCTCCTGAATTGAGGAAAATGCAGCAGGTAATTAGAGCTTCCATAAACGACATCAACATGAATAACTTCACTCGCAGAGATTTTCTAAAGACAGCAGGCTTAGCATCGGTGGCGGCAGCCGGATTTTCTTTTAACACATTAAAGAAGAGTAAACCTCTATTATCATTCTCCACGTTAGGTTGCCCTGATTGGACATTTAAAAACACCATTGACTTTGCTGTTGCGAATGGATATAGTGGTTTAGAGGTACGAGGAATTCTTCGTGAATTAGATCTACCAAAATGTCCTGAATTCAACAGCGCTGAAAATATTCGTGCAACTAAAAAGTTGATGAATGACAAAGGATTAAAATTTGTCAACCTCGGCTCGTCAACTAATCTCCATCAACCTGAAGGCGCAGAAAGAAAAAAACAAATTGATGAGGGTAAGCGCTTCATCGATTTGGCAAGCCAATTATCCTGTCCGTACATACGTGTTTTCCCAAACAATCTTCCGAAGGATCAGGATAAGAACACAACGATGGATCTGATTGCAAAAGGTTTGTTAGAGTTGGGTAACTATGCCAACGGAACCAACGTGAAGGTTTTGATGGAATCACATGGGGACGTGGTCTATGTAGCCGACATCGAAAAAATTATGAACGCTGCCGAACATCCACAAGTAGGATTAATTTGGGATGCACTTAATATGTGGACCATTACCAAAGAATATCCGACCATGGTATATGAAAAATTAAAGAAGTACATCCATCACACCCACATTAAAAACGCCACGTTAGCTGATGGCAAAATCAATTATGTGTTATTAGAAAAAGGTGAAGTTCCTATTTTTGAAGCCATCGATGCTTTGGTTAAAGGAGGATACAAAGGTTACTACAGTTTCGAATGGGAAAAACTATGGCATCCGGAAATTGAATCGCCTGAGGTAGCACTTGCTGATTATCTTCGTGCTATGACGAAACATTTTAGTTTGATTCAACATGAAAAAAAATGAAATGATTTTTTATAACACGCTGGAGTACGTTCGTCTTTTATTTCCTCGCGAATGATCTCCTCGAAAAGGAATTTTTTTTCTTCGAGTCGTTTCAACAAATAAATCTGACTATTAGCTCGCACAAGGTTCTAGCGTTCATAAGTTGAGCCATAGTAGTACAAATCATTATTACAATAATCCGTTAAGAAGCAAAGTGCTTGCATGTAAATCAGAAATGATGCTGAATATAGAAGTAGCTCTTGCTCCTCTCCTATTATTTCATCGCTCTTGCTCTTTACACTAAACCCGCCAATGAATTATAGTCCTTGTTAGCGGCCGAACTCTTATGATTCAATATTTGGTTGTTGGTCTTCATCGTCTTCTTTTTTGTCTACCCTTTCTATTTTTATCCCTTTGTCCATAAACGTTGACTGATTATTATTCAAAGCGTTTCCAATACCAATTCCGAATGA
>JBKJOF010000148.1:0-9606 GCA_046595655.1 Chryseolinea sp. | reverse complement strand
TCGGAACGTATGTCATCCATCCATGTACTCGCCATAGCAAGTGATTGGCCTTTTAAAATACGTTGTAGTTCTTTCTTTGCTTTTTTACTTAGGTATTTATCAGCAACATAACCGGATGCACGGTGGCCGGTTACACCCCAACCGAAACTAATAATGGCAAAACATATCAAGCTGATACTTAGAAATACGGTTTTCATTTTCATATCTAAAAAGTTGGACGCAAGTTCTTTGATTTTTTTTCAATCTGAAATGGTTCGCTTATTAATTTAAAATCATCTTTATAAGCTTTCTTTTTATTTCCATAACCGGTGTAATCATTGGATGAAACCATTCAACTCTCGTTTTTAGAGTTATCCCTAAAATGTATATCTTTCGCAAAAGGCGATTCTATGCCACAAAACGTAAAACTTTCCGCTTTTCTTGTTGCCAATCAATTTGATATAAAAGGTATTAAAGCCTTTCTCGACATCAAGCCTTTGGCCGATACATCCTCCGAGTTGTTCTATGAATTTGCCGGACAGAAGTATCAATACTTCTTCAACTTCGGTGTGGTGGTGTTTTCGGGTTACACGGAAGACGAAATGAAATGGGCGATTAAAACCGTTCAATTATTCCAGCGCGATCCCAGCACAAATTGGATGCGTGACGATCACGAAATTAATGTTCAGGAAAACAGCGGAATTGTTTTCGAATTTGATGAGTTAATTCTTGACAAGGTTGACTCAAAAGTAATTCGCATTACCATGTTTAATCTTGCCCAATCCGTGGCGCTCGATCATTATCATATTGTAACCGAAAATCTTCTTACCGAAGTGAAAGGTTTCGCTAATCAATTGGAGTCGACAGGTAAACTGAAAATCAGCCGCAAGAATATGATGCGATTTTTAGGCCGCGCATTAAATACACAAAACGACATTGCCGAAAACATTTACATCTTCGATGCGCCCGATCTGGTATGGGACGATGAATACCTTGACAAACTCCATCAGGGTTTGATAAAACATTTTGATTTACGCGTTCGGTTTAGCGAAATAGAATATACACTCCGCATTATTGAAGACAATCTTTCTGTGTTTCGCGAAATCATTCATCAACGCGAAAGCAACATATTAGAATACATCATCATCTTATTGATCCTCGTGGAAGTATTCGATCTGCTGATCACTAAAATATTAAAAGTAACGGGTTGATCTTATTATGAACAATCTCAAAAAAAGTAGTTGAAGATTTCTTGCCACGACATTGTTGGTTGATGCTTAAAAAAAATCGATGCACAAAGAACTCGTTTTAGGTTTTGATATTCAGGCTCAGCCCGATGAAGTTACCTGCGGACCAACCTGTTTGCATGCGCTCTACAATTATTATGGCGAGTCGATTACGTTGAGTGAAGTCATCAAAGAAGTAAAGCAACTCAAATTGGGTGGAACGTTAGCGGTGATGTTAGGCAACCATGCATTGAAGATGGGATACAAAGCGCACATCTATACCTATAACCTAAATGTATTTGATCCAACTTGGTTCAAACATTCATCAAAAAAAATGGTGAAGTATTTAAAGGAACAGATGGATTTTAAATACAAGCGCAGAAAACTCCAGGTGGCATCACAAGCTTACATTAAATTTTTAGAATCGGGGGGCGAGTTGCGCAACGTAGAGTTGGATGAAACCTTAATCAAAGATTATCTCAAACGATCGATACCGATTTTAACAGGCTTGAGTGCAACCTATTTGTATGGCACCGCCAGAGAGATTCCGCAGTTCGATATTTACGACAGTATAAAAGGAGAACCGGCCGGTCACTTTGTAGTAATCACCGGATATGATGAAGAAAAAAATTGCGCCTACATCTCTGATCCCATGGAACCCAATCCTTTAGGCAAGGGACAAGTTTATGCTGTGAGCTTCTCACGATTGATAAATAGTATTATGCTCGGCATTGTTACCTACGATGCCAATCTATTAGTAATCGAACCAAGGAAAGGAAAAAATCAAAACAAGAATTAAATTACTTCATACTAAAAAATTCCATACATCTAAAATTCAAAAGCATGAATAGAATCAAGTTGATCGCATTGTTTCTTATCATTTCAGTTTACCAAATATTTGCGCAACCCACCATCAGTTTTACGATTGATGATGGTGTAACGGATGATATGCCGGGTTATCCATTTGAGCAATGGAATAAAATGCTACTGGATCATTTAGACAATGCTGGAATCAAAACTGTATTTTTTGTAACCGGTTTTAACAAATTAGATAGCAAAGGCCAATTCTTATTAAAGAGTTGGAATGACAAAGGTCACAAAATAGGTAATCATACTTTTTCGCATCCAAATTATGGCAGTAAGAATTCAACGTTTGAAAAATTTAAGTATGAGTTCTTGACCACGGATACCATTATTAACAAGTTCAGCAATTACACTCCCATGTTTCGATTTCCGTATCTAAAGGAAGGAGACACAAAAGAGAAGGTTGAATCTTTCAGAGCGTTGATGAAAGAACATCACTACAAGAATGGTCATATTACTATCGATGCTTCGGATTGGTATATTGACAGCAGGCTTCGAAGACGACTAAAAGAAAATCCAAAAGCTGACATCGAAGGTTTTAGAAAATTCTACCTGGAACATTTATATACTAGAGCAATGTACTATGATGATCTTGCCTTTAAATTAACCGGTCGCCATATAAAGCACACCATAATATTACATCACAATCTTGCAGCTTCTTTGTTCTTAGGTGATCTTATTAAAATGTTTAACACCAAAGGTTGGAAGACCATTGATGCTATTGATGCCTTCAGTGATGAGATATTTTCAAAAACTCCAACAGCTATTCCCGCTGGCGAAAGTCTGATTTGGGCATTAGCAAAAGAGTCTGGAAAATTTGAAGCTATACTTCGCTACCCGGCTGAAGATGGTGATTATGAAAAAGAAAAAATGGATAAATTGGGGTTGTAACAACACATAATATTTAAATACATTCAACTATGAAATTGCAAAGCAATCAAATAAGTAGAAGAGGTTTTGTTCGAACATCACTTTCTGCCGGGGCAGGTGTCGCTGGCTTGAGTCTGATACCGACCATTGGATTTGCAACTCCAAATTCAACGGAAGAAAGTATTCACATCATTGGGACACGCGATGGTTTTAGTCCACAAATAGGAACTCTTTTATCGATGATGACGTGGATGAGAACGATCATGCTGATGTCCGTAGAAAACTTGAAGGCTGAACAGCTCGATTATCTTCATGACGCAAAGTCAAATACAGTTGGTGCGATGCTTTTACACTTAGCTGCGACTGAACGAAATTATCAGATCAGTACCTTCGAATGGAAAATCGATTTTAAAGGTGATGGAAAAATTAATTGGGATGCCGCGATGAGTCTTGGCGATAAGGGCAGAGAATCCATCAAAGGAAATAATCTTGATTATTACGTAAACATTTTAAATGAAACCCGCGCCAAGACAATAGAAGAATTTAAAAAGAGAGATGACCAGTGGCTCGCTAAAGTTGATCCACATTTTTTTCAAAATAAACCGACCAACAATTATTGCAAATGGTTTCATGTTTGCGAACATGAGTCGAATCACAACGGGCAAATTAAATGGATAAAGAGTAGAATGCCGGGTGCAAAAGATGAAGAATAAATGTTTCAAAAAATAACTAAAGGGCATCTCTAAAAACCTCTGCTTATCCTTCTCAACCGGAGAATGGAAGGGATGAGGCCAATAGAAAAAAGTTTTTAGCGATGCCCTAAATTAATCCAACCTCTTAATCAAAATAAATTCCGTTAACCATGATGACCAAACTTATTATCGTTGAGAATCCAGATCATTGGCAATTCAATCTTGAAGATGTGGAAGTCATCACACCTTCCAAATACATCTCGGGAGACGCGTATCAGCAAACCAGAGGATTGAAGGTTTTAAATTTGTGCAAGTCGTATCAATATCAAAGTATTGGTTATTATGTTTCACTGCTGGCCGAAGCAAGAAAACACAAAGTACTTCCCGGTGTGTCTACTATTCAGGATATGCGTTTTCCATCCATTCTTCGTGAGGACTCACAAGATTTTGATGATCTCATTCAATCTGCTTTCAAAAATATCAAAACAGATAAAGTTGAGTTTGATATTTTTTTCGGCATCACCGATGATGAGCATTTGAACAAACTGGCAAAGCAACTTTTTCAATACATTCAGGCACCATCGTTAAGTGCAACCTTTACAAAACGGAGCAAATGGGTTTTGCAAAGTATCAAGCCCCTTAGTTTAGGCGAAGTTCAGGAAGCGCATAAGCCGTTGTTGCGCATGGCACTCGAAAAATATTTACAGCGCAAGCGCGATGTTCGTCCGGATAAAAAGAAATATGATCTCGCCATATTAGTAGATCCAACCGATACCAATCCACCTTCGGATGAAAAGGCCATTCAGAAATTTATGAAGGCGGGAGATCAGGCCGGGTTTAATGTAGAGTTAATTACTAAAAATGATTTTGACGAACTGATTCAATACGATGCGCTCTTCATTCGCGAAACAACATATGTAAATCATCACACCTTTCGCTTTGCGAAGAAAGCATTGTCGCTTGGACTCGCTGTAATTGACGATCCCGATTCTATTTTAAAATGTACCAACAAAGTTTACCTAAACGAATTACTGACCGCCAATAAAATTCTCACACCCAAATCTTTCGCAATCAGCAAAGAGAATTACAAAAGCCTTCCGGAGAAATTATCCTATCCGTTTATTTTGAAACAACCCGATGGCGCATTCAGCAAAGGTGTTTTTAAAATTCACAATGCTGATGAATACAAACACGTATGTAGTACCATGTTTCAAAAATCAGAATTACTGATTGCCCAGGAATTTTTACCTACGCCTTTCGATTGGCGCGTAGGTATTATTGATGGCCAACCTTTATATGTATGTAAATATTTTATGGCCACAGCACATTGGCAAATTGTAAACTGGAATACGGAGAAACAAAATCAGGAAGGAGAAGTTGAATCTATGGCCGTTGATCAGGCTCCCTCCGGACTTTTAAAAACGGCATTGAAAGCAACGGCCCTAATTGGAAAAAGTTTGTACGGTGTTGATATGAAAGAAGTAGATGGAAAATTTTACGTGATTGAAATTAATGACAACCCCAACATTGATTCCGGCATCGAAGACAAAATTCTAAAAGAGAAATTATACGCAACCATTATGGATGTGTTTCTGAATAAGATTAAAATGGATAAATGATTTTAAGGTACGAGGTGTGAGGAACGTGTACGGGAACTCGTACTTTGCTTTTCTTAATTCGCTCCTCTTTCTTATGAAATCACAAATCACTAGTCACTAATCATACATCACAAATCAATGCTCCACCTAAAATAGAACAACATGCTTCACTTATTTCAAGCCTACGGTGTCGAATTGGAATATATGATTGTGGACCGCGACACTTTGCAAATCAAACCCATCACAGACGAATTGCTCAAGCACGAACTGGGACAATACGGAAGCGATGTTGAAAAAGGAATTGTGAGTTGGTCGAATGAGTTGGTGATGCATGTAGTCGAATTGAAATCAACCCGAACCGAAAGTGATCTACCGAACTTAATGAAGGAGTTCACGGAAAATATAAAATACATTAATGCCGTTTTGAAAAAATGGAATGCCATGCTGTTGCCCACGGCCGCGCATCCGTTTATGAATCCCGCACTTGAAACCAAACTCTGGCCACACGATAGCAGTGAAGTGTACGAAGTTTATAACAGGATGTTCGACTGCCGCGGACACGGCTGGTCTAATTTGCAAAGCACACATCTTAACCTTCCGTTTTCTGGTGACGAAGAATTTGCAAAACTCCACGCTGCCATTCGAATGGTACTCCCACTTCTTCCAGCACTTTGCGCGAGCTCTCCTATTCTCGAAGGCAAACGCACCGGTGTGATGGATACTCGATTAACCTATTACAAGGTTAATCAATCACGCATACCTTCCATTACCGGTAAGATTATTCCAGAAGCAATCTTCTCGCAGAGCGAATATGAAAAAATCATCTATGAAAAAATAAAAAGTGACATTGCTCCTTTTGATCCAGAAGAAATTCTTGATCCCATTTGGGTGAACTCACGCGGTGCCATGGCGCGCTTTGATCGTGGCTCCATCGAAATCCGCATTATGGACATTCAAGAATGTGCCGCTGCCGATATTGCTATTGTTACATTAGTTATAGAGACCATTAAAGCATTTGTGAGTGAACGCTTTCTCGATTACAAAACACAAACTACCTGGACAACTGAAGCCTTGGTGGCTATGCTCGATCAAACCGCATCGCAAGCAGAAGGTGCCGTTATAGCAAATGAAGAATACCTCAAGGCATTTAACTTCCCAACATCAACTGCAACGGCCGGAGCCCTGTGGGAACATATTGTTGTTGCTCTTCTTCAAAATGGAAATGCTGCAATTAAAGAATGTAAAGCTGAGCTTGATGTAATTCTTACAAAAGGAACATTGTCACAACGGATACTCAAGGCTTTGGGGAATGATTTTTCTAACACGAATATGGTGAGGGTGTATAAGCAATTGAGTGATTGTTTGGAGGGAAACAGGATGTATCACATTTAAATTTCAAAACATTTTAAATAATGAAAAAATTACTTCTGATAATATTGGGGATTATTCTGATTCTGTACTCTTTGTTATGCGGGCTTTTATTTGCATTTCAGGAAAAATTAATATTCTTTCCACAGAAGCTCGACAAAAACTACAACTTTGAGTTTGGTCAAAAAACAGAAGAGATCAACATCAAAATGGAGGATGGAATTTTACTTAATGGAGTATTATTTAAGACAGACAGTTCCAAGGGCGTTATTTTCTATCTACACGGAAATGCCGGCTCAATTGGCTCTTGGGGCGAGGTGGCAAGAACGTATACGGATTTAAATTATGACGTCTTTCTATTAGATTATAGAGGTTACGGCAAAAGCGAAAGTTCAATAAATGGGCAGGCACAACTTTTCCAAGACTTGCAAACAGTATATAATGAATTAGAGAAAAAATATCAGGAAGATAAAATTATTGTTTTGGGTTATTCCATTGGAACAGGACCTGCAGCTAAGATTGCTGCAACTAATAATCCAAGACTACTGATTCTTCAAGCTCCTTATTATAGTTTAACTGATATGATGCGGCATACTTTTCCAATTATTCCAACCTTCATTTTGAAATATAAATTTGAAACGAATCAATATCTTAAATCATGTAAAATGCCAGTTGTTATCTTTCATGGCGACCGAGACGAAGTCATATACTATGAATCATCAATCAAGCTAAAAGAACAATTTAAGAAACAAGACACCTTGATAATCCTTACGGGGCAAGGACATAATGGTATGACTGAAAATGAAAATTATAAATTTGAGTTGCGGAAAATATTAACAAGATGAATTCTTGAGCAACCAATGAAGCCCTTTGAAATGCATTACTTCAAAATACCATCAAGCCAATGAATGGTGTTCAATAAAAACTGAACATTCTGAGAAGCGGTGTCTGCATTCATACCAAATTTATTTTTGCCTTGGAGTTGCGCTGTAAACATGGCGGCTTCACCGAAGATTACAATGCGTCCTGAACCATAGTGCATGAAAGCACCTTGTGCAAAATTTTCTGCAGAGATCTCTGGTGTGTCTTTTTTAAACTCCCATGCAGTTTGCGGCATCTTGATCGTGTAGTTCGAATTTAATACGATAACAACCTGAGCATTTTTTGGAATGGTGAAAGCTTGCCCGGTAAAAGTCTGAATAGAGGTAACGTTTTCTTTTTCATTTCTACCTTTCGTAATCGTGTTTTCAATTAGTCCCTTGCCTGATTTGAAAATATCTGGTCCGTTTTTCTGCTGAGCAAAACCATTGTAGAATTTCACATCAAATGATGCAGCCAGTTTTTCTGCAGCTCCTGGAAATGGCATGTGATCGGCAATCAGAAAAAGAGAACCTCCCCTCTTTACCCATTCGTTTACCGCTTCAATCTCGGCATCTGTAAACGCAGAAGGTGTAGGCAACATCCAACTTTGACTGTTAGAAGGATGAAGTGCATTAGCAATTACCAGAATTTTAGTTTTGCTCAACTGTTCTTTTGTGAATGGCTGTGATGAAGCCCGCACTACATAACCATCTTTCGTCAAAACATTCGCAAAGGGTTTGAACCTGTCATTCAGTGTATGAAAATTAGAATGCGCTTCATCTATGAATACAATTGAACCCAATCCATTTTCATAAACAGGATTTGAAATGACAGGACTAAACAAAGTATCAGCAACTTGTTGCGCTGTTGCTAAACCCGAATTCAAACATAAAACTGATACGAATAAAAACACATTTACCTTTTGCATACGTTAAATTTAAGGGTTGTGAATTAATAATGCCAAAGTATTATTATGCTATCTCTCTTCATTTACAATAAAGTATTCCATTCAGGAGTCGAAATACTTATGCTAAGAGTCCGTCTGCGTCCTACCAAAGGGGAAAAATAAGCATCTCCAGTTCTCGTATTTCTCATCACAAAAAAAACTTACTCTGTATTGCAATGACGGTATTTACCGTACGCAATATTATTGTGATATTCGTTGATATGTATCTCATCAAAATAAGCAATCCATGAAAATGGATTTTAAAGCCATCTTAGAGAATATTTCTAATCACGTTTCGCTGGATAAGAAAGAGATTGATCTTTTTACGTCTTTACTAACAGTTAAAGAAGTTTCGAAAAAAAAATTCCTTTTGCAGGAGGGCAAATCGTGCAGCAGCATTCACTACGTTCACTCTGGAATTTTACGCGCGTATTGTTACGACAAAGAAATTCATGAACGCGTCATCATGTTTGCTGTTCAGGATTGGTGGATCACCGACATTCATGGTTTTGCAACCGGTAAGCCTGCCATTGTAAACATTGAAGCTATTGAAGACAGTGTAGTGCTGGAATTACAAAAGGAAGATCTGGATCAACTCTACAGTAAAGTGCCGAAGTTCGAACGCGTGTTTCGAATCCTGATGCAGAACTCATACATCCGTGAACAATTGCGAACAACACAAAACCTAACGTTAACGGCAGAAGAACGATATGTCAATTTCGTTGCTAAGTATCCAAACGTTTATCAACGCGTTCCCTTAAAACAGATTGCTTCCTATCTGGGCATCACGCCTGAGTTCTTAAGTGTGATACGAAAAAAGAAAGCAAAGTAATTTCTTAATGTACCTTAAGGAAATTGTTATTCATTCCTATTTCCTTTGTATCCACAAAATAACAAACTATGTTCATACTTATTGCTGGTCCGTATCGCAGCGGTACAAACGATCAACCCGAATTGATGGAGAAAAATTTAAGACGATTGGAAGAGGTGTCATTACCTTTATTCCGTGCAGGTCATATTCCAATGATTGGTGAGTGGGTAGCGTTGCCTTTGCTTCGCGCGGCAGGTTCAAAAAAACCAGGTGATTCAACCGAGATTTTGCAATAGAGCTATTCTGAACTAACCCGTAAGACTTAGTGGCAGGTTTATATTTTTAATATTTGAGAATAGGCCTTCATACCATTGTCTTCTTTTGAGTGGTA
>JBKJOF010000109.1:0-3328 GCA_046595655.1 Chryseolinea sp. | reverse complement strand
TGAACTGTTTTCCTGCGATGTCTACTATAGCGTACATAGCTTTTTAAAAATTGGATTGCAAAGGTAGAAAAAGAATCCAGAAATCAGAGAATGGCTTTCAAATATTTTGGAGCCTCTGGTTTTAAGTAGTTGATCCTTAACTAATACAACCCTAAAATATCTGTTGTAAAAAGATGGTGGCAGGATTTACATCACATAACTCCGGTTATTCCAAGCGATCACCAGTTCCCATCAGAACACAATGTTTAGAAGGACTAGGTCAAGTTAGAAGGAAAGATCAAGATCCTATCATCATCCTTGCTTGAAGGTAGCGATGGCTGCACTGTGAGAGTGGAGCAACAGTGGAAGATATCGCATGGTAGACGCCAGACACTCTCATGGCGAACTGATCCACTAATAGGTTAAGCGAGTTCTTACAGACCGGATCTTTCACGATAAAAGGTAAAAGGAACGTTCAAGCAAACCTTTGCGGTGGAAATCCATTTCTAAAAAATATTTTTTCAACTTTCTTTCAACACAAACTGGTTAAAAAAGACTAATAACGATGTGGCTTTAAGCCATTATTTGACAGGAAGTTATCCTTCCACAAACCATCAACACGATTTCCACAATCTTTGAATTTAGCCTAAAAAGGCAGTTTTGTTTTATAGATTCGTTCTGTTTCATTTGTAAGCTTGACGCTGATCGCAGTAGGCCATCCAGTCCACTTTCCACAAGCAAACAAGATTTTATTATTCATTAAGACTTAACGGGTGTTAGCAGTGGCTGGCTCCCTTTTTAATATTTTGGAAAACCCTAACTCTTAACCGCATGAGTGACAAATTACGCGAAGAACCTATCCTCATTGAGAACAAAGACCGCTTCGTTCTCTTCCCCATCAAACAACACAACATCTGGAAGTTTTATAAACAAGCTGAGGCCACTTTTTGGACGGCCGAGGAAATAGACCTGAGTGAGGATCTTCGCGATTGGGTTAACTTAAATGATGGTGAGCGTCATTTCATTACCCATGTGTTAGCATTCTTTGCGGCAAGCGATGGTATTGTTAACGAGAACTTAGCCGAACATTTTGTAAGCGAAGTGCAGTACACCGAAGCTAAATTCTTCTACGGTTTTCAAATTGCAATTGAAAACATTCACTCCGAAACTTATTCCTTATTGATCGACACTTATGTGAAAGATCCCAAAGAAAAAGACAAGCTTTTTCACGGCATTGACACAATGGAGTGTGTAAAGAAAAAAGCAGACTGGGCTTTACGATGGATCGACAAAGGCACCTTCCAGGAAAGACTGATTGCTTTCGCGGCTGTAGAAGGTATTTTCTTTTCTGGTTCGTTCTGTTCTATTTTCTGGTTGAAGAAACGTGGCCTTATGCCTGGTTTAAGTTTTTCTAACGAATTGATTTCTCGCGATGAAGGTTTGCACTGCGATTTTGCGTGTCATCTTTATACCGATCATGTTGTCAATAAATTATCAGACGAAACTGTTATCGGCATTATTAAAGATGCGGTAGAAATTGAAAAAGAATTTGTTACCGATGCATTGCCGGTGAACCTGATTGGTATGAATGCAGAACAAATGCGCCAGTACATTGAGTTTGTTGCTGATCGTTTGCTCAATGAACTTATCGGTAAGAAGGTCTATAACGCGACCAACCCTTTCGATTTCATGGAGATGATTTCGTTGAGAGGTAAGACGAACTTTTTTGAGAAGCGCGTAGCTGAATATCAGAAAGCCGGAGTGATGAACAGCACCGAAAAAGAAACTGGCGCGAAGTTTTCCCTCAACGAAGATTTTTAATTACATTGAATTACTTTTTAAACTCTAACAACCCCTACTCAATACATGCTGGTAATTAAACGTGACGGGCACCGTGAGTCCGTAAAATTCGACAAGATCACCGCTCGAATTGAAAAGCTATGTTACGGTCTGGATCCCAAACACATCAATCCGGTAGAAGTTGCCATGAAGGTGATCAATGGTCTCTACGATGGTGTCACGACCTTAGAACTTGATAATCTTGCTGCAGAGATTGCCGCGACTATGACGACTCGTCATCCGGACTTTGCCAAGCTTGCTGCGCGTATCGCGATTTCAAACCTCCACAAAGTGACCAGTAAGTCTTTTTCAAACACGATGAAGAGACTATACACGTACGTGGATCCGAAGACAGGACAAAATGCTCCTTTAATTTCAAAAGAAACCTGGAAGGTAATAAAAGAACATGCTGCTGAGTTAGATGAAGCGATTCTCTACGATCGTGATTTTGCTTATGATTACTTTGGTTTCAAAACACTCGAGCGTTCATACTTAATGAAGGTTGATGGCAAAGTGGTTGAGCGCCCTCAGCATTTAATCATGCGTGTTGCTGTTGGTATTCATGGAGAAGATATCACTGCTGCAATCGAATCATACAACCTGATGTCGGAGAAATGGTTTACCCATGCAACTCCTACATTATTCAACGCAGGTACACCACGCCCGCAACTTTCGTCTTGCTTCTTGCTGACGATGAAAGATGACAGCATAGATGGTATTTACGATACATTAAAAAATTGCGCTAAAATTTCTCAATCAGCTGGAGGAATCGGATTAAGCATTCACAACGTCCGCGCGAAAGGTTCTTACATTAAAGGAACGGGCGGAACATCAAACGGCATTGTGCCGATGTTGAGAAACTTCGACATGACAGCTCGCTATGTTGATCAAGGTGGTGGAAAACGTAAAGGTAGCTTTGCGATTTACCTCGAGCCTTGGCACGCTGATATTTTCGAATTCCTTGACCTAAAGAAAAATCACGGCAAAGAAGAAATGCGCGCCCGCGATCTTTTCTATGCGATGTGGCTTCCGGATTTGTTCATGCAACGCGTAGAGAACAATTTGATGTGGTCTTTATTCTGCCCACACGAATGCCCTGGATTGGCAGATTGCTATGGTGACGAGTTCGAGCGCTTGTATGATAAATACGAAAAAGATGGTAAGGCCAGAAAACAAATAAAGGCGCAAGACTTATGGTTCGAAATTCTGGAATCACAAATCGAAACCGGAACACCTTATATTTTATATAAAGACGCAGCAAACAAAAAATCAAATCAGAAAAATCTGGGTACCATCAAGTCAAGTAACTTGTGTACGGAGATCATGGAATATACTTCCGCTGAAGAGATTGCCGTTTGTAATCTAGCTTCTATCGCTCTTCCAAAATTCGTAACAGAGGATGGCAAGTTCGATCATCAGAGATTATATGAAATCACGAAAGTGATTACCCGCAACCTGAATAAAGTAATTGACATCAATTATTACCCAGTAGAAGAAGCACGCACATCGA
>JBKJOF010000066.1:0-7273 GCA_046595655.1 Chryseolinea sp. | reverse complement strand
CAATGTATTGTGCTTTGGTGGTAACACAGGCCCGGTTCCACCAGATCCAACCACGTTGATCGAGCCTGTGTTACCACCAAAGCACAATACATTGGTGGCAGTGATCGTGGGAACAATGGCGGTGGGCTGGGTTAGTATTACTGCCGTTGACGCGGTAACACAATTATTCGCATCACGAACCTGAACGTTATACGTTCCTGCTGTTAAGCTTCCAAATAAATTGCTCGCTACATCTAATGCTGGAAAAGTAGCTCCACCATCAATTGAAAAATCATACGGTCCTACTCCTCCTGAACCAACTACATTGATTGAGCCCGTGTTACCACCAAAGCACAATACATTGGTGGGAGTAATCGTTGACCCTACTGCAGATGCCGGTTGAGTAAGTGTTATTGGGGTAATGGGTGATAAGCAATTATTCGCATCGCGAATCTGAACGTTATACGTTCCCGCTGTTAGGCTGCCAAATAAATTGCTCGCTACGTTTAATACCGGAAAGGTTGCCCCGCCATCAATTGAAAAATCATACGGGGCCGTTCCGCCTGCGCCTACTACATTGATCGAGCCTGTATTACCTCCAAAACACAATACATTCGTAGGGGTTGTGGTAAAACTCACCACTGCGGGCTCGGTAATCGTTACTGGTATGATCGCTGATAAGCAATTGTTCGCATCACGTAACTGAATGTTATAGGTACCGGCTGTTAAACCACTGTATAAATTACTGGCTACGTTCAATATTGGAAAAGTTCCTCCTCCGTCAATTGAAAAATCATAAGGCCCGGTTCCACCAGATCCAACCACGTTGATCGAGCCTGTGTTACCACCAAAGCACAATACATTGGTGGCAGTGATCGTGGGAACAACAGGGGTTGGCTGAGTAATAACAATATTAGGGGTCACTACCGGACCGCAAGTGTTACCATCTGTAATGCTTACTGTGTAAGTACCCGCTGTTAAACCGAGGAAGATTCCTGTTGCATTAGTTACAGCACCAGGATTCAAGGTGTAGCTGAAGGGAGAATTACCAGCAGCAGCTACAGTAATTGATCCGTTATTGCCACCAAAACAGGTAGTAACATTTGTACTTGAAGAGGAAGCGATGGTAGGCAATGGTACAATATCCACAACAACAGAACCTGTCATTATCGTTGGTGTACACAATTGATTCGTTGCCTGAACTGTAAAAGTCTGACCGTCCGCAAAATTACCACTAGGTAAAGTAAGAGAAATAGGTGCACCAGTTCCATTTACAATAACACCTGTCGGTGTTGATGTTGAAGAATTAATGATCTCGTAGACAACAGGAAAAGGCTCTGAGCCACTTAAATTAATGACTAAATCACTTCCAGCACAAACTGGAAAAGGCGATGGGCTATTGGTGATGGCTTGAGCTAAAGGTGAGGGATCATTAACGAGTAATGGCCCGAGAGAAGCAAAACAATTTGCTCCTTGGTCAGCAATGGCAACGGTATAATTTTGCTCATTTAAGCCTGCAATATCTTGCAGGCTTGAACTAAATCCTTTTGAGCCAACCCAGTTATAATTATGTAAACCTGTTCCCCCGGATACCGTAATTCTTATTTCACCATTCGGAGCAGCACAGCTGTTATTATCTTGTGGATAGCCAACATCAACTGTTGCAGTCAAACCAGGAGCAACATTTACAAGAGTTACGGCTATAGGTGGAAAGGTCTCATCGTCATCTTGAGCTACTATAAAGTAGCCTCCAGGCTTTAAATTTAATGCTGTTGTGTATGATCCATTACCAAATGCATCAGGTGTTACATTGCCCGTTGGCGGATTCGGCGCAGGCCCAAAGAAAGTTAACGAAACATTACCGCTAGCGGCAGTAATAGTGAGTGTAATTGAACCATTATTAGCACCAGCACATGGATCCTTTTTACTTGCAACAACATTTAATTGGCCGTAGGAGAATTGACAAAAAAGCAGCGCAAAAAATGAAAGCGCTAGTACCCGTTGAGTAAAATTTAATTCTTTCACAGATTATCAGTTAATTTCCAAAGTAATCTTTCGAGTACAATCATCATTATTTACTGATTGTATTATCAAATAATACTTTCCTTTCGACAAACCCTCAATCACAGGGTTTGTCAAATTAGTTTTATTGCTTGCTCTTTTCGGTGCAAATAATTCTATTCTGAAATTAGAAATAGCGATTCCTTCTGGAAAAATTAATGTGATTTTACCATCCTCATTCTTCCGTGTTGTTCCATTAACCTCAGCTTTAATTCTATCAATATCTTTACAAGCTGCCTGACGAACTTGAGCAGATAAATCACGAACATCAGCTATTTGCATCACTATGCTAAGCAAGCCAATACCGATAAAGCTGGCAATCTTCATGTTAGTTTGGTTATGAAAAAAATCAAACAATAATAATATATAGTCTTTAAAAAAATATTGTAACCCATGTCTTATATGTATAGATCAATAGTTACAATTGTCAGTTCAAAAAATAGGTTTCATAAAAAAATAGAACTATGAAAAACCACCCAATAATAGTAAAAAAATCAATATCTACGCTGCAAAACCTGACTTAATACAAAGGCTTTCTTAAAACCCTCTGGGTCTCTTAGCTGTTTTAAATAATCATTCAACTGGTTTGTCTGGCTCTCTTCCTCAAACACAGTGAACTTCCCAAACTTCATGTCGGTGTCAGCCAACTTTAGTGTTTCTTCTAATGAGGGTCTGTTAAAAGCTTGCCTCTTGGCTTCTTCGTACGTATCATAAAATGCTTTGTCTTTCGATCTATAATCACCGCTCACATCCTCTAAATCTTGCTCCTCCTCCTGCAAATTGTCATCGTAGTCAACATACTTTGATGTTGGAAGAACAACTGGCTTCGTGGGTGCTTTTGCCTCCGTAATCTCACGCAGCAACTCTTCAAAACTAAGACCTTTCTGAGGAACAGATGGAACCGCTTTCTGCTGATCGAACTGCCTTTCAGACCTATCTGAAGGAGGATTCACAGGCTCAGCCTCGCGCTTCTTCCGAGCCCTATTAATCAGGTAAACCACACCAAGGATCAAGTAAATCCAAAATTGAAAGTCGCGCATTACTAACAAATTTAATAAAAAACATCAAATGTGCGAATGTCGCCTCATTTCGGACTTATGTCATACCTCGATCACTCGCTTTAATCCCGAGGATGTCCCGTAGATGTCCCGTAGATGTCCCAGTCGCTCCCGCTGAAATCCAACAGGTCTTGAATTCACGATTAGGCCAAATCTAATTTGCATTACACCGCTTCATATGCATATTTCAAATGTTTTTAGCCTAATTACTATGACCGTCAAGACAATAGTAATGTGGTCAATTTTTATTTTGATAGGATTGGATCAGTCTCTTATCTTTGCCCACTTCTTTAAATCCAGTACTTAGGAAAACTGCATTCTAAGGGACTAAAAGAACATTTTTTACGTTTCTCACAACCACTACAAAAGCATGCAATTAGCGAAGCTGGAGATTAAAGGATTTAAGAGTTTTGCCGACAAAATCGTGATCAATTTCGATGAGGGGATAACGGGTATTGTCGGGCCAAACGGATGTGGTAAATCCAATGTTGTCGATTCAATCCGCTGGGTTCTGGGTGAACAAAAGACGAGTGCGCTTCGGTCTGAAAAGATGGAGAACATTATCTTTAACGGAACCAGTCAGCGGAGTGCACAGCAAATGGCGGAAGTTTCCCTTACCATCAACAACACCAAAAACATTCTTCCTACTGAATATTCTCAAATAACCATTACCCGTAGATTGTATCGTTCTGGTGAAAGTGAATACTTGTTGAATGGCGTGACATGCCGCTTGAAAGACATCACCAATTTATTCCTCGATACCGGTGTGGCCTCTAACAGCTATGCTATTATCGAGTTGGGTATGGTAGACGATCTTTTGAATGATAAAGATAACAGTCGCAGAATGCTTTTTGAAGAAGCCGCGGGTATCTCCAAATTCAAAAAACGAAAGAAAGAAACTCTTAAAAAGTTAGAAGACACAGATACGGATCTGGAGCGTGTAGAAGATTTGTTGTTTGAGATTGAGAAGAACATGAAGAGCCTGGAGAAACAGGCCAAACAAACGGAGACCTATTATAGAATAAAAGAAGAATACAAAGACAAGAGCATTCATCTTGCAAAGGTTGTAGTGAACAAACAAAACGAAAAGTTCACCATCATTAACAAGCAGATTGCCGAAGAGAACGATCGCAAAATAGCACTAGCTGCAGACATTGCTGAAAAGGAAGCTTCTATTGAAAAGGCGAAGGCTGAATTAATTCTGAAAGAGAAAACACTTTCAACGCGCCAGAAATCAATCAACGAATTCGTATCGAAGATCAGACAATACGAAAGCGAAAAACAAATTAAGAATGAACGCTTAAAGTATCTGAACGATCGAGCAACAAGCTTACGCGATCAGATCGATCTTGACAAGAAAAGTAACGAGCGTGCCCGCTTCAGTGTTCAGAGTTTAGAGAACGAAAAAACGGCTGCCGAAGAAAAGCTTACTGAGATCAGTAAAAAGCTTGATCACTTAAAAGCCGAATACGAAGAACAAAAATTAAAGACCACGTCCCTTCAATCGGAATCTGATAGCATTCGTCAGATTCAGCGTGAGCGTCAGGAAGAAAACTTTCAGGTAAATAAAGGTATTGAGATCAGAGAGATTCAAGTCTCTTCTTTGAAACAAGAACTTGAACGTACTGCTTCAGATACAAGTCAGCAAAGTGCGAGTCTGGTTGAGTTTGAAAAGAAACTAGTTGAACTTCAGGGCCACATCGGTAGCCGCACTGAAGAACTGGATTTATTAAAGAAACAAGAAGACGAAGCACAAACACGAATGTCTGGTTTAGAAAAAACCATCGACATGATTCGTGAAGAAATGAATGTAACAAGCCGCAAGCTTGATGCGCGTCAAAACGAATTTAATCTTACAAAGTCATTAGTAGAAAATCTCGAAGGTTTTCCCGAAGCGATAAAGTTCTTGAGAAAGAAGGTAGGAAAAAATGCTCCTCTCCTATCCGACATTCTAACAACTTCAGAAGAATACAGAGTGGCCATCGAGAATTACCTCGAGCCATACTTGAATTATTACATCGTTGATCATGAAGCGGAAGCGTATGAAGCGATCAACATTTTAAGTGACGCATCAAAAGGTAAAGCGCATTTCTTCATCCTCGATCGTTTCGAACGTTTCGAGCCTACAGAAGCAAAGCTTTATCAAAGCGCGTTCCCTGCAACACAAATCATTGAGTACGATCAGAAGTATCGCAAGCTCATGTCCTACATTCTGGATAAGGTGTACCTCTACGAAGGTGATGTGAAGAGCATTCCATTCGATGACAACAATACCTTTATCACCAAGAGTGGAAAATTAACTCGTAGACGATTCAGTATTTCGGGTGGTTCGGTTGGATTATTTGAGGGCAAGAAAATCGGTCGTGCAAAGAACTTAGAAAAGTTAGAGAAAGAGATCAAAGAACTTTCTGTTAAACTCGATCAAATCCGCACGAGCTTAGTCGAGAAGCAAGGAGACTTAGAGAAACTAAGAAATAACAAGCTTCGTCATCAGGTTGAAGAATTACAAAATACAATTCGTCAGATAAACGAAGAGCATGTGTCTGTTCGCACCAAGCGAGAGCAATTCTCAAGCATGTTAAGCAGTGCTGATTTGCGCAGAGAAGATATTCTCGAGAAGGTAGATACCTTACTAAAAGAACTTGATGAACTGAAACCAAAAGGACAACGCGCACTGCATGATCTGGAAGAGCAGGAAAGCAAGCTTTCTGGCATGACGGAAAATTTGGCAGCTCATACAGAATTACTCAGTCAAAAATCATCTGCCTTTAATGAACAGAATATATTCTTCCATCAGCAAGAGAACCGAGTAAAAAGTCTGGAGCAGGAAATTCGCTTCAAACAAGAATCGATGGATCAAAGCAGTCTTCGTGTTGAATCCAACACAGAAGAATTGAAGAAGAATGAAGACGAGATTAAACGAATTACCGAAACAACAGAATCAAATGATGATGAGTTGTTGGGCATGTATTCGGAAAAAGAAGAGATGGAAAAAGGCTTGAGCGAAGCCGAAAAAGAATACTATGAATCTCGCGGCAACATCGATCAGGTAGAAAAAGTATTGCGCGAAATACAACATCAACGTCAGAACATTGACACCGTGTTGATGGAACTGCAAAATCAATTAAACGACAGCAAACTTCAGTTGAATTCCGTGAAGGAACGCCTTTCTGTCGAGTTCAACATTGACCTCGATAGTGCTGTTGGAACATTCACACCAGAAGAAGCTGCTGAACTTCTAAAAGCGGACGAAGACAAGATTCGCACCGAAGTAGGTAAGATCCGCGATCGACTTGACAACATGGGGCCTATCAATCCAATGGCAATGGAAGCGTACACTGAAATTAAAGAACGCAATGATTTCATCTTGACACAAAAAGATGATTTATTGAAAGCAAAAGAATCGCTGCTGAATACCATTACGGAGATAGAAGGTGTTGCCAGTCAAACTTTCATGGAAGCTTTTACGCAAATTAAAACGCACTTCATTCGTGTATTCCAGTCCTTGTTTACCGATGGAGATGAGTGTGATTTGAGATTGGTCGATCCGAGCAATCCATTAGATTCTGATATCGATATCATTGCGAAACCGAAAGGCAAACGTCCATTGACTATCAACCAACTTTCGGGTGGTGAGAAAACATTGACAGCAACTGCCCTGCTTTTCTCAATGTACTTATTGAAACCAGCACCGTTCTGTATTTTCGATGAGGTAGACGCTCCTTTGGATGACGCGAACATCGATAAGTTCAATAATATCATCCGTAACTTCAGCAAAGATTCTCAGTTCGTTATTGTTACGCACAACAAGCGTACAATGATCAGCACAGATGTGATCTATGGTATTACGATGGTAGAGAAAGGTATTTCTCGTGTGGTGCCTGTTGATTTACGTGAATTAGTTTAGGGTTTAAAGTTTCGAGTTTGAAGTTTGACGTTGAGATGATTTCAATTTTAAATCTAACGTCTAACATCTAAAATCTAACTTCTGGATTCAGTTGAAAAAAGTAGCATTTTATACACTCGGATGTAAGCTCAACTATTCAGAGACGTCCACCATTTCCCGCACGTTCGAAGAGAAGGGTTATCAGAAAGTTGAGTTCACGGATACGCCTGATATTTTTATTATCAATACCTGTTCCGTTACAGAGAACGCTGATAAGAAATGCCACAAG
>JBKJOF010000083.1:0-1916 GCA_046595655.1 Chryseolinea sp. | reverse complement strand
TGAATTTGAATCGAGCGCAGGCAGGTATTGTCGATTCGGCATTTTACATTGGCTACTTTGTGATGGCTCTACCCGCTGCATTCTTAATGAATCGCATTGGTTACAAGAAAGGTATTCTCATTGGTCTAGGGCTTTATGTTTTAGGTGCGTTGATTTTCTTTCCAGCTTCTGAAATGAGAGTGTACGGCATTTTTCTTTTAGCGCTTTTTGTTATTGCCTGCGGATTGGCATTTCTGGAAACAGCGGCCAACCCTTATGTAACCGTGTTGGGTGATCCTGCGAAAGCAGAAGGTCGAATAAATTTCTCTCAATCGTTTAACGGACTCAGTATCATTCTTGGTCCTGTTATCGGAAGCCTTGTTATTTATTCAGATACAGAGTACACAAACGATATATTAAATGCGATGCCGGTAGCTGATGCAGAAGCAATTCGTATTGCTGAAGCACAGTCTGTGCAGATGCCTTATTTAATTCTTGCCGGTGTCGTGTTGTTCGTGGCAATTTTGTTTGCATTTGTAAAAATGCCAGAGATTTCTTCTGATGCTGAAAAGCACGCTTCCTTTAGAGGTATTACCCGCCATAAGCATTTAATGTTTGGTGTGTTAGCGCAGTTCTTCTACGTTGGGGCGCAGTCTTCCTTGTGGGGATACTTTGTTGATTTGAAATTACATTTTGCCCGTGGTGAACACATTCAAGCAGTGCAGTGGATTTATCGTTATTCAGAAAATGCAACACCTACACAAATTGCAAGTTTCCACGCTTCATTCGCTTTAGCCTTGTTTATGGTGGGACGATTTGTGGGCACATGGTTGCTTACAAAATTTAGTGCGAACAGATTGCTCGCCTTCTACGCAGCGGCATGTATTCTTCTGCTTACCTATGGTTATTTTGGTTCAGGACTTTCAGCCGTTATCGCCATTAGTGCAACGTATTTTTTCATGTCCATTATGTTTCCAACTATTTTTGTATTGTCCATTAAAGATTTAGGAGAACAAGTAAAACTTGGATCGGGTTTGGTGATCATGGCCATTGTAGGTGGAGCGGTGTTGCCACCAATCACGGGTTGGTTGTCCTTGCAAGGAATTCAAAATTCATTGATCATACCAATCATAGGCTTTGGAGTAATTTTGTTTTTTGGATTACGTGGTTATAAAGTAAGCAAAGCATGACGCGACATTGCTTAGCACTTGATTGAAAGATGATCCCAAGCTCTTTGCCGAGTATCGCGAGTATCACAAGCATGTTTGGCCAGAGGTTTTGAAAAGTCTTTGCGATGCAGAAACAGAGAGCATGGAGATTTACAGAATATGAAATCATTTGTTTACGATCATTGATGGGAATGGAACGTTTTCATTTGAACGAAAATCAAAAATGAACCAAGCCAATCCCAAAGTTCAGGAGTGGGAAACGTTGATGTGGAAATATCAGGATCCATTACCTTATGCAAAGCCCGGTGAGAAATGGACATTGATGGAAAGAGTTTTTGAATTATAGAATTCAAGGCAGTAGACAATAGACTTTTAGATTTTGAAACACCAATGACCGAACCAGCATACTATAAATTTTCAGCCGAATACCTTAAAGAATATTCAACAGCAGTATTCAAACATTTTGGTATTCCGCAAGCCGATGCTGTATTAGCATCAGAGGTATTATCGAAAGCTGATCTTCGTGGAATCGATTCACATGGCGTGGCGCGATTGCATACGTACTTCGATATGCTTCAAATGGGGCGGATCAATCCGAAGCCCAACATTAAAATTGTTCGCGAGAAAAAAAGTGTAGCGACAGTCGATGGTGATAATGGTCTCGGTCTTGTTGTAGGTCCGCATGCGAATACCATTGCCATGGATAAGGCTGATCAGTTCGGATCGGGATGGGTAAGCGTTTGCAATACGAATCATTATGGCATCGCA
>JBKJOF010000027.1:0-56888 GCA_046595655.1 Chryseolinea sp. | reverse complement strand
CAAAATAGGAAGTAAAACTGTCTTCTTCCGGAATATCCGTTAATGACATTTTGTTTTTTCGAATATGATTAATGGCCTGACGATAGGCAATGGTAGCAATCCAGGTCGACAACTTCGACTTAAAACTAAACTCGGCAAGCTTTTCATGCACCTTCAAAAACACATCTTGACATAGTTCTTCGCTCTCTTCTTTGTTTTTTACCACACGCCCGATCAAAGGGCTCTATCATCCATCATCGGCTCGTGAGACAAGGCTTTTCTGTTAGATGTTGCAAGAAGGTAAAGATAATTTGAATAAACCGCGGAGCACGCAGAGAGCCGCAGAGGATTTGAAGAAGAGGCAAGTGTGGTGCATAGAATGTTGCCTTTAACTCTGCGAACCTCTGCGTTCTCCTATGTTTGAACCACAAACAAAAATAGGATTTCTATTAAAGATTAAGTACCAATAAATTTGATTTTATAAAGGTGAAAAGGGTGAGAGTACATCCGCGACTAAACAACCTTAATGGTATGTTGACGCAGAGAAATTACCTCACTCTTTTTATCTCTTCGAGCTTGAACAGAATGTAAGAAACCCTGCAAGTCAGAGTATTCAGAATATCCAACTAGGAGACAAAGCGAAGAGAGGTTTTCACTTTTTAAATTTATCTAAAAATTGAAGGGTATGAGAAAAATTGTAAAACAAGTGCTGGGTGTTGACGTTGCCCAAAAAGAATTGGTCGTATGTCTGGGGCGGATATACGATGACTTGACATTGGAGCTATACAGCCATGGAACCTTTGCCAATACCAAGAAAGGGTTTGATACGATGATCAAATGGGTAAGAAAGCTAACAACAGAAACAACTCCGATCCGATATGTAATGGAAGCCACCGGAGTTTATCATGAATCATTGGCATATCATTTAGAAGAAAGTAACAATGAGGTGAGCATTATTTTACCCAATAAGATCAGCAATTACTTCAGAACACTTGAGGTAAAAACAATTACTGACAAGACCGCTTCAGAAGCAATAGCGCGCTTTGGTTTAGAAAGACAACTGGAATGCTGGAAACATCCAAAGCAAATCTTTAAAAGCCTGAAGCAACTAACCCGCGAGCGCGACCAAATCGTTGAAACAAGAACCGTAGCGAAGAACCAGCTCCATGCGGAGATGGCAGAAGCGTTTCCTAATCCGAGCAGTGTGGCACGGGTAAAGAAGCTGATAAAATTATTAGATAAACAGGTGGCTGAGATTATCCAGGAAATTACCGTAACAGTAAAGCAAGACAAGGAAGTAAACAAATCAGTTGAAACCATTTGCTCCATACCCGGTGTGGGAAGGTTAACAGCCGTTACGGTATTGGCAGAAACCAATGGTTTTGAACTCATTCGAAATAAGAGACAGTTGACAAGCTATGCGGGACTCGATGTAAGGGAGAAACAATCCGGGACATCAATAAAAGGAAAACCAAGAATATCAAAAAAAGGGAACCGACATTTAAGAAAAGCTATGCACTTACCTGCCCTGGCGGCAATACGACACGAAGAAATTTAAAGCTGTATTTGTAAGACTGGTGTCAAAGCATGGCATAAAAATGAAAGCAGCAGTGGCGGTGCAACGGAAATTACTGGAGATGATTTACACAGTTTATAAAACAAACACGACCTACAAAAAAGATTATCAAAACCTAAACAATACCAAACATGAAACAGAAAAATGTATGGCTTAAAACGGAGAAGCGATCATTTAACTTAATAAACGACCGCCTCTCTTTACAGGCTGGTATAAAACTGCCTTGGAAACAAAATTAATAAAAATCATACTGGGTTCTTAACACAGAATCTCTGCGGTTAACTTGCACTTTCGAGCGTATCAAACTTTTTTTAGGAATGCCTGCAACATCCATCAAAACATCCATGTCATACGCCCCAAACAAACAGAAACTTTAAAGCTTAAGAATATGAATGACGGACTAAGAGATGTTTTAATGCCTATGACCATTATGGGTACTATGGGTACAGCGGTTTATTTTTTCACAAAAGTGATGACCGATTATATTTTGAAAAAGAAGATGATCGAAAAGGGTTTTGTGAATGATGACACCCAATCGATTTTTAAAAATCATTCAACAAACGAAAGTAAATTCCCTTCATTGAAGTGGGGTTTGCTGGCCTTCTTTGCTGGCCTTTCGCTTATCATTATGGAATTTATTCCGGTAAGTCCTGAGTCACCATTACCATATGGATTGTTTACGGTTGCGGTTTCATTAGGCTTTTTGATTTACTATTTCATTGTAAAAGAGAGCAACGAAAAATAAAATGGCGAGTCAAATCGTAATTCGCACCTCGAAAATCTAAAATCATTCACGCCATGTTTCGTAACTATCTCAAAACTGCCATGCGCAATTTGGTGCGCCACCGCTTCTTCTCCTTCATCAATATTTTTGGATTGGCGGTTGCCATGACACTATCGATGATCATCATCATGCTGGTGGCCGACCAGATGACATACGATCGACACAACACTAAACGTGATCGCATTTATCGGATTAATTCTATTCCGATGGGAACGGATGGTGGAGTGATGAATGAAACAGCCACCACGAGTCTTCCGCTCAGAGATGAGCTGATGAATAATTATACGGGTATTGAAAAAAGCACACGTATCGTTCGGGGTTTTGGAAACATGTGGTTAGAGATTGAACAAGATGTGAACATTCCGGTTGCCGGATTTTTTGTTGATCCTGAAATGCTCGACATTTTTGAGTATGAACTGGAATACGGAAATCCGAAAACAGCGTTAGTTGAACCTTACTCCGTTGTGCTCACACATCAAGCGGCAAAAAAATTATTCAAGCAAGAAAATCCGGTTGGTGAAAGTTTTAAGGTGGGTGATGATGGACCATATAAAGTAACGGGCATTTTAAAAGAAACGAATCGTAAATCACACATCGTATTTGATGCACTCGCCAGCATAAGCACGGTAAAAAGTTTAGAGGCGCTGGACAAGCGAAGCAAGGGTGGCATAGACGATTGGTACAACGCATGGCAAGGATGGATTTACATTGTTTTAGAAAAAGGCAAAACCATAGACGACATTCAACCACACCTCGCCAAAATTGAAAAGCAATATTTTACAAAAGTACCCAATCCTGAAACGGATACTAAAATACAGTACAAGCCTCAAGCCTTGATGAGCATTACACCAGGTGCGTTCATTAACAATCCCATCGGACCATTCTTGCCTTGGATATTTGTTTACTTCTTTATGGGACTAGCTGGTGTAGTGATGCTCACATCGTGTTTCAATTTCACCAACTTATCGATCGCCCGGTCGCTTACCCGCGCACGCGAAATAGGTGTGCGCAAAGTTACCGGGGCCATGCGTTGGCAAGTGTTTGTGCAATTTTTATCGGAGTCAGTAATGATTGCATTAATCGCATTAGTTGCAGCCATTGTCATGTTAATCTCCTTGAAGCCGTTGATGTTGAAATTGAGTTTTGCTCAATTAATGAAGTGGGATTTAGAAGCTAACTATTTTGTGTTCGCGGTGTTTTTAATTTTTGCTATCGTTGTAGGAATTCTTGCGGGAATATTTCCTGCCGTTGTATTGAGTCGCTTCCAACCGATAAAAGTATTGAAGGGTCTGGGCACCATGAAGCTGCTTTCCAACATCGGCTTGCGCAAAACATTATTGGTAACACAATTTACCTTCTCTCTTATTTTTATCATCTCGGTAGTAGTAGTTTTTAATCAGCTTCAATTGTTTTTAAAAGCTGATCATGGTTTCTCGATGGAACATTAAATTGTAGTGAACCTCGGCAATACTTCGGCCAACGCATTAAAAACCGAATTACTAAAATACAATAACATTGAAAGTGTAAGCGCCTCATCACATGTGCCCGCAGCAGGCTCAAGTTATGGCGAAGGATATAAGAAATCATTAGAAGAGAAAGACTGGACTACATTAATGTATTTCTCAACCGATGAAGACTATCTTAAAAACCTCGACATACCGTTAGTAGCCGGCAAATATTTTGATGCGAGTGCTGGTGAGTCGAACAAAAACTTTATCGTACTAAATGAAAAAGCTGTTGATGCATTTCACTTTACCTCTCCTCTTGAAGCCATCGGGCAAGAAATAATTTTAAAAGCTGATTCATCACGTAAACAAATTATTGGGGTAGTGAAAGATTATAACCATCAAATGTTGGTGCAGAAGCTCGATCCTATGGCCTTGATTTATAATCCTAAGGAGATCAAAATATTGCAAGTGAAATACTCAGGCAGTTTTGATGATGCCGGAAAAAGTGTTGAAGGTGCCTGGGCTAAAACCAATTCGGGCCTTCAGGTTGATTACAAAGATTTTTATGGAGAGGTGCATAAAATCTACGACATCTTCTTTGGTGATCTCGTGAGCATACTCAGTGTTATTTCTATTCTTGCCATTTTAATTTCCTGTCTTGGCCTTTTAGGAATGGCTACCTATGCAACCGAAACCCGCATCAAAGAAATTTCCATTCGCAAAGTATTGGGTAGCAGCAATGGTTCGCTAATCTATCTTTTATCAAAAGGCTTCGTAGTGATTTTATTTATCGCCATCGTCATTGCAGTACCCGCAGCATATTTCATTAACAATTTATGGCTTGAGCAATTGGCGTATCATGTGAATGTTGATATAAAAACAATTGCGTTGGGTGTGTTCCTGCTCATTGTATTTGGCACGATTACCATTGGCTCACAAACGTGGCGTGCTACATATGTTAAGCCGGTGGATAATTTGAAGAACGATTAATGCGATTACTTTATCTAGACACAGATTAAGAATAAGCCCGATACATATAATGATACAGTCACCCCTCTCTTCCGGAGAGGAGCCGGGGGTGAGGTCAAATCCGAAAGTTTAATCCCTTGATTGTGAAAGTATCTCATCACAGCTACCTTTGCGCAACGGTAGGATGTAATTCTTCTAGCGTAATGATTGATAGCACTTAAGCCTTTAAGAGATGAGAATGACTGGAATATTATTTTTTCTGTTTGCAATTACAATCGCATGTAGTCCAAAAGTAAAAACTAAACTTTCCCAGAATAATTTAAGTCCGCTGAGTTATTCTGATCCGCTCGTTATTTTAGATGAAACGGAATCCGTTCCAGCAGAAGGAATTAAGATCGGGGTAATAAAAACTGGAGATAAAGGACTTTCAATAAACTGTAGCTACGTAGAACTGATAGAGCTAATAAAAGAAAGATCCAGACTCGCTGGAGCCAATCTCATTAAAATTACAAAGAGAAAGTATCCTGACCTCATTACAAATTGTGATCGAATAACAGCGGATCTTTACAGTGTTAGCAATATTAAAAAGTATGAGAATGAAATAACATGGACTTCTGGTCGAAGACTATCATGGGAAGATTTCAAAAGAGTTGAAAATGGCTCGAATGCACAAGGTGATTTTAATGCTTTATCTCATTGTGGAATATTGGCACAAACAGGAAGAATGCATATATGGGCCAGCGGAAAAGTATTTGTAAACGCTGTATTCTATACGAATAACTCATGGGTAAATTCCAATAGAAAGGACTCGCAATTTTTGGAGCATGAGCAATTACATTTTGATCTTGCTGAACTTTATGCGCGTAAAATGAGAAAGGCTTTTAACGAAGCAGGTATGACAGGGAGTAATGTGGTGGTTATGGTTGACTTTGTTCATCGTAAATATTTCAAGGAGTATAAAGAAAGAATTGAAGTCTACGAAAATGAGACAGATTATGGACACAATTATACTAAACAAAGAGCGTGGAACCAGATGATAAAAGAAGAGCTGGATGAATTACATGGCTATTTATTTTAGGCATCTTTCAGACTTAGACAATTGCAAGCGTCCCATTGGGCTCAAATTATTTCCAGCACCCGCTGGTATATATCTTCACCGTCTCCAACAACATTTAATTTATTAAATGTTAACCTTGCATCGTATGAGGCGATTATCTTCAATTGTAAAACACTTTATTTTTGTACTCAGCATTTGCGCATTATCGTGTGCACCGGAAGAAGTTAAATATCCTCCTATCGATCAAGACTTCTGTTCTAAAATCCACATCAATGATTCTTCACGAATGTCTGATTACCTATCAGACATAAAGGAACTAAGCCAATCGAAAACCGGAATTGTGTCGTTGGAAGAAGGCGATGTTTCCATGATTGCGCGCGCATGGCTAACGGAGGCAGCCGAAAAATCGATTGACATCCAATACTTCATTTTCTCAGGCGATAACATCGGACTCATTGCTGTTGATTACCTTTTGCGTGCTGCAGATCGAGGCGTAAAGGTTCGCATGTTAGTAGACGATATTATGGTAGAGGCTGATGCAGATGAATTGTTAGCGATTGATGCTCATCCCAACATTGAAATTAAAATTTATAATCCTGTAGCAAACATTGGTAAGAACCTGGCGGGGAAATTAATTACACTCGCTACCGACTTTCAAGGATTCAATCAACGCATGCACAACAAAACGTTTATTGTAGACAATGAAGTTGTGATTACCGGAGGAAGAAACATTGCTGATGAATATTTTGATTATGATCATGAATACAATTTCAGAGATCGCGATGTTTTGTTGATCGGCAAAACTTCACACGATGTACAAAACTCGTTTAATCTTTTTTGGAAGAGTGTATTAAGTGTTTCGATTTCAGAACTAGTTGAAGAAACAGAAGAAGCCATCAACCTGAAAGTAAAATATGAATACCTTCATCAATACGCCTGCAACCCTCAAAACTTTTGGCCACAGGTAAGAGAAAAAATAAAGGCCATGCCTACCGTCTTCAAAGAAATTCAGGAGTCAGGTAAATTAGTTTGGTCGGATAGTGTAATTTTTATTTCGGATAACCCTGGCAAAAATGATGGAAGCAATGGAATAAAAGGCGGAGGTATTGTAACCGATTCGCTTATCAGTCTCATCAAAAAAGCAAAGTCATCCATCTGCATTCAATCACCCTACCTTATCACAACGGAGTTAAGTCAGAAACTTTTTAAAGATGCCATTGATCGTGGAGTTGTCATAAAAATCCTGACCAACAGTTTGTCATCGACAGATAATCTGGAAGCGTTCAGCGGCTATAAACGCGAACGCGAAAATCTGTTAGACATTGGCGTAAAAATTTATGAGTTCAAACCAGATGCAGCCATTCGTTTTCAAATTATGACAGGTGCTCTACAAAAGGAAATAAACTATGCACCTATTTTTGGTCTTCATGCCAAATCAATGGTGATCGATAAAGCGATTGCCATTGTGGGCACCTTTAATTTAGATCCGCGAAGTGCCAACCTCAACACCGAGTGCATAACCGTTACCTACAATAACAAAGTTGCAGGAAATTTATTTGACGCTATGGCAGTCGATTTCCTTCCCGAAAATGCCTGGCAAACAACACAAGATTTTAATCCCGATTCAGAAGCAGGAAGAATGAAACGTTTTAATGTTTGGCTGAAAGGAGTAATACCAAAGTCGATTTTATGAAAGACACCCGATACATTTAATGATACTGTCACTCCTCTTTTCCGGAGCGGCTTGGGGAGTGAAATGATTACTTTAATTTTATTTTATTGGTGTTCCGTAGCAATAAACGAAAAACTCCATTCATAATTTCCTCCCTGCCCTTCCGTCTGGCTTCATTGTAGTTGGCTTCTGGCAATAGATGTTCATTAGATGTTGTATAGACTGGCTATAGATGTTCATGCATCCGGCTGTAGATGTTGTATAGAAGGTGTGCATCAATCATCATACTTCATCAGATGAACAGGGGGGTACGCTTCATAAAGATCATCGCTGATGAAACGGTTATGCATGGAAGACCGAACCTACAAGCCAGCTACACTGAACATTCATGATAGACGTATGAGAACATTCGAAAAAACAATTGTTGATGAAAGGAATGGTAAACCAGATAATCGTCCTTTTTAAATTCTGAATTTACTGGAATAATAACCATGTATTATCGACTTCCAACCCTTTATAATTCAACTTACAATCCTATTTTTGACCCTTCGTTAAAACACCGTCAAACTATGAAACGCGATAAAGCCATCTTCGACCTTATTGAAAAAGAAAGAGAACGCCAGGAAACCGGCATCGAGCTCATTGCTTCCGAAAACTTCACCTCCCTACAGGTAATGAAGGCACAAGGAACTGTTCTTACAAATAAATACGCAGAGGGACTTCCCGGCAAACGCTATTATGGTGGTTGCGAAGTGGTAGATGAAATTGAACAACTCGCCATCGATCGCGCGAAAGAACTTTTCGGAGCAGAATGGGCAAACGTTCAACCACACTCAGGTGCTCAGGCGAATGCTGCCGTTATGCTGGCGTGTTTAAAGCCAGGCGATAAAATTTTAGGGTTCGATCTTTCGCATGGCGGACATTTAACACACGGTTCTCCTGTAAACTTCTCAGGTAAATTATATCAGCCTTCCTTCTATGGCGTGGAAAAAGAAACCGGCACCATCGACTTTGATAAGGTAATAGAAATCGCGCAGCGCGAAAAACCAAAGATGATTATCTGTGGAGCATCTGCGTACAGTCGCGATTGGGATTATAAAAAACTAAGAGAAGCTGCCGATAGTGTTGGCGCATTATTGCTGGCCGATATCTCTCACCCTGCAGGATTAATCGCCCGTGGATTGTTGGCCGACCCGATGGAGTTCTGCCACATTGTAACTACTACAACTCACAAAACACTTCGTGGCCCACGTGGAGGAATGATCATGGTAGGAAAGAACTTCGATAACCCGTGGGGATTAACAACACCAAAAGGTGAGCTTCGTAAAATAACATCGGTTTTAGATTCGGGTGTATTTCCAGGAACTCAAGGAGGACCGCTTGAACATGTCATAGCAGCCAAGGCTGTTTCATTTCAAGAGGCTTTGTCGGAAGAATACATGGAATACATTATTCAGGTTTCGAAGAATGCAAAAGTGATGGCGCAAGCTTTTATTGAAAGAGGATATAAAATCATTTCAGGTGGTACAGACAATCATTTGATGTTGATTGATCTTCGCTCGAAAAAATTAACCGGCAAGCAAGCAGAAGAAGGACTTATTCAGGCAGACATCACCATCAACAAAAACATGGTACCGTTCGATACGCAATCTCCTTTCGTTACATCGGGGATGCGGGTAGGAACACCTGCAATAACCACTCGTGGTTTTAAAGAGAAAGACATCTTAAAAGTTGTTGAATTAATTGATGAAGCACTTCAAAAACCAGAAGACAGCAAACACTTAAAGTCAGTGAAGAAAAAGGTGAACCGTTTGATGACGAAGTTCCCTTTGTATTAGTATAATGATGAGTAAAATTAATACGCCACAATACCTTACCTTTTTGGCTGCAAGTTTCACGCTGCAAGCTTGAAGCTGATAACAAGGCACAAAGCGTTTACAAGATTAATAGAATATAAAAATGCCATTAGATCAAGATAAGACAGAAGCAGACGGAGTGAAGGGTGAAGGCGAAATGAGTTTTCTCGATCATCTTGAAGAATTGCGTTGGCACATCATCCGCTCAGTTATTGCAATGCTCGTTTTCACCATCATTGCCTTTGTTGAAGTGAGATGGATTTTTACAAACATTCTTTTAGGACCGGCAAAATCAGATTTTCCTACGTGGAAGTTCTTGTGCAAGTTGGGTAATGCTATTAACAATCCAGACTTATGCATTCAAGACATTCCACTCGAGTTGCAAAGTCGTTACATGACAGGCCAGTTTACCATTACCATCGTTGCCTCTTTCGTGATCGGATTAATTTTTTCTTTTCCGTATGTCGTTTGGGAGATCTGGCGATTCATTAAACCCGGATTGCACAAGAGAGAGAAACAAAGTTCAACCGGTATCGTGGCGGTCATCTCACTTCTGTTTGCGCTGGGTATTTCATTCGGCTACTATGTTATTGCCCCACTAATGGTGTACGTAATGGTGAACTACCAAATTAGCGATCTCATTGTTAATCAGTTTGACATTACATCATACGTATCCACATTTGTAACATTGGTTTTTGGTACAGGCGTTCTCTTTCAACTTCCGGTTGTAATTTATTTCCTGTCGAAGTTCGGAATCGTCTCCCCAGCCTTTTTAAGAAAGTACCGGAAGCATTCCATTGTGGTGATCTTAATTGTTGCCGCGATCATCACACCACCAGATCCGATCAGTCAGATTGTTATTACAATTCCATTGTACATGCTTTTTGAAATAAGTATTTTAATTTCAGCAAACGTTGAGCGCAAGCGCAACAAAAGGGAAGCAGAGGAAGAACGAAATGAACGACAATTAACACAGCCATGAAAATAGCAATCGGAAGTGATCATGCGGGGTTTGAGTATAAAGAGGCACTTCGTAGCTGGCTTTTAAAAAATGGTTACGAAGCAAAAGATTTTGGCACCTACTCAGCAGATTCAGCAGACTATGCTGACTTTGCACATCCCGTTTCATTAGCCGTTGAAAAGAAAGAATTTGATTTTGGAATCTTGGTATGTGGAAGTGCAAATGGTGTTGCTATTACGGCCAACAAACATCAAGGTATTCGTGCTGCCATTTGTTGGACAGATGAATTAGCATCTTTGGCGCGTCAGCATAATGATGCCAATATTGTTTGTATACCTGCTCGTTTTATTTCTATTGAACTCGCAGAAAAAATCACGAATACATTTCTTCACACAGCATTTGAAGGTGGAAGACATGCAAGACGTGTAGAGAAGATCAGTTGCTAGTTTTTACCTTTTGATAATAAATACCTTTTCGCACATACATTTTCCTTAACTGCGGAATACGAGCAAGGAAGGGTTTAAGCAAATTATCTTTATCGCGAATTAAATCAGGTTCATCTTCTTTTATACCCTGATAAACCGCAACCACATTTTCATAATAATCAGCACTAGCGAAAATGTCTTTCGATAAATTCCAGTTTACAAACGGTGTTGCCGATTTATTGTCTTTGTAAATTTCAAGGTCATTGTCCAAAACTAAAACGCGGTGATTCATAACAGGAGATTTAGTTTCTGGAACACGAAGGGTGCTATAATCAATATATTCCAGCTTGTTGTAACGCGCCAAAAAGTTTACGCTAACAATACTCAGCAGAAGAATCCACAGGCTGATCTCTGCCAATCTCCTTCTTCGTATCAATAAGAAATAGTGCCCCATAAAGAAAGCAAAGCCGGGGATGAGGGTAATGAAATTTTGAGGTCGAAGATCCTTGGAATACAATACTTGCAAAAAAGAAAACACCATCCACACAAACATAGCCTGCACTAGCTGTGATTGATATTTGGTAAGGCGCGCTTCGCGGTTTAACATCACCAACGAAATGACAAGAAAGAAAAGGGGAATAACGCTCAACCAAAAAATACTCTTCGCTGTAATAAAATGAACAGAAACAAAATTCAGATTAGGCAGATAGTAATATTTCCAAACCTCATCAACATCGCCCACTAAATAATAGAAACTCAACATGAACAGATGAGGGAGTAAGAACCCCACGATCATTAATAAGAACTTTCGCGGAGGCGTGCGAGTAAATAAAACCAGGATCACAATCGCACCAATCAGATAGATAATGTAGGAAAAGACAAACAGCGTGGAGAGGCTAATAAATAATCCCAATTTCAAAATCGTTTGATCACGCTGCTCACGAAACTCAATTTCTTTAATGAGTTTATTTAACCCAAGCAGCACAAAACCAAATCCAATTAGCTCAGGTGTAAGCGAGAAGGAATCGAACGAAAAGAAAAAGAGAAGAACAAAAAGTAATGAGGGAATATAAGAGTTCTCTGTAAAAGCTTTTTTCTCAACGAGTATCATACCAAAAAACCCAGCCTGAAAGAAAATGAGGATGAAGGAAAGAATCTGTCTGGCGAGCAAAGAGCGTCCGAAGACGAGGTTCATCAACGCATTAAACCATCCGGCAAGTGGTGCTGTGAAATCTATTATTCCAGTATAAAGAGCATTTCCTTCTAGAATTTTCTCGCCTATTAAAAAACCTTTGAGTTCTGGATAGGTAAGATCAGGTAGATCTATAAACTGTGGCAAGCACAGCAGAAAAAAGATGAGCAATAGACCCAGCAGTCGGTAAGGATCGTTTATACGGAAGTAGCGTAGCAAAGTAAAAGTGTTATAACGCCACAAATTAACTAGCTTTTTATAATTGCCAATGGTTCATTGCTAATTGTTAAGCGATACAGGATATTTGCGCCACAATGGGCAGTACACGACAACAGAAATATTCGAAATTAATACAGAAAGAACTTAGCGAAATCTTTCAGCGCGATAAACGTGGCATTCTGAATAATACCTTTATCTCGATTGCTGACGTGCGCATGAGCCCCGATCTTGGTGTTGCCAAAATTTACCTCAGCATGTTGTTAGCAAAAGACAAAGAAAAAACGCTGGAGCGAATCCATGCAAACAAAAGTGAAATCCGTAAGGCGTTAGGTAACTCTATCGGAAAGCAAGTGCGCATTATCCCCGAATTAATTTTCTATATCGACCGTGTGGAAGAAGACGCCAGCAAGATGGATAACCTTATCAGCAATTTACAGATTCCACCACCGAACAAAGAGGTATAGCAATCCATCATTAATCAATATCGCTTTTGAATTTATCCTTCTTCATTGCCAGGCGTTATTTACTCTCTAAACGGAAGAAGAATTTCATCAACGTTATTTCTATTATTTCAGCCGTGGCCGTTACCATCATTACTGCTGCAATCATTATTGTACTTTCTATTTTTAACGGGTTGGAAGATCTTCTGCACACACTTAACAACTCGTTCGATCCCGAAATAAAAATTGAAGCAGTCCTGGGCAAATCATTTGTGTCTTCACCAGAGTTGATTGCGAAAATAAAAAGTGTTAAAGGTGTTGATCTGGTTACAGAAGTGATAGAAGATTATGCGTATGTGCGTTATCGTGATGCCAACCAAGTAGTGACTCTGAAAGGTGTAAGCGATAATTTTATTGAACAAAACAGAATACCCAAAGAGAACATTGTAGAAGGAGAGTTGAAACTTCGTGATGGTGAAGTAAATTATGCACTAATAGGAAGAGGAATTAAATACGCACTTTCGGTTGCAACAGAAGAAGACTTATATCCCCTCCAGGTGTATTACATCAAGAATGTAAAAGCAACATCGCTCGATCCATCCTCACTTTATTCCAAAAGAAATATTTTACCTGCAGGAGTATTCTCCATCATTCAGAATTTTGACGACAACTATGTAATTGTTCCGCTAAACTTTGCGCAGGAGTTACTGAATTACGGAGAGAAAAGAACGGCACTCGAAATTAAAACGGTGAGTGGAGCAAACATCTATGCCGTGGAGGCCAGCATTCAGAAAATTGTAGGTAATGATTTTAACGTCTTGAATAACGAAGAGCAACACGAAGACATTTATCGTGTATTGAAATTAGAAAAACTGGTGGCATCGCTTTCTTCCGTTTTGCTGTTGATTATCGGCTCGATCAACATCTATTTCAACCTGATGATGCTCGCGCTTGATAAGAAAAAAGACATCTCGATTTTGTCCTCTTTAGGTGCCAACGAACAACTTTTAAAGAAAATATTCATTGCCGAAGGCCTGTTAATAGCAGGTATTGGCACCCTTTCGGGATTAGCATTGGCGGCCATTATCCTTTTTCTTCAGCAACAATATGGATTTGTCTCCATGGGTATGTCCTCTGCTGTAATGGACGGTTATCCAGTAAAAATGGTGTTTTCTGACTTTATTTACGTGTTATTCTTAATGACCATCATAACCGTGGTGATCTCTTTTCGGCCTGCTGTTCTGGCCTCGCGCTTTGCCTCGGTGCGCAATCTTTAAAATTGATGTATCAATTTCATGGAAAAAGGTGCGCTTTTCTAAAGCAGAATCCGTAATTTTCATATTCCGTCCTTACAAAAAGGCCGTTTTTTAAATGAAAGTCTCTGCTTCACAACCGTTTCAAATAATTTATTCGCTGTATCAGCACGAATATCAAGGCTTCGTTTTCGAGTCTTACATTGTTCATTTGGATGAAAAAGGAAGACTTACTTACCAACATCAAAACATTTCTTCCAAGAACGCGCGCGAATTTTCTAAAGGACTTGACGATCGTGATTTCGAACTGATCGACATTATGGATTCGATGCAGGCAGAGGTATTGGTGAAAAAGTTTTCGCCCAAGTTTATGAAGCCCGATGAATTTTTTGCCAAGATCTACGACAAAACGAAAGGCAGCGAAGTAATACAAGAGCAGATTGATGACTACATGGAAAAGCGCAGGTCTAAAGTGTTGGAGAAACTGAAAGGCAAAACGCTTTACGAAATGGGTAGCGATGGTGAACCCACTTGGAAAAAGATTGAAGTGCTTGAACGCAAAACCACTGTGCAGTTTCATTTCATGCGTTCAAATGAAAACACAAATTATTTTCCAACACTGTATTATCAAGGCAAGAAACTCGAGCTACCAAATACAACCGCCTACCTGATTTGCAAAAGTCCCGCGTGGATGGTGTTGAATGGAAAGTTATATGGCTTTGAGAAATATGTGGATGGAAAAAAACTCGTTCCCTTCCTGAGCAAAAAATTTGTTGTCATTCCAAAGAATGTAGAAGAAACATATTACAATCGTTTTATTGCACCACTCATTGCTTCGTTCGATGATGTAGAGGCGAATGGTTTTGAAATCAATAAGACTACATACGACCCTCATCCGATTCTTACCTTGTCGGAGTTGCATACAGCCCAAACAGAAGTTGCACCCAGTTTATTTGAAACCGCACCGCCTGCTGAAGATACGAGCGATAGTGCAGGCAAAATTGTTTTTGATCTTTCGTTCCGTTATGGAAAACATACCTTCCGTGGCGATAACATCGGGCAGGTAAGTGTAACGCTTGAAAAGCAAGGTGAAGGATATGTATTTCATCGTGTAACGCGGCATACAGATGAAGAGAAAAGTTTTTTACACACGCTTCAGAAACTAGGATTACAGACTAAAGGTTTTAGGGTTGCTGTACCCAAGTCAGAAGCGTTTTCGTGGTTGAATGAGAATAGGGTGAACTTATTGAATCTTGGCTTTGAAGTGAGTCAGCCAGAGAGCCGCGATAAAAAATATTTTGTTGGCAAGGCCGTTATTGAAGTTGAAGTAAAAGAGAGCATCGATTGGTTTGATATCCACGCAAAGATTCGTTTTGGTGAATTTGAAATTCCATTTAAAGAATTGCGCAAGCTTATCCTTCGAAAGAAGGTAGAGTTCAAATTGCCAAATGGCGAGATCGCTATTATTCCGGAAGCCTGGTTAACAAAGTATGCCGACCTGTTTGCGCTGAGTGAAACAGAAGGTGCAAATGAGAAAACGGTTTTACGCAAGCATCATCTTAATCTGGTAAAAGAACTTGAGGACGGAAATCTTGCCAAAGTACACATCAGCGAAAAGATGCGGTCACTGAACTCATTCAGTGGAATAAAAAATTACCCATTGCCGGAAGGCTTTAGTGGTACGCTTCGTCCATATCAAAAAGCTGGATACAATTGGCTCAGATTCTTAAACGAATATAGATTGGGAGGCTGTCTTGCAGATGACATGGGTCTTGGTAAAACGGTGCAGACGCTCACGATGCTTCAGGCGGAAAAAGAGAATGGTGCAGGAGCATCGTTGCTGATTATGCCTACCTCTTTAATTTACAATTGGGAGATGGAGGCAAGCAAATTTACGCCAGAGCTAAAAATCCTGAATTACACAGGGACACTACGCAACAAAGACATTAAACGATTTGAAAAATACGATCTCGTACTTACCTCCTATGGTATTGCGCGACTGGATATCGAATTGCTTCAACAATATTATTTCAATTACATTATTCTGGACGAGTCGCAGGTTATTAAAAATCCGACATCGATTATTGCGAAAGCAGTTCGTGAATTGAAATCACGACACAAACTCGTGCTTACGGGTACACCGATCGAAAATACCACGATGGATTTGTGGTCGCAGATGTCGTTTATCAATACAGGTATTTTAGGAACACAAACCTACTTTAGAAACGAATATCAAAACCCAATTGAAAAGAAAGGGGATGAATCGCGCTCGAAGAAACTTCATGCTATCATCAAGCCTTTTATTTTGCGCAGACATAAATCGCAGGTAGCAACGGAACTTCCAGAAAAAGTTGAGAACATTCAATACTGCACGATGACCACCGAGCAGGAAAAGAAATACGAAGAAGTAAAGACGCACTATCGCGAAAAAATATTTAAGCTCATCGAACAAGAAGGATTGGGTAATAGTCGCTTCATGATTTTAGAGGGCCTAACGAAACTTCGTCAAATAGCCAACCATCCAAGAATGGTGGAGCAAGGATATACAGGCGACTCAGGCAAATTGGAGGACATCACGCACATGTTAGAGAATGCCATTGCTGAAGGGCATAAGGTTTTGGTGTTTAGTCAATTTGTAAAACACCTCGACTTGGTGAAACAATATCTAAAATCGAACAAAATTGATTTTACATATATCGATGGATCGAGTACCGATCGCAAAGATCAAGTAGAGCGTTTTAACAAAGACACGAACTTGAAGGTGTTTCTAATTTCAATTAAGGCCGGAGGTTTGGGGCTTAATCTTACAGAAGCTGATTACGTATTTATTCTTGATCCGTGGTGGAACCCTGCTGTGGAGGCGCAAGCTGTAGATCGTGCTCACCGTATCGGACAGAAGAAAAAAGTGTTTAGCTATAAGTTCATCACACGCAATACAGTAGAAGAAAAAATACTAACGCTTCAACAACGCAAACTTAAACTCTCTATGGATTTAATTTCTACAGAGGAAAGTTTCATGAAGCAATTGACACGCGAAGACATCGAACAAATCTTGATGTAGAATTATTTCAAACTCTCCATAAGCTTGTCGAGACTGATGCAGTAAATATTTTCTGAAGCAATCGATGGACTATTATACATCTGCTAGACATCGCGATCATTCAGCTTGTTGATGCAAGCTGTTACCAATCTAACGAAACACAACGCCCAAATCAGTATTTTTTCACGCTTAATTTTCCAACTCTTTTTCGTTTTCGACATGTCTTTCCTTCCATCGGTTATGAGACCATAACCAGCCAGTAGGATCTTCTTGAATTTTTCTTTCCACTGCCCGAACATAATTTTCGACTACACTGTCGCTTTCTTTTATGTAAGGAGGTTCACCTATTTTTACCAACGTGCATTCGTAATATCCTCTTTTCACTTTCGTAATAGCGGCATAAAGAGCTGGGGCTTGCGTTAGCTGTGCCATGTGCTGACAGCCATAGAAGAAAACAGTTTTCTGATTGAGAAAGGTTGTATGAAACATTTTATCATTACCATGACCAGGGTATTGATCAGCGACAATGGCAATGCCACGGTTTTTTGATTTGCGTTTTATAATTTCGCGCGCCACTCTGTCGCGTTGAATGGGGTAGGCACCGAATCGCGTGCGTGCCCGTTGCATTACATCATCAAAAAAATTATTGCTTACGGACTGATAAACAAAATCAATTTCCATTGGCAAAGTAAAACTTCCCGAAACCAATAACCACTCCCAGTTAAACTGATGAGATGAAAGAAGTAGGATGGATTGATTGTTGGCTTTGTAATGTTCAATCAGTTCGGGATTTTTATACACCATTCTTTTTGCAAGGTCTTCTTTTGTAATCGTAAGAAGCTTTAAAGATTCGACAGCATAGTCGCAGAGGTTTTTGTAAAAGTCTTTTTCAATTTGATGAAGCTCCAAAACTGTCTTCTCTGGAAAAGAGTTTTGAAGATTTTTCTGTACCATCTTTCTTCGGTATCTTAAAACACGGTAGCCGATAAAAAACAAGAAATCAGAAAGCCGATAAAGCAACCACAGCGGACATCGGGATAATAAGCGAATGAAAAACATAGTTCGGTCGTTCAAAGGCGTCTAACAAAGGTATCGGCTTTTGAGTTTCAGAATAAAAAATAAACCTGCCGTATAAATCAAGTCTTGCTTAAGAAAACGATCTTGATGTTGTCTGACTTGTTCATGCTGCGATAGAAGTCAATCAGTTCAGTATATGATTCCGCAGGAAACTCTCCCTTATTCATTTTTACCTTACGGATGTAGAGCAGATTATCCTGGTCAAGTTGAAACGTTGCCTCGTATTCACCAAAACGATTTTTGAGTTTGATTGGCGTTGGTAGAAATTCGGGATAAATACCTTCTGGCAAGTGATATCGAATTGTATCCAAATCTATGTACGTACTTTTTCTAACCACCTTTGTTCTTCTTGCCTCTACTTTCTCTGGAATAAAGGTTGAACGATTCATCAGATTAGCGGTGATGAAAATACGCTTGCCACTTACTGTTGCAAGTCTGTTCAAGGTAAGATCGAGATCAACAATGGCAGTTGGTATTTTGTCTTTGATGTTTTTCATACTAAAGGAATTAATATCAAAACTGGGAATAGAAGTTGTTTTCTGAACCCACTTTTTTTGATCGTCATACTGATCGCGTAGCATAAAATTCAAATGGTCATTCTCATACTGAATGCCAGAGTAGTTTGTTTTTATTTTTGCTTTTGCATTTCCACTTAAATCAACAAACACATCGGCTCTTCTCGATTGAACATTTTGCTCCGCACTGTATTGAATTGTGTTAACGATTTTTGCGCCATCATTCGTAATCATCAACGCTTGTCTGTCGCCAGTGAAGGTACCTTGATATCCAAACGGATTGGTCTGACTGGTACACTCTAACCACAAAGTATCTTTTCCATTTGGCACCGCCACAATAGCATGATTAAATTGAGAGCTCGGAAAATCTTGTTTAATACCAGCAGCGCCTTCACCCGCCCGAATCAGAATGTAATTTGCTTTTACCCCAACCTCATTCAACATGGCCACCATGTAATTTGAAAGCGCCTTACAATCACCGTAACCGGTTTTGTCAACCACAGAGGCTTCGAAAGGTTGAAATCCACCAATGCCCAATTGAATACTAACATACCGCGTTTTATTTTGCATGTACTCATAAAGCACTTTTGCTTTTTCTTCTGACGTTTTAAGGTTGGCAGTCAGTTGTCTGATTTTTTGCTTGGTTTCTTCAGGTAAAATATTTCTGTCTTTATTTAACGTACCTATCCATTTTCCAAACTCATCCCAGGTTGTCATGGTGCCGATATAGTTGTCATATTCAAACCGGGTAGGAGCAACGGTAATCTGCGCTATCATTTCTTCACGCTTCGACAGCGGTTCGAACTTGATGGGTTGTATGTTTTTAAAACTCCACGATGTCGTTTCAATTCCATCGTTCTTTGTTGCCGTTGGGTTGTCGCTAATGTTAAAAGTTTTGTAGCGAGGTTTTAAATTTTCAGGATACACCAGCGTATAAGAAAAATGCTGACACGATACTTTCTCTTGTGACACTAGAGCAGAGCCAGGAATTATAAAGAGAAATTTATATTCAATTTCGTATTCAAACTCGATGGTGTAAGGATAGCTTCCGTGCGAAAGATCAATGTGTTTCAGTCGGGCATCACTGTACAAACTGAAGCCATCGTAGGCGCTTCGATCATAGATCTCACTATTCTTCAATCTTTTAATTGACTCTCCGTTGGCATTATAAACACTACCTTTGAACATCGTGACCTTACTGAGTTTATCATATCCAACGGTTTCTTCAGCGAAATTTTTTCCATTTTCATTGAAGATGGTTGCCACAAAAAAAACATGAAGGATAGCTTTACTTTGAGAGAGAATAGTAAAGGTCATTTGGTCTTCACGCACCACAACGTTTACATCTTTCTTCAGATCGTCAGGGATTGCACTTACTGGAAATTTTGGATCGCCTGCTTTTGCAGATAAAGAAATTACAACAAAAAGAATAACGGTTAAGTTTTTCATAGCATTTCTTCTTTCAATTTAATATGGGATTGCAGAACTCGCAGACAACAGTCCACTTAAAAACTCACTCTCATTTGAATTCCATAAGTACTACTTTATTTCTATTCTTTCAAATTCTTGCTTTTACCTAAATAGATCGGGTTTCTGAATAGAACCCTTAACTTTATAAAAACGCAAGCATCTGTTTTCAAATAAGACGAAACAACAAAGATTCGTTAAATTTGAATTTAATCTTATTCCCTTGGCAAAATCAAAATCTGTTTTCTTCTGTCAGAGTTGTGGCTACGAATCGGCTAAGTGGCTTGGCAAATGTCCATCATGTGAATCTTGGAATACGTTTGCCGAGGAGGTTGTAAACAAGGAAGAGAACACAAAAAATGAATGGAGACAAGAATCATCGCGTGCCAGAACAAATAAAGCCAAAACACTTGATGAGGTTGAATCATCATCTGAAATCAGAATAAACTCGGGTGATGAAGAACTCAATCGCGTATTAGGCGGAGGCATTGTTTCAGGTTCGCTTGTTTTAATTGGAGGCGAGCCAGGCATAGGTAAATCAACCTTGATGTTGCAAGTCGGGCTGCAACTGAAGAATCAAAAAGTGTTGTATGTATCGGGTGAAGAGAGCGATCAGCAAATCAAAATGCGTGCGGAGCGATTAGGCAACACCTCACAGAAATTTTTTATCCTTACCGAAACAAACACAAAAAATATTTTTCTTTCTATAGAATCGCTGCAGCCAAGTCTTGTTATTATCGATTCAATCCAAACACTTCATTCAGGTGTGTTAGATTCTACAGCTGGAAGTATCGGACAAGTAAGACAATGTGCAGGCGAGTTGATGAAGTTTGCCAAAGAAACAAACACTCCAGTTTTTTTAATCGGACACATCACAAAAGATGGTATGCTTGCTGGCCCAAAGGTATTGGAACACATGGTTGATACCGTTCTTCAGTTTGAAGGAGATCGACATCTTGCTTATCGTATTTTGCGCACTACTAAAAATAGATTTGGGTCAACATCAGAAATCGGGATTTATGAAATGTTGGGTACTGGCTTGCGCGAAGTATCGAATCCATCAGAAATTTTAATTTCCCAAAAAGATGGTCATCTGAGTGGCGTTACCATCGGAGCAACCATTGAAGGCAATCGCCCCTTGTTAATTGAGATTCAATCTCTTGTAAGCCCGGCATCGTATGGAACACCACAACGCACACCAACCGGCTTTGATCAGAAGCGACTAAATATGCTGCTGGCTGTTTTGGAAAAACGCTGCGGATTTAAAATGGGAACACAAGATGTTTTCTTAAACATGGCTGGAGGTATTAAAGTAGAAGATCCGGCAATTGATTTGGCAATTTGTATCTCGCTAATATCATCGATGGAAGAAATTTCTATTTCGGATAAAATATGTTTTGCTGCAGAGGTAGGATTGGGTGGAGAATTAAGAGCAGTGAACCGAATTGATCAGCGCATTTCTGAAGCGGAGAAATTAGGATTTCATGAAATATACATCTCCCGACATAGTAAAAAATCGTTGGATCTGAGCAAAACAAAAATTGAGGTAAAGACCTTTGGTAAAATCACTGAGGTGTTTCAAGATTTGTTTGGTTAACTTTAGAATGAACCTCAATCTTTATGGAAAGCTTCTTTACAGAGACACTCGAAATTTCATCAGAAGCGTTCAGTTACTTTCTTTTACCGCTATTGATTTTTCTGGCGCGCATTACCGATGTGTCGATTAACACGATCAGGATTATTTATGTTCTGGGAGGAAGAAGAGTTACCGCTACCTTGTTGGGCTTCTTCGAATCATTTATCTGGTTGATGGCCATTCGACAAATCTTCGAACATCTTGATAATTGGATTTGCTACGTTGCGTATCCTGCAGGATTTGCGTTAGGTATTTTTGTTGGAATGATTATCGAAGAGCGAATTGCCTATGGAAAGGTAATCGTTCGGATTATTACACGAAGAGAAGTAAACGAATTAATAAGCTATCTGAACTCAAAAGAAAATAGATATACTCAAGTTGATGCACAAGGACCAGACGGACACGAGAATTTAGTCTTCACGGTAATTGAACGTGAGCATCTCGATGATCTGCTTCATCACCTGAAAGTAATATTACCTTCCGCATTTTACACTGTAGAAAAAGTAAATCGTGCTGCAGAGAGCGGAGCAATTGTAGAAGAGACCAGTAAGTCGAGATTAATTTCGTGGTTGAGCAGTATAAAGAGGGAGTAAGTAATCCTTAACTCGTTTCTCTATTCTGATTTTATTATTCGGAAAGTTTTTGGGTTAGAGTCTTTAGCGTATACCTGCAATATGTAGACACCTTTCGGAAGGCTCCTGAGATCAATCACATCATCATTAAAATTCTTCTTCTCCAGTATAGTCTCACCATTTAACAATAAGATCTTGAGCGATTTATTTCTGGCAGTTCCATCTTCAATTTTTAAAAAATCTTTAATTGGATTGGGATAAACATTCATCAATAATTCTTCCTGCTCTGTCGCCACAACTGTAGAAAGGCCAGGAATTTCAATGTCTTTCGTATAAAATAAATACCCGAGATCTTTCTGAAACTTGTTTCCACCATTCTGATAAGTAGCACGAACAACAATGGCATATGGATTATCTCTGAGTATTTCTTCAGATGACGTTACTGTTACCACGCCTACCTTTATGTTTCTATTGTCTTGAGTTGAATCATGCAATGCAAATGAAAATAAATTGGGATGACTTGATAATTCTGAAAAGACTTCTAAAGATGGAGCATCAGAATCTTGCGCAAAAACTTTAAAACTAAACGTGTCTCCTTTCGGAAGATAAATTCTATTATTTTCATCGAGATTGGGACTGTCAGAAATGATTCCATTAAAATCGGTCTCTTCTAAAATAATTTGAAAATCACGAATAACGTAACCTATTCTTTCGCTATCTTTTATCTGATGAACCTTAACACTGAACGTGTACTCTCCAACAAGGTAGTTGCCGAAAAATTCAGTATCCCATGAAATCAGCCCATTGAATTGATTAATCTTAAAAGATGCCGGGAGTTTGTAATTGACAACATTTTGGTTTTTGTCCATATTAGGCGTTGTGAGGCTGTACAGTAATAAATAATCATTGCTGTCTTGAGCTGCGATGGAATAAGAGAAATCACTTTCGGTTGATGCATGGAAAATGGGTTCGGCCAAAAAAGTTGGAGAGGCGTATGCTTTGTCTGCCAATGGATCAAGTTTGAATGATGATTCCAGATAGAAAGGAGAACCATCTGATTGATCAAAATTTATAACACCGCCATTTCGATTGAGCTCACGGTAACTAACAATATAATATCCTGGGTTTGCATAGTCATGATCAATAGTATAAGTAGCTCTGGCAATTCCTCTTACCGCATCCAAAATTACATAAGTAGATCCGACAGGTGTTGTGACGGCACCAATTTCTGGAACCAGAACAGGTGAAGAGCCATCACCGAAATTCAGCAAGTCGCCATCAGTAGGATTAATGCCTCCAAAAAAAGCTCCCGATTTTGTATTGGTGTATACGGTAATAGTAATTCTGCACTTCCAACGGGTTTTAAAAAGTTGGGTTATTGTAATATGACCGCCTCTTAAATGAGAAGCAACTGCGACATTGAAAGACAGAGCAACCAAAAATGAACAAAGAATATTTTTTTTCATTTGGCAATATTGATTTTGACTAACTGTTGAATTGGGATAACGTCTAAAACGTGAAAAAATTTTGGCTAAGATTAATTTATTGCTTGTATCTCCGATAGCATCTTCAAAATATCCTCAACATATTCTCTGGTATTGAAAAGACGAGGCACTTTGTTTTGTCCGCCAAGCTTACCTCTTTTTTTCATCCAGTTGTAAAATGTACCTTCTTCTACACTGTGAATTTTTGGAAGAACAAGCGCAAGATCGTGTGCACGCTTGGCATCATAATCCGAATTTACATGGCGAAGGGTTTCATCCAGCACGCGCGTAAACTCAAGAATGTCTTTTGGCTTTACACTAAATTCAATAATCCATTCGTGTCCACCTTTTTTATTTGCATCTAGATAAATCGGGCCGGCTGTGAAATTTTGAATAACGGCTTCAGTACGCTCGCAGGCAATCGTAATGGCTGTCTCAGCATTTTCAACAATTAGTTCTTCTCCAAAGGCATTGATGAAATGCTTTGTTCGTCCTGAGATTTTTATTCTATGCGGATTCAGAGAAGTAAACTTAATGGTATCGCCAATATTGTATCGCCACAACCCAGCGTTGGTGGAAATTACCATGACATAATTTTTTTCAAGCTCAACGTCTGCAAGCCGTATGGCTTTAGCATTTTCAACTTCTTCGGCTGGAATAAATTCATAAAAAATTCCATAATCCAACATGAGCAAAAGCTCTTCAGAATCTTTCTGATCTTGAATACCAAAAAAGCCTTCGCTTGCATTATACGTTTCCCAATACCGCATGCTGTCACTTGGAATAATTGACTTGAAGACACTTCGATAGGGCGCGAAAGAAACCGCTCCATGAAAAAACACCTCAAGGTTTGGCCACACCTCGAGTATATTTTTCTTTTGCTTCATCTCCATGATGCTCTGCAACAACAGGATCGTCCAGGTAGGGACACCAGCGATGTTAGTAACATTTTCTTCCATCGTTTCGCGCGCCATCTTTTCCATCTTGTCTTCCCAATTGCCCATCAATGCAGTTTCTAAACTTGGCGTTCGGATAAACTGTGCCCATATGGGAAGGTTTTGTAAAATAACAGCAGAGACATCACCATAATACGATGTAGCGCTTGGATCAAACTCGTTAATCTGATGGCTGCCTCCAATCGCTAATCCTTTCCCGTCAAAAATTTTAGTGTCAGGATAATTGTTGACATACATTGAAAGCATATCCTTTCCTCCCTTCATGTGGCAATCTTCTAACGCCTCCATTGAAACGGGAATGAACTTACTGCGCGCATTCGTAGTGCCCGATGATTTTGAAAACCATTTGATTTCAGATGGCCAGAGAATATTTTGTTCGCCTCGCATTAACCGTTCGATGTAAGGATACATTTTTTCGTAAGTATGAACGGGCACGCGATCACGAAACTGTTCGTAAGAAGCAACGCTTTCAAACCCATAGCGTTTTCCAAATTCAGTATAACGGGCATTTGCTATCAGCTTTTTAAAAAGCTCGTCTTGCACTTCGTTAGGATATTTAATGAACAGCTCAATCTGATGAATGCGCTGCTTCATTACCCACGTTAAAATTGAATTGATTAACCCCATTTGCAAACACCCATATGATCAAAAATAAGAAAGTTGCTGGGTTATTTGCTGATGGACTGACTCGATGATGTGCAAATCCGACAATTAATGTGGCGCTTTAAAATAGGAAAGTGCAATTACTTTTAAATCTTCGAATGTTGAATTTTCAAATTAAGACTCTTTCCAGTTGTCGTTGTTCTCTAGTGTTACTTTGGCTCTTCGCAATTCAAAGTTCTGTCCAAGGTACACCTTGCGAACTTGAGGATCATTGGCAAGCTCTTCAGCCGTTCCGGCTTTGAATAATTTTCCATCCACCATAAGGTAGGCACGGTCTGTTATAGAGAGAGTTTCATCAACATTGTGATCCGTAATGAGGATGCCGATATTCTTGCGTTTCAACTTTGAAACAATACCCTGAATCTCTTCTACTGCGATAGGGTCAACTCCGGCAAAGGGCTCATCTAACAAAACAAAGTTAGGATCAACAGCAAGGGCTCTTGCTATTTCGGTACGCCTCCGTTCGCCACCAGATAACGACATACCTAAATTCTTTCGCACTTTTTGTAAACTGAATTCCTCTATCAGTTTATCCGTCTTTTCTTGACGTTGTTGTTTGGTCATGTCGCGCATTTCCAAAACTGATAAAATGTTTTCTTCTACCGTAAGCTTTCTAAAAACAGATGCTTCTTGTGCAAGATACCCAACACCTTTGCGGGCTCGCTGATACATTGGCAAGGCAGTGATGTCCTCATTGTCTAGAAAGATTTGGCCTTCGTTTGGTTTAATGAGACCAACCATCATATAAAACGTTGTCGTTTTACCGGCACCATTCGGTCCTAATAATCCAACAATTTCTCCTTGGCCTACTTGAACAGAAACTTTATCCACCACTGTTCGTGCCTTGTATTTCTTCACCAGGTTTTCTGCGCGCAAAATCATGACTCTAAAAATTTAATGTCCTTCATCCGCAATTGGATTGACGTTATTCCATTGAATGTATTCTCTTCTACTGTGAATACCATTTTAAAATATTCTCCCTTTGAAAGCCTTTCGTAGTGTTCAATCATATCGAATCCGATCACTTGGAAAACCTGATCGCTTCCGTTCTGTCCACCTAAAAACTTCAGATGCCGTTCTTTAAATCCACTCAATGCATTGGAAACAAAAACTTGTTCAGAAACAAAAACAGGACGCTGATTTTCAGGACCGAATGGTGCCATCTGTTTTAATACATTCAGAAATTTTACATTGATTGAGTTGAAATGAAGGGATATGTCGATATCAACCACCGGTACCAACATGTCATCCGTTATTGTGGCTGACACTACTTCTTCAAACTTCCGTTGAAATTCCTCTACTTTAGAAATATCTAAGGTAAGGCCAGCAGCATATTTGTGGCCACCAAATTTTTCGAGGAGGTCGCTGCATTCAAGTATCGCGTTGTAAAGATCGAAACCATTTACACTTCGTGCGGAGCCGGTAACTTTATTGTTTGATTCGGTAAGAATAACAGTGGGCCGATAATATTTTTCAATACAACGCGAAGCCACAATACCAATAACACCTTTATGCCATGTATTCTTGAACAACACGGTTGACTTGGCTGTGCGAAGGGTCTCACTTCCATCAATCATGGCAATGGCCTCTTCCGTTATATCCGAATCAAATTGTTTGCGCACTTCATTTTTTACATTTACTTTTTCTGCAAGTGCATTCGCCTCTTCTTCAGTTTTGGCAATTAGTAAATCAACAGCAGCCCGTCCATGAGCTACACGACCTGCTGCATTAATACGCGGGCCGAGCGTGAAGACTATACTTGATATATCCATTTCATTTCGAATGGCAGCAATATCTTTCAGTGCCTTTAATCCTGGCATCGGATTTTCATTTAATTTCTTTAAACCAAAATAAGCAAGCGTTCTATTCTCGCCTGTTAGCGGAACAATGTCTGAGGCAATACTTACGGCAACCAGATCAAGGTATTGATAAACCTCGCTCTCGTCTCGGAAGCTTCGCGCAAAAGCCTGAATGAGTTTGAAACCCAAGCCACAGCCGCTTAACTCTGTGTATGGATACTGACAATCTTTTCTCTTTGGATCGAGAACGGCAACAGCATCGGGAATACTATCGTCTGGTAAATGGTGATCGCAGATGATGAAGTCAATACCTTTCCGCTTGGCAACCTGAACAAGTTCGGATGATTTTATTCCACAGTCGAGAGCAATGATGAGGGAATATTGATTTTGCTCTGCCCACTCAATCCCCGTAAGGGAAATGCCGTAACCCTCTGCATGGCGGTCGGGAATGTAAATTTCGCAGCGAGAATAAAAGGACTGTAAATAACTGATCACCAAAGCAACAGAAGTTGTGCCGTCTACATCATAATCACCATAGATCAGAATTTTTTCATTTTCATCAATGGCTTTTTTCAACCGATCAACAGCATGATCCATGTCCTTCATCAAAAAAGGATCGTGTAGATGTTCTAATGATGGACGGAAGAAATATTTTGCTGTTTCAAAATCGCTGACACCCCTCTGAATTAAAATGGTGGTAAGCGATGGATTAATATTCAATGCATTGGATAGCTGCTCAATTTTTTCCCGTTCCGGAATATCCCTTACGAGCCAGCGCTTCTCCATGATTTAGTTTGTTTCAAATTTAGTATTCCCGGGTAGCCCAGCTACACCACCTTTACTCTCTAAGCCAGGCTCTCCATCTTTTCCGTTTTTTCGGGATGGTCCTAATCCTGCTGAGCCATGATATCCTACCTTGCCAGCAGATCCTGAGATTCCTCCATTATTTTTTACCAGTATTTTGTTCCCGATCCATTGATTGGCAGCGGGTGTTTTTTTACTGTTTAAGATTAATGACCCACCATTACCACCATCGCCTCCTGGAGCAGCGTTACCTCCATTCGAACCATTTCCGCCAACACAATGAATTGTTCCTTGACTTCCGCCACCGCCCATGCCGCCATTACCTCCACGCCCACCATTACCTCCTTTTAGATCAACAATCAACTGGCCTTTAATTTTGATTGTTTCAAGATACAGAAAAAGATTAATGCCGGGAGTTCCATCAAGACCTTTCGATCCATCCTTACCCGGTGAACCATCAAGACATGGCCCTGAAGGAGTAAATCCTAGCTTACCATCTCGGCCTGATTTGCCATTCTCGCCACGACCATCAATGATACAGTGATTGCCAAAGATTGCTATCCGTGCGCGTATAAAATTATCGTGCTTCAGTTTATTCAAAACCAATATTGATGAATCCATCATAATGAGAGTGTCTGCAACTAAAATGTCGGACTGCTCTAATATGTATTTCTGTTTTGCTTTAATGATGAGTTTGTTTACGCGCACCTGAGCCAGAAGAGAACTGGAAGAAATAACGAAAAGGGACATGAGCAGCACGCGGGACATAAGCACAAAAATAAGAGGGGAAGGGACTTTAGAAAATTTAGTTTGCTAACTCATTAATCGTGCCGTGTTAAATGCAAAAAGCAGCGCTGTTGAGCACTGCTTTTTTTGAATGTTGTTATTGTGGTGAGGATTACTTTGTTCCTTCAGCCGGCTTTTCATTTACAACACCTTCCAATACATCTTTAATATCTACGCGTTGACCATCTTTAAAAGGAACAATCCAAGCATCTTTAACGCCCATGTCGCGCATGTATTTTTTGAAGATATCGGCTTCCCAATAATCGCGGAAAATACCAATGGTGATCTTTTGTGGTTCGCCATCTTTTGCCTCTCCACCGAAATTAGGATTGTTATCAAAATATTTAGCGAGGTCTTTATTTTTAAAAGCACCGACCTGCACTTTAAATACTACACCTTTAGAGAAGTCCATTGTATTAACAACCGGATTTTCTTTTAACTGCGCTAACTCTGCTTTTGCAGATGTTAATTGTCCACGCATTTGCGAAAGTTGATCTTCAAGCTCAGCGATTTTCGCATTCTTGTCGCTCACAGTTGTCTGCATCTCAGTAACCTTAGCGTTCAAGGTTGATACCGAATTATCGGCCGCTTGCTTGTCTTCGGTTAGTTGCTTTAAGTTGGTTGGGTTTTTTGAATATTCCTTTGCTTTCTTTTTCCACTCCTTCTTTTCCTTTTTAGAAAGTTGGGCAAAACTCGATGTTGATGCTGCGATCAACGCGAGGCAGAAGAATAATATAATTCCTTTTTTCATTCTCAGGTTGGTTAAAATCATTTTAAAGGTACAAATATTTTGTAAATATGTTTAAGCTGGCTAATCTTCTATAAGGTACCTACCATCTTTTCAGGTCGTACCCACTCATCAAATTGAGCAGAGGTAAGAAGATTAAGTTCAACAGCGGCTTCGCGCAAGGTCTTGTTTTCTTTGTGCGCTTTCTTGGCAATCTTCGCTGCGTTTTCATAACCAATGTGAGTGTTCAATGCTGTTACTAACATGAGGGAATTTTCCATGTGTAGTTTTATAATCGGAAGGTTTGGCTCAATACCCTGCGCACATTTTTCTGTAAAGGAAACACACGCGTCACCAATCAATCTGGCGGACTGAAGTACGTTTGCTGCAATGAGTGGCTTGAACACATTGAGTTCAAAATGACCATTCGATCCACCGATAGAAACAGCAACATCATTTCCCATTACCTGAGCACAAACCATGGTGAGCGCCTCTGGTTGTGTAGGGTTTACCTTTCCAGGCATTATGGATGAGCCAGGTTCGTTATCTGGAATGATAATTTCACCAATACCACAACGAGGCCCAGAGCTAAGCATGCGTATATCATTGGCAATTTTCATTAACGAAACGGCCGATCTTTTTAATGCACCCGAAAGTTCGACCATGGCATCGTGAGCAGCGAGTGCTTCAAATTTATTGGGAGCTGTTATAAAAGGATAACCAGTTAGGTCAGCGATCTTCTTAGCGACAAGAACATCATAACCTTTTGGTGCATTAAGTCCTGTACCAACTGCTGTTCCACCAAGTGCTAATTCTCGAACAACTTCCAAAGCGTTTTTGAGCGCGCGCATACTATTGTCGATCTGCTGCACATAACCCGAAAATTCCTGGCCTAGTGTAAGGGGAGTTGCATCCATGAAGTGAGTGCGGCCGGTTTTAACAATAGAGTTAAACTCTAATACTTTTTTTGCTAATGCATCCCGTAACTTTTTCATGCCGGGCAAAGTAATTTCTGCAACCTGCTTGTAAGCTGCAATGTGCATGGCGGTTGGGAAGGTATCGTTTGATGATTGCGATTTATTGACATCATCATTTGGATGAAGCACTTTCTTTTCATCGGCTAATTTGCCTCCACTCACTACGTGGGCGCGATAAGCAATCACTTCATTTACGTTCATGTTGCTTTGCGTGCCTGATCCGGTTTGCCATATTACCAATGGGAATTCACCATCGAGTGCTCCGGTTAAGATTTCATCACATGCTTTTGCAATCAGATCTTTTTTATCGGACGCTAAAACACCGAGCTCGTGGTTGGCTTGTGCTGCTGCTTTCTTTAAGTAGGCAAAGGCATAAATAATTTCCTTCGGCATGCTGGCTTCAGGACCGATCTTAAAATTATTGCGTGACCGTTCGGTTTGTGCACCCCAGTATTTGTCGGCTGGTACTTGCACTTCGCCCATCGTGTCTTTTTCAATGCGGTAGTTCATACTCTTGTATAGTTTGTGGCAAAAATAGGAAAAGCTTAAAAAGTAAAGATGCCCTATATAAGGGCATCTAATCTATTTCTTTAGTTGGAGAAGTTAGTTTCCATCATTCTTAAAATACTTGTCTTCATCATCGAGTTCTGTTTCAATATTCTTGGGCATTATTCCAACCTCAAGAATCTTAAATTCGGTACGCCTGTTTTTCTGACGACCTTGCGAGTTGTCGGTTCCATCTGGATTGGTGTTGCGTGCAATGGGTTTTGATTCGCCATAACCTTTTGCCACCAGACGGTCAGGAGCAATGCCATGCTGAACAAGGTATTGAACAGCGGACTCTGCACGTCTTTGTGAAAGTTGACGATTGTATACTTCGTCATCAATACTATCGGTGTGCGAACTTAATTCAATTTTTATCTCAGGATTGTCAATTAAGAGTTGAAGTAACTTATCCAATTCTTTAGCAGCATCTTCGCGGATATCGGACTTGTTATAATTGTAGTAAATGTTTTCTAGTGCAAATATTTTATTGAGCTCGATTTTATTTAATACCAACATGGTATCGAGGGTGATGTTGGTTAATAGTTCTTTCAATGTCAATGGATCAACTGCTTTACCTTTTGTTGAGTAAAGTTGTCTTTTTGTCAAGTATCCATCCGTTTCACCAACCATATTATAGTTTTCATTTTCATACACACGGAATAAAAACTTACCGTCATTACCCGTTACGAAGTCTTGCATTACATCACCCTTTTCATCTAACATGGTAACTTTTGTGTTGGTGAGAATTTGCAGCTTTCCATCCGCATCGGGCGAATACGTAATACCTTGAAGATAATAATTGATGACTTTTAGATTGGGATCTTCGTTGATGAAGGTGTAGATATCATCATCTCCTTTTCCTCCATCGCGATTAGAAGTAAAGAATCCGCGATCGGGCTTGAAAAGGAAAATGCCAAAATCGTCACTCGTGGAGTTTACAGGTTGCCCTAAGTTTTCAATGGTATTTTTTCCATTGACCCGCTTCACGACAAAGATGTCTAAGCCACCAAAACCGGGATGAGCATCTGATGCAAAATAAAGTTTAGAATCTTCTGCTATGTAAGGGAATTGTTCGTTTCCAGGTGTATTGATTTCGGGACCCAGGTTTTTAACTTTTGAAAATCTGCCGCGCGTATCCATCTGCGCGGAATATATATCGGTGCCACCATAGCCGCCTTTTCTATTGGATGCAAAATATAAAGTTCTTCCATCCTGACTAAAAGCCGGACTTGAATCCCAGCTTCTGTTCATAGCTTCAGGATCGAGCGGACCTTTTATTACAGTGTTTATATTAATTGGAATAGGTTCCGTCCATTCGTTTGTCCGGAAACGAGAAATGTATAGATCTACATCGAAGTCTAGTCCTTTCTTTTTTTCTGTATTTCCTTTGGCAAATACCATTGTCTTACCATCAGGCGTAAATGTGATACAACCTTCGTTGCGAATCTCATCATTAATGGATGAAGGAAGTTTAGCAACGGTTGATGCATCTACCTTTGCCCCAGAGGAAGAGACTTTGTATAAATCACTATAAGGTGTACCTGTTGCTTCGTAAACCCGACTGTTTGATCTTGAGGAGGTAAAGTATAATTCGTTATTGAGAAACACAGGAGAGTACTCGCTGAACGTAGTATTAATTAAATCCAGATTTTTCACTTTATAATAACTCGGCTTCTCACTTAATTTCGCGATGTAGTCAATACCATTAATCTCTGCTCGCGAACGATCCTTTAATTTCTCTATGGTGGTGCTGGCCGCTAGCGCTTCCAATTCCTTTTTAGCTTCTTCATACTTGCCATTGACTTTTAGCGACTCTGCATAATAAAATTGAATTGAATCTTTGTTGATGCCTCGTCCGCCCGCTTTTGCATAATAGGCTTCTGCTTCTTTTGTGCGGTTGGATAGACGGTAAGATTCTGCAATGAAATAGTTTGAACGAGCAGAAGAATTTGGATTGCTGCTATTCGCGAGCTTCTTAAACTGATCAATTGAGGTTTGATACTTGCCGGAGTTGAATGACTTAATCGCTTTTTTCTCTGCACTGCAAGAGGCAAGCAGAATCACGGTGATTAACAAAGAGAAAAATTTTCCGCTCATAACGTTTTAAAGTAGGTGTTAAAGCTACAAAATAATGTTGTTCAATGTGTAACCGCCTCTGTTGGCAAATACCTTTTCAACCACGATGTCTTTGAAGGTATCAGCCATGCCGTTTTCAATTGACTTTTTTCAGTTATCAGATTGTGGAAGACCAATGTATCGGCACTCCATTCTTCATTTGCTAAAGTATTTTTCAGTGTGCTGATGCTTAATGCCAAAACATCATCACCTTTTTTAAAGATCACTTCGCTGCGATCAAAAAAATCAACATCAAGTAACTGTCCGACTTCTTTCAGTGTTCTTACTGAACTATCAATGGAACATCCGCTTGCTGCGTTGATACCTTCGTTGGCAGCAAGGATCACAAATCGATCGAAGCGAATATCGAAAGAGGCATGCATAGGATGACCATGAACCGTCCAGTTTTCTGTAAACGTCTTTAGCCTTTCTGATAGTATGGCGATTGACTTCGCATCTAATTTTTTATTTGACTGGTAGATCCAGATTCTGGCGTAGTCGGGTAGGGATTGAAAAGGAACGAACATGATTTGTAAAGTTAAAGGTGCGAGGTATGAAAGACGAGGTTAAAACCTTTAAATTAAACCTTGTGCTTCGGCAATAAGTTCGGCCAGATCTTTTACACTTACCTGGGCTTCTTTCTCTTTGTTTTTTACGCCATCGCTCATCATGGTCATACAAAACGGACACGCAACAGCAATAGTGGTTGCTCCTGTTGCTAATGCTTCTTCTGCGCGTTCGATGTTGATGTCTTTGTTTCCTTTTTCAGGTTCTTTAAACATCTGTGCGCCACCCGCACCGCAACAAAGACCTGTTGTTTTGCAGCGTTTCATTTCCACCAGATCGGCATCGAGTGTTTCCAGAACAGCACGAGGCGCCTCATAAATATTATTCGCCCGTCCTAAATAACAGGAGTCGTGATAGGTAATTTTTTTTCCTTTGAACAAACCGCCTTCTTTCAAAGTAATTTTTCCTTCACCGATAAGTTGTTGGAGAAATGTAGAGTGATGAATGACTTCATAATTTCCTCCCAACTCCGGATATTCATTCTTGATCGTATTGAAACAATGCGGACAAGCCGTTACAATTTTTTTAACACCATAACCATTCAATACCTGAATGTTGCTCATGGCCTGCATCTGAAAAAGAAATTCATTCCCTGCTCTTCGAGCCGGATCACCTGTACAGGTTTCTTCCACACCCAACACCGCGAATTTTGTTCCTACTGCTTCCAGAATTTTTACAAAGGCTTTGGTTACACGCTTAGCGCGATCGTCAAACGAACCAGCACAGCCAACCCAGAATAATACTTCGGGTGTTTCACCTTTTGATGTAAGCTCGGCCAGGGTTGGAACGTTCATATATTAAGATTTATGATTTAGAATTTACGAGGTACGATTTCTTTTGTCGGAACGGCTAATTCAGAAGCCATGTTATTTTGTTTGTTCCTTCGCCCAGTTAAATCGATCGGCTGGAGAAAACTTCCACGGAGCAAAACTGGTTTCAATATTTTGAAACATACTGTTCCATTGTGCTGGCGAACCAGATTCTTCCATAGCTACATATCGTCTTAACTCGACAATGATCTCCAACGGATTAATCATGATCGGGCAAGCTTCAACACATGCGTTGCAACTTGTGCAGGCGTTGATTTCTTCTTTGGTAATGTAATCACCAAGCAAGGATTTGCCATCAGCTAATCCTGTTCCCCCAATGGCTAAACTCTTACCTACTTCCTCCATCCGATCACGGGTATCCATCATGATTTTGCGTGGAGAAAGTTTCTTTCCTGTAAGGTTTGCCGGGCATTCGGCAGTACATCGTCCACATTCAGTACAAGAATAAGCTGCCAATAAATTATTCCACGAAAGATCGTTTACATCTTTTGCACCGAAGCGTCCTGGCTCTGTTGATGGTGTTGCATTTAGATCCGCCAAACCAAGCATGGATTTTACTTCATTGGTTACAACCGGCATGTTGTTGATGTGGCCTTTCATTTCCAGCTTGGCATAATAGGTATTTAAGAATGCCAGGACAATGTGAAGGTGCTTCGAGTAGGTTATGTAAATAGAGAAACCAAGAATACCGATGATGTGAAACCACCACGCAAAGCGTTCGATAATGATGAGTATTGATGTGCTTAGGTTTTCAAATAATGGAATAAGATTTGAACTAAAAAACAACGAACCCGTTGCTGCATAGTGCTCATCGCGACCTTGCAGAATCTGATCAGAAGCATTCATGATCATGATCGCGCACATTAAAACAATTTCGGTAATCAGAATTAGGTTAGCATCTAATCGTGGCCAAGCAGTCATCTCCGCTAACCAGAAGCGTTTTAGACGTATCACATTTCTCCTCACCAACATTATTACACACGCTAACAAAACTGCTATTGCTAAAAATTCAAAGATGTTCATCAATACATTATAGAATCCACCGAGGTATGGAGCGAAGATGCGATGCGTTCCGGCAATTCCATCGATCACAAATTCTAATACCTCAAGGTTGATCACTAAGAAGCCTACGTAAATGAAGAGGTGAAGTGTAGCAGGAATGAATCGTTTAAACATTTTCTTTTGTCCGAAAGCAACCAACAACGTGTTTTGAAAACGTTCTGGTTTTCTATCGTTGATAGTTTGTGCTTTGCCAAGGTTAATGTTTGCGCGGATGCGGATGACACGCTTACGGATGAAGAAGGTGGCAGCACCAAGTGCAATGAGAAATAGTATTTGTTGAATCATATCATTTCGAATCGCTAAAACTACATCATATTTAAAAACTAATAAATCTACAGGCAGTTTTGCATGGCATATAAATTTACATACTTTTGTGCCTCATTTTTCGGTGATGTAGCTCAGTTGGTAGAGCAAAGGACTGAAAATCCTTGTGTCGGGGGTTCAATTCCCTCCATCACCACGCTAAAGCCTCCCTTGTTGGAGGTTTTTTTGTGCCTTGTAAATTGAGTGTAGGAAGTAAGGCCTACTTAGAAGTAGCATTTCATGCAGTGTTATGTGTCTTAAATTTTGACCGCTATTTTACTTTAATGACTGTCATGCTTATCCTTCGGATATCCTTCGTTGTTAGGTTCTTTGAGGTCGTATAAGATAGCGGTAAAAAAATAAGAACAGGAAGAATATCTCTCCCCTATAAGGTAGTATAGTTGAACGAACGTCTGCTTTAAAGAAGTTTATCAAAAGGATTCTAAAGGAACGCTGAAGGATTCTCTATGCTGGCAAAACGAAGAGAGTCTACTTATAATGCTTCAGCATCACGATCTCTTCTCTTTTTAAGAAGCGCCACTGTCCGCGGCTTAGATCTTTTTTATCGAGACCTGCATACACGGAGCGATCCAGTTTGATCACTTCATATTGAAGTGATTCGAAGATTCTGCGCACGACTCGGTTCCAACCGATATGTAATTCGATACCAACGGTTTTTTTATCTTCTGAAACAATGGCGAGGTCATCTACCATGGCGCGACCTTCTTCAAGTCTTACCCCTTCTAAAATAGTTTGATAGTCATTTTTGGTGAGCGGGCGATCGAGTTCTACTTTGTAAATCTTCTTCGCTTTATACGAAGGGTGCATTAGTTTGTCTGCAAGATCACCATCGTTGGTAAGCAACAGTAAGCCCGTTGTGTTTCGGTCTAATCTTCCTACAGGATACACTCGCTCTTTAACAGAAGCACCTAATATGTGCATTACTGTGTTTCGCTCTTGTGGATCGACTGTGGTGGTAAGAAACCCCTTCGGTTTGTTCATTAAAATATAAACAGGTTTTTCAGCAGTTAAGACTTTGTTTTCGTGACGAACTTCATCTGTCATATTCACTTTATATCCTAACTCCGTAATGGTTTTGCCATTGACAGAAATAAGACCCATACTGATCAGCTTGTCTGCTTCTCTTCTTGAACAAACACCACTGTTAGATATGAATCGATTCAATCTTATTTTTCCATCCCCAGCTGCTGATGTTTCAGGATTATCTACTCTGCCTTTTGCAGTTCGATCTACTTTAATGGTTACCTCCTTGCGGAAGAACCCAGTCTTACCTTCGGCATTCTCTTCTCTTCTCTTATAGGTTCTTTTAACCGGTTCGTCTTTCTGAAAAGAAGAACCTCCAACACGTTTCTTCGGATAGGATGGACCATCTTTATCGAAAGCAGGCTTACGGGAATCAGAGGATCGATCGAATAATTTTTTGTCTGAACGCTTATCGAAAGCAGGTTTGCGTGAATCGAATTTTTTGAAGGGCTTATCTAATGATGTGCGTTCATCATTCTTTACAAAACCAGAGCTTCTTCCTCCTTTTTGAGGAACTTCAAGCTCACCTTTTTCATAGTCAGGTTTGCGCGTATCGTATTTAGGATCGAAACGTTTGAACGCCTTTTCGCTTTTGCTAATGTATTTTCCATCAGCAGGTTTTTCTGATTTTCTAAAAGCTTTTTCACCTTCAGAAGGGGCTGAGAATGCTTTTTTTGTTCCGAAGCTCGGTTTGCCAGACGATGGCCTTTCTGAAGAATCTTTGCGATCAAACTTTTTAAAAGACCCTGATCCGGAAGAGGACGAGCGTGAATCGCCTGAAAACTTTTTGTCTCGTCCAAACGAACTGCCGGCACTTGATTTTCCGTACGACTTACCTGCTCCTGGCTTGCTTGATTTTTTGAAGGGTTTGTCTGCTGATCTTTTTCCACCCGATTTACCGGCTGAGTCTGGACGTGAAGTTGATGTTCTGCGTCCTTTGGATGGACCGGTTGAATTAGATCTGGGCATCTGTATCTTTTAATTCGGGATTTTCCCCGATCGTATTAATTTCTCCTGTAAAGTCTTTGGGAGTTGGCAACTCCATTAAATCATTAATGCCAAAGTATTCCATGAACTTAGACGTTGTTCCATATAACATTGGGCGCCCAATCGTTTCTGCCTTTCCGGTGATTTCGATCAACCCTTTGTCTACTAATTTCTGAACAGCGTAATCGCAGTTTACACCGCGTATGTTTTCAATTTCTGTTTTAGAAATAGGTTGTTTGTATGCAATGATGGAAAGCGTTTCCATGGCTGATGTTGACAATCTCTTTTTCGATTGCTGCTTCAACATAATACCGATGCTAGCCTGATACGCTGGCTTCGTTAAAAACTGATAACCTCCGGCTGTTTTGAATAACTGAAAGGCAAACTCTTCACCTAAAAACTTCTCCTCCAATCGTTGTATGGCACCAGTGATATCTTCTTCCGGCACATCGGCATTAAACATCTCCGAAAGGCAGGATTTAATATCAGTTGTTTTGATCGGGCTTGGCGAGCAAAATATAAGGGCTTCGATATGGTTTTGTAAGAAATCCAAGGTGATGTTGATTATAAGTAAATGAATATAAGCAAACGCTTCGCAGCGAACTAATGCCAGAATGATATTATCCTTTAATCCTTCTGCATCATTTTCGCTTCAATAGATTGAGTAGTGTGAGGCACAGCAATCAACCTATCTTTCGGAATCAATTTACCCGTAACCGAGCAAATACCGTAAGTACCATTCTTGATTCTAATCAATGCGTTCTCAAGATTTTGAATAAATTTTTGTTGGCGACCTGCTAACTGGCTCAGGTTTTCCTTCTCTGCAGTTTCAGCGCCATCTTCCAATACCTTCGTATTTCCGCCAGATGTAGCATCGGTACCCTCATCGTTATTGCGATTAAGGGTTTCTTTTAATATGCGATACTCTCCCTTAGCCTTGTCTAGTTTAGTGTTTATCAACACCTCAAACTCTTTCAACTCGTCTTCAGAATAACGGGTTCTTTCATCTTTTGCTGAGGGAGGGTTTACTTGTTTATGCGCGATAGGGCGTTGGTTCATAATCGGAAAAACACTCAACTGAGGTGATGGTTTTTTTGCGACAGGCACGGCCACTTTAACTACAGCTTCTTTCTCAACTTTCTTGGCTACTGGCTTTTCTACAACCTTAGGAGCGGCCACTTTCTTGGGGGCGACTACTTTTTTAGGAACCTCCTTCTTAGCTATAACCTTCTTAGCAACCACTTTTTTTGCAGCCGGTTTCTTAGGCGCAGGCTTCTTTGCAGCTTTTTTAGGCGCTACCTTTTTAGCAGTTGGTTTTTTTGCTTTGGCCGGAGCCTTTTTTGCTTTCGCAACTACTTTCTTTGAACTTGCCTTTTTATGCTTAGCCATAATAGTTTTCGCGTTTGATAAAAGATGCGCAAAATTATGCGCTCACCCTCGAAAACAAAAAATATTACTGAATTAATTCCCGAACCCTTGTTCTGAGCATATTTGCCTAATTTTAAAATAATCGAGCTACCTAAACTTTTGATATGAAGAATGTTTTACTACTTGGTTTGACCTTAATTGCTTTTGCGTGTTCAAAAAATGAATCGCGCAAGTCCGCCTCACTGAACAAAGTTCAAGGGCCAATTACGCTGGTGATCCACGGAGGTGCAGGAACAATAAAGCGTGAGAACATGACACCCGAGAAAGAAAAGGCGTATCAAACCAAGTTGAATGAGGCGTTGGATAGTGGTTTTGCGGTATTGGAACGCGGAGGTAAAAGTGTCGATGCTGTTATAGCAGCCATCAAAATTATGGAGGACTCGCCTCTCTTTAATGCGGGTAAGGGCTCTGTTTTTACCAACGAAGGGAAGAATGAAATGGACGCCTCGATTATGGACGGAAGTAATTTAATGGCCGGTGCCGTAGCCGGTGTAACAACAATCAAAAATCCTATAACGGCAGCGCATGCAGTAATGACCCAGTCTGAACACGTTATGATGATAGGTGAAGGGGCAGAAAAATTTGCTGCACAATTAGGGTTGGAAATTGTTGAGCAATCCTACTTTTTTGATTCGACCCGTTATGAACAGTATTTGAAATTGAAGAATGCAGAACTAGGTAGAGAGGCGGCTTTATATGATCCCTTCATTAAGGATAAGAAATTTGGTACCGTTGGCTGTGTAGCGCTCGATCGTTTTGGCAATCTTGCTGCGGGAACATCAACCGGAGGCATGAACAATAAAAAATACGGTCGTGTTGGAGATGCGCCTATTATTGGTGCGGGTACCTACGCAAACAATGTTACCTGTGCCGTGTCTGGAACAGGCTGGGGTGAATACTTTATTCGTCTAGGAGTTGCGCGCGATATCGCAGCACTAATGGAATATGGCGGACTTTCCATCAAGGAGGCATCCGATAGTGTAGTGATGAAAAAACTTCCAGCCCTGGGTGGTGATGGAGGAACCATCGCGTTAGACAGACAAGGAAACTTTGCCTTTACATTTTGTACCGAAGGCATGTATCGTGGTTACATTACAAAAAAGGGTGAAGGGAAAACATTTATTTATAAAGACTAACGTTCTGTGGCATTGGTGAATCGATAAAAACGTTTCTTACTATTAAAAAAAATCCCTTACTTATCCCCAAGAACATAGAAGATGGAGATCAAAATAAAACAAGAAGGTAATTTTAAGTATGTTGATGAAGGCCAAGGAAGAGTGCTGTTGTTGCTACACGGTTTGTTTGGTGCGTTAAGCAATTGGGAAGGTGTGGTGGATCGTTTCTCTAAGAATTTCAGAGTTATTATACCGATGCTGCCCATCTATGAAATGCCGATTCGGGAAGCGGGCTTAGAGGGTCTTCGAAAATTTGTAGAAGATTTTGTAGCGGAGAAAAAGCTGGAAAACATGATTATTATGGGAAACAGTTTGGGTGGACATATTGCATTAATCTATACTCTTAAAAATCCTGACAAGGTGAAAAAGCTGATCCTCACAGGAAGCTCTGGGTTGTTTGAGGATTCAATGGGAGGATCATACCCAAAGCGCGGCAACTACGAATACATCCGCGAGCGCGTGGCCTATACTTTTTATGATCCCAATGTTGCTACCAAAGAATTGATTGACGAGGTATTCGACATCACGAACAGCATATCAAAATGTTTGCGTATTGTCGCGATTGCAAAATCGGCACAACGTCATAATATGGCTGATGAAATACCCAACATCACAGCACCTACCTTATTGGTTTGGGGATTGAACGACACGATTACGCCACCGCTGGTAGCACATGAGTTTAACCGCCTCATTCCAAACTCTGAATTAAAATTCATCGATAAATGCTGCCATGCTCCTATGATGGAACATCCTGAAAAATTCAATGAACTCGTAGAAGACTTTCTGGTTATTTGATAAATTAATAACGTGATAGCAGAAGACTTAATTAACCACATGATTCCCCCACTAAAGGGAACAGACGATGCACACAAAGCCATCGTCTGGATGGAAGAATTTCGTTGCAGCTATATGCCTGTGGTGCAGAATGACAAGCTTTTGGGATTCATTTCCGAAGAGATTATTTTGGAAACAAATGACATCGATAGACTCGTAAAAGATTTTGATCTTGCAGGCGAAAACTGCTATGTCCATCTCGATACACACTTCTATGATATTCTAAAGGTAGCTGCTGATAACAAACTTCAGATGGTTGCTGTGCTGAACGAAGACCAAACATATGCCGGAATTATTACAGTTCAAGATACCCTTACTTCTTTTGCACAGACTGCAGCCGTACAATTGCCAGGTGGTATTTTAGTACTATCGATGAATCATCTGGATTATTCATTGGCTGAAATAGCTCGGCTTGTTGAAGAAAATCATGCTAAAATATTAAGCAGCATCGTAAAGGAAGATCCACTTGACTCCGCTAAGTTGAGACTGACTTTGAAAATAAATCAAATTGATCTTTCACGTATTGTGGCAACATTAGAACGATTCAATTACAGAGTTATTGGTCAATATCAAGAAACCAAGCCTAAGGTAGATGATAAAGATCGCATCGATATGCTGTTGCGCTATCTGGATATTTAATTTGGTTGTCTTCATTGCGCTTTGATACTTCACGGCTATCTTTAATCGTCATCAACTGAAACAAAGAGGTAAACTAATTCTGAATGAAAGTAGCGATTCACGGTAAAGAATTTAAACGTCAGTCTGCGGCATTCATCGCTCGTGTTTTCGAAATCCTTGCGCTTCATAAAGCTGACGTAATTGTTTCCTCGCCCTTCAGTAAATTCCTAAAAGGTGCGGTATTCAAAAAAACAAAGTTCAAAACGTATGAACCGGGTCATGCTTTTAAAGATGTTCAATTGTTTATTAGCATTGGTGGCGATGGAACATTGTTGGAATCAATCACCCACATTGGTCTTTTTGAAACACCCATTCTCGGCATTAACACGGGAAGACTTGGCTTTTTGGCCACAATCAGTCAGGACGAAACAGATCGCGTATTGCAAAATGTTTTTGATGGAAATTATTCATTGGATAAGCGAGCGGTTCTTAGACTTAAATCAAACAAAGACATTTTTGGGAAGTTAAATTTTGCCCTTAATGATTTCACCGTGATGAAGAAAGATTCATCTTCAATGATCACCATTCATACATTCATAGACGGAGAGTTTTTAAATTCGTATTGGGCAGATGGCATTATTGTATCGACACCAACCGGCTCAACTGGTTACTCATTAAGCTGTGGAGGTCCATTGATTTTTCCCCGCTCCGGAAATTTTGTAATTACACCAGTGAGTCCCCATACATTGACCGTGCGTCCAATTGTCGTGGCCGACAGCTCAGAGATTACTTTTCAAATAGAGGGAAGAAGTAAACGTTTTTTAGTTTCGCTTGATTCGCGAATCGCATCTGTCGATTCAGCCATTAAATTGAAGTTGACAAAAGCAGATTTTAAAGTGAATCTGGTTCAGTTAGAAGATCATCATTATTTCAAGACTCTCCGCCAAAAGCTGAACTGGGGTCTGGATATACGTAATTGATTTTTTAGTACATTTGTAGTTCACTGATTTTTAACTACTTATTTCTACTGAAATGAGAAAGACCCTATACTTCTTCATAGCTTTTATCCTTCTTATAACAGCCAATAATTCATTTGGTCAAATGAATAGAAAAAGCATTAAGAAAAACAATAAACGAATTTCAAGTTACCGTGGAAAGAAAAATCACTTCACACCAGCTAATAGATACAATGCAATTGGTATTTCTCTTAACGCATTGAATTATTATGGTGACTTATCGCCAAAATCAAATGTATTCAGCACAGACATTTCTCTTACTAGACCCGCTATTGGCATTTCTTTTTCTCATCGGTTTGGCCCACGCTACACATTGACAGGAGGTTTTATGTATGGAACCTTGAAGGGTTCTGATATCAAGTCGGCTGATGAAACTGATAAAGAGAATGGTCAGTATCGATATAAAAGAAATCTCTCGTTTAGAAATCGCATAAAGGAACTTTCTTTAGTGGCAAGTTTTGATCTTTTCGAAAATCAGTCAACCTACATTAGCCGGGTAAAGTGGACACCTTATATTTACCTTGGTGTAGCTGGGTTTATTCACAATCCCCAAGCTCAGATACCACAGTTTGCCATTGATGGGGTTACGGAATTGCCAGGAGCGGGTAATTGGATAAACCTTCGTGAGTATGGAACAGAGGGACAAAAAGCTGATTTATTGCCTACTGATTCTAATTATGGTATTAAGGAATATAAATTATTGCAGGTTGCTATACCAGGAGGGATTGGGGCGCGTTTTAGAATAAACGAAGTGTTAGACTTTTCAGTAGAAATAGGTTTCAGGTATACATTTACAGATTACCTTGATGACGTGAGTAAAAACTACGTTGATCTTGGCGTTTTCAATGGAGATAAAGTTGCAGAGGCATTGTCATATAGAAGTAACGAAGTCACGGCTCCAACAGAGGTTTATGTTGGAAGAAATAACCAATCGTATAACATAGTACCAGGATATGGTAGTGAGTATATTGACAATAAACGAGGTGAGCGAACGGATCGGGATATCTATATGGTAACAACCTTTAGGCTTACTTACATTATAGGGAAAACATTCCATCGTGCAAAGTTCAGATAATGATCTTCTCATTCTACAAAAAAGTAATTCCTTTCCTTTTTCTTGGGTTGATCTTTCAAAAAGTTCAAGCACAACGTTCTGAGGTTGGCTTTGGATTGGGAACATTTACCTATACTGGCGAGTTGGTACGCAATTACAATTTCAAGTTCTCAAAACCTGCAGCAACTGTTTTTTATCGTGCCAATCTTAATCGCGTAGTTAGCTTTAGAACATCGATAACGGCAGGAAAAATTGGAGCTTCTGAAAAGCCAATCGATCCATTTGCCACCAAACGAAATGCTTCTTTCAACTTGTTTCTCTTAGAAGCTTCGGGTGTGATCGAGTATCACTTTTTAAACTGGCGAGAAACAAAGCGATTTGTTCGTTTTACACCGTACGCGTTTGGAGGTGTCGGTCTCTTTAGTATCTCAGGTAACATACAAAAAACAGCAGAGTATAGTAATATTCAATTGGCCATCCCTATCGGAATAGGCTTGAAATATGTCTACAACCCAAAATGGTATTTCTCTTTGGAGGCAGGCGTGCGTAAAACGTTTTTCGATTATCTCGATAATATTTCTGCCGGGGATATTAGAAATAAGAATTACCAGTATGGAAATGCCAATGATAATGATGCTTATTATTTTGTGGGCGTTACTATTACCCGGGCTTTTTATGATATACCCTGTCCTAAAAATCCTTATAAGTAGTCGGCTTTTTTATCTGCTGCTGCATTTCACTAATAACCCACTCTTTTTGCTAGTTTTGCACCCCTGTGGCCTCTTTAAAGGAACATATTGACCCTCATAATCTACCGCGTCATATTGCCGTTATCATGGACGGTAATGGTCGTTGGGCAAAGAAGAAAGGAGCATTGCGCATCTTTGGACATCGCAATGCTATTCACGCAGTAAAAGATGTTACAGAAGGTTGTGCGGAGTTAGGGGTTGAATACCTTACCCTTTATGCGTTCTCGACTGAAAACTGGGCAAGACCCAAAGCGGAGGTCGATGGATTAATGGAGTTGCTTGTAAACACCATTAAGGGCGAGATAAAAACTCTCATGGATAATCAGGTTAGATTAATAACCATTGGTAACACATCTCATTTGCCACCCAATTGCCAGGAGAACTTGCGGTGGGCTATGAATGAAACCAAAGCGAATAAAAGACTTGTATTAACTTTGGCGCTAAGTTATAGCGGACGATGGGAAATTACCCAAGCAGCAAAACAACTTGCGTTGGATGTGAAAAACGGAAAGGTGGAGGCGGAGGCAATAAATGAAGCTCTATTAGAAAACTATTTGCAGACTTCGGGCATCCCAGATCCAGCCTTACTGATCAGGACAAGTGGAGAGTTGCGCATTAGTAATTTTTTGCTCTGGCAAATTGCCTATACAGAGTTGTTCATCACTCCAACACTTTGGCCCGATTTCAGAAAAGAACATTTATACGAAGCAATTCGGTCGTATCAGCAACGTGAACGAAGATTTGGAAAAACAAGTGAACAATTGAACCCGGTAAGTTGATGAGAAGAGTTTTATTCATAGTTATCCTTCTATTTGTTGCATTAGATGGATGGTCGCAGTTTCGTAGGAGCCGCGATCGGGCTGCAGGTGATAACGCACTCAACTATGCAAAGCCTGCAGAATACTATATTGGAGGAATTGAAGTTACCGGACTAAATGTTCTTGATAAGAATGCGATGGTTTCCCTAACCGGATTGAAGGTAGGAGATAAAGTGAAAATACCTGGAGACGCTATTTCAAATGCCATTCGGAGTTTATGGAAACATGGTTTGGTGGGCGATGTAACAATTAGCGTTACCAAGATTGAAGGTGAGAATGTATTCTTGGCCATCCTGCTCTCGGAAAGACCGCGCCTTACCGGTTTTTATTTTACCGGAATAAGCAAATCAAAAGAAACAAGTTTAAAGGAAGACTTAAGTCTAATCCGCGGAAAAATTGTTAACGATGCCTTGGTGCGTAACACAGAACTTGCCGTTAAAAAACATTTTGTGAAAAAAGGTTTTTTAAACACGGAAGTAAAAATTACGCAAGACAGAGACACGCTTAATCAAGACGGTATAAAATTGAAAATTGCCGTTAATCCAAAATCAAAAGTCAAGATTGAAAGAATCACCTTCGATGGTAACGAGGAGGTTGCTGATTCAAAACTAAAATCGAAAATGAAAAAAACGCACGAGCGCCCACGTTTCGTGTTGCATCGTACGATCTTGAATTATCTGTTCACCTTTAAACCAAAACAATACTTCGATTCGAGCTATGTGGTTGGATGGCCGGGTGTGATGGAGTTTTTAAACGACAATGTGAAGCCTAATATCTTTGGTGGATCAAAATTTATCAAGTCAGAGTATGATGCCGATAAACAAAAGGTAATCGACTATTACAACTCTAATGGATATCGTGATGCGACCATCGTTTCAGATTCTGTTTATGCACACGATGCTCAAACTATCAATATTGATATTAAGATTGACGAAGGCCCGAAGTATTATTTCCGCAACATCATCTGGACAGGAAATTTCATTTATTCCGACAAGCAACTCAATTCTGTATTGGGTATTAGTAAGGGCGATGTTTACAACAAAGATCAGATCGACAAAAAATTGCAGTTCAATCCAAAGGGGCTTGACATCAGTGGTCTTTACATGGATGATGGTTATCTTTTCTTTAGGATTAACCCAATTGAAGTTGCCGTAATCGGTGATTCGATTGATGTAGAGATGCGAATTTTTGAAGGTGAACAAGCCACAATTAATGAAGTAACCATAACCGGAAATGACCGAACTAGCGACCACGTTATTCGCAGGGAACTCAGCACCATTCCAGGTCAGAAATTTAGAAGATCAGATATTATAAGGACACAACAGAAGCTAGGACAGCTTGGTTATTTTGCGCCCGACAAAGTAGGGCAGACCCTTGTACCAAATCCTGCAAAAGGGACTGTTGACATAGAATGGCAAGTAGAAGAACAATCCAACGATCAGGTTGAGCTTTCAGGAGGTTGGGGAGGCTATTATGGTTTTGTAGGAACTCTTGGCTTAACGTTCAATAATTTCTCTGTGCGAAACATTCCACACTTTAATAAGTGGAAGCCTCTACCGGTTGGTGATGGTCAACGCCTTTCACTCCGAGTGCAGGCCAATGGAAGATCTTTCCAGAGTTATAGTTTCTCATTCTCAGAACCTTGGTTTGGAGGAAGAAAGCCACACTCACTTAGTGTAAGTTATGTTCGTTCACTTTCTCGTTATGCAGGCGCTGGTGCCACAAACTATAATGATTTGAACTCTGGTTTAACAGCCGATAATTTTACTGTAGGGCTTGGTCGATTGCTGGAATGGCCTGATAATTATTTCACCCTGACCAATTCGCTTTCATACGAAATATATTCGATTGATAATCTCAGCACGTATCAAAATCAAATTGGATGCAGTACGTGTAAATCGCGCGCGGTTACATTCAATACAACCTTGTCGCGCAACAGTATTGATAACCAGATGTACCCAACACAAGGTTCTACAATCTCGCTAAGCGTAACACTTACTCCTCCTTACTCTTCGTTCAACAATCTAGATTACGAAAGGGCATCGCTTGAAGATAGAAACAAGTGGCAGGAATACCATAAGTGGATGTTTGATGCTAAATATTACTTAGCACTTGACAGTAAGAAAAAATTAGTATTAGAGGCCAAGGCGCATTTTGGTTTTATTGGTACTTACAATTCAAATATCCCGCAGGGACCTTTCCAGCGTTTTGTTTTGGGCGGCAGCGGACTCGCAGGTGGTTTTAATTCGTTCGTGCTTGGAAAAGATATTATTGGATTGCGCGGATATCAGGACAATTCTATAACTCCCCCTAATTACACTACAGGCAATAGCCAAAATCAATTGGGAGGAATCGTTTATGAAAAGATTGGCTTGGAACTACGTTACCCTGTTTCAACAGGAAATGCCGCTACTATTTACGGACTTGTATTCACTGAGGCCGGTAACAACTGGGGCAATTATGACGACTTCAATCCGTTTAAGGTTTATCGTTCTGCCGGAATCGGTGCCCGTATCTTCATGCCTGCATTTGGTTTAATTGGATTAAACTGGGCATACGGATTTGACACCGTTCCTTTAAATGGCAGAGGTAATATCAGTGGCTCACAGTTCCATTTTACAATCGGTCAGCAGATCAGATAATATGCGGGTTTGTTTTATTACAATTTTTTTTCTCATTTTCGGCTTGAATTTTGTCAACGCTCAGAGGTTCGGGTATATTGACACGGATTTTATTCTAAAGAAAATGCCTGACTATACTAAGGCACAGGATGAAATCAGTCAGTTATCAGAGGCTTGGGAAAAAGAAATTCAGGGCATGGCAAAAAAAATTGAGGCGCAGTATAGTTCGCTTCAGGCCGAGCAAGTGCTGTTGACAGATGTCATGCGAAAAGAGCGGACAGATGCCATTCAAAAAAAGGAAGCAGAGTTAAAAGAATATCAAAAGAAAGTATTTGGGTTTGGTGGTTTGTTTTTTTTAAAGAAGCAGGAGTTGATCAAGCCCATACAAGATAAAGTCTGGGATGCGGTAGATAAGGTAGCAAAGCAGAAAAATCTGGCCATTGTATTTGATAAGGCAGGAGAATTAGTAATGATTTATACCGATCCGAGATTTGACTATACTGACTTTGTGTTGGATGAACTTGGACTTGGAGACCCGAATGATAACATTAAAAAATAAACAGATTTAAATAAATAGTGATGAGAAAACTTGTATTACTTGCTGTGTTCGGATTGATAACATTCGTATCACAGGCCCAGACAACAACAAAAATTGGATATGCTGATGTTAACTACATCTTAGGCGAAATGCCTGAGAGCAAACAAATTGAAGCCGAATTAAAATCAATGGAAACTCAATTGAAAGGTCAGATTGACGCGAAGGCCAAAAAATTTCAAACTGAGTTAGCAGACTATCAAAAAAACGGACAAGCTATGATTGATGCAGTTCGTCAAAATACAGAACGCGAATTGACTCAACAGCAACAAAACCTCGAAAAGCTTCAGCAAGATGCTCAGACAACTATCCAAAACAAGAATAATCAACTGTTGGCACCTGTTTATGATAAAGTAGGCAAGGCCATCGAGGCAGTTGCTAAAGAAAACGGTTTCTCATTCATTCTTAATCAACAGGTCGGTGGATTCGATGTAATTCTTTATGGTGATGAAAAGATGGACATCTCTGAGCTTGTGTTAAAGAAAATGGGCGTAACTGTTGTTCCAAAACCAGCGGCCGCTACACCAGCAACACCAAAGTAGCAGTACAGCATTCAAATTTAGAAGCCTCACTAACCTGAGGCTTTTTTTATTTCCATTGGTGTGCCGATTAGGCTTATGTATTTTTGAGATATGATAAAACCTCGATTCTTAAAGCGTGGTGATAAGATAGGGATTGTCGCGCCAGGCCGAAAAGTAAAGTCAGTACAGATTGAAACCGCCATCCAAATTTTTGAAACCTGGGGACTTCATGTTGTGTTAGCAGAAAATATTTTTAGCAATGATCATTCTTATTTGGCGGGCACAGATGATCAACGTCTTTCAGATTTTCAGACGATGCTGGATGATGCGTCTATCAAAGCCATGATTTGTGCGCGAGGCGGATATGGATCCACGCGTATTTTAGATCAACTTGATTTTAGATCGTTTCAGAAAGCCCCAAAATGGATTGCAGGCTTTAGCGACATCACCGCTTTTCATTTAAAACTCTCTTGTCTTAACGTGGCCAGCATACACAGCACTATGCCCATTCTGTTTTCAGAATCTGAATCTGCTGATTCGGTGGAGAGTTTACGGAAAATAATTTTTGGCGATCCTCAGAATTTTGCGATTGAATCACATCCATCAAATCGAACAGGTAAAGCGGCCGGACAATTAATTGGAGGAAATCTTTCTCTCCTTGTCGATTCGATTGGAACAAGCAATGAAATCCAAACAGAGGGTAAAATTTTAATCATCGAAGAGATAGATGAGTACTTGTATAAACTTGATCGCATGATGGTTCAACTTAAGCGGGCAGGGAAACTTGAGAATTTGAATGGTTTAATAATTGGGCACATGACGGATATTAAAGATACGGAGTTAAGTTTTGGCGAACGAGTTGAGGAAATAATTCATAACCACACATCATCACATTTTCCAATAGCATTTAATTTTCCAACAGGTCACGAAAATCCAAATCTGGCGTGGATGCAAGGAGCTATTGCAGAGCTTGATGTAACAACGCAAGGTGTAAGCCTCAACTACAAGTAGCTTTCTTTTTTAACCTCGCTATGCTGATTTTTAAAAATCAGAAATCAAATCAAATACCTTACGAACGCATAAAGACCAAGAACCAATAAAATGTAACCTGGAATTTTCTTTATTCGATGACTCTGTTGAAATTCTGAAATGATACGTTGTGCCAGGTATGCAAAGAGCATGAATACAACGAGGGCTCCTAGAGAAGCTCCTAATAAATAACAATGTAAGCTTAGTGTAGAGGAGAGATCGATCCAGTGTTGACCTTTTAAGTAAGCTGTAGTACCCACCCAAAAAGGTAATGCGAGTGGATTGAGAATACCCAAGAGGAAACCTCTTCGAAAACCGCTTGATTTAAATTCCTCTCCCACCTTGGATGGTCTATCAGCAGACCATATTGTAAGTGCTCCAACCGTTAGCATTACAATCGCAGTAATCAATTGTATGTTTTGTGTGATGATTGGAGACGAAGTAATGAGATCCTCAAACTTTACAGCAAGCCAGGCATAAGGATATTCTACTATTGATGCAGCAATACCAAAACGCCATGCTGTTTTTATTTTTTTATCAAGACCTAATTGAATGATGCTTAGGTTAAGAGTGCCGGGAGGGATGGTGCCAACGAAGCTGAAAGAAAGAGCAAGAAGAAAAGCAGTGATTGCACCCATCGGGTTAAGATAGTAAAAGTTTTTTGTCGACAGATAAAATGATTTCGCCCATGGAACGACAGTTTGATATACACCATTTACTACTCTGTTATCTGTGTTGAAATTTTGAATTTTTTGTAATACACCTTGCCATCTTTTATTAAAGTATAAGTTGCTCCACGCTGCACATTCTCGCGAGCGATTACAAAAATGTTCCTCCAATGAGTAAATAAAATACGCATTGCTTTTACCAGTGAATAACCCGGCTGATAAATATGAGCAGGCTCGGCACCACACCCATTTAACTCCATTACTTTAATATTACCCTCATATAAAGCATCAATACTCTTGCAACGCAAATCATACCGTCCAAAATAAAATCCGTCAATTTGTTTACTGATGTGATCAAAGGTTTCTGAGAGTCTCTGATTGATAAGATGTCCACCATCTAAAAACATAGTACCTAAACAATGATTGCCTATCGAAACCAACTCGAACATCTTTCCTTTTTCAAGAACGTCTTCAAGCTGATGTTTATAGGTAAGCTTCAGATTATTCCACTGTAGCTTGGCTCGATCTTTTTTAAGAATCAGTTCACGTAAAGCAGAAGTGCCATCACCAATTACGTGCAGCATCTCTTTCATCACAACAGATGTTACTTGTCCATTCTCATCTTGTGGGAAGCGTGTGTAGAATACTCCAAATTCTAATGGAAGATCGAGAAATTCCTGAATGAGAAATGAATGAGAAAGTTTAGAGAGGTAATGATCAATATCACTTTCTGATTTTATTTTCTTTACCATAAAACCACGCTCACCTAAGTCGGGTTTGAAAATAACTGGTAATTGAAATCCATTTTCTGAAAGAGCAATCAATACATTTTGTTTCGAAGAGTTCGCTTCAACCAGAATGGTTTTGGGAATGTAATGTGCTGGAATTTTTTTAAGAACCTCATATTTCGATTCACCGAACATACCTCCCATAGTAATGCCTGGGTTGGATGCAGAAAAGAAAAGAATGGTTCTGGATCGTAAAGAAAGCCATCCGAAATATATAAACAATGGGAATTGCACAATCCCGAAGGGCCAATATTCCCAACTGGTTAATTTAATATAAAAATTAATACGGGTGATTTTCTCGAAGTTAAACATCCCTGCAACGTTCGGAAAATTAATGGTGTGTTGCGACTTCCTTTTCTTTATGACGAACGGTTGACGCAGCTATTCCAAAATCACTTGGCAGTGTAACGTAGCTTGCCACCTCGCGAATACCAATTTTCATGATCGCCATGTGGTGAACAGCATGTTCGATATTATAAACCAGTTCGCGCAGCGCTGTGGTGTCAATGGTAACACAATCTTCGGTATTTAAATCATATCCTACTTCGAGCTTAAGTGGTCTCTCGTTTAGTGTGCTGATAAAATCTGTAATCCGGTTGATGGTAGAAAGTGCAATGAATTTATCGCTTTCAATTAATTTGTCATGCGCGCGTTTGTCATAATTAACGATGCCGCTTTCAAATCCATTTTCCAAACAGATAAAGAATTCAAGTGTGTGCCGAAGGTGTTGCCCGATAGTAGAATTGCCCAATGCCGCTGAGGGTTTTACAAAGTCGAATTCATCGATTTGATTTACGAGGTCAGCCAACTGGCTAAGAGTATTGGCGCAAGCTTTTGATAAATTCATAGTAGGGTTGATATCAAAGATAAATTAAAATCGTGTTTTTAGAAATCGGATTTACTATAGAATCTTTTTCCAGTTCTTATCGCCCGCCTCGAGGAGTTTTTTCTCGTTTTTATTCCAATCCTCCAAGGTGTTGCTTCCCCAAAAATTATAGAACAGATAGAGTTTGTCGTTGAGTATTTTAAACGTTTCAGGATCGACCTTCACTTTTTCTCCACTCTCTCCCATCGCATACGCGCACCATCCTCCATATTGAGGTTCATAGAGTGAGGGCTTAACTTTAAACTTGTTCAGGTTTGCCTGGGTGGAGAATTGATAAACAATTCCCTGGTACGAAAGTTTTAGTTCTTCCTTACCTTCAGTTGCTTTACCATCGAAGTAGCTTACCGGATCATACCCTTCAAGCGCGATGTTCTTCTTTATATTGAAGTTTGTCTTCCGCTGATCAGTCGTCTGGGTAAAGCCCTGCACAAGTACGAAAGACGTAATGCAGAGTAGAAGTAGTTTTTTCATATGGCTTAGATACGATGTAACTACAAAGATGGATTTAACTATCTGAACCGATTGTCGCGAATGTTACAAAACTCCTACTAAGTCAACTCCTTTACTTAAAGAACGACATCAACCTGTTTCCCCAAAATGTCATCTAAATTTTCTCGTTCGCGAATAAGCTTGGCTTCACCATTTATTACGAGTACCTCTGCTGGACGGAATCTTGAATTGTAATTAGAGGCCATAGAAAATCCGTAAGCTCCTGCATTTTTAAAGGCGAGTATGTCCCCCTCTTTTACTTCATTCAATTCACGATCAGAACCAAAGGTATCGGTCTCGCAGATGTAACCAACAACGGTATATATTTTCTTGTCTCCTCTTGCATTGGAGGTATTCACAATATGGTGGTAAGCATCATACATCATCGGTCTGATTAAATGATTCAGTCCAGAGTTCACGGTTACGAAAGTAATGGCGGGGGCTTCTTTTATGATGCTAACCTTTGTGAGAAACGTTCCTGATTCACTCACAATAAATTTCCCCGGTTCGATCCACAGCTCTAGCTTTCTACCGTACGATTGACAGAATGTTGTGAAGGCTTCGGTTAATTTTTTTCCTAGTTCTAAAACATTTGTTACCACATCGCCTTCTTTGTAGGCTACTTTATATCCGCTTCCAAAATCAATGAACGTGAGATTTGGAAAATGCTTGGCTGTATCGAATAGCACCTGTGCCGTTTTTAAAAAAGCTTCGGTTTCTTTTATGTCAGAGCCGGTGTGAATGTGCAATCCCTTTATTTGAATTTTATATCGATCAACAATTTCTAAAATCTGTTCAAGCTGAAGAATTGAGATTCCAAACTTAGAATTGCTGTGGCCGGTTGAGATTTTAATATTACCTCCCGCCATAATATTTGGGTTCAGGCGAATGCCACACGGATAATTGCTTCCGTATTTTTCTCCGAACTTTTGAAGCACAGAAAGATTGTCAAGATTGATAGAGAATCCTAAAGAGGCTGCTTCTTCAATTTCAGAAAACTCAACACCACTTGGCGTGAATAAAATTTCAGATGAAGTGAACCCTGCTCTTAATGCAAGTTGTGCTTCTTGGGGAGAAACGACTTCAATGCCAATACCTTGTTTACGAATAAACTTTAAGATGGAAATATTAGTTAATGCTTTCGCTGCATATTTTATTTTGAGATCAGCTCCTGCATAGGCTTGCTTTAAGGTATTGATCTGTGCTGCAATTTTGTTGCTATTGTAAACATAAAGCGGTGTGCCAAATTGTTGTGCAAGTTGAATAACAGGCAACCCCTGGATTGTGTAAACTCCTTCTGTTTGTTCCATGTGAAATTAAAAGCATCAAATATACCGAGCGTATAGTTAATTCTGACTTCTAAATTCTTAATTCTATTTTTGCTGTATGAAATTATTCTTTCGTGAATATGGTGAAGGCCAACCGTTGATTATTCTTCACGGTTTGTTTGGCTCAAGCGACAATTGGTTGACTCAGGCCAAGTTGTTGGCACCCCATTATAAAGTGTATACCATTGATCAACGCAATCACGGACTCTCACCGCATAGTGATGACTTTGATTATACCTGTATGGCTGCCGATCTTTTAGAATTCATAGAAGATCATAGCATCGATCAGCCAGCGATAATAGGTCACTCCATGGGTGGAAAGACTGCCATGAATTTTGCGTTGGCTCATCCCGATAAACTGGAGAAGCTAATTGTTGTAGACATTGCTCCACGCGCGTACAATCTTGAGCACTACACTATAGTTGAAGGATTGAATGCTATTGATCTAGCTTCATTAACAACACGCAACGATGCTGATGCTGCACTTTCAAAATATGTAGAGGAAATAGATGTGCGCCAGTTCCTACTGAAGAATTTGCAACGAAAATCGGAAGGTGGTTTTTCCTGGAAGATTAATTTGAAAGTGATTACTGAGAAGCTAAGCAATGTAGGTGTTGATTTACAATACGCGGGCAAGTTCGAAGGCCCAACACTTTTCATTCGCGGTAAGCGATCTAACTATATAAAAGACAACGACTGGACACGCATTGCTGAAGTTTTCCCTGCCGCTACTTTAGAGACAATGGAAACCGGTCATTGGGTTCAGGCAGAGAAGCCACAAGAGTTTGTGGACTTAGTAAATAAATGGTTGAGTAAATAAACAGCAGAGACGCAGAGTTTCGAAAAGGGAGCGAGCAAACGTGAATTTACCTCTGCGTAACTCAGCGCCCTCCGCGGTAAAATAAAACTGAAGTAGTAACTACATAAAAAAACCCCACCGGTTCCGGCAGGGCCTCTCTAATTGCAAGCAGAGAGTACTATCTTTTATTTTCCGAAATCAACTTTTGGAGCATTCTCTGAACCTTCAGCTGCTTGAAACCCTTTTCTCGGACTAAAGTCTTCTCCTCCTCCAAACCAGTTTAATGCCATCTTCTTAAAGAAGCCACGGACATAAGAATTGTATTGTAAAATGGATCCATTATATCTCTGGCGCGCTACATTAATTCTATTTTCTGTACCCTCTAACTGCGATTGTAGTTCTTGAAAATTTTCAGTCGAGCGAATTTGAGGATAAGCCTCAAAGGCTAGATTTATCGCAGTGTTTATTTTGCGACCCATGATTTCTAAGTCTTCCGGAGTTTTAGCATTTACAATTCCAGCACGAGCCTGAGTGACTTCCGTTAATATACCCCTCTCATTTTCGGCTGCGCCCTTAACAGTAGCAACAAGGCTAGGAATCAAATCTGCTCTTCGTTGATAAGTAGCTTGAACATCTGCAAATTCGGCATTTACTCCTTCTTGAAGGCCAACAGATTTATCGTATACACCCGTTCCCCAAGAAATAAATCCAAAAACAGAAACTACAATAACTCCGATAATTACTAATGTGATAATTAATCCTTTACTCATAATGGTTATTTATATGTTATTCAAAAGTAACAAAATTTAGATTGTGAACGTGCCAATTCAAGAACAGGTTTCTAGACGAAAAGGCATCTCAATTATTCTGGTTAAAGCTGTGAAGTTTCCATCATGCGCTCGGCACTGTCAGCAATGCGCAGTTGTTCAATAAAGCCATCTATTTCGCCATTCATTACTGCAGGTAAATTATGCTGTGTATAACCAATGCGATGATCGGTAACTCGGCTCTGCGGATAATTGTACGTTCTTATTTTTTCAGACCGATCTCCAGTACGAACGATTGATTTTCTAGACGCGCTAATTTCAGATTGTTGCTTGGTGTATTCTAATTCAAACAATTTAGTCTGCAACATTTTTAATGCACGCTCGCGGTTTCCGTGTTGTGATCTTTCCACCTGACACGTAATCACAATCCCCGAAGGTTTATGTGTTAATTGTACTTTGGTCTCCACCTTGTTTACGTTCTGTCCTCCTGCACCACCCGAGCGAGAAGTCTGGTATTCAAGATCAGCAGGATTAATCACGATAGACACGTCATCTACTTCGGGCATTACCACTACAGAAGCGGCAGAGGTATGCACTCGTCCCATCTGTTCTGTTTCAGGCACACGTTGAACGCGGTGAACGCCTGATTCGAATTTCAAAAGCCCATAAACGTTCTCGCCACTTACACTGCAAATCACTTCTTTGTAGCCGCCAGCAGTTCCCTCGGTAACATCAAGAATGGACATTTTAAGACCAACACGGTCGCAATAGCGCTGGTACATACGCCAGAGATCACCTGCGAAAATAGCGGCCTCATCGCCACCCGTGCCGGCCCGGATTTCAAGCATTACATCTTTATCATCATTCGGATCTTTCGGAATCAATAATTCTTTAATTTCAGTATCGAGTATTTCAAT
>JBKJOF010000200.1:0-57559 GCA_046595655.1 Chryseolinea sp. | reverse complement strand
TGAGTACAAAGAAATGCGGAAAGAACAACCGGATACTGCATTCATTTTTATTCTTCAACACACCAAGGCCGGAGATTTCAAAGGAGGAAAGGATTGGGAGCATATCGCTGAGATAGCAGGTGAAGTACATAAAGGCGTAGTGAACGTAACTAAAAATAGGTACGCTCCTAAAAGTTCACTCGACTTCTTCCGGCAGTTCGGCATTCAATGGCAAGAGCCAGTAAGCAAACAGAAGTTAAAACTTAACACGATAACGGACGGATTGATCTAAGTCGATAGTCAATAATATTAAATCAGAATCATCTAACAATTAAACATACAAATATGGGGGCAAGTGAAGTTGGTAAATTGCCAGCTCTAGGAGGATTTTTGTCAAAAATTCTAGGAGCTGGAGTAAAAGAGACAGTCGATTCCATTGGCAATGCCATCGACAAAATTGACAAGTCAGACGAGAAGCTTGGACTTCAATTGAAGTACAAAGAACTTCTTATGAACATGGAGGGTGCATGCATTGACTATGAAAGCAAGCTCCTTGAACACAAATCAAAAATCATTGAATCAGAGACAAAGGGTGAAAGCTGGTTGCAAAGAAACTGGCGACCTATGTTAATGTGCATTTGCATGTTCATAGTCTTCAACAACTACGTCCTTGTTCCGTACTTCCATCTCCCTGTCACAATTCTTGATGAACACATCTGGACGTTAATGGATTTGGGTGTAGGTGGTTATGTCGCAGGCCGTTCTCTTGAAAAGATCAGCGAGAATTTAGGGCCAGTGCTCTTCAATGTGAAAAAGAAAAAGTGAAGTTGATTTTAAAAAAGAAAGAGTCATGGAAAATTCCATCAATTTAAAAATTGATCTGCCCCAGGATATTATTGCCAAGCTTGAATCAGTGATTATTGAAACTGTGAGTAAGACACTCCAGCAGCATATCGCCAACATCAAAGCTGAGCCGAAGATGTATACTCGTAAAGAGGCTGCAAGCGCTCTTCGCATCACATTGCCAACTCTAAGAGTATACGAGCTACAGGGTAGATTGATTCCGAAAAGAGCAGGCAAAAGAGTGCTCTATACTAAAGAAACTATTGAAACATTTATCACTTCATTGAGGCAATAATATGGTCGAGCATTGAAGAAAAAAGGAGCTGTTCTAATGACGAAGGCTCCTTTTTTTATGTCTACAAAAATATTTTTTTAAGAATTTTGTGACACTGATTGTGACACTGCTAAATAAAAAAACCTTGAATACAGAGCGTATTCAAGGTTTTAAGAGGTCTCGAGCGGATTCGAACCGCTGTAGGAGCTTTTGCAGAGCTCTGCCTAGCCACTCGGCCACGAGACCATTTAATTGTCAATTAGCAATCTGCTAATTGTTAATGGGTGTGAGTGTGGGTTAAGTGTGTGCTCTCTTGTGTGAAAAGAACTGCGGCAAAATTATTAAAAACTGAGTGGATTGCAACGCGATTAAAAAAAGAAAAGGTGATGCACGTGTGCCGGCATCACCTTTCTTTCTATTCTATAAAAGCTTATTCAGCTTTTGGTTCTCCACCAGTCATTCTGTCTTTCAATGCACTAAGCGCTTCAAGATCTCCTAATGTAGAGCGCTCGTTCTGTTGATTGTTGCTTTGAATAGCATTTCCTTTTACAGGCGCTTTCTTCTTAGCCGCCCCCGCTGCAGTTGAAGCAGCTGCTGGTTTCTCTTCGTCAGCTGACCAGATTGCTTTGTGTGATAACACTACGCGTCTGTCGTCTTTCGAGAACTCAAGAACTTTGAAATCCAATGATTCACCAACTTCAATTTTAGCATTGTCTTCGCGTGCTAAATTCTTAGCTGCGCAGAAGCCTTCAATACCATATGGAAGTTCGAGCACTGCCCCCTTATCATTCTTGTTGATGACAGTACACTTGTGTACTGAACCAATAGTAAAGATCGTTTCGAAAGTATCCCAAGGATTTTCTTCAGTATGCTTATGGCTCAACGCCAATCTGCGGTTCGATGCATCTAATTCAAGAACTTGTACGTCCATTGAATCACCTACTTTCACAAACTCAGATGGGTGTTTGATTTTCTTCGTCCAGCTTAGATCGGATACGTGAACTAAACCATCGATACCTTCTTCTAACTCGATGAATAAACCGAAGTTAGTAAGGTTACGAACGATGCCCTTATGTTTTGTACCAACAGCGTACTTCGAAAGAACATCTTGTCTTGTCCAAGGATCTTCAGTAAGTTGTTTAATACCCAATGACATCTTACGTTCGTCACGATCTAATGTCAATACTACTGCACCTACTTCATCTCCTACTTTCATGAAGTCTTGTGGATTGCGTAAATGTTGAGACCAGCTCATTTCACTTACGTGGATCAATCCTTCAACACCAGATTGAAGTTCTAAGAATGCTCCGTAGTCTGCTACGTTTACAATCTTACCTTTCACTTTAGAACCGATTGCCAACTCCGCGGCAAGCGCATCCCAAGGGTGAGGAGTAAGTTGTTTCATACCCAATGATATTCTCTTCTTCTCACCATCGAAATCAAGAACAACAACCTTAACCGTTTGGTCAAGCTTGAGAACTTCTTCCGGATGGTTGATACGACCCCAGCTAATATCCGTGATATGCAATAATCCGTCTACACCACCCAAGTCGATGAATACACCGAAGTTGGTCATGTTCTTGATCACACCTTCCAATACCTGACCTTTCTCAAGGTTCGATAAGATGGCAGTTTTCTGTTGCTCAAGATCTTTCTCGATCAACACTTTATGCGATACCACTACGTTGTCGTTGGTGTAGTTGATTTTCACAACCTTCACTTCAATCGACTTGTTAACATAAATATCGAAATCGCGGATTGGCTTCACATCAATTTGTGATCCTGGTAAGAATGCTTCGATTCCAAATACATCCACGATAAGTCCACCCTTCGTTCTGCGTTTCACAAAACCTTCAATGATGGTATCTTTATCCAATGCAGTTTGTACATATTCCCAGCCCTTCACCAACTTCGCTTTTCTGCGGCTTAATGAAAGCTGACCCATTGAATCTTCACGCTCTTCAATGAATAAATCAACGATATCACCAATCTTAAGATTGACCATGTCTTTGAATTCAGCCAACGGCACAAGTCCGTCTGACTTAAATCCAATATTCAAGATTACATCACGGCTGTTAATTCCAACTACAGTTCCAGATACTACTTCGCCTGTGTTAACAGTGGCTACTGTACCCGAATACAATTGGTTTAATTCCGCCTTCTTCTCTTTTGAATATCCTTCGCCAAAGCCTTTGCTTGCGAATGCTTCAAAATCAAATTCGCCAGCGATTTGCTGAGCATACTTTGCTTTTTTCAATTCAGAAACTGGAATCGCTTCTGAGGTGATTTCTTCTTTTTGTGCAGACTTGATCTCGGCTAAAGGATCCTCCTCATCGATATCAATCTCAACATTTGTTTTTGCCTTTTTTACCGGTGCTGAAGGATCTTCTGCATCGTCAGATCTTTTGGTTTTTTCTGCAGGCTTTTGTGCTTTTGCCATAAACTAAAATCGCCCTGTTTACATGTAACAACCGGGCTTGCTGCTACAAATTTGTTTTAGATCCCTTTGAAATAATCAAAAAGGCCCATTCTAAATGAACGGGCCGCAAAGATAATCAGATTTCTTAAAATTTAGCGCAGTTTACCGGGAAGTCTGAGACGCTGAAATGTCTTCCGGTTTAAGGGTACCTACTGCATATTCTAACAGGATTTTCTGGAATACTAAACGGAACTCCGCCTGCGCCTTGTCGGTTTGTGCTTGAACTAAAACCCGATTAGCGTTGGCATAATCTGTAAAGCTGGTAATGCCAAGATTATACCGCTCGGTTTCAAACTCAAAGGCAGCATCGGCAGCCTTTAATTGATCTACGGTTATCGTGAATGCTCTCTTTGTGCCTTCATAATTTCGGATCGCACGCAATACATCGTTATTGATTTGATATTCGAGATTCTTTCTCATCAATTGATTATTTCGGTACTGAACTTTTTGCTGAACATAGGTAGCACGATTTTGCAGACCATTAAAAAGTGGTATTGTCAATTGTAATCCATAGCTTTTATACACGTTGTCTTTTCTGAACTGATCAGAAAATACCCGAGGTGTTTCTGGGTTACTGAACATGCCAGGCAATGTTTCCTGAGAAAGAGCATAACCGGACGCCTCAGAGGGCTCCGCTTTAATGATGTTTCTTGTAAACTGAACGGAATCGGGAACGCCATGTTGAAAGTTATAAGCAGATCCATAGTTTGCAAATGCGATTAACGATGGCATCATCAGCGCTCCGGCAGCTTTCGTTGCGTATTTTGAAGCGTCTTCTGTTTTTACTGCCCGTAAATAATCACCCCGAAATTGTTTTGCTCTTGATGTTAACTCCATCATGTCTAATTTCTCAGCGCCAATCAGGTTCACATCCCAATTGGGTTTCTCCACATCAAACAACTCAAACGGATCAATCAAAAGCGTTTGAGTCAACAAGGCTTTATCGTTATTTAAATTGATCTCGGCTTGAATCATTCTTAGTTCGCCTCCCTTTGTCAGCGCGTCCTGATTATATTCATCGACCTGCGAAAGTGCACCGAGTTCTACCTTTTGTTTTACCTGTTCAAGTTGTTTATCTAAGGCTTCAAAATTTTCCTTTGCGATCTTCAATAACTCCACATCCAACATCACATTCAAATACTGTGTCGACACCACGTTGATAACATCTTGTGAAGTACGATTCACAAAATACGCCTGCGCATCCAGCTGATTGGAATATTGTCTGATGCTATTGATCCTGTAGAAACCACTAAACACATTCATGTTGGCGCTGATGGATCCGGTTACGGCATCCCGCACACCATTTACAAGTCTACCCGTTTGGTTGTTAAACGAATTACCGTTTACCTGATACGCTTGTCCGTTAAGTTGAACATTAGGACCGATGCTCGCGATGCTGGAAGTCTTCTGCATCTGGCTTAACTCTAAATTATTTTTTTGCTGATTGAGCAACACGCTGTTATCCATCGCAATCTTTACAGCCTCTTCGAATGTCAGAATCTTGTTTGTAGTTTGTGTTGCTGTTGTCTGTGCAAAAGTTGACAACGTTACACTACAACTAATCACCCACACTCCGATAATTATCCTCTTCATATCCCTATATCGATTTTTAATGTACTACTAATTCATCAGCCGCAATGGCTCCATCGGCCACCCGTATAATACGCTTTCCGTATTTTGCATTCTCTTCCGAGTGTGTTACTTGGATGATGGTGATCCCTTCTTCATTTAACTTTTTAAAGATCTCCATGATTTGCTTGCCTTGATCGGAATGCAAATTTCCAGTCGGTTCATCCGCCAGTAATAATTTCGGTTCTCCAACAATAGCGCGCGCAATACCTACCAATTGTTGTTGACCACCACTAAGTTGTTCTGGAAATAAATCCTTCTTGGCTACCATGTTAAAACGATCCAGCATTTCGGCCACCATGCTCTTGCGTTGTGCGCCACTTACACCTTTGTATAAAAGTGGTGTTTCGATGTTTTCATAAACCGTTAGTTCATCAATTAAATGATAGGCCTGAAAAATGAAACCGATATAGTTCTTGTGCATTTCTGATTTCTGCTTTTCACGCATTTTGTGAACAGGTTCATCGAAGAAGAAATATTCCCCTGCCGATGGCTCATCGAGCATACCAATAATGTTCATTAAGGACGATTTACCGGCACCACTGGGACCCATAATTGTTACAAACTCTCCTTGTTTAATTTCAAGGTTTACCCCTTTTAAAATGAACGTGCGCTGAAAGCGCGAGTCAACGTACTTATCAATGTCTGTAAGTTTAATCATGTGTTGAATGTAGTAAAATGTATAGTTAGGGGTATTTCGGGCATGATTGCCAACAATAATGCCAAGGGAAATTTTGAGGTTTAGACGCTGTAAAGGCGAATAGAACAAGGTATGTTCGTCCGGTTATGCAAAAGGGTGTCCGGAAATGGAGGGGGAGCGAAGCTGAGTTGATCGTTGTTGGTTGTTCGTTAGTCGAGGAGGTGGGGTTTGGGGAGGGCACTTATCGGTTATAACTTTAATTCTTAACCTTCATCAGATTTAAACCAATGAACAACATACCCTAATTCGATCAACCAACAACCAACAACGATTGACATTTTCCTAAAATACAACTGGGTAAAGAATGACATCCACCCTCCTGTTCATGCTCATACCTCTATAGCTATCATTTCTATACACAGCATTATCAAGACCCCAGTCTTTGATGGATATTTTGTATTCTGGAATTTCTTTTTGGATGAGCAGGTATTGAACTGCTTCGCTTCTCATTTTAGAAAGCCAGTCATTAAAAGCCTTGCCACCGATTGGATCCGTATGACTGATCAACTGAATATTATATTTCTCCAATAAATTCGGAACAGAATCAAGCCATTGATAGAGTTCAACTTGCTGGAGTGTATCAATCTCATAACTACCTCCACCAAAGAAAATACTTTTCCGGATTTCATCCTTTTGTTGTGCATGGACAATACAGGCACTCAATGCTAACAGCACGATCAAAGCAATCCGAAACATAAACTCAATTTACATTAAAGTCTTTTGATTTGGACTTGAACGTAAATGGAAATGAGTGATGTTCGGTTTTCATTAGATAAGGTATCGTGCTTATTTTTTAATATTTCACGCGAAGGCGCAAAGGAAATGCCGCAGGGTGTTAACAGACTCTACTTAACGATTGATCTTGTATTGCCATTGCGTTCTTTGTTTTTCAACATTCACGTCTTTGCAAGAACTGCATTCAAAGTTTATTTCAGAACACTCACTTTTGAATTGCCAGCCATCAATATCAACGAACCCTTCCGCGCTTTTCGCACAACATGAAAAGATTTTTCATCGGACAAGGGCTTCCAATTGATTCCGCCATTCTGCGAAATATCAATACCACTAGGACCTGTAGAGATCATTGTTTTTTCTGTGATGTATTCTACGCATTCGCGATAGCCGCGTGTTGGTGAAATTGGTTTTAGCCATTGCTTACCTCCATCGACTGTGTAAAAATTATGATCGATGGAGAGTGAGTCTTTCAGATAATCGCCACCTACGATGCTGGCTTTTTCATCATCCCAAAATGCAACTGAAAATATACCGGCACTGCTTTCGCCATGAATCATTGGCACCGAAATCGGATTCCAATGAGAACCTTTGTCGTTCGACATCCACAAGCGCGAAACTTTTCCACCGGTAGCAATCACTACCTTTTTATTTTTCATACAACGAATGCCGGTACCGCTTGCTGCAAAGGAAGCTTCACCTTCTTCCAGCAACGGACTTCCTGACATTTCCTCCCAATGTTGTCCGCCATCGCTGGTGCGAAGCATTAACATTTTTCCCTGAATCGGATCACCGTAAATAATTCCTTCTGTATCATTCCAAAAATCGATGCCATCAAAAAAGGCGTCCTTACTTTCATTTGTGTAAACCGTTTTCCAATTCGCTCCTCCATCGTTCGTAATTAAAATATTAGCTGGTGATCCCGAGTTTGCCACGATAGCTAAAGTAGCACTAAAAGCATAGAGCGAACGAAATTCTAATTTCTCAAAACCTTTAATCTGTTTCAGTACCCAATCGACTCCACCATTGGTAGTCTTGCCTACATATCCACTGCTTCCGCTGATCCACGCCACCTGATCGTCCACCACGGACATACCTCGAATAGAAGTTTTGACGTTTAACTCCTGGATGGTGAGTTTCAACTCTTGCGCGAAAGTTACTTGCGAGATGATCAAGAAAAATAAAACGAACTTATTCATAAAATGAAATGTATGACTTTTAAAATATGTAGTCAAAATATTTCTCAACTTTGCATTATGTCAAGATTTTTTATCTTCATTCTCATGATGCTGGCCATGAGTGCTTGTCATCACAATGTTTACACGATCAAGCAAAATTTCAGCGCTGTTGTTGCTCCATCAAAACCCGATTACAGCGATATGAACAACTGGGCTTCTTTACCTACCAAAGCCGATGCTGCTGACAGTATTCCGAAGCACTCGAACCTAAAAGAAATGCAGGCGACTGCAAAAGCAGATGTGTTTTTTATTTATCCTACTCTCTTTACTCAAGAAGCTACCAATCAATATCAGTGGAATGCTGATGTAAAGGATATTGCGCTGAATGAAAAAATTCAACGCACTACCATTCTGAATCAAGCTAGTATTTTTAATGGCTCGTGTAAAATTTATGTACCCTATTACCGGCAAGCACATCTCTATTCGTTTTATACCCCCAATAAATCAGACGGAACAAATGCACTCGATCTTGCCTATGAAGATGTAAAAGCGGCCTTTGAATATTACCTTAGTCATTTTAATGAAGGTCGTCCTTTTGTGATTGCGTCACACAGTCAGGGAACGTATCATGCCGAGCGATTGCTTAAAGAATACATTGATGGCAAGCCTTTACAAAATAAACTGGTGGCCGCTTACTTAATCGGAAGACCGATTTCTCCGAATGCGTTTACAACTATTCACTCTACTGAAAAACCGGAAGAGGTGGGTGTATGGGCTTCGTGGAATACATTCAGTAGAAATTACATTCCAAACAATTACAACACATATTTTAAAGGAGCGCTGTGTACAAATCCACTACTCTGGAATTCGAGCGAGACGTTTGCTTCGAAAGAATTAAATCAAGGTGGTGTAGGTCTTCATTTTACCTTCGCGCCACAATTGGCGGACGCACAAATTCATCAAGGTATTTTATGGACGAACAAACCCTATGTTAAAGGGCGGTTTCTGTTACGCAATAAAAACTGGCACCAAGCCGATATGAATTTTTTCTATATGAACATTCGTCAAAACGTTGCCTTGAGAATTGAGAAATATTATGAGGGAAGTAAAACTTCTTTTCCAACCGGTGAATAATTCGTTGATGCTCTTATGAGTTGATCTGTTGATTGAATTGCTTTCCGTACAGTGCAGTGTACAGATTCGGATAGTGGCGGAGTCTTAATCTTTAAATGCACTAAAATTTAACGGTTTATAAAAGTGGTCGATGGTTTGCAAGAAGTAATGAAACTACTTTGATATGAAGACACTAATTGCTCTTATACTTTGGTGTATATTATTTGCGCTTTGTTGGCCACTTGCACTTGTTATGATTTTTCTATTTCCCTTGGTTTGGCTAATCCTACTTCCGTTTAGTATTCTAGGACTTACCATCGGCTTGGTCTTCAAACTGATCAGTACCATTCTGCTGTTTCCATTTCGAATGGCAAAGGCGATCTAACTTTTCAACTCTAGGTGGGTTACCGTTTACTCTAATGAATGAAGTGTAACCCAATATCGATATGCTACCAAAGCTTTATCCATCTTAGAAAGTCTGTTGATATCACGCTGGCTATACCGGGGAAGAATAACTTTATTAATCTTCGCTAGTATTTTAAAGATGGATTTGTTTATCATAGTAATGTGTGTTTTTTATGACTAACCACTTTCAATTAATTTTTCAATCGTCTTAATAAAATCTTGAGACGGTTTATAAAGCATGAGAACTGTCTCTTTATCAAAGTCAAAAAAATCGTTATAGTCTCCTTTTTGCCTTTTCTCAAACAGCTCAGAATAATGCTTGCCTAAATCTTTTGAAATTTTTCCAGTTAGGATAAACAGTTGTCCGAATTTTTGTCTGGTGCCAGAATGACTTGCGGTCTCTACACCATGCTTAATCAATAACGCTCCAACGGCATAGAAACACGCGTAATACATTCTGTTGATTGCCGTATTCCAATATTTATTCTCGATTAAGATGGTTGTCTCTGCAATCGTTTCGGTTGCTTTTCGCATTCTGTACTTTACATAGTCTTCCGGCTTATAATCACTCATAAAAGCTTTGCCTCTCGCATTACTTTCGAGTAAAATGGAGTGATACTGTGCTTTGAATTCCATTCTTTTTCTGAATACACCATCGGACTGATTACCTCCCCGATCTCAAACTCTAAATCATACAAAGGGTATGCAACTTTTCTTTCAATATCATGTGTTATATGATCCTTGTCCAAAAGTATCAGAATATCCCAGTCCGAATCAGTCTTCATCGTTCCTCTTGCTCGTGATCCATAGAGGTAAATCTTGGCTGAGGAATCATGCTGCAGAACAATTCCTTTTATTCTTTGTAGAATGTCCCCACTATTTTTCATAATACAAATTTACACTTTTCTGCTGTGCAAAAAACGAGGATTGCGCTTCGGTTTTGTTAGCTATAATTCGTTATCCCAACCTAACCGTCTTTCCTTTCAATTCAATTTCTAATGCCTCACCAGATTCCAGTTTGGTTAGCACACCTTCCAGATTTACTGTTATCTTGATAACCCGTCCGCGAAATTCCAATCGGAACGAATAGGATTTCCATTGATCCGGTAAGTACGGGTTGAAATGTAGTTTGCCATCTTTTACTTTCATTCCCCCAAAACCCTTCACCACACTCATCCATGTACCTGCCATCGAAGTAATGTGGCAACCATCTTCTGTATCGTTGTTATAATCATCCAGATCAAGACGAGCGGTGCGCAGATAAAATTCGTAAGCCTGTTCTTTGTATCCCAATTTAGAAGCAAGGATAACATGAACACATGGTGATAATGATGATTCGTGCACCGTCATCGGTTCGTAGAAATCAAAATTCTTTCGAACGGTTTCAATGTCGAAGTCATCTTCAAACAAATAAATACCTTGAAGTACATCTGCTTGTTTGATGAAACATGAACGCAGTATTCTATCCCACGACCACTTCTGATTGATCGGACGATCAGTCGGTTTCAAATCTATAACACGAAGAAGCTCTTTGTCGAGAAATCCATCTTGTTGCAAAATAACATCACGCTTTGGATCGTGTGGATAATACATCTTGTCTGCGATGTCATTCCATTTGGCTGTCTCTTCGTTTTCTTTGAAATTGGTTTTCATTACAATCTCACCAAATCGTTTTGCATCATTCTTTTTTACATAGTCGATTGCTTGTTGTGTAAAACGCAAAGTCCAAGCACCAAGGTAATTGGTGTACCAATTATTGTTTACGTTGTTCTCGTATTCGTTTGGACCAGTTACACCGAGAATCACAAACTTATTTTTATCGGTCGACCAGTTGACCCGTTGCGCCCAGAAACGTGCAATGCCGATTAGTACTTCCAATCCGAACTCACTCCAGTAAGCATGATCTCCAGTGTAGTCAATGTAATCGCGCATCGCATACGCCATTGCACTGGTGCGGTGAATTTCTTCAAATGTAATTTCCCATTCGTTGTGACACTCTTCACCATTCATAGTTACGAATGGATAAAACGCTGCACCGTCTGTGAAGCCTAGCTTCTGTGCATTTTCAATTGCCTTTTGCAAATGCTTGTAGCGATACACCAATAAATTACGCGCTACCTTTGGCTCAGATGTTCCTAAATAAAATGGGAGGCAGTACGCTTCTGTATCCCAATAGGTACTTCCGCCATATTTTTCTCCAGTAAATCCCTTGGGCCCAATGTTCAATCGTTCATCCTCACCGGTGTAGGTTTGTGTGAGCTGGAAAATATTGAATCGAATACCTTGCTGAGCTGCGATATCACCTTCTATGGTAATGTCGCATTCTTCCCATTTATGTGCCCAGACTTTAATGTGTTCTTTCAATAGACCATCAAAGCCTGTTGCGACCGCTTCATCTAATACGGCATTGCACGCAGAAACTAATTTATCTTTTGCATGATTCTCAGAAGAAAGCACTGCTGCATATTTGTAAATCTCCAATGTCTTACCTTCATGAAGATCGAGTTGGATTACATTGCCTGCAAACTTTTCACGAAGCTCATTATTGATCCGATCGAATGCTGCCTTCTTTCCATCCGATTCAATCACATACCGCATTCCTGTAGTTACGTGAAAGTTTGTTTTCTTGGTTTGTGCCGTTACAATGGCTCGTCCCTCTGATGCATCCTTATATACTTCTTCCCAGAATTTCTCATCGTAGTTTGAATCTTTGTTCACTACGTCAGCATCAACATAAATTGAGAGCATGGCTTTAGCAGAAAAGTTTAATGGCGTGATGGCATATCGAATTGCTCCGATCTCACCATGCGCCATGCTGCAAAAACGTTTTGATTCAACGCTCACTTTCTTGCCATCTGGAAAAGTGGCTGTGAAACTTCGAGACAGAAGTCCGAGTTTCATATCGAGTATGCGTTTGAAATTTTCGACTTTACATTTCGCTAAATCGAGTTTTTGATTTTCAATGCTGATGTGAATACCAATCCAGTTTGGTGCATTCAATACTTTTGCGAAATATTCAGGGTAGCCATTCTTCCACCAGCCCACACGAGTTTTATCCGGATAATAAACACCGGCTACATAACTTCCGCGAAGTGTTTCGCCAGAATATTCTTCTTCGAAGTTCGCACGTTGCCCCATCCGACCGTTGCCGATGCTAAAAACACTTTCTGAAATTTTATTAAAATGAGGATCAAGACCTTCTTCTATAATCTGCCATTCGTGATGTTTGAGATACGCTTTCATGAAATCGTTATCAGTTAATGGTTAAATATTAATCGTCTTATAATGTTGCGAGTTCCTCCGGTTGGAAGGCAGCGGTTGTTGGGATAACTTTATTCGCTTTGCCAAGTTGTTCGGGTGAACCAATACCAATACAACGCATGCCTGCTGCGAGTGCTGCTTCCACTCCGGCTTCAGCGTCTTCAAAGACAAGACAATCTTTAGGATCCAGCCCCAGTCTTTTTGCTGCCAATAAAAATATTTCGGGATCTGGTTTTGAATTGACTGTCATTGTTCCGTCTACAATAACGTCAAACTCGTTTTGAATGTGAAGCAGTTGAACAACCATCTTTGCATTCTTACTACTGGATGCCAATGCCACTTTAATTCCTCTTCTTCTCAGGTCACTGAGCAAAAATTGAACGCCCGGAAAAATTTCATCAGGAGCCATACGTTCTAAATACTCAACAAACCAACCGTTCTTTTTATTAGCCAATACTTCTTTATCATGATCGCTCAACGAAACACCACCCAGGTTCAAAATAATTTCCAGCGAGTGCATTCTGCTTACTCCTTTTAACTTCTCATTGTCAGTTAATGAGAGATCAAATCCTAATTCGTTCGCTAGTCTTCTCCAGGCCAAATAATGATAATGTGCAGTATCAACGATCACACCATCTAAATCAAATATGCAGGCTTTAATCAAGTTTGAAAGTAGTTAGTAGTTAGAATTTAGTAGTTAGACTTTAGTAGTTAGACGTTAGAGATTGAGTAAAGGCGTTCGTCTAAAATTTAGTGTTCAGTGTTTTATGTCTGGTGTCTTATGTCTAGTTATAAAATTGCCGTCAAAAATAAGTTCCCTTAATGATTTTATTGGTTTCATCGAGCGATTTAAATACTGCGAACGTTTTTCCTTGCGTTCGCAACGCTCCGAGGGCATTGCCATAGCGCGCTGCTCCTATATAATCTCTTGGTTTTTGTAGTAAGCCGAAACCAACACCACCGGCAAACGAATCACCACATCCGGTTGTATCTATTACATTATCAACCTTTACGGCTTCAACCATTTCTTCTCTTAACTTTCCACGCTCATTGTAGTACACCAAACAACCACGCGAATCGACTGTGATGTAAACACACTTCACACCTTTTGATAGACAATGTACTGCAAAGGTTCGAAGCATATCACGATCTACATCCGGTGTTTGTGAAAAATCTACGCTCTCATATTCTTTCTTGAACCAAGAGGCATGTGCTTCTTCGAGATTCATTTTCAACACATCGATATAAGGAAGCCACTGATCACGATCAATCCAAAACTTACGTTGACGCTCTCCATTGACCAGGCAGGCTGTTGTTGGACCGTGCGCATCGAACACCACAATACCTTTGCTTTTTTTCTTAAGAAACTTCAAGGTCTCCAATGAAATTTCATAATCACTGATGGGAATGAAGACAAACACTTTGCAGTCGAGTAATTTCTTTACATCATCGGGCATGATGGGATCCATAAATCCCGTTTGACGCTCTACACGATTATTCATATCTAAAAATCTCAGACTGATAATGTCGCCCTGATCATTTTTTGTGGTAATGAACTTGGTGTTGATACCCGAGTATCCTTGAAACACTTCCATCACATTATCCAAATCAACCTGGCGCAAATGCGATACGGGAATGATTTCCATTCGATCTCCTGCCATTGCCGACAAGGCAATAACGGGATGCGTAACACATCCCCATTTTTGAATCAAGTCACCTTGATGTGTAACAATGTGATCGCGGGGAATGGGGCCAAGGATTGCAATGCGTTTCATACCTAATTAAGTTATTGGTGGATAGTTGTTCGTTGTTCTACCGGCTAACTCACAAGGTAGGCTGCACCGAATACTCCGGCACTGTCGCCAAGCGATGGTCGTACTATAGGTGTATCGAGACGATTATTGAAAACGTAATTACGAATTGTGTCTAAGCCGCGATCGTAGAGTAAGTCAATGTTACCAACTCCTCCTCCAATCACAATCACATCCGGATCGATGATGTTTATTATAACACTGAGTGCCTTACCAAAAAATTCAACAAGGCGAATCATTGTCTTCTGTGCGGTTGGATCAACTTTCGATTCGGCCAATGCAACGATATCTTTAAGCGGTTTCCGATTACCTGTTTCTTTAAAATAATATCCTTCAAGTGCTGGACCTGAAATTACTTGTTCAACACATCCTGATTTACCACAATAACATGGTCCGCCCGATTCATCTAGAAAATTATGTCCCCACTCTCCTGCAATTCCTTGCAAGCCAACAATGGCGCGTCCATCAATCACCAATCCACCACCAACGCCCGTTCCCATAATTACGCCAAATACCACACGCGCATCTGGATACTCGTCCTTCACTATCCCAAAGCGTGCCTCTGCTAAAGCAAAGCAATCAGCATCATTGGCCATCTCTACTTTTATACCCAGCATCTTTTCAAGATCACCTTTCATAGGCTTTCCATTCATTACAACTGAGTTGCAGTTTTTCATCACACCCAATTTTGGATCGAGAGTTCCAGGTGTACCCATACCGAGTTGAAGAGGTTTGAAGCCTGCCTCCTTTATCATCATATCCACCATTTTCTTCAACTGATCCAAAATGTGTTCGTAGCCCTGATCGGTTTCTGTTGGAACTCGATCTCGAAAAAGTACTTGTGGATCTTCTGCCGATTTTAATATCACGCCTTCAATCTTTGTACCCCCCATGTCGATGCCCCAAAGACTATTCTCATCAATCAAACCCTTTGCTTTTTTTGTCATAAAAATTACGTAAATAATGTATAAACACTCGCCTCCCAAGGTCGCAAGATCATCCATTAATGGGTTAGCGGTGCGTGTTGCCGATTAACTTTTCTTGAATTTTGCGATAAAATAATTCTGTAAGTTAACAGTCTCCTCAGAAAAATTAAGCGCAACCAGTATTTTTTCTTCTTCGTTTTCACTGGTAAACACAAATAGTTTTTCGTGTTCTGTTTCAATAGGTTGATGGGTGCCATAAGTAAATACCGAGTGCGCTTTTGCGAATAACAATTATAGCACGGTAAAAAGTCAACACCGAATCATGTTCATCATCCTGAAGTTCTACATTATCGGTGTGTAATTGGGATTTAATTCCATCCAAGGCATGCCCGATGTAAACCCTGGCTGATCAGAAGCATTCGATCAAAAGGGAGTTGGGGTATGACCACGCCCTTGCTGGTTCGCGATTTTCAAAAAGCCATCGGGCGACATTTTTCTTCTTTGTGCTTCGCGCCAACCATTTAGTTTTTGAATGTACTTTGAGTCCTGAAGCGGTAACACAATCAAATTGATGAAGCACTTTTTCATTCATCTTCAAAAGAAACTCCGGGGGCCTCGGACCGTTCGCATAATATTTTCGGATCGTCTCATTAAAGGGCATCTCTAAAAACTTTTTTTTTATTCGCCTCATCCCTTCCCTTCTCCGGTTGAGAAGGATAAGCAGAGGTTTTTAGAGACGCCCTAAAGTTATCCGTATCCTAAAATTTTACATTTTTTAAAATGCATGATATTACATCCAAGCGCAGACCAAAAATCTTAAGTCTAAAGTCTTGTGTCTAAAGTCTAACATCTAAAGCTGCAAGTTAAAGTTTAAAGTTCTGCACAGTCTGAATTAACGCATCCAGTTCATTGAGCTCTGCATTCATTTTATCTTCACTCCAATTCAAGAGTAATTTGCACTCGCTGGCGATTTCTTGTTTCCACTTGATCACACGATGAATATCGAAATTAATCAGGCCACTTCTTCGAACAAAAAAATCCTGAAGTCCTGTCACCATTTCATATTGAACCGAAAACCACAGTTCTGATTTTAATAGTGATAACTCAGGGTTTTCATGTGCCGACCGCGTATCATATCGTTTTAATATCAAATCGGTTTGCGATCCGAAATTTTCAACAAGATAACGTGCCGTCAGTTCTGAAAATCCGGAGAGCTTTAACTTCAGAAATACTCTCGCTGTATATTGCTTTACTTCTTTGAAGCTGGCAAATTGAGAGGCATCAAATTTTATTTTTTCGGTAAAGCATTCTTTCAACCTGCGGTCTTCGAAATATTTTTTTGCTACGTGATTGACAACACGCTCCGCCATTTTACGATAGCCTGTAAGCTTACCTCCTGCTATTGAAATTAGACCCGTTGCCGATTCGAAAATTTCATCCTTGCGCGATAATTCGGAAGCTGATTTACCATCTTCGTGAATTAACGGTCGCAGACCCGCCCAACTGGATTCAATATCATCCATCTTCAATGTGACAGATGGAAACATGGTGTTCACCGCATTCAATAAATAGTTTGCGTCATCATGACTCGTGACTACCTTATCCTTTGAGTCATCATAATTGGTATCGGTGGTACCCACATACGTTGTTCTTCCGCGCGGAATGGCGAAAATCATTCGGCCATCGTCTACATCAAAATAAATAGCTTGTTGAACAGGAAGTTTCTCACGTGGCAGAACAATGTGTACACCCTTTGTTAAATGAAGTCGTTTACCTTGTTTTGATTTATTCAGTTCACGCAACTCGTCTACCCAAGGACCAGCAGCACTTACTACTACTTTACCTTTAATCGAAAATATTCTTCCTGAAAATTGATCTTCTATTTCAACACCTGAAATCATTTTATCAGTTGAGTATACAAACTCCTTTACTTTAGCATAACTAATAATTACAGCCCCATGCGCTACTGCAGTTTTTATAATTTCAATGGTGAGTCGTGCATCGTCAGTTCGGTACTCAGCGTATATGGCTCCTCCATTTATATCATGTTGAAGCAGGGGCTCATATTTTAAAGTCTGCAGTTTTGTAAGCATTCTTCTTTGATCGTCTTTCTTAACACCGGCTAACAAATCGTACACCTTCAAACCAATAGAAGTGAGCCAATATCCAAGCCCTTTCTTTTCGTAAAGTGGCAGTAACATTTTTTCAGGCACTACAAGATGAGGAGCAAGTTTGTGAAGAATGGCGCGCTCGCTACCTACTTCTTTTACCAAACCAAATTCAAATTGTTTGAGGTATCGAAGTCCGCCATGAATTAGTTTTGTTGAACGACTGCTTGTGCCGAATGCAAAATCATTTTTTTCAACTAACGCTGTTTTCAAACCACGCGAAGCAGCATCCAGTGCAATGCCTGCACCGGTTATACCTCCTCCAATAATGATGAGATCGAATTGAGTTGTGATCAACTCCTCCGTTATTTTGTTTCGATTATGAAAAGAAAAATCCTTCATGTTATTTTTTAGTACCTCACCCCCGGTTCCTCGCCTTCAGAGAGATGATTCTTCTTATTAGATCCCTCGGTCTATTTCCTCACAGATCGAAATAAGGTTGTGGTCTGTGAGGACACAAACCACGGGGTTGGTCTGTTAGGCCTCACCCTCGGTCCCTCTCCTTCAGAGAGGGATGACTGTATCTACTTAATTTGCAGACCATTGTTCTTGCCATGCTCTTATATTAAATTCCACTCCATCAACACATCTTCAAATTATCAAATCAACTAATCAACCCACCCCTTCGTTCGCTCGACAGCTTTCATCCAGCCTTTGTATAATTTACTTCGTGTTGCTTCATCCATTTGAGGAGCAAATCGTTTTTGGATTTTTCTATTCTTTACAATGTCTTCTTTCTTCCAGAGTCCAATTTGAATTCCCGCAAGGTAGGCTGCACCCTGAGCGGTTGATTCAATTACTTCTGGTCGCTCAACTTCAGCACCGAGAATATCCGCCTGAAACTGCATGAGAATATTATTCGCGCATGCCCCACCATCTACTTTAAGGCTTAACAATTTTACACCGGCATCTTCCTGCATGGCATTCAAAATATCTTTTGTTTGATAGGCCAAAGACTCCAAAGTAGCTTTTATGATGTGATCTTTTCCGGTATCACGTGTCAATCCAAAAATTGCTCTACGCGCATACATATCCCAATAGGGTGCGCCTAATCCTGCGAACGCAGGAACAACATACACATCATTTGAACCCAACGCTTTGGCTGCAAAGTATTCTGAGTCTTTTGATTGATCAATTAAATGCAAACTATCGCGAAGCCATTGTACCGCAGCGCCAGCAATGAACACGCTACCTTCCAATGCATATTCTACTTTTCCATCAAGTCCCCAGGCAATGGTTGTAATCAATCCATTTTTTGATTGTTGAATTTTTGATCCAGTGTTCATCAGCATAAAACATCCAGTGCCATAGGTATTTTTTGCCATGCCGGGTTCGAAGCAAGCTTGGCCGAAGAGCGCTGCTTGTTGATCGCCCGCGACTCCTGCTATGGGTATTTCTGTATTGTTCAATTTCCAATTTCCAAAATGATGCGCGGAAGGTTTTACCTCCGGCAACATCGATTCAGGAATTCCAAGTTCATTCAAAAGTTTTGCATCCCACTTAAGATCTTTTATATCGAAGAGCATGGTGCGCGATGCATTTGTGTAATCTGTTGCATGCACTTTACCTCCCGTCATGTTCCAAATCAGCCAACTATCAATTGTACCAAATGCTAATTCACCTTTTGATGCCCGTTGCTTTGCATCTGATACATTATCTAAAATCCATTTTATTTTTGTTGCTGAAAAATAAGAGTCGATTACAAGACCGGTATGTTCACGCACATACGATTCGAGTCCTTTCTTTTTTAAATCTTCACAGATGGATGCCGTGCGTTTGTCTTGCCACACAATGGCGTTGTAAATTGGTTCACCGGTTTTTTTATCCCACACCACGGTTGTCTCGCGTTGATTGGTAATACCGATGGCTTTGATGGATGAAGACTCCACTTTATTTTCCTGAATCAACCGATTTAACATTGACATCTGCGTATTCAGAATTTCTTTTGCATCATGTTCAACCCACCCAGATTGCGGAAAGATCTGCGTAAATTCTTGTTGTGTTATTCCTTTAATTTCGCCCTGCTCATCGAAGAGAACAGCGCGAGAGCTAGTAGTACCTTGATCGAGTGCAATAATGTATTTCATATTTGTAGCAGTCATGCGTCAAAAGTATTGAGTATTGAGTAACGTTTAGATGAACAGTATTTTATAAAGAAAGGCTCCGAGAAAAGCTCCGAGAAATGGGCCAACGACCGGCACCCATGCGTAGGACCAATCTGAATCGCGCTTGCCCGGAATCGGCAAAATAAAATGTGCGATGCGAGGAGCTAAATCACGAGCAGGATTAATGGCAAAACCGGTTGTGCCACCCAAACTTAAACCGATCACGGTAATGAGCGCTCCAATGATGAGCGGATTTAATCCATCTGCAAATTTATTGGCGCCTATAAATAACAAACCTAAAATCAAGACTGTTGTGGCGATTACTTCACTGATCAGGTTTATGAAAGGTGAACGTACCGCAGGAGCTGTACAGAACGCAGCAAGTTTTGCGGAAGCATCACTCGTTCTTGCCCAGTGTGAATAATATTGTATCCACATCAAGATAGCACCCACAAATGCACCGGCTAATTGCGCGATGCAATATCCTGCAACTTGATTCCATGGAAAACTTCCACTAACCGCAAGCCCTATCGTTACAGCAGGATTGAGATGCGCTCCGCTGAATCGGCCAACAGCATAAATCGAAAAGGTAACTGCAAGTCCCCATGTGATACATATGGTAAGCCATCCAGCATTGTGTGACTTGGTATCTTTTAAAACTATTCCAGCAACAACGCCTTCGCCTAATAGAATAAGTATTGTTGTGCCTATAAATTCTGCAAAGTAAGGTGACATGTGTTTTGGTTTTAAAGTTTGGAGTTTACAGTTTCGGGTTCAAGATTCGGATTCAAAGTTTAAAGTTTAAGATTTCCCACTTAAAATGTGACGATGTTGTACCAGCCGTTTATCAGACCTGTTCAGCTCACAGTCTTTTTATATAAATCTAGATGAGCGGAAGGAGATGTTTTCCAAACGGATAACGCAATGCTTTAGGATACATTCTGTCAATAACAAAACAGAGCACACCACCGAAATAAATAAACCACAATTCGATATTAAACACCAGACTTTAGACGAACGACATCACTTTGAACTTTGAATGCGAAACTTTGAACTTCAACCCCCTGTCTTCCTTGTTTTTATTTTGTCGCGAATAAAGCTCCCGATTTTTTTTCCTTGATCTAATCCATTATCACATGCAGGGCGATAGTGAATACCACCGTACATACGACTTAAGGCAGCTTCATTACAGGCTTCTTGAAACGATTTGAAACTTCTGGCCGTCATGCCAAATTCAACCTCGGTTGAATCGGTAAACGCAAAGTTATCGCCAAACAATTTAGTCAATGCTGTTGCTGCGGAACCCGATATTACACTGTGTCCACTTGTATATTCTGGGAACGGAGGTGTTTGCAACATGGGTACCCAATCTTCATCGATGTATTGATTGATGTAGGATTCGGGTCTGATCAATCTACTTCTGTATTTCTCATCCCAACAGGAAATAAATCCATCGACAATCGACATGGCAACACGGGCATAGGCTTCAGCAGATTGAACAAAATCAGCATTCGTTTTTGCACACGCCACGTGTGTAATGTTCATCCAATGTCCACCGGGAGAAATTTTCTTGGTTGCAAACATAACGTGGCCCCGTACATTCATTACAAAAGGATTGCAATCCCAAAAGGCAGCCATTTCTCTTTGCTCTTCTGTTAAGTTTACACCCATATCGTGAACTTGCAAAGCTTCTTTATAAAACTGGCTTTTCTTATCCGTTGAAAATGTAGTAGGCGGTTGAGGTCTAAACTGTTGGGCAGAGTCTAAAACAAACATGCGAATTTTATTCCAGTGGGGCTCCACGGCATCTATGTAGGCAGGAGGTGTAGGCTTCCAGGTAGCAGGATCATCTTCAATGGAATATTTCGGAAAAGAACGACTTTGTTTATAGTTATCCTTGCCCGACCATTTTATTACAGAATCCGCGACTTGGATTCCATATGCGACAGATCGCTCATAAACATCGTCAGGCATACCAGTGTCTTTATACTCTTTCATTATTTTTTCATAGAACCCATCCATAAGGTCATCAGAGAAAACCAAAGTCTTACCCACTTTTAAAGTTGCCTGAACAGAAGCCAGGGCGAAACAATATTCCAATGTAGAGTCAGGCTTTGGAGTGGCTTTGAGTCCGTGCAATTGGCTGGCTAAGCTTACGTACTCTTTATCTTGTTGAATCGCAGCTTCGTATGCAGCAACACTCATGTAAGTATAAATGCGTGAAGCAACTGGCGGTGAAAATATATCATGTACAATTACGTCAGTTACGTGCTTTACCGAACGATGAAGGAACTCAGGATTCTCTGCCTTTATTCTCCAATTAACACTGTCACCATTTGAACACGAAATAAAAAATGCAGCAATTATAAACCACGCAATACTAAAATTCTTCATCTGTTTGTAATTCAAAATTATCAACCCCGGCAATTTAACAAATGATTTTAATCATTATCGACTTGCTCAATCGAATAAAACTTAATGGTATCATTATTTCTTACAAAGGCTAGCATCTTCTTTTCCTTAGAATTTAAAATCTCGATATACCGCACCTCGCCTTTTAATCGCAAGCCTGACTCTTCGAAATTTAACGGACTAAAACCACCTTGTTTATCACCTTTTAACACCATGCCTAGAAGTGCATCATAACGGCCAACTTCTGGCTTTACTGCATACAGATTACCTCCTATTATTATATCAGGGATGTGGTCATTGGTAATATCCAGTATCTTAATTCCAAAGACTGGCGATACTTGAGCAAGGATTGGTAATGCCTTGCGCTGAAAATCACCTTTGCCATTATTTATCAGAACAACTGAATTCGGCTCGTGAAATTTTAACACGGTTGATTGTTCCAATAATTTTAAATCAAACATTTCTGTCATCGTTTTACTTGCATAATCTCTATAAAAAACAAATTGCTTCTTCATCGAAATCATTTGCTTAACCATATCTTGTCGCAAAGCCATTGGGTATTCTTTACCATCATTACCAACAAAGGAATAAATGGGTTCGATGGAACCGTTCTGATCAAAATCATTTACATAAAGTGAAATGGGCTTCTCTAAGGATGGTTTAAATTTTGAGTTCAGTCCGAGATTGCCTAATACAAAATCCATGTCTCCATCATTATCTAGATCAGCCACCTCTAAAGTATTCCACCAACCTTCCGATTTTTCCAATCCATGAACTCCATTCACTTTCGTTAACTGTTTTCCATCGTTGCTAAAAATAGTGATCGGCATCCAATCCCCTACAATCATTAAATCGACAAAGCCATTAGTATCATAATCAAACCAAACTGCATCGGTAACCATACCCAACTTTTTAAATGTAGGTGCAATAGTTGAAGTAGCGTCACTGAAATTTCCAAGACCATCATTTATTAGTATAAATTGATCGCATGGCAATCCATAATAAGAAGGAAGGACGCGCGTACCTACGAAAAGATCCAGATCACCATCATTATCAAAGTCAGCCGCTTTTACACAACTTCCACTTTGATAACGCTTAGGGATTTTACCTTCTGATTTTTCAAAATAGGGATAGCCATTGCGCATACCTTGATTGATATAAAACCGATCCAGATTATTTTCTGACTGCGAAGTGTATTCCGATCCTCCGGTTACAACATACAAGTCATCATCTTTATCACCATCAGCATCAAAAAACAAAGCCGCTACATCATCTGAAAGTGAATCAACATCAAATAGTGTTGTATTGAGTTTAGTAAAAACAGTAGCTGATTTTTGAAGATAGATAGCACTTGACTTTCCTGCCGCTCCACCCACAAAAAAATCATCCATGCCATCTTTGTTAATGTCGGTCTTGAAAAATGCAGGGCCTTCTGTTGACAACATATGGTACAATAATCGATCACGGTCAAAATCATTAAAATTATTCTCGTGATGACCAACTTCTGTAGACTTCACTTCCTGAAGCAGTGTTTGCGTTGGCTTTTTTTTAAAGGTCCAATTCTTATCGGCCAATGTGTAATCGGCTACTAAAATTTGATTTGAGTGCACATTCTTTAGCACCTGCATTTTATCATCTGGCCAAACTACTGTTAGACTATCAATCTGGTTATGCTTACCAAGTCCTATCACCATTTTATAGTCCATACTAGATTGAAACCCCCTAATGGGCATATGATCAAATAATAATTGTTCGTTGCCTACAAAGGCATGAACTGAGGCACCAAGTCCGAATACATTTCCGGGTGCGCCTTTAAATTGAATGGATAAATAGTTATTGCCTTTTTGTGAATTGCTATGATTGTTGTAGACAAATGCTTTCTGGTTTACATTGTTCACAATCAGGTCAAGGTCGCCATCATTATCCAGATCACCATAAGCCGCGCCATTCGAAAAGCTGGGTTCATCCAAACCCCACGTAGTCGATACGTTTTCATACTTCCACTCACTTAATCTTTTAAGCATATAGTTGCTTAATTTTTGAGAATTCATACTCTCAATAATTTGTGAGTAGTCAATAGGTTTACCTTCAAGTGATGCCTGAATTTGGTTACTTCCTAAAAACTCAACAAAGTCTTGGTTGGTAACATCTTTGAAAATACCATTTGAAATAAATATTTCTTTATATGCATCGTTATCAAAGTCTGCCATCAAAGCCCCCCAACTCCAATCGGTTCGCGAAACTCCCGCCATCTCTCCCATTTCAATAAACGTTTTATCACCAACATTTACTTGTAGCATATTGCGCATATATTGATGGTAATAACCATTCTTGATTCGTAGCTGATACACATCATAGGTTTCGAATGCAGCAATTGTCTTTTGTCGATAGTCATTTTCGGGTAACATATCGGTAGAAAAAATTTCAGGCTTGCCATCATTGTTCAAGTCGGCCAAATCGGAGCCCATTGAAAACATACTATGGTGACCAAGGTACTGTTCAAGCTGCTCACTAAACGTACCATCATGATTGTTAATGTAAAGGTAATCTCGTTCGTAAAAATCATTTGACACATAAAGGTCAGGCCAATTGTCGTGATTTAAATCGCCTACCGTAATGCCTAACCCAAAACCGATTACACTTCCATAAATTCCTGCTTTTTCACTCACATCAACAAAGTGGCCGTTTTGATTGGCATATAATTTATCACCCCCTTCATCATCGCGTTTAACACGAAGATTTTTGTAACCCAAGGTTGAGATGGGGCGAAATGAATTATTTAAAACGTAGCAATCGATATCGCCATCTTTATCATAATCAAAAAAAACTGCATGGGTTGAAAATCCTTTATCTGCTAAACCATACTCCGCTGCTCTCTCAGTAAATGTTAAATTGCCATTATTGATAAAGAGTTCGTTCTGTTTCTTATCTCCCTTAATATCGCCAGAGTTACAAACATAAATATCCAACAAGCCATCGGCATTTACATCGGCCATGCTTACGCCTGTAGACCAAAATTGTGTTCCCTTTACCCCTGCTGTCTCTGTAACATCTTCAAATTTGAAATTGCCTTTATTGAGATATAATTTATTATCCCCCATGTTTGAAGTGAGATAAACATCTGCCAGGCCATCGTTATTGATATCCGCAATACCCACCCCGCCTCCATTATAAAAATTTCGATAACGGAAAACATCGAAGTCAGGTAGATCAATTAATCGATTTTCAAAATCAATTCCGGTTTCAGTAGCGTCCAGAAGTTTAAATAATTTTTTTTGTGATGGGTTGTCTCTCTTGGAAGAGCAAGCGAAAATCAATACTAAAAATAAGAGCATGAAAAATCTTTGCATATCAATCAAGTATTCCCGCAATTTAATCTTAAAGGTAGGAGATTTTCCATCCTTTATAAAACAAGAAGACAAGCAACAGAACTTGCCCTCTAAAAACTTTAGCTTAAGGTATTCCAATCTACGTCAATTCAATCCTAATATCGTAGCAGAATAGGAGGTAGTTTCAGTTCTCTTAAGTTATCTAATTTTATGTCGCTGATTACTTCTTAAGCTGTGTGATGGTTTTTTATATTTTCAGAAAATCGTGGTCAATGTCGTTTCGGTTTCATTTACTTTTAGAATAATTATTATTTTTTTTGATCATTGCTTCGAAAATAAACACACATATTATCTTCAGGATGTAATTTCATTCGTGTAGAATCTCAAAATGATTACTCTAAAAATGTATCTGGCAAAGTGGACTCTCCTCTACCGAATATTAAATCAGAAATAAACCATCATTGCTTACAACTGATTCTTTTTACTTGATGGTAAATTTCGCCAGAACTATTACTTTTAGACCCTGAATCGTGAACGAACCTACCATACTCATGCAGGCTATTAAAGAGACTCATTTCAACTTCCCCAATCAGACTGGTTTTTATAAAGGTAAAGTTCGCGATGTCTATTATTTTGGTGAACTCATGGCAATGGTTGCAACCGATCGCATTTCGGCTTTCGATGTTATTCTTCCCAAAGCAATCCCTGATAAAGGTAGGGTGCTAAACCAGATTGCTGCCTTTAATCTCAATGCTACCAAAGACATTGTTCCCAACTGGGTTATTGCCACGCCCGATCAAAATGTAACGATCGGTTTTAAATGCGAAACTTTTGCCGTGGAAATGGTGGTGCGCGGATACCTTGCTGGTCATGCTGCTCGCGAATACAAAGCTGGTAAGCGATTACTTTGTGGCGTTACACTTCCAGAAGGTTTAAAAGAAAATGACAAGCTCCCTCACCCAATTATTACCCCAACAACAAAGGCAAGTGTCGGGCATGATGAGGATATTTCCCGTGAGGATATTTTAAAAAGAGGTATTGTAAGAGAGTCAGACTATAAAGTGTTGGAAGATTACACCTTGAAACTTTTTCAACGTGGAACGGAGCTTGCCGCACAGCGTGGTCTCATCTTGGTGGATACAAAGTACGAGTTCGGTAAATACAAAGACACCATCTACCTAATTGATGAAGTACACACGCCCGATTCATCACGGTATTTTTATGCTGAAGGATATGAAGCCCGACAGAAAACAGGCGAAGCTCAAAAACAACTCTCGAAAGAATTCGTTCGTCAATGGCTAATCGAAAATGGTTTTCAGGGAAAAGACGGACAAGAAGTGCCTGAGATGACCGCGGAAATTGTCTCCTCCATATCCACCCGCTACCAGGAATTGTATCAGCAAATGCGTGGCGAGAGCCTTTCGACCATTGATTACAGCGCGATCGACCAAAGAATTGAGCGCAGCATTCACGATTCGATAAATTCCGCTAACTTCGAAACCAATAAACACTAGAAAAACTAAATTATGAAGTATACGATTGACAAACTGGAGAAGTATAGCCTGTTGCGCCTGCACGAAGAGAAGTTGGATTCCAGCGTAGCCCCGGGACTGAAGTCCGAATTGATTACCCTGCATGCTGAAGGAGTTACTAACATAATACTCGATCTGGCAGAAGTAAAGTACACTGACTCTTCCGGATTAAGTGCTCTGCTTGTAGGTAATCGTATTATGCAGGAAGATGGCGGAATTTTTATTCTTACTTCGCTTTCTGATCACACCATGAAGCTGATCAAAATTTCGCAATTGGATAGCGTGCTGAACATCCTTCCTAAAAACGAAGAGGCAATCGATGCCGTGTTTATGCACGAAATTGAAAAAGATCTTAAAGATCCTGACGGAAATTAACGGATTGAATAATATTGCACGAAACCAAAGCTCAGAAGGCTTTGGTTTTTTATTTTTAGAATTGAATACAATCGCTTGAGTTTCACCATTACCATTTTAGGTTCCAGTGGCGCAATGCCTGCGTATGGAAGACATCCTTCTGCGCAATTGGTGGAGATACAAAATCGTCACTTCCTGGTGGATTGTGGTGAAGCCGTGCAGATGCAGCTTATGCGTTTTCAGGCGAACTACCTTCGCATCAATCATATTTTTATTAGTCATCTACACGGTGATCATTACCTGGGTTTGATGGGTTTGATCTTCACCATGCACATTCAGAAAAGAGAAACTGATTTACATATTTACAGTCATGCGGGTTTGGATGAAATCATAACAACACAGTTTCGATATTCACAATCGGCACCCAACTTTAAAATCATTTTTCATCGCCTGGAAAAAAATGTTCAGCAAATTATTTTTGAAGACAATGCGATTACCGTTGAGACTATTCCGTTATCGCATAAACTAGTTTGTTCCGGATTTTTATTCAGAGAAAAACCCAAGCCAAGAAGAATTGACAAAACAACTTTACCAACCGGCTTGTTGATAAACCAAATTGTCAATTTAAAAAAAGGAGAAGATGTAAGAGATGCTGAAGGTAATCTTCTTTATAAAAATTCTGATCTTACCTTGTCCCCAAGAAAATCGCGAAGCTATGCGTATTGTTCTGACACTGCATATAAAGAAGATATAATTGAGCAATTGAAATCCATTGACATATTGTATCACGAAGCTACCTTTACAACGGAAGAACAAGCCAAGGCCATCGAAACCAAACACAGCACCGCAGCCCAAGCTGCTACCATTGCCAAACGTGCTGGTGTTACCAAACTTTTAGTGGGCCACTTCTCTGCACGTTATAAAGATTTAGATCCGATACTGGCAGAGGCTAAGGCAATATTTCCAAATACCGCATTGGCGATAGAGGGAGAAAAGTTTAGTATTCAGGAATAATAAACAATGTGCGATTCTCGAGGTACGAGGTGTGATTTTGAATACACGTTGAAAAGAAAAGTAGCATTGTTGAATTTAGAAATAGCACATCGTAAATTGTAAAATCGAAAATTATTATAATGATGCAAAGTTTACTCGCAGCAAAAAGAAACAGACTATTCTTAATACTTGCAAGCGTTGTCATCACCAATGCTATTCTGGCGGAAATCATTGGTGTGAAAATATTTTCAGCTGAGGCAACGGTAGGCTTAAATCCTGTTCACCTCAACATTCTGGGTTTTGTGATGGATTTCAATTTAACAGCAGGTGCTGTAATCTGGCCTGTGGTTTTTATCACCACCGATTTAATTAACGAATACTTTGGTAAACCTGGCGTGAAGCGCGTAAGCTACCTTGCCGCCATTCTTATTGCTTATGCTTTTGTAGTGTTATTCATTAGCATGAAATTATCACCGGCCGATTTCTGGTTGGATACAAACAACAAAGATGCAGCAGGTAATTTTTTCAATATTGATTTTGCCTTTAACAAACTCTTCGGTCAAGGTCAACGCATTATTATTGGATCGTTAACCGCCTTCTTGATTGGTCAGTTGGTAGATGTATTTGTTTTCCAAAAACTTCGACAAATAACAGGCCCAAACAAGCTTTGGCTTCGTGCAACGGGATCAACGCTGGTATCACAACTCATTGATAGTTTTGTGGTGTTGTATATTGCGTTTGCTGGTATCTTTACAAACGACCAGATCATTGCCATTGGAATCACAAATTACATTTACAAATTCTCCGTGGCCATTCTATTAACACCGCTTATCTATGTAGGACATTCGATGATTGATCGTTACCTCGGAAAAGACAATGCTGAGAAAATTTCAGAACAAGCAGCACATACGAGTAAGGGATTCTTTTAAAGACTCGAGCCAGCGTGATCTCTAAATAATTTAGTCTAACGATCAATCGCGTTTGCAGTTAGCAATCTTATTTATACAGATAAGGTTTATTATTAAGAGCTAACATTCTTACATTCTCTAAAACTCTTATCGAAAAGAAATTATACAATCCAAATTGCTAATGGTTGAAGGCATGCTGCAACGCGAAGGAGCAGTGGCTCACGTAATGGTAAAACGCTGTTACAATTTTTCACGAATGCTGCAAAAACTTACCACGTCTCAGAAAGAAGAAATCGATTTAAAACCACTTTCCTGATCTGATGAAACTACATCACCTTTTTTAAGAAAGAAAACACAGGAAAGTAAAATGGTGCAGGGAAATATTTTCGGGGAAGGCAGAAATTTTAAATATCAAACACGAATCGAAAAAGTGTTGAATTGTCGGAATGCATGTGGTCGTAATTCCACAAATAATGACGAATGAATTTTAAATAAGTCCCATTTTTAGTGGCATGATATTTTTAGCGTACTACGAAATTAATTACTATGAAGGATATATTTACTTTATCAGCTGCTTTGATTGGAGCATATGCAGTTTTCATGGGGGTGCTTGTCGTTTTCGGACGACTATTTTTCCCATTCTACACAAAAGAACAATTAGAGAAGCAAAATGCTTTCGTGAGCCCACAACAAGTAGATAAACGGAAAGCAATGGCCCGAAAGGCCATTTCAAATCTGGAGCTAAAGAGAGAAACACGGTTGGAACGTGCTGTGTATTCCAAATTATCGAACGGCATGCACACCTGATTTTCCGACAATGGGAATTTAGATGATCAATTTGAAAAAAAAATCAAATTGATCATCTGATTTATAAGATTTGCCAAAAGATTTAATCCGATTCATACGTTTGTTTAATCAGGAGAGTGCCTATCAGTACTACGAAGAGATAAAGTATTTCAATCTTTTCGCTTCAGAACTCAGGAGAGTTATTCAAATTTCTCTTACACTATAAGGTATTATGCAGATATCTGTGAGATGCACGTTTCCAACCAGCATCATGTTGACTGCTCATACAATCCCATTATATTTCCGGCAGGATCAGTAAAGTGAATAATCACTTCTCCGGAATCCATTTTCATGGAATACACAACTTTACCTCCGTGATTGATCACTAACTTCTTCGTGGCTTCAGCATCATCCACCATGATGGATATAATAATGCCAGCTTCGGTCATTGGTTTTTTTCCGAGTACCCACATGCCGCTAACCTCTCCTACGCCATCGTCAAAAGATACATGACCATCTTCTCCTGTTCTGATTTTCCAACCAAAGGTTTTGTGGTAGAAGGAAGCAGAGGCTTGAATATCATGTGCAGGAATTTCCAGGTAGCAGATTTTGCCATTTGCATAGGTGGGTTGTTTTTCTTCCATGTGAAATACAGTTTTAGATTTACAGAATATGAAATTAAGTGAAAGAGATTAAATAGCCGTCCATTATTATCCTGGTGGACTCCTTTTCTATTTACACAGCTTACTTTTAGGTTAACTTTACTGACTTAACATGCTAATGGCTTGAATCTATTTTTAGAACAACTCTCTATTGTCGTGACTTTTGCGGGTATTGTGCAAGGGGGTTTTGTTGTCTTGCTATTAAATAATAAAACCGTCAGAAAAAGCAGAGCGAATGTATTTCTTTCCATCTTACTCATTTCGTTCTCGTTCAGTATTGCTCACATTCTTTTTGCGGGTGCAATCATCGATCATATCTCGACAAAAGTGTATACCCTCGGTGATCCTACCTTTTTTCTAATCGCTCCCTTGCTTTGGTTCTATACCAAAGAGTTGGTTGGAGAGCGAGTAAAACTTTCAGGAAATTTAATCTTTCATTTTTCACCCCTTCTTTTAATCATGTTGTTGTCGCTCACCTTGCGCAGGGTAAATCCTGATTTTACCTTTATGCAGTTTCTGGAAGATCATCAGCGCCTAATCAATGTGGTTTTTTGGCTTGTAGTGGTGGTTCAATTTTCTTCCTATCAGTACTTCATCAGAAAAAAATGGATCGCTTACCAAGAATTTCTTAAGCAGGAAGTCTCCAATAAAGAAGGCGTTGATATATCGTGGGTGCGATTTTTCATGATCATCTTTTTGCTGATTAATTTGTTTTTTCTTTTCAGTCTTTTTGCTGCCATCCATCTTTCAAGTGGTTCATGGCACGCCCAAACAACGGCCTTGATTTTTTCGCTATCGGTATTTGCTCTCGGTTATAAAGGAGTTTTGCAAAAAGAGCTCTTTCAAAAATCTGACCCCATACTATCTGATGCAATCTCTGCTCCGCTACCAGATAAAGTAGTGACCAAGCCTGATGAAGAATTATTAAACCGTTTACTGGAATACATGAATCATCAGCGGCCTTACCTCGATGCTGAATTAACATTAAGTAGTCTTGCAACTGGTTTATCCATTAGCCGAAGTCAATTGTCCAGTTTGATCAATGAAGGTATCGGTGATAACTTCTATGACTTTATCAATAAGTATAGAGTGGAAGAAGTAAAGCGCCTCATGATTGACCCACAGGTTAAGAACTACAATCTATTGGGTATCGCGCTCGAAGCCGGGTTTAAATCCAAGTCTACTTTTAATTTGATCTTCAAACGCTTTACCGGATTAACACCTACTGAGTATCGAAAAAATCTTTCTACTTAATTACTTTAAAAACTTAGAACATTCAAAATATATACAACATGGTACAGCAAGACAATACGATCAGCACTTTTTTTGTACCGCATCTTGCCATAAAAAATGTAAAAGCAGCCATGGAGTTTTATCAAAAAGCGTTTGGAGCAAAAGAGTTGCGCAAGTGGAGTAATGAAGATGGAAGTGTGCATGTAGCAGAAATGGAAATTGAAGGAGTCCTGTTTCATATTCATGAAGAAGTAAAACGCAGTCAGCAACTCAGCCCAGAATCGATTCATGGTACCACGGTGTTAATCGGTTTATTCACACCTCATCCTGATCTACTGATGCAACGTGCTGCTCATGCAGGTGGAATTATTTCCAGTCCGATTCAGGATTATGATTATGGCTACCGACAAGGAAGAATTACAGATCCATTCGGTCATCAGTGGTTGATACAGAAAAAGATTTAGAAGTGTAGGAGTATTCTATTACAATTCGCTCTGTCAATTCTGCACGGTGTTTGTTGAAAATCAAGTCCATTAAAAAATAGTACGCAGAAAGACGTCCAATAGGATTCTGCCAGACGATCGCGTGTTGATTGTTCGGTATTGTTGCATCAAAAACAATACTATGCATCACGAGCCAAACAAAAATCTCATTTCGCTAACCCACATTACTAAATCATTTGTTTTAGCATCAGGTACCTTTGAAGCCTTGAAGAATGTAAGCGTGAACATTCAAAAAGGAAAACTGGTTGCCATTACTGGAAAATCAGGAAGTGGAAAATCAACTCTACTCAATATCATTGCCGGCATAGACAAACCCACAGAAGGTAATGTTTCTATTAACGGAGTTCAAGTAGAAAAACTTTCTGAAAGCGAACTCGCTACGTGGCGCGGAAAAAACATCGGTGTTGTATTTCAATTTTTTCAGTTACTTCCCACACTTACCATTCTGGAAAATGTGATGTTGCCGATGGATTTTTGCAATACCTATCCAAAAAAAGAAAGAAAGGAACGTGCATTAAAATTACTGGAACAGGTAAACATTAAAGAGCAGGCCGATAAACTTCCTTCAACATTATCGGGTGGGCAACAACAGCGAGCGGCTATTGCTAGAGCGTTAGCCAATGATCCACCGATTATTATTGCCGATGAACCTACCGGCAACTTAGATTCACAAACGGCCACTTCTATTTTCGAATTGTTTGCTGCGTTAACGCGATCCGGAAAGACGGTGATCATCGTTACACACGAAAAAGACTTTTCATCTTACTTTGAAAAAGTGATCGCGATTGCAGATGGTGTAGTCGTAGACGAATTGGTACACGCTTAAATCATAACGATGAAAACAAGATATTTTAAAGTCATTCGTGATCTCACGTCTGATTATTCTAAAAACTTTATGCTTGTACTGGCGATTGGCATTGGCCTATTTGGAATTGGTGCGATCCTCGGTGGTTATAGTGTCATCAAACGAGAGATGAAGGACAACTATATGGGAACTGTTCCTGCATCTGCCACCATTGAAATTGAAGGAGAGATTTCAAAAACACTTATTGAAAGCATAAAGAAATTTCCAGGAATTGCAGAAGCAGAACGGCATGCTACCGTTTCGGCTCGAATGAAGGTAGGCGAAAAATGGTTTCCTTTGCTCCTCTTTGTTAGTGATGATTTTAAAAGCAAAAAAACAAATTTGGTTTATCCTGTTTCAGGAGAATCTGAACCTTCTATCGGAACCATGCTTGTTGAGCGATCAGCCTATGTGGTGATGCAGGCAAAAGAAGGTGATGAAATTACAATCAAGACATCCCATGGTAAGCCCCAAAAAATAAAATTAGTGGGAACCGTACATGATCCAGGTCTGGCACCTGCGTGGCAGGAACAATCGGGATATGGATACGTAACCCTTTCAACGCTGCAAGCGCTTGGAGACACACAAGGATTTGATCAACTCCGGATTCTGGTAAGCGAAGAATCCGATTCAAGAGAACACATTACAAAAAAAGCCTATGCCGTTGCTGAACTACTCACGCAGTCTGGTTATAATGTTCATGAGATTCAAGTTCCTCCTCCCGGAAAACATCCTCACCAAAGTCAGATGAGTGGAGTGATGACGATCTTTATCGCGTTCAGTTTTCTCATCCTCATTCTAGGTTCGATACTCGTAGCCACCTCCATGGCAACGTTGATGGTAAAGCAAATTCGTCAGATTGGTGTAATGAAAACCATTGGTGCTACTTCATCGCAGATTAGGGGCTTATATTTCATCATGATCATTTTACTTTGTGTCGTAGCGCTGGTGATTGCCATACCGCTGAGCATGCTTGCTGCTTCTGGGTTTTATTATCAGATCGCGGCTCTTCTTAATCTTGAAATTAGAAATAATTCCATACCGTATTGGGTTCCTTTAATACAGGTAGGGTCTGGAGTGCTGATTCCACTTTTCGCTGCGGCCTTTCCGGTTATTCGCGGAAGCAGAATTTCCGTGCGGGATGCACTCGATAATCATGGTGTGAATTTGAACAGCATGAAGAAGAATTCGTGGATTATAAAACTTTCGCAATTAGAATTCTTCAATGAGACCTTTCGTCTTTCTGTGCGAAATGTATTCAGACAACGATCACGTCTTAGAATGACACTGGGTTTACTCGCAGCCGGTGGCGCCATGTTCATGACTGCACTCAATGTATCAGAAGCATGGGATAAAAATCTTGATAGAATCTATTTACAACGCTTGTATGATCTTGAAGTAAAACTGAATAACACCATTCATCCTGATTCTATTCTTGAAAAGATAAGAGCGATTCCGGGAGTTCGTTTTGCGGAAGCATGGGATCATTCGCCTATTGCAGTGAGTCAAGAGAATGCAATCAACGTAACCCAAACTTATCCTGACAAAGGACACGGAAGTTTTACGATGCTGGCCTTGCCAATACCAACACAGTTATTAGATCTCACAATAGTTGAGGGACAATGGTTAACGAATCGTTCAGCAAATAATGTTGTGCTCAATCAATCTGCCAGAGGATTTTTAAAAATTGGTGATCCTGTTCTTTTCGATATCGATGGCCAATCCACGAAGTGGAAAGTAATTGGATTCACGGAAGATGTTGGATCGCATGCAACAGCGTATGTATCGCTTGAAGTATTTTCAAAACTCACCAACACTTCCGGGCAAGCGAAGATGTTACGCGTTTCGTATTCCGATCGATCGAAAGAAAATGCCATCAAGAAAAATCGCGAAATAGAATCCTTATTGGAAAAAGAAAATGTTGCAGTGAGTGGAACTCTTCCCGTATGGCTGCTACAAAATGCTGTTGCTGCTCACATGAAGGTATTGGTGAATTCGCTTATGGCCATGGCTGTATTGATGGCACTGGTGGGTACGCTTGGATTGATGTCGACCATGAGTATAAACATTTTAGAACGCACCCGAGAAATTGGAGTGATGCGAGCCATCGGAGCAACACCAAAGAAAATAAGAAACCTGGTGGTATGGGAAGGAATGCTCATCGGCACTTTGAGTATTTTCATTGCTGTGATTTTATCCCTGATCCTGTCCACCTTCATGGGAAAATTTATTGGAAACATGGCTTTCCGTACACCGCTATCTTTAACCATTTCATTTTTTGCACTTGGTGTATGGATCCTCATTATTGTGATCGGCTCCTATGCTGCAACGCTTTACCCAGCAAGAAGAGCCAACAGGATTACAACGCGGGAAGCGCTAGCGTACGAATAAAAATAAGGTGACGAAAAAAAATGAGACAACGAGCACGAGTCTGTACAAGGCTCCCGATTTAGAGTTTGATTATCTTCTACCTAAATTCTCAAAGCATGCAAATAAAATGGGTAACTCAATTGAGTTACCCATTTTTGCTCGTGACGAAAAGAACCGAATACTTTATTTCTTCGTAGCCAAACGATACAGCATAATCATCATTGAAATAAAAAATAGAGTACCCATAATTTGATATCCACCATTACCCAGTGACTTAGTTAAAACATGCTCAAGATTCAGTACCTGTATAATCGGTTCATAAAACAATTGAGCGTTATCAATTAATTATCAACCGTCAATTAACATTCCCCATCAACTTGCGAATGGGTTTATACAGTACGAGTATAAAAAGTCCGGCACCGAGCATAATCTTTGTGAAGTATCCGAACAGATCGACCAGCATACCTGGGTTTGCTTCAATGGCTTCTTTATCAAATTCACCGGCATACAATCCGGCAATTAAGTTTCCAAATGCAAGGCTCATAAACCATATTCCCATTAACTGACCAACCAGATTCTTGGGTGCCAGTTTAGTTGTTGCGCTCATGCCGGTTGGATAAAGACATATCTCTCCGAAGGTGTGAAGCGTAAACGTTAAGATCAACCACCAGGGTGAAGCAAGACCTCCACCAACAACTACCATCGAACCTCCCATCATGACAGCAAAACCAAGCCCGATAAAAATTGGTCCGAGTGACATCTTAACAGGTGTAAATGGGTTTAGCTTTCTCTTACTTAACCAAACCCAAAGCCATGCAAATACAGGCACAAATAAAACCACCACTAACGATGGAACAGATTGAATCCATTCCGGCCGAATTTGGTAACTACCTATTTGCAAATCAGTATAACGTTGAGCAAAAAGATTAAGTGACGAACCTTGTTGCTCGTATCCGGAATAAAATATAGCTGATGTCAGAAAAAATATTGCCAATGCAATTAACTTCAGTCGTCCTGACTTATCCTGACCGGTAAAGAACATCAGGTAAAGAAAATATATCACAACGCTAGCCACCAATATAAAACCCGATGCCTGTGCTACGATTACAGGATTGATAACAATAACTTGTGCGAAAAGTAACGATACAAACGTGACCAATAAAGCAGCAAACCCAATTAATGAATTACGAATAGTACGTTCTCTCTTTTGTTGCAATGCTGCATCAGCAAGTCTTTCAGGAAACAATCCAGCATCACCGAGGTTACGCTCTGTTAATTTATATTGAATTAATCCGAATATCATTCCCACTCCCGCGGCAGCAAATCCATAGTGCCAGTTGTAGGTCCGGAGTTCACCAACAATGAGCGGTGAAATAAAACCCCCAATGTTTATGCCCATATAAAAAATAGAAAAGCCAGCATCCCTTCGGGCTGGCTCATCTACTGAATACAATTCTCCAACAAGACTACTTATAGTAGGTTTCAAAAGTCCAGTACCAATCATGATCAATAGCAATCCAAGAAAAAATGTTTCGATTATCGGAAATGCTAAACAAAAATGTCCGAGTGCTATAATGCACCCTCCATAAAATACAGACTTGCGTAATCCGAAAAATTTATCTGCGAGCCAGCCACCAGGTAATGCAAGCAGGTAAACAAACATGGTATACAATCCATAAATGGCACCAGCTGTTTTTTCTTCCAAGCCCAAACCACCGCTTTCTACTGTTGCTACCATAAAGAGAATGAGCAATGCGCGCATGCCATAGTAACTAAATCGCTCCCACATTTCAGTAAAAAACAACGTTGCCAAGCCGCGCGGGTGACCAAAAAAAGTTTTGTCAGAATCCATTAAACAATAAATAAAATAGGTGAATGATAATTACGCGAAAGGTTCTTTTATAAAAGCTCAAAGTAGACGGATAAATTCACTTTCGCAAATTCATGAAACGGGCGGCAATGTAACAAAATCTTCATTGCAATCGATTGAGGTGAGGCATTATTACCTAGCTTTGAATCCTCATTAACCCAAACGATCATGCAAGAACTCGGATTAAAACCCGCCAATGCCTCGGTGACTTACCTTGGTATTGAAGAAGGCAAGGCGCACTGGAATTTGTCTCCAGACCAGCTCGCCACGATGGCGGTAAAGGCCGGACAAGCAACGATGACCAGCACAGGAGCTATTGCCATTGACACTGGTGAATTTACCGGACGATCTCCTAAAGACAAGTTCACTGTTAAAGATGAAGTAACCTCCAACACAGTTTGGTGGAATACTTTTAACATTCCATTTGAACCAGCAAAGTTTGATCAGTTGTATCGCAAGATGATCCACTACTTTAATGGTAAAGAGTTTTTTGTGCGTGATGCGTATGCCTGCGCAGATACACGTTGCCGGATGAACATTCGTGTTATTAATGAGTATGCGTGGTCGAATATGTTTGTATCGAACATGTTTTTACGTCCAACAGAAAAAGAGTTAAAAAACTTTTCACCGGAGTGGCACATTTTAAACGCACCTGGATTTCATGCCGACCCCGCTGTTGATGGAACACGTCAACATAATTTTTCCATCATCGATTTTAAAAGAAAGATTATTTTAATTGGCGGAAGTGGCTACACTGGAGAAATTAAGAAAGGTATTTTCACTGCTCTTAATTTTATTCTACCACACCAAAGAAATGTTTTAGCCATGCATTGCTCTGCTAACATCGGTAAGAAAGGTGACACTGCTATTTTCTTTGGACTTTCCGGAACCGGAAAAACAACATTATCAGCTGACCCTGATCGTAAATTAATTGGCGATGATGAACATGGATGGACAGCGGACAATGTAATCTTCAATTTTGAAGGAGGTTGTTACGCAAAGACCATTGATTTATCAGAAGAGAAAGAACCTGAAATTTTTAATGCAATTAAGTCTGGCGCTATCTTAGAAAATATTGGTTTTAAAAAAGGAACGAACGAAGTAGACTTCAGTGATAAATCAAAAACCGAAAATACTCGCGTGAGTTATCCGATTGACTTCATTCCAAATATAGCAGAACAATCATTCGGATATAATCCTAAAAACATTTTCTTTCTTACCTGCGATGCGTACGGTGTACTTCCTCCAATTTCAAAACTTACTTCTGGTCAGGCTGCATTTCATTTTATCTCCGGGTACACCGCAAAGGTAGCTGGAACTGAGGCGGGAATTACAGAACCCACTATGACTTTCTCTGCTTGCTTCGGTGCGCCATTCATGCCGTTGCATCCCACAAAATATGCAGAGATGCTGAGTCGCAAAATGCGTGAAGCAGATGTAAACGTTTGGCTGGTCAACACAGGCTGGTCTGGTGGATCATATGGAACTGGTGAGCGCATGAGTTTAAAAATTACTCGCGCACTGATTACTGCTGCTCTTAGCGGAGAACTGAATAACGTTGAGTTTGAAACTCACGATGTTTTTGGCGTTGCCATGCCAGTACAGTGTCCTAATGTTCCAACCGAGGTATTGAATCCAAGAAATACCTGGAGCGATAAAGATTTATATGATCAAAATGCTAACCATTTGGCCGATTCATTTGTTAAGAACTTTGAAAACTTTGCATTCTATGCAAATGATGAAATATTAGCTGGCGCACCGCGCGTTCACGCTTAAAACGTTAACCTACCTAAACTGTGAAAGGCCGCTCTGAATCAAGTAAGAGCGGCTCTTTTATTTTATAACCTTCCGTACACTTTGCTGTTAATCTTTCATTGCAGGTTTAGGATTCGGAATTTATTATTGAGCAGAAACTGTTTCGAGTTTCGAGTTTAAAGTTTCGAGTTGCTAACACTCTAAACTTTAAACTCGAAACTATTTTACCATGAAAAATTATCTCATCATTGGCGCCAGCTCTGGTATTGGAAAGTCGTTAGCCGAAACATTAAAAGATAAAGGACACCATGTCATAACTGCTTCGCGTCATGATGCAGACATTATCTTCGATTCAACAACGGATATTCTTGATGTTACACAGCTTCCACAACAACTGGATGGACTCGTGTATTGTCCGGGTAGTATTAATTTAAAACCCTTTGCGCGTCTAACCGATCAGGAATTCAAAGATGATTTTGAGCTAAATGTATTGGGTGCGATAAAAGTAGTTCGAACTGTATTGCCACTTTTAAAAAATGCAGAACAATCGTCCATAGTATTTTTTAGTACCGTGGCAGTCGATCAAGGTATGCCCTTTCACACTTCTGTTTCAGCATCGAAAGGTGCGCTGGAAGGATTGACAAAATCAATGGCCGCAGAATTTTCTCCAAAAATCAGAGTGAATTGTATTGCTCCTTCATTAACCAATACTCCATTAGCATCAAAACTATTATCAAGTGACGAGAAGAAAAAATTATCTGGCGATCGACATCCCTTAAAAAGAATTGGTGCGGCAATTGATATCGCGCACATGGCCGATTTTTTATTATCCGAAAATGCCAATTGGATAACCGGACAAATCCTTCGCGTAGATGGAGGAATGTCGACATTAAGAATTCTTTAATAGGATATTAAGTTTCGAGTTTAAAGTTTCGGGTTCGGGTTTCACGATATGCACCGATCAAAGGATCTAACTGCAATTCAAATTGTCCACCTTGGACTAAAGTCCACAAGAGAAGGTTTGAATAACCGCGCACTTAAGTGCGTGGTTCCCGTCTAACTTTAAACTTTAAACTCGAAACTAAATTTATATCTTTGACCCCTATTTAGCTTTGGTTATATGCGGCACCTGTTCAAGCTCGGTTCTATAACATTCCTTTTACTGTTAAGCGTATCTACCTATGCTCAATGGAGCGACCCCTTTGCTCCATTTGATTGTCGCTTGCATGCCGAATTTTTCTATGAAGAACCAGTTGTTGAAACTGTTTTTATTGATTCTACTTCAATTGCCATTACAGAACCGATCATCATAATCGATACCATTAACGGTTGGAAAAATTGGAACTTGGTTGAGAACTTTAATTTTGGAAAAGACCGTGGTGATCTTTCCATGATTGCTGATGTTCAAGCGCTCCATCCTTACTTCCGCGACAAAGTACTTGAATTAATAAAAGAATGTAAAGCCAATGGAATTGAGTTGGCAGTTGTGGAAAGCTATCGCACACATGCCAAGCAACACGAATACAAAACCATGGGTAAAAAATATACAAGCTCTGGTGCCGGGCGATCGAAACATCAATATGGATTAGCCATTGACATTGTTCCGATTGTAGATTCTGTTGCCGTGTGGGATAATGTATTGCTTTGGAAAAAAGTTGGAACCACTGGAGAAAAACTTGGCCTACGCTGGGGCGGAAGGTGGAGAAAGCCATATGACCCTGGGCATTTTGAATGGACTGCAGGATTAACATCAACCCATTTAGGAGCAGGTATATTCCCTTCTGTTCCTTCTTGTGATACAGTATATCCGTGCATGCAAGATGACATCAAGTTGCTGAAGAAATATTGGAAGGAGTGGGAAATATCCCAAAGCTTGCTCACGCGCAAATAATGAAACTTACCTTCCCCGAAGATTTTGCTTTCGGAACCAGCACTGCTGCTGCACAAATCGAAACCGCTTTTGAACATGATTGGCAAAGCGTTAAAGCCCGCGATGGTTTTGTGTTTGATCGAACTACCGATCATGAAAAGTTTTACAAAGAAGATGCCGCCATCATTGCATCGCTCGCGCCCAACTATAGAATGGGATTGATGTGGAGCAAACTGCAGCGCGAGCCAAATGGAATTTTTGATATTGAAACTGCACAAGCTTATCATCTCTTTCTTCAGGATTTAAAATCGAAAGGTGTAAACATCATGATGGTGTTACATCATTTCACCAATCCACTTTGGTTTGCAAAAAAAAGCGGATGGGAAAAAGAAGAGAACATTCATTTGTGGGTTGACTTTGCCAAGAAGGTAGTGGATGAATATGGTCAATATGTTTCATACTGGAATACCTTTAACGAACCCAACATTTATGTGAGCTACGGATGGGTGACTGGATTTTTTCCTCCTTTTAAAATCAGTCCTTTGATGGCTACTAGAGTAGTGAAGAACATGGGGCTTGCACACGATCTGGTTTACGATTACATCAAACTAAAATTTCCTCATCAACCCGTTGGCATCTCACACAACGCCACGATTTTTTCTGCTGATAATGTATTGGGTTGGTTTCCGGCAAAGCTTACGGATTGGTGGTTTATGGAACATATACCCAGCTACTTCGAGAAGGTAGATTTCTTCGGCATGAGTTACTATACGCGCATACCACACGATCCCATGCCGATTACTTTTCTTGAAACACCAGAGAAAATGAAAGCACGTGGACTCGCGCACGATGACATTTGGGAATATCATCCGGAAGGATTGCGTACCTGTTTAGATCGTTACTGGAAAAAATATAGAAAGCCAATTATCATAACAGAAAATGGTGTGTGCGATGAAAGTGATTTCCTTCGCTTGCAAGCGATACAAGATTATGCGCAAGTCGTTCATCAGGCAATAGCCGATGGCATTGACATCCGCGGATATTATCATTGGAGTACGTGGGATAATTTTGAATGGCATCTCGGTCCATCAATGCGATTTGGGTTATATGAAGTCGATTTAAAAACGATGCGAAGAATTCGCAGACCCAGTGGAGATTTGTATGCATCACTGGCGCATACAAATAAAATTTCTGTTCAGAAAAATAAAGCTGTTTTGGTTTAGTAATCCGACATACCGTTTTATTTTGAAATCAACAAGACACTCCACGCTTCATCTACTTTTCCTTTTTCCAAATAACGATGAGCGAGTTGATGAAGAGCATCCCCTCCTTTTGCAATTGCTATTTTGATTTCTTCTTTGTTCTCTACCTTATCCAACATGGGAGTGAACGGAAGTTGCTCTACATTCGCCAACAATCCCAGATCATTACCTGTAAGAACTTTACTCAGTCGAATCCGATCGGGAAGTTGATCAATTCCAATCCCGATTTTTTCCAATGGCTTGGGTACGGTAAAAATAGAATCACCCTGCACGCGACAATACCAGTCTCCTCCCAGTCGAGCAACAGCATCTAATTTAAAAGGATCAATCTTTCCTTCGCTATTTAAAATTGTTTCATCGATGTGCATGCAAACTACTTCGCAGATCACAAGATTACCTGCACCACCTTGATCACCCGTTCGAATAATCTGTAATACTTTACACTCAAATGCAACTGGAGCTTCGGCCACTCGTGGTGGTTTCACCATCAATGATTTCACTTCGGTGAATCCTGCTTTCTTAAATTCATTCACTCCCTTTGCATACTCCGTACTTGCCAGTGAAATCTGTTGAACCATATCATACTTCACAATATGAATTACCACTTCAGAAACTTCATTCACATTTTCAAAGGTATGCTTGGTCATGTTGTCACGACCTCTTCGTGCGGGAGAGAAAATTAAGATCGGAGGGTTCGATCCAAAGCAATTAAAAAAACTAAACGGACTCAGATTTACATTTCCTGCTAAATCAATTGTGCTGGCAAAGGCAATCGGTCTTGGAGTAACGGCACCTAATAGATAACTGTGCATTTTACTTGAAGGAATATCTTTTGGATTGATCGTGAGCATGCTTAATTTTATTCGTTCTGTAAAAATACAGATTAAAGTATTCATCTTTTATCCTGCACCATGACGCATCCAAACATAAATACCTTTGCACCAGATTCATCCTTCACAGGCACAACAACAATCTTTCCTCAGCTTAGTAAGTCGAGCACGGTTACCGTTGTTGGTGCAGGAGCATTTGGTGGATGGACTGCTTTATGCTTGTTGCGTCAAGGATTTCGTGTAACATTAATCGATGCCTGGGGTGCTGGTAATTCACGCTCCAGTTCGGGAGATGAAACGCGTGTGATTCGTTCTACTTATGGAAGTAATGAGTTGTATTTCGATTTAAATGTTCGCGCCTTAGCATTGTGGAAAGAAAACCAGGAACGTTTCGGCAAGAAACTATTTCATAACAACGGAGTACTTTGGTTTTGTTACGAGGAGATTACACCCATCGTAGATGATTCAATTCCGTTTTCACAAAAGCATAACATGTTATATGAACGTTTAAGTAGCAGTGAATTGAAAAAACGTTTTCCATGTGTAAACACAGAAGATATGCATCATGCGTATCTTGATTCCTATGGTGGTTATCTCAAAGCCCGCGAATCGTGTATGACTGTGTTTGAAGCATTCATTAAAGAAGGTGGCGACTTTATTCAAGCGCATGCATTGCCAGGAAAAATAGCGAATGGAAAAATGGAGGACATTATTTTATTCAATGGAAATAGAGTTACTTCAGATGCTTTCATTTTTGCTTGCGGATCATGGCTTGGTAAACTCTTTCCAGATGTTTTAGGTAATGTAATTACCTGCACAAAACAAGAGGTGTATTATTTCGGTGTGCCAGCTGATCAGTCGTATGCACTTGAAAATTTTCCCGCCTGGATTGATGTGGACGGTAAAGATTTTTACTACGGCATTGCCGGAAACGCCCATCGTGGATTTAAGATTGGTGTTGACAAACGAGGCGAATCATTTGATCCATCGCAAGGCGAACGTTCTGTTAATCCAAATGTATTAGCAAAAGCACGGGCATTTATTAATCATCGTTTTCCTATTCTTAAAGATGCACCTCTTCTTGAAAGCCGAGTTTGTCCGTATGAAAACACTGTTGACGGAAATTTTATTTTCGATCTTCATCCTGAAGCCAACAACCTGATATTCTTAGGAGGTGGATCAGGGCACGGATTTAAACATGGCCCTGCTTTGGGTGAGTTAGTAGTCAACGTATTGGCGGGGAACGGAAAAGCTCCCGCTCTTTTTTTAATGAAGAAATGATATCTCTTCAAAAAACTTAGCGCGTATCGTTTAAATTCGTTTTCATTCTGAAACAAGGTGAGACGTTAATCACTCTTTGCCAGAAAGTTTGGAATCTCAATCTTAAAAATGGTTCCCACACCCTGCTGCGAAAATAAAGTGACACTACCATTTAGTTTATCTATTGTTTCTTTAACAATGTAAAGTCCAAGACCCGCCCCCTCACTTAAATCAGTTGCGCGGAAAAACATATCAAATACCTTTGGAAGCAAATCATCCGAAATACCAATACCATTATCCTGGCATTGAATAATTGCTTTTTGTTGATCAATCGTTATATTGAAACTCACAAATGAATCTTCCTTTTGCTGATCTCGATATTTTGTCGCGTTTGAAAGAAGGTTATTGAAGATCACCTGCAAACGATATGGATCGGAATACAGAATACTCTTCTCTTCGATGGTGATCTTTTTTGTAATCTGATCAGAACCCGACATGTATTTCAATCTTTCGATACTATCATCCAATATCTCCCGAATATCTGTTTTTTTTATGTTCAGGTTATTTCGTGCGTTGCGCGAGTAATCTAATATTTCCTTTAGCGTTTCATCTAATTTATGAATGCTCTTATCCATCATGTTGAAATACGATTCGGACGTAACATCCTTGCCCTGATTATTCATCTTGGCTAAATTCAGCAAACCCAATACCGACATCAACGGAGCACGAAGATTATGCGACACGCTGTATACAAAACTATCGAGCTCTTTATTAATCTTTACCAGTTCCTCGTTTTGAGTTCGGAGGGTAACCTCCGCTCTGCGTCTTTCTCTTTCCAACTCCCGTTGCTTCAACGAATTATTTATCGCGGTTGGTAAACGAGTAAGATTTGACTTCAATACATAGTCATCGGCACCTTGCTTTAAACAGCTCACCGCAAATTCTTCTGAAACCGTACCGGTAACCAATATAAAAGGAACTTGCAAACCAGCGCGTCTGCATAATTTAAGAGCGTCAAATGAATTGAATTGTGGAAGGCTGTGGTCTGATAAAATCACATCGGCTTTGTAGTTTCTCAGCGCTTCAATAAAATCTGATTTACTATCCACGCGCTTCATTTCAAAGGTTACATTCATTTTGTCGAGTTCCCTTTTAATCAAGCCGGCATCATCTTCAAGATCTTCCAGTAACAGAATTCTAATTTCGTTCGTTGTCATAGGCAAATGCTTTCGTTTCGTTTACTTGCTTCGGAAGCTCATTCGGTATTAACCAACATAACCAAGCTGAGTTGGCGACCGTGAGTTTTTCAAACTCAACTTGTATTAAAATGTAAGCGTTCACACTGAATTTAAACAGTCAACAAAATCACGTTTTCCTTCAGAGGATGTGAGCACTACAACAGGGATAATCTTTTCTTATCCACATTTTTGATACCCCTGGTAATTCAAGACCATATACCTTAGGCATTTTTGAATCCAGTAAAATCATTTTAGGAATATTTTTTTCTTTTGAATACAAGAATTCCATCCGCTTCTCTTCCATACAAATGAATTAAATAGATCGCAAGATTATTTTTTAATGTTTGGAGGCTGGTTCTACAGGATCTGTCATATCCTCAATTAGCAGAATTTCTACAGTGCTGTTACTCATGAGTATTTATTTTCCACATTCGATTTAAATGAAAAATGAAAAAACTGCGCCCTCATCGATTTTTGCATCGGCCCAAATTTCACCACCATGTCTTTTTACAATACTGTGGGCGAGTGCAAGCCCGACTCCGGTTCCTTCAAATTCCTCAATCTTATGAAGGCGTTGAAATACACCAAAAAGCTTGTTTGAATATTTCATATCAAATCCAACTCCATTATCGCGAATGAAATAGACAACATGATTATTCTGTTGATAGCACCCAATTTCAATTCGACTTGGATGCCGATCGCTCGAATACTTGATGGCGTTCGAAATTAAATTAACCCACACCTGGCGTAACATGCTTGGGTCAGCGACTGCATGTTCAAGCAAATGAATTGTAAAAACAATGTCCGATCGTTTCTCCTTCTCAAGCAATTCATGTTTAACATGTTCAACAATCAGATTTACATCTACGTTACTCTTCACAAGTTCCTTACGACTAACTCGAGAGAAATCTAAAAGATCATCAATGAGTTGACGCATTCGCTTTGCGTTTCGAACAATAATTTCAAGAAGTCGGTTGCCTTCGTCATCTATCTTCGCAGCATAATCCTCTCTCAGTATTTTGGCATATCCATCAATTGATCGTAAGGGAGCGCGCAAATCATGCGAAACAGAATACGTAAACGCTTCCAACTCCTTATTTATTAGCCTGACTTTGTTCTCTGCCAATTTTCGTTCTGTATTATCCAACGTAGTGAATCGGCTCCCTAAATATTTTCCGTCACTGTCAAACTCTGCAGTTGAGTTAATGATAATAGGAAAGGTACTTCCATCTTTTCGAAGAATATTAAATTCAACATTGTTGATAAAGCCCTGCTCTTTTAATGTTTGAAGTTCCCGTTGAAAACTCTGTACCCCTTCCTGGGTTATAATGTCCAGCATCGTCATCTTTCCAATGACATCTTCCTTTGTATATCCAATCCACCTCAACATCGTGCTATTGATGCTGATGAAATATTCCTCACTATCTAATGAATGGTATCCGCACGGAGCATTATCATAAAGATCTTGCACATCATTCAGCGCACTGTTTAGAGATTCTTCAGCTTTGACACGTCTCCGAAGATTATGGTTAACGTTCATAGTAACACCAATCATGATAAGTCCTATGAAAACCTGAAGAGTGATGAAGGTAATGTTGAATTTTTTGATTTCGGAACTATTAGACTCCTTTCTCATTTCAAGCAGCGTATTCTCTTCCGCTTTTATATCTGAAATGGTCGCTCTAAACTTGTTTGTTAAACCTCGATTATAAGTCGATGGTACAAGCGAAGAAATTTCATTTGGGGATTTCAGTTTAGCCTCAATGATCTTTTGGGTGAGCTGCACTTTCTTTCGAGCAATCGTGCGGAGAATTTCAATGTTTTTCTGCTGGGCAGGATTATCTTTGGTTAACGCTGTGAATTTGTCTACATGCTTAGAAGCCGCGTTGAGTTCATTTTTGTAGAACTCAAGAAAAGATGTATCACCGAAAATATTAAATCGAAGTATTTCATATTCAATCATCAATGCGCTTGAATTGATTTGCTCAATATGAAATAGCACTTCGTTGGTGTGCGCAATCATTCGGCTGGTCTCAATGGATTTCTGATTGTTTGAATAGGAATAAATTCCCAATGCAATAATAATCGCTAACAAAAATCCCCCCAGCATTCCTTTTTCAAAAACCACCTTCATAGTCTTCTATCTTAAAATAAATTGTAGCAGATGCCTCCTTGCATTTGCTACCTTATTTTTTGGCGGGCTCCTATATTAAAAGTACAAAAAATTAATTGTTGGAATGTTTTAAAAATTAAAAAAATATGCACCGCAATTTATTACTGCTCTCATGCGGTGCAATGCCAGATAACCGTTAGCACCGTCAATCAGCACTAGAAAGATATTAAAAATGAAAAGACCTTTTATCAATCCCTATCTCCACAATATCCTACCAACAACAATCGTCTGTTAAATAAATTGATGCGTTGACTTATAAAAGCGCAATACACTCTACCGAAATTAAAATTCCTGCCGGGAAAGGCATTACCTGAGGTGTGCTGCGTGCGGGTGCATGGTCTGGAAAGAATTCAGTATATACCTTATTTACAACAGCGAAATCATTACCGCTTACCATAAAGATAGTTGTCTTTATTATTTTACTCATACTACTCCCTGCTTCTTCCAAGACGGTCTTAATGTTTAAAAAGCATTGCCTTGTTTGATCTTCAAAATTATTATTAATAACCGATCCTGAAATTAATTCAAGCCCGGGCATTCCTGAAAGGTAGATGAACTTGTCCGCTATTACCGCTTGAGGAAAGACTTGTGACATTCGTGGCGCTTTTGACGTATTGAAATTTTTTCTCGCTTCCATAATATTTGTTTTTAGTATGTAACAAAAGAAGTGGCAGCTTTGGATGAGTAAACTATTCCACCACCTCAGTTTTTTTCTTTTTAATTTTTCTTAGTTTGTTATTCGCAAAATGTATGAATAAATAAATGGTTGATCCCAAGTTTGCGGTTTACAGATTGGCAGGTTTTTATGTTCTCATCATCCGAAAATTCTTGTTTTCATGTGCATACTCGTGTCAACGTACAATCTTGAGCATCTCGATGGTGCTGCTATTTTTTAATTATAAAATTAAATTTAGTACCAATGCCAATTTCAGACACTACGTTAATAGAGCCTCCTAATCTATCGACTAATTTTTTGACTGTGGCCAGCCCTATTCCAGTTCCCATATTATTAAATCTGTCCTTCGTTCCAAGAGTAGTAAATGTGTCAAATATTTTCGAGAGCTGACTTTCTTCAATGCCAATGCCGTTGTCTTGAATAAGGAACTCAACAAAGGCTGGTATGCTTTTAACCTTAATCTCAATTTTGACTTCTTCTTTGTCGTTGTACTTAATTGAATTACTTAAAAGATTTGTTAAAATCTGTTTAATCGCTACTTCGTTTACTACAATTGACTTTAAATCAGAAGTGTAAGTAATTTGATATTCACGTCTTGAATCGACTAGATCAATAATTTCTTTGAACAAAGAATCAACGTTTATTTCTTTGTTAGAATTGATTTCAACGTTAACTCCGATGTAGTGTGAAATTATGCCATCAATCAGGGATTTTAGTCGCATTGATGAATTGGTTATGTGATCAATAATCTGTTCGCCAGAATCATCTATTTTCCCTTTTTGCTCTTCTCTTAGACTTTTGGTCAGCGCGATAATATTGTTTAAAGGTGATTTAATGTCGTGCGAAACCACATATGCAAATTGTTCAAGTTCTAAATTTTTTGCCTGAAATTCTTTTTTACTTTCTTTTAAAACTTCATTAATCCTTTTGAGCTCTAAGAGCTTTACAACCTGATTTGATAACGCGCGTAGTGATTCAATTTGTTGCTCGTTTATTTCACGAGGCTCACTATCAATTACACAGAGTGTTCCCAGTGAAAAGCCTTCGGGATTAATAAGGGGTACCCCAGCATAGAAGATTACATTTGGATACCCGGTAACAAGAGGATTATCTGCGAAACGATTATCCTCTCGCGCGTCTTTTACTATCAGTATTCTGTCAGTAGTATTTATCGCATGAGCACAGAAAGCATAATCTCTTTCCGTCTCCCTTACAGTAAGGCCATGATTCGATTTAAACCACTGTCTGTTGGAATCTATTAATGTAATTAATGAAATAGGCGTTTGGCAAATTTCAGAAGCAATTTTCGTGATATCCTCAAAGTCTTGCTCAGGAATTGTATCAAGAATAGAGTATTCCCTTAACGCCTGTAAACGTTCAATCTCATTGGCAGGTTTGAAAGGAATTGTCATTGCGTTGGGTTAAGTTAACTCAATTTATTTAAAAAAATAGCTATGCCCAACGACTTGCGTTTATGACGGCTTGGGTTTCGAAGCGTGTCCATGTCCACTTTACAAAAACTAAACTAGTAAATCTAACCTTCAAGCCAAAACCAAACTCCAACGGTCAAAGTCACTACTTAGGTAAAATGGATTTAAATCTTTATTCATTAAATACAGCGTCTCAATGTTTTGTTGGCTCTAAAAGTCGTACACGTGGTTGGGCAGATTCGAATCAAACACAAACTGAATTTTATTAATTCTGGAAGTTTCGGCTACTAACTTCGTAGTTCAAAAATTCTACACAATGTAATTTACGATGTAAGTGGAAATCGAGCCGTAAATTCACTGCCTTTACTTTGTTCAGATACCAATTCAATTTCACCGTTCAATCGTTCAACAAGTGTCTTTACAATGGCAAGGCCCAAACCGTTGGATGATTCTCCAGCAGTCGGGCGGGCGCTTAATTTTTTGAATTTTTTAAACACGTGTTCTTTGTCTTGAACTGAGAACCCCGGGCCACTATCTTTTACTGAAAACCAAAAATGTGTTGGATTTGAACCTGTCAAAATATCCACGGATGAATTTCGTGGAGAAAATTTAATCGCATTCGAAATCAAATTATCCAGAATGCGTCCTAAATGATCCCGATCTGTAGAAACAGAAATACTCAATGAACACGCTAACTTCAGATCAATCGATTTTGCTTCAGCCGCCATTTTTAATGCACTTACTTTTTGTGAAACGAACTCACAAAGATTAACGGAAGAATAAGTAGGCACAACATTTTCTTCGATTTCGTGAACATCTAATAAATCGGTAATTAAATCCAGACCGGATTGCGCGGAGTCTTTTACCATTCCTAAATAAATAGTTTGCTGTTCCGGAACATTGGCCTCTAACTCAATAATATTTAATAATCCTTTTATGCGGTTGAGTGGAGATTTAAGATCGTGCGCCACGATACTCATCAATGTATCTTTCTCATTATTCAAATCCGATAATTGCTGATTGCGTTTATTCAGATCCTCATTGTGTACAATTATTTCTTCACGCTGACTTTGAATTTCTTTATTTTTCGCAGCGAGCCAGACGCTGGCCGTCCTTCTCTTCCTGCTATTGAGCCATTGAAGCAACACAAGCAAGCTTACACAAGATGCCACCACAACTAACACAATATTTTGATGTCGCTGTTGTTGAATGATGACTAGGCTTTTGTTTTCGTTTGCTTTTAACAAGTCATTTTCCTTTTCTTTCTTTTCAATTTTCAATTGAAATTCAAGGCGTTCAATCTGTCGGGTTAAGTCAATGTTGTCAAGCGATTTTTTTAACAACATGTACTGATTGGTGTAGGTCATTAATTTTTGTGCATTGCCCTGGGCTTCATAAATCTTTGTTAAGTAAAAAGTAGCATCCAATTTCTGTGCTATGTTCTTATTCTTATCAGCACCGGAAATGACTTGTTCGAATATTACAATCGCCTCATTAAAATTTTTTCTACGATATAATATCTGACCCTGTAACAGATTAACTCTTGGCAGTAAACTTGAATTGGATGTTGCCTTTAAATTTTTCATGGCATTATCGGTCTCTGTCTCTGCCAACGAAAGACTATCCATAGAGATCAATACCTCTGCAACTCCCAGTTTAATTTCTGCAAGGCTTACTTTATCGTGCATGCGATGGGCAATTGTTTCGGCTGCGCGAAATGACGAGAGTGCATTTTTGGAATCGTTCATTTCCTTATACACCAGACCCAGTTCTGAAAGTGCCGATAAAATAGCTCTCGGCTCTCCCACTTCCCTGCGAATTTCGCAGGCACGCTTCGACATATCCAGCGCATTGACATAATCCTCTTGCGACTTAAACAAATTGGAAAGACTTCGGTAGATATAGGCAAGTCCCGTCTTATCACTCAAATGATCAAAGATTTTGCGTGCATCACTAAAGTTTGAGTACGCTCGCTTTAAATCTCCTTGATCAAAAAATAATCGACCAAGGTTATTATAACCATACGCTAATTGGCTAGAATCGTGTTGTTCCAATGCAACTTTAATCGCTTTGTGGTGATAATCGAATGACTTCTCAAGATCTCCTTTATAAGAAGAGGCGAGTCCAATAAAGCTCAATGGCTTAGATAGCTCTTTCTTTACTTTAATTTTAACTCCCAGATCGTAGGCTTTAGAGCAATAAAAAACTGTGCTATCGGGAAAAGACAAGCGGTATTGAAAACCAATTTCGTTGAGCAACTTAAATTGATGTTCGGGCGAGGACGTGACCAACGATCTTTTTAAACTATCAATAAACTGCTGGTTCTGACCAAAGCAAAATACGGCTAAGAAAAGAAAGGAAAATAAAAGAAAGATCTTATTAAACACGGCTCCAAATTTCAAGAGAAAATTGAGGATAAACTTTTCATTAAACAAGTTCTTTTAGGTAAAAGTCATGAGTCGTGAGTCGGTGGTCTAGAGTCTAGATACTCAATACTACCTACGCATCACTCAATACAAAATACTTCCCTACTCTTCTTCGAAATTTAAATCCCTTCCAAAGGTTTCATCAACAGCACGCAAGGCAATGAATGCAATAATAATGGTGACAACGCCAATGATTAAAGCACCTTGAATAACACCCACCTGATCGCGCAGGTATTTGAAAATAAAAGTAATGGGAACAACCGTGCCTCTGATAATATTCGGGACAGAGGTAGTTACTGTCGATCGAAGGTTCGTCCCAAATTGTTCGGCAGCGATGGTAACGAACAACGCCCAATAGCCAATGCCAGCACCTAGAAAAAAGCAGATGGTGTAGAAGGCCACAACAGATTTAAGTGGACTGAATAAATAAATTAAAATAAAGACGAGCGTGAGCGAAACATAAATGGATACAACTTTTTTCCGCGACTGTAGCGCCTGACTTATAAAACCACTTGCTAAATCACCAACGGCTAATCCGATGTAGGCAAACATCACTGCATCGCCCGCTATTATTTTTCCTGCAATGTTTAGTTCAACTGCAAATTCTGGAGAAAACGTAACGAGAATGCCAATGACAAACCAAATGGGAAGGCCTATAAAAATGCAACCCAAGAACTTCTTTAACCGTGTTCTTTTTTTAAATAGCTGCATGAAATTTCCGCGTTCTACTTTCTTTTCAATTGTCTTTAAAAATATGCCTGATTCAAAAACACTTACTCGGGCTAACAACAATAAAAGTCCAAGTCCACCACCAATAAAGAAAGCAATCTGCCAATCGAAAGCTTTCGAGATAAAATTTGCTAACACTGCTCCCATCAAACCTACACTGGCAATGATGGCTGTTGCGTATCCTCGAAGATTTGTTGGCAATGTTTCAGAGACTAAAGTAACTCCGGCACCAAGTTCGCCAGCTAATCCAATACCTGCAATAAAACGAAGCCACGCATATTGATCTACCGTTGTTGCGAAACCATTTGCAATATTGGCGAGTGAGTACAATAATATGGATCCAAATAAAACAGAGAGCCTTCCTTTTTTATCGCCCATAATACCCCAAATAATTCCACCCAATAAGAGTCCCGTCATCTGCATTCGTAACAGGTATTCGCCTTGCTCTAGCAATTGTTTGTCTCCAACAACGCCCAGCGAACCCAAACTCGTCTTCCGAACAATACTAAAAAGAAGTAAATCGTAGATGTCGACAAAGTAGCCAAGTGATGCAACAATTACGGGCAGGCTAAAAAGCTGCTTCAGGTTTTTCTGATCCATGCCGGAAAATTAATAATCTTATTGATTGAAACAACGTGCACGAATCTTCTTCACTCTTAAAAAAGGCAGTGAAGAAAAATTCAACAAGTAATAAGATTATCGAACGCTAAAAATTAATGTGTAAATAAATTAGAGAGGTAATTATAACAACGGTGGCACTCAGCTTCCAGATTTGGATGCTAAAAAAAAGTCTCCCAATTTGTTAAGTAGTTGGGAGACTTTCCTAAGAATTATTATTTATCCTGATTCACTTTCTTCTCTTCAATAAGATAGGCAGCACCTAAACCAAGACCTCCAAAAATAAAGAGCATAGAGAAATAGGCTACCTCTTCCATACGAAATTGTTGGTCTAGAAAATACCCCATCAGCAAACCAAGACCCGCACCAATAAAGAGCAATGAGACGCGCAGAGGTAAAGATGTATTCCGTTGCCTGCGGGAATGAAACAACTCCGGGCTAGCTCCTTTTTCAATCATCGACATGCGTTCGATGTTCTCAAACTTGCGCAGGTAAATAACCATGATGAACGCTCCCAAGGTTATCACGATGACCATCAGTATACCAAAAATTCCCTCTTCCATAATTGTGTATTAGTTAAGTTTTGCCTCTTTGACGCGGCATTTTTCTTTCCGGTTACACAGTTTTAAAAAACAGAAAGTGAATTAATTCGAGCAAATAAAAGTGCAAAGGAGAAGTCTGACACATATTATTGCAAGCCCAAAGATTTACAGCTTGAAAGGTTTGTAGTTTAATAAAAATTTTCTACTATATTTGAATCTGTTAATTGTCATCCTTTCACCAGTTGAAGCCTGTCAGTTATCGTTAATTAATTTATTCATTTATTCTTTTACACAATGAACATTTATGTTGCCAACATCCCTTTTAAGGCATCCGACTCGGAATTGAAGGGATTATTCGAAGAGTATGGCGAAGTTTCTTCAGCCAAAATTGTAATGGACAAAGTAACTCAGCGCAGCCGCGGTTTCGGTTTTATCGAAATGCCGGATGATGCGAGTGCCCGCCAAGCTATCACTAGCTTGAATGGTTTCGACTTCCTAGGTAAGACCTTGGTAGTAAATGAAGCAAGACCAAGAACAGATGCTCCACGCAGTGGCGGTGGTGGCGGTGGTGGCTACAACAGAGGTGGCAGTGGTGGCGGTGGCGGATTTAATCGCAGAAACAACGATTATTAAGCATAACCGATACTCACACAAAAAGCCCCGATGATAAATCGGGGCTTTTTTTATGTCTTGTTATAAATGTTTACGTTGCCTTTGCTAAGTTAATTTCTTAAACTTTGTATATTATTAAACCTTGCAACTAACAACGTAATCACTGATGTTGAGAAATGAGGGAACGATGATCGTCACGGTTTCCCGGATTTCTTTCGCAAGATTCTAGGTGTCTTTATCACCTATAAGGGTGTGTTCATTATTACACCCATAAACCAATTAGGCATGACTGCCTGTGGTGTGAATGTAGCATTCAAAAGATCCACTCCAGTACCCTCAGCCGACCTCCAACTTCTTCTAAGTGCCATCATTGTTGGTAACGAGTCCAAGTGCATGATCAATCTCGTTCAGTGGGTTCTGCATATTAAGAGAGTCTTTGGTTCATAGCACTCAAAATTTTGCCAGAGAAATCCTAACGATAGATACTAACAACTTTAAATTCCTCGATCTCGCAAATTTTTTAAGCACTAATTCCTGATGTCCAAGTTTATAAACGAACCTAATTTGTCCATTTGTAGAAACGCGTACATAAGCATAACGTTTTCATATATTGAAATAAGCAGATAAATGACGTGAGCAAATTTAGAACTGAACACCTTAATGACTTTTTTATGACTCATTGTAAAAAGTATGCCATGGTAATATAACTTGCCTTCATAAATAAATATCGATAGGGTGATTGTATATTTTATTCTACGGAACTGGCATATTCTTTACACAATTTACTATCCAGTATTTACACAGGCCTCTTATAATTGCTAGGTATATGGCTTGATCATCTCAAAAGGTATTATGCTGTTTTAACTCAAAAGTAACTTTAATGATTCTGCTATTATTTTGAATAGACTGTTCGCGGCACGTTAATGGTATATAACCTATCAAACTGCAGTTATACTATAACTCGCTTTTTATAACTCATGCAGGTGAACTACTTGGGTTTGGTTATTGGTTGACATTGCTTTTCATTTATTCTTTCCGTTGTGATTTAAATCATCTAATTGACTGGTTTCTGTCAGTTCGCAGGGATGTATCTCTAAGCTATTTACTCTTTGTAAATAGTCGACATGAAAACATCAGAAAACGTAAACTTCCCTGCAAGTATGATAAGGATTAAAACTCTTGAATAAATACTTTGGCTAAATGTTTAGACTTAAACCATATTCATCATCATTGATGGCAATCTCAGGAATGCAAAGATGATTTAGGTGTAACAGGTATAAACATTACCAAATCATCTATGCCCATGATGGGTGGTAAATTCGAATTGAATTTACTCACGTCTAATCATACGGCCTTGGTTGTAAATACAAATGGACAGGAAAGATTGTGGGCATGGTCATGGATTTTACTGTAGAGGTTACAACGTAGATTATGGGTAAAGAAAAAATATGGCAGACCATCGGAAACCCTAAACTGATTATTTATTCTTGGTTTAGAATCGCTTGGTATTATCAACCTCAACAAAAGGCAAACAGGCTGAACTTTCCATTACGTACCAAAAACCAAAAGGATGGATTAACAGATTTCTGTCATTTTTTCTCGCTGATTGGTATTGCAGATGGTGTCTAATGAATATGTTGGATGATAGCAAAAGACCACTTGAGAATGTTAAATAGAAATGGGCGCGAACGTTTCAACATCAATGAATTCCAATAACAAATCTTAAACTATACAACTATGAAAAAATCAGTTTTAACAATTGCCATCCTTATGCTAGGATTATTTATCAGCTCTGTTTTGTTTACCGGGTGCGGAACCAAGAAAGAACGAACCACAGAGGAAGATCAGCACATGAAAAGTGATACAACGAAACAACACGATGAAATGGGAATGGCCTATGCATGTACGATGCATCCGGAAGTAACAGGCAAAGAAGGTGATACCTGTTCGAAATGCGGTATGAAATTAGAACTCGTAAACAACCTAGACACTACAACAAATCATGCTGAACATCAGCATTAAGAATTTTAAAATACTCAGTTGAAGTAAATAATAAAGTATGGAACAATCCCATGATCAACAATACACCTGCTCGATGCATCCAGAGGTGATTAAGAACGAACCTGGGAAATGTCCTATCTGCGGAATGACATTGATTCCTGTTGTAAAAAAAGAAAAACCCGAAAATTCTAAGAGTCACGGGAATGATCACAGCTCGATGAAGATGTCTGAACCAAATGCGATGCAGCCGCACGAGCATCAAGGAGATCATAGTCAGGGCGGTCATGTCCATCATGCAGGTATGATAGATGACTTCAAAAAACGCTTCTACATCGTACTGGCATTGACGATACCTATCCTGGCGTTATCTCCTATGATTCAACGCTGGCTTCATCTCAGTTGGTCGTTTACCGGATCATCTTATCTTCTGATGGGGTTATCAACCCTGGTTTATTTTTATGGAGGATGGCCTTTCCTTGTAGGGCTGAAAGATGAATTGAAAGCCAGGTTACTTGGTATGATGACGTTAGTAGCTGTCGCTATTACAGTAGCCTACGCGTATAGTGTTGCCATTGTGTTTGGTCTGAACGGAATGGATTTTTTTTGGGAGCTGGCAACGCTTATCCTGATTATGCTTTTAGGGCACTGGATAGAAATGAAATCAATCATGAGCGCCTCACGGGAATTGGAGTTACTCGTTAAGTTAATGCCAGCAGATGCGCATTTGCTCAATGGCGA
>JBKJOF010000043.1:0-35135 GCA_046595655.1 Chryseolinea sp. | reverse complement strand
TAACCCATTAGGAAATAACTGGTGGAGTAGTTTTATGTCTATCGTTTCGATATGGCTTTTCTTTTTCGAAAAGTAATCCCTTATAGCATTACTCCCCAACTTTTAATACTGACCCCTAATGTCGTCTGTAGATTGTATTGACCTGCCGAGGTTGATATTATTTTGGTACCCTCCAATACGCCTCAACCATCCACGATTAAGAACAAAATGGTCATTTTTGGATAACCCCCATATTCGGGTTAAATTTGCCCACTTTCATAACACATGCTCAATATAAAACAGCAAACTATTCAGAAGTCCGTAACGCTTTCGGGTGTTGGTCTTCATACAGGCGTTCAGACTAACATGACCTTTGTTCCGGCTAAGCCGAACCATGGCATCAAATTTCAGCGTACAGATCTTCCGGGTTCTCCTATTATAGATGCGGACTGCGATAATGTAGTAGATGTCTCTCGCGGAACCACCATCGAACAAAGTGGTGCGCGCGTCAGCACCATAGAACATACTTTGGCTGCCCTTACGGGATTGGAAATTGACAACGTACTCATTCAGCTTGATGGCCCTGAGTGTGCCATTATGGATGGAAGCTCAATTCAGTTTGTTGAAATTCTAAAGCAAGCCGAAACCGAAGAGCAAAATGCAATTCGTGATTTCTTTGAAGTGCAAGAACCTTTGTTCTATCGTGAAGCTGCCCGCAATGTAGAAATCGCTGCACTACCGTTAGATGATTATCGTGTTACGGTAATGGTTGATTACAACTCGCCTGTATTAGGTAGCCAGCATGCTTCAATCACGGACATTCGTCAGTTTGAAAAAGAAATTGCTTCATGCCGTACCTTCTGCTTCCTTCACGAATTGGAGATGCTTTATAAAAACAATTTGATCCGCGGAGGCGATTTGAATAACGCCATCGTAATTGTAGATCGTGTTGTACAAGAAGACGAGTTAGACAACATCGCTAAAATGTTGGGCAAGCCTAAAGTTGCCGTAAAGCAAGAAGGTATTTTGAACAACATCGAGCTTCGTTATAAAAACGAACCAGCACGCCATAAACTTTTAGATATTGTAGGCGACCTTACTTTGGCAGGTCGTCCGTTGAAAGCACAGATATTAGCCGCACGTCCGGGACACGCAGCCAATGTCGCTTTCGCGAAAAAGTTGAAAAAGGCCATGGCGGATTCCGACAAGAAGGGCAGACCGAAATACAATCCGAGTCTACCTCCGGTAATGGACATCAATAAAATTTCTCATATCCTCAAACATCGTTATCCTTTCCTGATGATTGACAAAGTCATCTATTTGGATAATGAGAGTGTGGCAGCCGTTAAGAACGTAACCGTTAACGAGCCTTACTTCCAAGGACATTTTCCTGGCAACCCGATTATGCCTGGCGTATTGCAAGTTGAAGCGATGGTTCAGACAGGCGGAATTTTAGTATTGAATACCGTTCCTGATCCTGAAAATTATTGGACTTACTTTATCGGAATAGAAAATTTCAGATTTAGAAAAATGGTTTTACCCGGAGATACATTGGTTATTCAATGCGATCTGCTGGCCCCTATTAAAAGAGGTATCGCGAAAATGAGTGGCCGCGCTTTCGTAGGCAACACGCTTGTTTGTGAAGGTACCATGATCGCGAGCATTGTTCGTAAAGACTTATGAGTAGATTCCCACTAGCCAACGTACACCCCGAAGCAAAGATTGGTAACAATGTTATCATTGAGCCCTTTGTTACCATTCAAGCCGATGTCACGATTGATGACGGATGCTGGATCGGTCCCAATGCCATTTTATGGGATGGAACCCGCTTAGGAAAAAATGTTAAGATTTATCCTGGTGCATCAGTGTCCTCTATTCCACAGGATTTAAAATTCTCTGGAGAAAAAACAGAAACGTTTATTGGCGATAACACGGTGGTGCGAGAATATGTAACCATCAGTCGCGGCACAACCGATAAATTCAAAACCGTTATCGGAAAAAATTGCCTGTTGATGGCCTATGTTCATGTGGCGCACGATTGTAATATTGGTAATCATTGCATCTTAGTAAATACCGTTCAGGTTGCAGGACACGTAACGATTGAAGATTGGGCCATTATTGGAGGCGCCAGTGCGTTGCATCAGTTTGTAAAAATCGGAGCACATGTAATGATCTCCGGAGGATCGCTCGTTCGTAAAGACGTGCCACCCTACACCAAAGCAGCACGCGAGCCGTTGGCTTATGCTGGAATCAACACAGTAGGATTGAGAAGACGTGGTTTCGCTGCTGAAAAGATCAGCGACATTCAGGAGATTTATAGATACATTTTCCTGAAAGGTCTTAACAATTCTAAAGCGATTGATATGGTAGAAAGCGAAATCGCAAAAAGCGAAGAGAAGGACTACATTCTTAACTTTATCAAGACATCCGATCGCGGTATTATGAAGGGATATGGTTCAAAAGATTAATCGTTAATGGTTTATCTTAAGAATATAGAATTTAGGAGTTAGAATTTAGAATAACGCGCTGCACGTTTTAAGAACACTTCACTTGAAACTTAAAACTTAAAACTTTGAACTCGGAACTTTGATCTCGGAACTTTCTAACATTCGAATTACGACCGAAAATATCGGCAAGCGTTTCAATCGCGAATGGATCTTTAGAAACCTCAGTTTCAATTTTACATCTGGAAATACCTACGCCATCACGGGGCCGAACGGATCGGGTAAATCTACTTTACTACACGTACTCTGGGGGCAAGTTCCCGCAAGTGCCGGAATCATTCGCTACTCTCAATTTGATACTGAAATATCAGTAGAACAAATTCACCAGCACATCACCATTGCTACGCCCTACATGGATCTGATTGAGGAGTTCACTTTGCTTGAACAACTTCAATTTCATTTTAAGTTAAAGAAAAGCCGGGTTGATATGAGCATTGAAACCATGCTCGATCGAATGAATCTCACACAATCAAAAGACAAATCCATATCTAATTTTTCTTCCGGCATGCGGCAACGTCTAAAACTTGCACTTGCCTTTTTCACTGAGGCTGATATTATTTTTTTGGACGAACCCGGCACTAACCTAGACAATCAGGCATTTGCATGGTATCTGAAAGAACTTCAATCACTGCCTACCTCATCGCTTATTTTCATAGCGAGTAATCAACCAGCAGAATATCCAGAGCAATCTGTTGTCTTAAATATTGCTGATTATAAAAAGTGAGAAGCGTTACTCATGTTCTTCTTCGCCCTCTTGCAACGCTCTATATCCTCCATCAAGAGTATATAAAGAAGTAAAGCCCAACTCGCCCATACGATCAGCAGCTTTTGCACTTCGAATACCACTGAGGCAGTACACAAAGTATGTTTTACTTTTGTCTAACTCAGCAATCTTCTGTTCAAAATCACTGGCTTTAAAATCGATATTCACTGCGCCTGAAATATTACCGGTGGCAAATTCTTCAGCAGTACGTACATCCAATAAAACAGCATTTGGAGATTCTTTTAGTCGCGATTGAAAGGTGGACGCATCCAGTTTTTCAATCTGAGAATCAGACTGGTTTACAGAATTTTCTTTCTGAGTAGAAATAGAACATGCTGTTAAAGCAAGCGCTAAAATAAAAATGAAATTTTTCATGTTGTTGATACCGTTTTAAGTCCCACAATAGAAGCGATTAAAGTAACGATAAAAAATACACGCCAGAAATCTCCCGGTTCTTTAAATATAAAAATTCCAACCAGTGCAGTTCCTACAGCTCCAATACCCGTCCATACGCCATAGGCTGTTCCAATCGGTAATGTTTGAATGGCCTTGTATAACAGAAGCATGCTCGCTGAAAGACAAATAAAAAATCCAACAAACCACAGCGTAGATGTTACTCCACTGGATTCTTTGGCTTTTCCCAAGCAAGTGGCAAAACCTACTTCAAACAATCCTGCGATTACGAGTATAATCCAATTCATATCAGTAAAGATATTGAGCGTTACATTCAAACCAAACTCGCCCGAAAGAACAGTCCTATTTTTCCGAACAGCCATTCATAACAATTCTTTACCTTAGCGGACTGTAAAATTCAATCGAATGCATCATTCTAAAATTGTGGGTCTTGGGCACCACGTTCCCGAAACTATTATAACCAACGAATACCTTTCCACCATCATGGATACCACCAACGAGTGGATTGTTGAGCGCACGGGTATTCACGAACGCAGGTGGATTGATCCCGCCAAGGACACCGTAGCGAATATGGCAGCAAAAGCAAGTCGCATGGCGCTGCAGAGAGCAAAGCTTACTGAAAAAGATATTGACTTCATCGTCTTTGCCACCATTACTCCAGATTACTTTTTTCCAGGCTCCGGTGTTTTACTTCAGCGTGAACTTGGGTTAGATGGTAGGATTGGTGCGCTCGATATCCGAAATGCCTGTTCAGGATTTATTTACGCGCTCTCTGTGGCCGATCAATTTATCAAAACCGGAATGTATAAAACCATTTTGGTAGTGGGTGCTGAGATACAATCTACCGCGATTGATGCCACAACCCGAGGAAGAAATACAGCGGTTATTTTTGCTGATGGTGCGGGCGCTGTTATTCTTCAACCAAGTGATAAACCCGGCATTCTCTCCACCCATCTTCATTCCGATGGAAACTTTGCTGAAGAGCTTTATGTAAAAGATCCGGGAAGCAGTCGCCCGAGAGAAGAAAGGCAACCCGATCAAATTCTAGACACTTCAACTTTTAAAGTGGTGATGAATGGCAACCAGGTTTTCAAACACGCGGTGGTTAGGTTTATGGAAGTGATTGGCGAAGCGTTGGCGGCCAACAACATGAAGAAGGAAGATATCGATCTGCTAGTCCCTCATCAGGCCAACTTAAGAATCAGTCAATACATACAGGAAAAACTTGCTCTTACTGACGCACAGGTGTATAACAACATTATGCGTTATGGAAATACCACAGCAGCCTCCATACCGATTGCCCTGAGCGAGGCGTGGGCGGAAGGTAAAATCAAAGAAAATGATTTAATTTGTTTAGCCGCTTTCGGCAGTGGGTTCACATGGGCCTCTGCGCTAATACGTTGGTAGTTTCGAGTTTAAAGTTTCGAGTCTCCTAAAGATTTAGAATCGCGAAGCTTGAAAACGAAACTCGAAACCTTAAACTCGAAACTGAAAAAATGAAGACCTCTACCTACAACCCTAGTCCGCTCGAAGTTGATTTTGCAAATTCTCTTTTCATCTTACAGAAAGAAATTGAAAAGCACATGCAAGACAACCAGATTATCCACGTGGAAAGTAATATTAAAAAAGATAATCCGATGGTGAAGTTCAGCCTCTTAGATAAAGATGGCGATCCTCATGAAATTGTTGTGCGCATTATTCAGTTGCCGGATAAGTTTTGACTTACCGAAATAAATACGTGAAGCTTGAAAGTGAAGTGGATTCATCATCAACATTTAATAAACAACCTCCTCCATGTCACTACCGATAATCTTCTTCTGCATCGCATTGCTCATTGTGCTCATCACACGTTTTCAGATTAATGCCTTTCTTGCTTTTTTACTGATCTCCATTCTTGCTGGTTTACTTTTAGGTATTGATGTAGCACATATCACCGCCTCCATTCAAAAAGGTATTGGCGATATGCTTGGCTCGCTCGTTATCGTAGTGGTTTGCGGTGCCATGTTGGGTAAGCTGGCAGCAGATAGCGGGGCAGCACAACAAATCGCAGCTGGCTTAATGAAACTTTTCGGGCCGCGGTATATTCAATGGGCGTTGATGTTAACCGGTTTTATCATCGGTATTCCATTATTTTATAATGTCGGTTTCGTATTGGTAGTTCCTTTAATTTTTTCAGTAGCTTATAAATACAACTTCCCGGTAGTATACATTGGTTTACCGATGCTCGCAGCGCTTTCGGTAACGCATGGATTCCTTCCTCCTCACCCATCGCCCACTGCATTGGTCGCACAGTTTCATGCCAACATGGGCACCACACTTTTTTATGGAATCCTTATTGGACTTCCAACTGTAATTATTGCCGGACCCTTATTTTCTAAGACGGTAAAAAAGATTCAGACGCCTTTCAATAAAACATTTCAATCAACAGCCCTGCCTGATAATGAATTGCCAGGATTGGGTATCAGTATTTTTTCATCGCTGCTTCCTGTTATTTTATTAGCCGCAACAACTATTTTAGGAAACTCTGTTCATGAAGCGGGATTATTAAAAACGATCATTACATTTCTGGGCGATCCTGCAATAGTGATGATCATATCGTTGGGCGTTGCAACGTACACCCTTGGCCTTCGTCAAAACAAGAAGATGAAAACCATTATGGATATCTATATCGAATCTGTGAAAGATATTGCCATGGTGCTTTTAATTATGAGCGGAGCAGGAGCATTAAAACAAGTTTTGATTGATAGTGGCGTTAGTGCTGAAATCGCTACACTGCTCAGTGGTATGGATGTGCATCCGTTAGTTCTTGGATGGGCAATGACGTGTGTTATTCGCGTCTGTGTTGGATCAGCAACTGTGGCAGGACTTACAGCAGCGTCCATCATGGCTCCGTTGCTTGCTCAATCCAATGTCGATCCGAACCTTATGGTACTGGCCGTTGGTGCTGGAAGCCTTATGTTCTCTCATGTAAACGATGCTGGGTTCTGGCTCTTCAAAGAATATTTTAATCTGAGTATTAAAGAAACCATTCGATCATGGTCGTTGATGGAAACCATTGTCGCCATCTGTGGATTAGCTGGTGTTATGATTATTCAATCGTTTCTCTAACTAATATTCGTCATATCATGTCAGAGAAAGAAAGTAGAAGAGTTTATTCTACGAAAGAAGAAATAGCAAATGCCATCACGCATGGCATTGGTACCGGACTAGCAATAGCAGCATTGGTTGTACTGATTGTGTTTGCCGCCATAGATGGAAATGCATGGCATGTAGTGAGCTTCTCTATTTACGGTTCAACATTGGTGCTATTATATTTTGCATCTACCTTATATCATAGTCTTACCCATGTTGGCGCAAAGGGAGTCTTTCATAAGTTCGATCATATATCCATCTATTTATTAATTGCTGGAACCTACACACCTTTTTGTCTCACCGCTTTGCGCGGATGGATTGGCTGGACAGTGCTTGGAGTAGTTTGGACTTGCGCGATACTAGGTACTGTACTCAAATCGATTTCGGTTGGCAAACGTGTAACGATGTCCACCATATTATATGTATTGATGGGCTGGGTTATTCTCATCGCAATCAAACCGCTTTACAATGCAATGCCGTATAATGGTTTTTTGCTTTTAGTAGCCGGAGGCATTTCATATACGCTCGGCACCATATTCTTCATCCGCGACAAAGTAAAATACAATCATAGCGTTTGGCATTTATTTGTATTAGGCGGAAGTGTATTACATTTTTTCTCTGTGCTTACTTTGCTTCCGTAAAATCGTTGTTCGTTGTCGGTTGTTGGTTATTCGCTATGCACGCCCTAACTTTCAAAATCGAAATACGAACAACGATTAACTAACCACTATCCACCATGAGCCTATCACCCGATCAACGCTTTGCACAACTTGGCTTAACGTTGCCACCAGCACCTAAACCTTTGGGTGTGTACAAACCATTTCTAATTGTCGGAAACATGGTGTATGTCTCCGGGCATGGAACCGTTAAAGAAGATAGCACACTGATTATCGGCAAAGTAGGTGTCGATATAAATGTTGATGAAGCGAAGCTAGCGGCTCAACAAGTAGGTCTTGCTATCCTTGCTACGCTCACAAAAAATTTAGGTAGCCTCAACAAAATCAAGCGCGTTGTAAAAGTATTGGGTATGGTGAATGCAGTACCTGAATTTGAACGCCATCCGTTTGTGATTAATGGTTGCAGCGAATTGTTTGCAAAGGTATGGGGAGAAGAAAATGGTGTTGGCGTTAGAAGTGCTGTCGGCATGGCATCTTTACCCGACAATATTCCTGTAGAAATTGAAGCACTGTTTGAATTGATATAAGGTAATTGCAGTAAGTCGGCATTGCACTAAATGAATTAATAAAATGGAAAGACCTGAGTGGTTTATTATCGATAATATCAATACTGTCGATTCTCCTGCACTTGCACTGTATCCCGATCGTATTCAACAAAATATTCAAACATTAGTAAAAAGTATTGATGATGTAAATCGGTTAAGGACACATATCAAAACACATAAGTCGGGAGAAGTTTCGAAGATGATGTTAGATGCGGGCATCAGAAAATTTAAGTGTGCAACCATTGCTGAGGCTGAAATGCTGGCGATGGCTGGTGCACCGGATGTACTCCTCTCCTATCAACCTGTAGGACCGAAAGCAAATCGTCTTGTGGAACTCGTTAAAAAATTTCCAAAAACAAAATTCAGTTGCCTGATCGATAATATTGAAAGTGCTAAACATCTTTCCTCTGTTTTTTCAGATCAATTCATTTCAATTGAAGTCTACATTGATTTAAATGTAGGTATGAACCGAACCGGTATTGTTCCTGAAACTGCAGCGAACCTATTTGAAGATTGTAAGTCTTTAAAGGGAATCAACATTATAGGACTTCACGCGTACGATGGACACTTGCGTGATGTAGATTTTGCTGTTCGCACAAAACGATGTGATGATGCGTTCTCGAAAGTTGAATTACTTCAAAAAAAGATTTTAGAAAAAGAAGGCAAAAAATTAACCATCGTTGCCGGAGGTACGCCTACTTATTCCATTCATTCCAAAAGAAAAGAAATTGAATGCAGTCCAGGCACATACATTTATTGGGATAAAGGTTATGAACAAGCATTAACCGAACAACATTACCTATTTGCTGCACTCGTTGTTACACGCATTATTTCAAAGCCAACGGAAGACACCATTTGCATCGACCTTGGTCATAAATCCATTGCATCAGAAAATCCTTTGGCAAATCGCGTTTACTTTTTAAATGCTGCTGATCTTGAACCAACAGGACACAGTGAAGAACACATGACATTTAAAACCTCTGTCGGAAATAATTTCTCTGTTGGTGACGTTCTGTATGGAGTACCCTATCATGTTTGTCCTACCATTGCGTTGCATGACGAAGCTTGTATCGTGAAGAATCACAATGTTATTGACCGATGGAAGACATTGTCACGTAACAGAAAGATTACAGTTTAAAAAAATTGAAAAGCTATTCTTAAAATGAAAACGGTTTTTCTCGCGTTATGGATTATCGGTATTGCAACATTGGTTTGGTTGCTCTACACTAATCTTAGCGGTGATAAAAATAAGAAAGAGGAACTAACCAATGTATGGCAAGCACCTGACACATCTTCCATCGCGTTGAATGCCAATGCCGATTTAATTCGATATGGCCGAGATCTCATTTCACATACATCATACTATCTCGGTCCAAAGGGAAAAGTAAGTTCGATTTCCAATGGAATGAATTGCCAGAATTGTCATTTAGACGCAGGCACAAAACCGTTCGGAAATAATTATGGATCTGTAGCATCTCTTTATCCAAAATTTCGAGCACGCTCTGGCAGAATAGAAAGTATTGAAAAGCGAGTGAACGATTGTATTCAACGCAGCTTGAACGGACAACCGCTTGATTCTCTTTCGAAAGAAATGAAAGCATTTGTAGCCTACTTCAAGTGGATAGGTAAAGATGTTGAGATAGGGAAAAAAGCAGAAGGTTCAGGATTACATGAAATTCAGCTTCTCACGCGTGAGGCTGATCCGGTAAAAGGAAAATTAATGTATGCGCAGCAATGTCGTTTATGTCATCAGGGAAATGGACAAGGTATGATCAAGCGCGATAGTACAGAATACATCTACCCACCCTTGTGGGGAGATCATAGTTTCAATACCGCTTCCGGACTTTTTCGCATCTTCAATTTTGCAAAATACATTCGCGCTAACATGCCACAAGGTGCCACTTATTTAAAACCAATTCTGACAGAAGAAGAGGCGTGGGATGTTTCAGCCTATGTTGTTTCACTGCCTCGTCCTCATAAAGTGTTTAAAGAAGATTGGCCAAAACTTGAGACTAAACCTTTCGATCATCCTTTTGGACCTTACGCAGATTCTCTCACAGAACATCAACATAAGTATGGGCCTTTCGCGAAGGAAACTAAAAAATGAATTTCGACATCACAATAATTATATTAAAATCATTTTTATAACTTCATCTAAACTTATTACCATGAAAAAATCAATCTTCTTTATTCTTCTAGTTTTCATTTCGACTGTGACACTCGCACAACAAAATCCAGAGGTAGTCGACATGCAAAAACATCGGATTGTGATGCAATTCACCGATGGTGATCCTGAATCTCAAAAAGCAGTTTCAGGTCAGGTGTCCAACATTCTTAGCGCTTGGCCCAATGCAGAAGTTGAAGTGGTATGCCACGGATCTGGTCTTGATTTACTCACTACAAAAGAATCAAAAGCGAGCGTAGCGCTTACCGAATTATCTTCTAAAGGCGTTATCTTCTCTGCCTGTAGCAATTCCATGCGAAGAAGAAATGTAAAGAAAGAAGATTTGCTTTCTACTGCACGCGTTGTTCCATCTGCCATGATTCAACTTACCTTAAGACAGGAAGAAGGATGGACGTATGTTAAAGGTGGGCATTGATAATTACCTGCTTTTAAAATATTTAAAACTCACGTAGGGGTAACACAATTTTGAATTGTCATAGCATCAAAAAAAAGAAAATGCTATGAAAAAGAATTTGATGTTAATGACGCTGGTCTTGTTGGTATCCATTACCTATTCACAGGCACAGGAAATTCAAACCATATTTAAACCAACCAAAAGATCGGGTGGGTATGGTGCTATTACCAATTCGTTTTCTACGATTAATGGGAAGTTTGTTAACATGGCCGGGATTTACGGAGGCTGGTATGTTAACAGCAAGTTTTTACTTGGTGTTGGAGCTAAGGCAGTAACCAATGACATTTCGGTTTTGCCAATTAACAGCTCTATACCAGGAGCAGATATGAGTTATGCTTACGGTCAATTTGGATTAGTGACTGAATATGTAGTGGGGTCGAACAAAACCATGCATCTGGCTTTTCATCTTTTTACGGGTGCCGGTTTTACTGGCCAATATCAACGCTCATGGAACAGCGATATGGATTACGATGATTCTAATTTAGATGAAAACTTTTTCACTGTGGTGGAACCCGGAGTTCAGCTCGAACTTAACTTGCTGAAGTGGCTGAGATTTAGTCCGGGAGTTTCATATCGCGCTGCGTTTGGTAGCGATGCCGCGGGGCTAAGTGATCATGATCTTTCCAATATGTCGTATAATCTTACGCTGAAGTTTGGTCGGTTTTAAAAAAGCCATGCATAAAAATATCCCTGAGGTGAAACTCGAATAGTTTTGCCTCAGGAGATTTTCTATTGTGTTGCGATAGTGAAGTTATCCTTCGATCGATATGGGTAAATGAAAAAAGTTACTCTTATCTCTTTATCACTTTTCTTACAACTGTTTTACCCTGTGTTGCTACGTGGAGTAAGTACACTCCAGTTGCGTAATGATTCATACTAAACGTAGTAGAATTTCTATCAATCTGAATTGTTTCAAGCAATCTACCTTGCAGATCATGAAGTTGAAGTGTTGCTCTCGGACTGCTCGTTGTTACATTAATTTTATCTTCAACCGGGTTAGGATAAATTTCTAGCGCCACCGAGTTGTCTTCTTCGCTAGCGGTAACATTTGTGAAGAGTGCATCGGTAGACGCTACCCAATTTGTTCCTACATTATTATCAAGATTAACATCTGTTAATTGAATATACTTTCCGTTGGCATTTGCATCTGGCCAAGGAGCTGTGTTGGAATACTCTACTTCATCAATTAGATTTCCAAAGCCATCAAGCAATCTTAATTTTTGTCCATCGCTATTTAAGCTTCGGGTAAATTCTCCAAAGGGTGAGAAGCCATATTGCAGTTTAAAAGTTTCTTTGTGGTTAGCCAATTGCAACACACCCTGAGGTTGAAGAGAAGAACCAGCCGGAAATTGATAAACGAAACCCGTACCGCCAAAATATACACCTGTTAAGTCGATTGACGCGTTGCCGTTATTTGTAATTTCAATAAATTCCTGATCGTTACCGTCAGGAAATTCGGTTGTTACTTGAGGATGATACATAATACTCGTAATCACCAACGGAGGGGTCGGTACATTATTACATTCTGAAGAAGAACCGATGTGATCGGTCATCCATACAATACGTTTTTCTAAAAAAAGAAATATTTCATCTATTCGAGAAGTGTGATTTCCAACAGTACCCCATCGCGTATTCTCTCTTGCCACGGCCTCACTTATCGTAACCACTGTTTCATTAATAAACGTTTTTAGGCTTACCAAATTAAGTGGTGCTGCATCTTGAGTCAATTCCATCCATCGCTTAGATAGATAGCATTTGTATTGAGCATTGTCAAATAAGTCTTTCCAAAATATTGGACCAACATTATCCCCGTTTGAAAATTGCCACTGATCGGTTTTACTTCTATTGAATCCAAACATAAATAAATCATTGCCATACGTCAGGTTTAAATCCCATAGTGGACCTGCGCGGAGCTTTCCGTTTTTATCTTTATGAAAATAAGTACTGAACTGATAAGCATCAACGTTGGCCGCGAGTTCATTAATGATCATAAAATCAATGAACGATGGAACATCAATAACAGCAGGATATCCATTCGAGAAAGAACTATTGCCAGAAGCGGATGTAGACGCCAACTTAAAAAATTGCGTCTGGATATACAGATTCTGTTCTGCTGTGATATTAGCTGGCTTTGGAAATTCATGTATAAAATTCACATTCGTTGGAACTGACCACGCAGATACGTCATTGCCCGCCACTTTATCGGCCTTAGTAATATAACCACCCGATAGATCGGGTAATGAATTATCAGTAGGTTCAATTTTTTTAATATCAACCCGGTTATCATTTACTTTTATTTTTTCCTGCAACAAGTAAAGTCCTTTGTAGTCTCCATTAATCACAACTTCACAATACACTGTGCGAGGAGCATACTCTCCTATTTTTCTGGACAAGTTGTAACTGATGTAATCACGAATTAAAGATGGATCGAAAGCAAGCCCATTCAGTATCCAATCATTTTCTTGGGGCATTCCTAATAAACTTACGTTGTTATTTGAAACATTGTCTGATAAGACGGTAGTGAAACTATATTGCTTCTTAGCTAACGTCTGAGAACTTGAACCCCTAATCTCTATTTCAATCTTTCCATCATAGTTTAAGAAAGCAGGATTAGTTTGATCTGTAGTAAAATTTCTTTGGCCTAACCCTCTATAAATTATTTTCATTATGCCAGGCTTCTTTGGCTCATCTTCTATGGCCGCATTAGCATCCATATTGATAATAACGATTGGCAGATTGCTATCGAAACTTTGCGCATCGACATTATGATTACAACTAAATGCAAGACAAACAAAAATTAATAGCTTCTTCATTATGCTATTTACTAAATCCTCAAGTTTTTACCTATTTGGTCTATACCCTGTTTATCGATCGGTTTCTAAAGGCTTACCTTTTTAAATTCAGCAATGATTCACCATTTAAATCCGTTGTTAGTACTTCACTCATGTAATCAAAGAATGGACGAATAACTTTGAATGTTTTATTTACCGTATCCAAAAAATCTACGGCAATAACTTCTTGATCGGTAAAGTGATGTTCGAACCAAAATTGTTTGTAACGCAACAGATCAATAGCGATATGATCTTTTGGAAATCCTTGAGGAGTTGTTTTTACCTTTTCTCCATGCATGTTGTCAAACGTATTTTTAATCGATTTTGTATTCAGTAGTTTTTTCCAGTCGGTATAGTTATCGGAAATATCCAATCGAATGCGTTTTAAATCTTCCGGATTGGGATAACTAAATCCGCAGCGCAATCTTGAATTGCCAGGTGCAATCCACAAATTGTATCCACCACGAAGTTCGGGCTTTTGTCTTTTGATGTATCCAGCAAATCGTGGGTTATAAGGCGACTTATCTTTCGAAAATCGAACATCGTTATAAATGCGATATAAGGATTCTTTTCCTGATTGTGTTTGAATGTTATCGTGTGTGTTCATCTTCATGATCAGTGCATCAAAAAACTGAATAGCGTTTGCTTGTGCCTTTACGTAAACGCCTTTGTGTTGAAGGAACCAATCTCTATCGTTGTTCTTAGAAAGATTTTTTAAAAATTGAAGTGACGATTTTTCGAAAACTACTGCCATGTAAATAAATTGAAATCAAAAATACTTTTAAAGATCGTTCGTCATACGATCGATCAACTATATAATAATAAAATACAGAATCGCGCCAATAAGATGGTGTTCAATGGCATGACCATTCCCAATAGAATATTTATCTTCGAAAAGATTTCAGCTAAACAACTAACGCAAAAAGAATCAGAGAAATGAATTTTCAATTCTAAGATGTTTATAAATTATTTACCTTTGCCCCTTCATCAAACGGGCGATCATTTTACCCACCAAAAAAAACAAACAAAAACGAAGTTTATGAACATTTCAAAACACAAAGTCGCGTCTATTCACTACACCCTTACCGATAACAGCGGCAACATTCTCGATACGAGTGACGGACGCGAACCCTTGGTGTATCTTCATGGTGCCGGTAATCTGATTATCGGTATGGAGGAAGGATTAGAAGGAAAAGTAAAAGGTGACAAGTTTCAACTTAAAATTGCTGCCGCAAAAGGCTATGGCGAAAAAGATCCTGCTATGACACAGAAAATTCCGCGTTCATCATTTGGCGATCAGGAAGTACGAGTAGGTTCTCAATTTTCTACCAACAGAGGCGAAGTCGTTACCGTGACAGAAGTAAATTTAGATTCCGTAACAGTAGATGCTAATCACCCTTTAGCAGGTGTTGAATTAAATTTTGCGGTTGATATATTAGATGTTCGCGAGGCTACCTCCGAAGAAGTATCACATGGACACGTTCATGGTGCGGGCGGACATCATCATTAAGAAGAATTTAGAAGGTAGGATTTAGAATATGGAATCACAGCAATAAAAAGCCCTGTATGTTCAGGGCTTTTTTATTGCGATTACTTTATGGCTAATGTTACTTTTTCTTTTTAGCTGCTTTCTTCTTTGCAGGTGTTTTCTTGGCAATCTTTTTAGCGACAACTTTCTTATTCACTTTCTTCGCTACTACTTTTGATTTACCTTTTTTAGCAACTACTTTCTTCGCAGCTTTTTTGGCTACCACTTTCTTCACTGCTTTTTTAGCGACAGCTTTCTTCGCTGTCTTTTTAGCGACAGCTTTCTTTACGGCAGTTTTCTGAACCGCTTTTTTAGCGACAGCTTTCTTCACCACTTTTTTTGCTGGTGATTTCGTCAACACTTTATTTGTGGGTGCAGCTTTCTTGTTGGCCGCTGCGTTGATTCCCATTTGATTCAATGCCGAGCCTGCCTTAAACCATTCGATCTGGTTTTTATTGTAGGTGTGGTTCACCGAGATTGTATCGCTTGATCCATCACTGTGATTAAAAATCAACGACAATGATTTTTCTGGAGCGAATGTAGTTAAGCCGACAATATCAATTGAATCGTCTTCTTTTATTTTATTGTAATCTTCTTTGTTTGCAAACGTAAGGGCAAGCATACCTTGCTTCTTCAAATTCGTTTCGTGTATGCGGGCAAATGATTTTACCAGGATAGCACGAACGCCTAAGTGGCGTGGCTCCATCGCTGCGTGTTCGCGTGATGAACCTTCGCCATAGTTTTCGTCACCCACTACAATCGAACCAAAGCCTTGCGCCTTGTATGCACGTTGAACATTTGGAACTTCGTCATAGGCACCTGTAACTCCGTTCTTCACGCTGTTGATCTTCTCGTTGTAGAAGTTTGTTGCGCCAATTAATAAGTTGTTTGAAATATTATCTAAATGTCCGCGGTACTTTAACCATTTACCGGCCATTGAAATATGATCGGTCGTACATTTTCCTTTTGCTTTGATCAACAAACGAAGACCGGTTAAGTCAGTACCTTCCCATGCTTTGAATGGAGCAAGCAATTGAAGACGATCGGATGTTGGACTAACCTTTACAGATACTTTACTTCCGTCTTTTGCCGGTGCTTGAAATCCTGCATCTTTAACATCAAAACCTTTTGGAGGCAATTCATATCCTGTTGGAGGATCGAGTTTTACCTTCTCTCCGTTTTCGTTGGTGAGATAATCAGTTAACGGGTTAAAATTTAAATCTCCGGCTATCGCTAATGCGGTAACCAATTCTGGCGAACCCACAAATGCATACGTATTGGGATTGCCATCGTTACGCGATTGGAAATTTCTATTGAACGAGTGAACAATGGTGTTCTTTTCTTTCTTCTCTGAGCCTACACGACTCCACATACCGATACATGGACCGCATGCATTTGCAAAAACCTTTGCCCCAATTTTTTCAAACGTACTTACAAATCCATCGCGCTCGATGGTGTAACGTACTTGTTCAGATCCTGGCGTGATTGTGAATTCTGCCTTTGTCTTCAAGCCCTTATCAGAAACCTGTTTCGCTAAACTGGCGGCACGTGAAATATCTTCGTAAGAAGAGTTGGTGCATGAACCAATCAAACCGACTTCAATTTTTGTTGGCCATCCGTTCTTCGCTGCTGCTTCTTTCAGTTTTGAAATTGGTGTTGCCAAATCCGGAGTAAAAGGTCCGTTCAAGTGCGGTTCCAATTCAGACAAATTCAATTCAATTACCTCATCAAAATATTTTTCCGGATTTGCGTATACTTCAGGATCTCCTGTTAAATGTTCTTTCACTGAGTCAGCAAGCTTTGCAATTTCTGCACGGCCTGTTGACTTGAGATAACGTGACATGGATTCATCGTAACCAAAGGTTGATGTTGTTGCGCCTATCTCAGCACCCATGTTACAGATTGTTCCTTTACCTGTACAACTCATTGAAGTTGCACCTTCTCCAAAATATTCTACAATGGCACCGGTTCCTCCTTTTACTGTAAGGATACCCGCCACTTTAAGGATAACATCTTTCGCAGATGTCCAGCCACTTAACTTTCCTGTTAATTTTATTCCGATAAGTTTAGGGAATTTTAATTCCCAAGCCATGCCGGCCATAACATCAACAGCGTCTGCTCCACCAACACCGATGGCCACCATTCCGAGACCACCTGCATTTACGGTATGAGAATCTGTTCCGATCATCATCCCGCCAGGAAAAGCATAATTTTCTAATACTACCTGATGGATAATACCTGCACCTGGCTTCCAGAAACCAAGACCATATTTATTGGAAACAGAAGAAAGGAAATCAAACACTTCCTTGCTCTCCGAATTGGCTATCGTAAGATCGCTTTTCGCATCATTCTTTGCTACGATCAAGTGATCGCAATGGACCGTTGAAGGCACCGCCACTTTAGGTTTACCTGCTGACATGAATTGAAGCAATGCCATTTGAGCCGTTGCATCTTGCATGGCCACCCGATCCGGAGCAAAATCTACGTATGATTTACCTCTTCCGAAATTCTCCAGCTTCTGATCGGCATGAAGATGGGAATACAGGATTTTTTCAGATAATGTAAGGGGTTTGTTCACTGCTTTTCTGGCGTTGGCAATGCGCTTCGGCATTTCTTTGTACAACGCCTTGATCATGTCTAAATCGAATACCATAATAATTGATTTTAAAGAGGTGCTAAAGTACTAATTTTTTCAGCCGGTTTATGTTTCTGAAGGTGCTCTTCAGATTTTGGAAGCGCGATGGGGATGCGTATTTTATCCAGAAAGGTATTCAGTTGTTGAACCTCCTTTTCGCTTAGGTTACTCAGCAAAGAATCCATGCGCTTCGCTTCGGGTTCCATACTTTCTAAAAGGGCAAGACCTTGCTCGGTTATGGTAACGGCTGCTGCGCGCTTGTCTTTTTCAGCACTCTTTCTAGAGATCAGGCCTTTTAGGCGAAGGCGCTCCACAATTCTGGAGGCGTCAGACATTTTATCTAACATGCGTTCGCGGATGGTGTAGACTGAAATGTGATTGGGATGTTGCCCACGTAAAATGCGCAATACATTGTACTGCTGGCGGGTAATATCGTACTTCTTAAAACTTTCATTTACCTGGCTAACCAGAAAAGAATACGTATAAAAAATATTAAGAAGACCCTTCTGGTATTCGCTTCGAAAACCAGTTTGCTGAATATCTTTTTCTAAGGCCATAATGGTAAATGGCAGGGGTTGGTTTGAACCCCGAAAATAGCCATTTAATTACGAATAAATAAAGGAATGGGTTGAATTTACCCCAACCAAATTGCAGTGGATTGTTATTTGGCGTTTATATAATTCAGAAACTCACGCTTAACGTTCTCGTCCTTAAATTTTCCTGAAAAATAAGCTGTGCCGGTCTTGCTATTTGTGTCGCCTACACCACGCGATGCTACACACATGTGGTTCGCGTCTACAACAACAGCGATGTCTTGCGATTTTAATACGCGTTGCATTTCCATTCCGATTTGAACGGTTAATCTTTCCTGCACCTGTGGGCGTTTGGAAAAATACTGAACAATACGGTTGATTTTTGACAGGCCAATTACCTTACCACTTGAGAAATATGCCACATGGGCTTTGCCATAAATCGGGACAAAGTGATGCTCGCAATGTGAATAGAAAGTAATATCCTTCTCCACCAGCATTTGATCATAGTTATATTTATTATCAAACAAACGTGCTGTCGGTCTGTTCTTCGGATTCAATCCGCTGAACACTTCCTTCACATACATTTTGGCAACACGATGTGGTGTTCCATTTAAGCTATCGTCTGTCAGATCCAGACCTAAAATCGTCATGATCTCGCGAAAATGTTTTTCAATCTTCACGATCTTCTGGTCATCATCCAAATCAAAAGCGTCTGCCCGAAGGGGTGTTTCGGCAGAAGAGCCTACATGGTCATCGAACTCATCGTCCAGTGGTTTAAGCGGCAGGATATTCAACGAAATTTCTTTCTGTCTCATACAAGGTAATTTTGAGTTCGAATTTTGAGTCAATTTTTTGTCGGAGTATTCTCCAGATTACCACGGCTATATTTTCTGCAGTAGGATTTAAGTGGTGAAAAAATTCAGTATCAAGGTTTAAATTTTTGTGATCAAACTTTACCAAAACATTTTCTTTGATCAGATCGCTCAACACTTTCATGTCAAATACATATCCCGTCTCTTCGTCAGGTTCACCTATAACACTCACAACTACTTCATAGTTATGACCGTGATAGTTCGGGTTACTGCATTTGCCAAAAACAAGATTATTTTTTTCGTCAGTCCAGCTTGCATTGAACAAGCGATGAGCTGCATTGAAATGTTCTTTCCGGGAAACCTTTACCTTCATCTGTCAAAGGTAAACATGAATACGAATAAAAGGTTCAGGATATATTGGCTAAAGTCGTTCTTCAACTGAATTAAATACTGGATTTACTAGAAATTTGATAAGAAAGTATCATGAGAACTAAAAAGTGATAGGTTCACACCCAAACTGATTTCATGCGTATTAAATCGTGTACCCACCGAATTGCTCAATGGTATTTCATACGCATACCCAAAACGCAAGCCGTTTGTACATTTGAATTGAAGCAGGCCACCCACACTGTTGAAGTTACGCGTGTATAATCCAGCAATGTATTTTTCATCTAAAATTATGTTTGCCTGATAATCAATAGATATCGGTGCGCCTTTTACTGCTTTTATTAATAAAGAGGGCTTGAGGCGAATACGTTCAGACAAATAAAATACATAAGCAGCTGTTGCATAAAAATGTTGAGAGTATAAATTTGATTCAAATGCATTTGATGCGCTGTCTATAAACGTACCGCTCGCTTTCAGCATTCGCGGAACTGAGAGCCCAATGAAAAAACGATCGTTCTTTAAAATAACACCAGCACCAAAACTAGGCTTGGTAATATTTTGATTCTGCATAAACACAGCATCATTCTTGTCGTAAGGGTTTAATGCAGAGTCATCACTTCGAAAATTTAATACACCTGCTTGTAGTCCAAACGAGATATACTTTCCATCGAAGCCAATTTTGTATGCATATGTGCCCTGTATTTCTGTATTGTTTGCATTACCAAGTTTATCCTGCAACAACATCAGGCCAATTCCCATTTTATTATTTGCAAGGGAAGTATGTGCGCTAACATTTGCTGTACTCGGACTTCCATCAAAACCTGTCCATTGCTTGCGGTAGGAAATTGAAGCATTTAGATTATTATTTAACCCTGTATATGCGGGATTAATTAATAAAGGGTTATTTAAGTATTGAGCATACAACGGATCATTTTGCGCCTGCAGATTTAAAACGAAGGAGATGGCAAAGGTGAGAAGTAAAATCAATCGCATAGGCTAGGATTTATTAACTGAAACGAAGGTGTGCTCTAAAAATAAAACATAGAATATGTGCCAAGGACTTTTCTGATTTTGTAAAGTCACTGTGCTGATTTTTTATAATCATCATCATACATTCTATGATTGCTTAAGTGCCAAATAACCTGTAAGAGGTTTTATACCATTTTCAAATTCAATAGTATAGAAATACGTACCGCTTGGAAGTCCCTTCCCATCTAAACTCGTTCCTTCGAAACGTTTGCCCGGAATGTCATTGTTGTATTCGTCTACTTTAAAAATCAAATCACCCCAACGATTAAAAACACTTACGCGGTTTCCTTTAGGTAAATTAAAGATGCGCATGAATTTATTTTCGCCAGTGCTGTTTGGCGCTACAGCATTATGAACGATAACATCTTCAATGTTTAATGTAATTATATTTTCAGAACACGCTTGAAGTAAATCACACGCTTTGATAGTAAGCTGATCTGCTCCGCGAAAAGACAAGTTCTGATACTTAATAAGTAAATCAGAATTCTGCACGATCTGAGCCGTTGCACCACTAACTGGTCGTTTAACTATTTCGAAAGAAGATGGATCAAGATTATTATCAGGATCGGATATAAAATCCAACAAATTAAGTTTTATCACCTCATCAGGTCGTAACAATAATTCTTGTGCCACGATAATGGGTGCCACATTACAAACTACCGATACTGTAAGTGTATATTGACCTGAATCCAATTGAGTCAAATCTTTTTTTGTAGAAGAGAATCCATTTGGTCCAGTCCATGAAAGAGCATAATTTTCTCCCGTAATAGAAAGTTTAATTTCACCGTTAGGCAGTGCGCAACCTGAATTTGGAATTACTTCATTGATGTTTATTGCAAGAGGTGAGGTGGAGTGATCTTCAATTACAATTGGGTCAATCCTATAATCCCGTAAGGCAGTGCATCCATTAATATTATCCGTTAAGGTAAATCCATACGAACCTGGTGCAAGATTAGATGGCGACAATGATGTAGAAACAATTTGCTTCCCGTTAAACCAACTTGCTGAAAACGAACCTGTACGTGCTGACGGAACAATTTCAGCACTGCCATTAAAAGGTGATGAGCAGTTTTCGTTATCTATTTTACTTAAAGTGAACGTTGGTTTTATGGCCAGATCTGGAACCGTGAACACTTCGTAAAGACTACATTTCGACACATTATCTGTTACATAAACGCTATATTTTGAAGGCACTGCGGCTTGTAAATCTTCTGTAGCAGAAGCAAATGCGTATGTTGTTTGGTTGTACCAGGCATAGGTATAATTACCTGAGCCATTTGCGACTGCAATATCAATTGCTCCATTTCCAGGACTGCACGAAGTACTGGGTGTGATCAAATTTGAGATACTTAATTTGGCCGCGGCAGAGTTCGAAATATAAACTGATTTGCTTAACGAACATCCAGATGTTTTGTCCTTTACCTTAAGGGAATAGTTACCTCCTGCGACAGCCGTTAGATTGGCTCCTGTAGTTTTTGTAACACCATCCGGGTAAAGCCATTCGTAAGAATAATTTCCTGACCCTCCCGTTGCTATCGCTGTGGCGGTTCCTGTAAATGGAATAGTACATTTATTATTTAAAGATGAGGAGTAGGTAACTTTAAAAGGAGAATTAATTGTGAAGACTGAAAAACTGGAGCACGTGGTATTATTTAAATCACTTACCTCAACATAATAGACCCCGGCAGGTGCAGATAAATCCTTCGTTGTTGTTAGCTGCACAAAGAGTTCAGTATACCAGATGTATTTATAGGATCCGCTTCCGCCAAGCACGGTAATGATTACTTTTCCATTCGCCAGATTACAGGCTGTTGCATTGGTAGTAACGCCTGAGATGGTAAGATTGCATGAGGCACATCTTGATTCCACCGTGAAGTTCTTAACTAATGTGCACCTAACTCCATCTTTAACTTCCACAGAATAATCTCCACTTCCAAGGCCTGAAATGTTTTGGCTTGTAGCAGTGAATCCCGAAGGACCAGTCCATTTAAAACTATAATTTCCAGATCCACCTTTCGCAGATATATTAATAGATCCGGAACCAGCCGTACAATCTTCTGGTTGTAGGTTATTCAATTCAACACCTAATGTGGAATTGCTGATGATAATGTCTTGATGCACTTCTTTTGTCTGGCCAAAAACAAGCTGACTACAAAATGCAAACAGGGTAAGCAAGACTGCTAAAAGAAACCGATATTTAGGGCTCAATTTGGTTTAAGGTTAAGGATTTAAGGGAACCGAAGGTAGTGAACTGAAGTTATAATTCAACACAATGAATCAGCTAAACTGATTATTAAGTAGTTAGAGTGCTTTACTTAACAGACGGATTAAATGAAATTTGAAGAAATTAGGGCTAAGATTGAGGACTACAGATCTTCAGGCAAGAAAATGTTTACCACGTCTTCGTTCCAATCGCATAGTTTGGTACTGCTCCATATGTTAAGCAGAATCGATAAGACAATTCCTGTATACTTTATTAACACTGGCTATCATTTTCCTGAAACTGTTCAATTCAGAGATTACATAACAGAGCTTTTTGGATTACCTATCGTTGACTTAAAGTCAGATGTGCCAAAATTTATGCAGCGAGATGCTGAAGGCAAACTTTTGTTTACCTCCGATCCTGATCATTGCTGCTACTTGAACAAAACACAGCCAATGGATGGCATCCTCCGGTCGAATGATATCTGGATCAATGGTGTACGCGCAGATCAAAGTGCTGTTCGTGCCGCGATGAAAGTGGAGCAGCCTGCTCAACATGGCTCCATCCGTTTCCATCCCATGCTCGATTGGAATTCGAAAATGATTTGGCAATACCAAAAAGAATATAACCTTCCGAAGCATCCGCTGGAAGAAAAGGGATATGTAAGCATAGGTTGTGAGCCATGTACCCGTAAATTAGACCCCGAAATGCAGGAACGTGAGGCGCGTTGGTTCGGCCTTAATAAAATAGAATGTGGACTGCACACTGATTTAATAAGCAAGTAGAAATGAAAGTATTCGTTAGTGGAGGTGCCGGCTACATTGGCACCGAGTTAATCTCCCAATTAATTGCCAATCCAGAAGTAAAAGAAGTGGTTGTTTACGACAATCTCAGCCGACTAAACTTCAACATGTTTTTAGGCTTACGGCTTCAACAATACAGAAAGATTTCCTTTGTTAAAGGAGAGCTTCTAGATTCAAGAAGCCTTCGCAGAAATTTGAAAGGTGTTGATACGGTATATCACCTGGCTGCAAAAGTTACCACACCATTTGCCAGTTCTGATGCGCATATGTATGAACAGGTAAATCACTGGGGAACAGCCGAACTTGTGTATGCTGTAGAGGAAAGTAAGGTAAAACGTTTTATTTACACCAGCAGCACAGGTGTGTATGGTTCTTCTAAAGATGCCGTTGATGAACTTTCTGCATTAAATCCCCAGACACCATACGCAGTCTCTAAACTTCGGGGTGAAGAACACGTGAGAAGATTAACCGATAAAATTGATACCTATATTATTCGTTGCGGAAACGCTTACGGCTACAGCAAGAGCATGCGCTTCGATGCCGTGATTAATAAATTTGTATTCGAAGCCAACTTTGATAAAATCATTTCCATACAGGGTGATGGAAAACAATCCAGAACTTTCATTCATATTGACTTACTCGCTAAGGCTCTTAATAATTTGCTAACCGCGCAATTGGCAAGCGGCACCTACAATCTAGTTGAACGAAGCTTAAAAGTAATCGACATTGTCGATGTATTGAAAGAACTTATTCCTCCATTGGAATTTATCTTTATCAATCAGCACTTGCGTTTGCATGAGCTAAACGTAAAAGAGAATGAACTCCTCAATACAACACTTGGAATTAACAATCACAGAACGCTGAAGGAAGAGTTGGAAGAATTCTTAAGTAAGTTTAGTTTTTAAGGCCCCAGCTTATTTGTCAGTTGTATCGAGCGGGTTGTACAGATATTTCTGTTCGGAGAAATCATACAGCGTAAGCTTGCGCAGATTGTAGTAAGCTATCCAAAATGATTTCAATGCCTGTAGGTAACTTCTCTTTGCATCATCTTTTTCTTTTAAAGCAATGTTAAGATTCGTAATATCAATCTTACCAATAAGGTAACGGTTTTGTGCAACCTTATATCGCTCAAATGCTACCTGATCGGCTTTGCGGGTAATCTCGATTTGTAACTGCAGCATCTCAAACTGACGCACTTGCGTTAATATTTCTTGCTCAAACAATACCTCATCTTGTGCAATGAGATAATCATTTAAACGCTTAGTAGCATAGGAGCTTTTCATTAATGCTCTTCTTCGCCCCCAATCAATTAAGGGTATATCAAATGTTACGTTTACGTATTGCTGACTTGTTGGATTTTGATAAAGATCACCAACACGAGCCCCTACGTTGTTTAGTCCAAAAGCTCCTGTTAGTCCTACCTCATATCGAGTACCCTTCGCCTGTGCAACAGCAGCATCAGCTTCTATTCTTCTACGCTGAAAGGCAATGAAAGCTGATCGCGTTTCTTGTCCATGCTTCAATGCTTCTTCTTCATCCACGCTAAAGAGTGGTATTTGATCTGGCAATACCAATTCAAAACCTTCACCATTTCGCAATCCAATGTAGTAGCGCAATTGTAAACTGGCATTTTGAAGATCAAGCTTTGCCTGCGCAACATCCTGACGTGAGCGGAGCAATTGCAATTCAACCTGCAAGAGTTTGTCCTGAGAGGTTGTGCCAATATTGTATCTTCCTTGTTCGATTTTATAAATCGTATCGTTGTTAGTTAGGTTGTACTGAGCGATTTGCGCATTGACTTGAGCTTCTAATACACCGAAAAAATAACTTACCGCGCCACGTGCTATTTCCTCCATTGACTCGGCATACTCTCGTCTGGACTCTTCGTACTTAATGGGTTCGATGCGTCTATCCCATTTCAGTTTATTATATGAAAGTACAGGTTGATTTAATTGAACGCTGAAGACAGAACCATTCCACTGAGAGGTGGTTCTCGCTATGTCTTTAATATAATTATAGGTTGAATTTACTGACAATGTTCCGCCAGTCCATTGAATGGGTTGTTGCAGTGAGAAATTTACACCCGGATTGAACTGATTAATTTGTTGGTATACAATTGAACCACTATCTAAGCGATTTGGAATAATTCCATTGTTATAGAGTTGTCCGTAGTTACTACTGTTCATCCGTACCTGCGGATTATAATTTGTTTTGTAGTAACGGTATTGCCAGTACCTGTTCTCTCTTCTTGTCTCCGCTTGTTTAAAGTCAGGCGACTGCGTTTGAGATCTTTGAATAACATCGGCTATCGTGAAGTTATTTTGAGCACAAAGCTTTAGATTGCAAAACCATAAAGTAAGTACGAGTACTACAAGGAAAGTTCTATTCATATCGTAGAGATAAAATCGGATCTTGGCTGGCTGCTCTGCGTGCTGGAGCGATGCCAAAAATTAAGCCTACTGTTGCCGCAACGCCAAAGGATAAAACAATGGATGAGAAACTGATTATGGTAGGAATACCAGCAAACTCAGAAACAACTAGTGCCATTGTAATACCCAACACAACTCCAATCAATCCCCCACTTACACTAATCATTACTGCTTCAAACAAAAACTGTTGAACCACATCACTTTTCTTTGCACCAATTGACAGCCGTAAGCCGATTTCTTTTATGCGCTCAAGAACGGACGCTAGCATAATGTTCATAATACCAATACCTCCTACTAGCAGCGATATTCCTGCAATGGCACCCAGTACATAATTAAAAATATCATTCGTCCGCTGCTGTTGCTTTAAAAGCAATTCTGGAATTTCAATTTCATAATCCACAACATCATAATGTCTCCGTTCTAATAATCGTGAAATGACTTCTGCAGTGGAGGTAAGGCGACTTGTTTCGCTCACTTGAATTACCAATCTGTCTAACTGGTGGTAGTTTTTCTTTTCCAAATCACTTTGTTTATCGTTATTTCCATTCCCCCTGGAAAATGATCCGCGGTTTTGCATGGCGGCTAGTCTTAATGCTTCAGCCGTAATCTTATCCCTGTTTTTGTACCGAATCAAAATTGTTTGAAGGGGTGCGTAAACATCCATATTGAAATTACGAATACCCAACTTGTTAATACTTGATTCTGAAACAACCCGTTCTGACAAAACGCCAACAATCTTAAGCCACTGATGCCCCACTTTTATACTTTTTCCGATGGGGTTTTCGGTGGGGAAAAATTTCGTTCTTATTGAGTGACCAATGATACATACCGGAGCACCCAACCTTCGTTGCTCTTCGTTGAAAATTTGTCCTTCTGAAAAGGTGAAGTTGTACATATTAAAATACACCGGCTCTACGCCTACAAGCTTCGCGGATCGTCTCAACCCATTGCGAATAACATAGCTATCCAAAATGATTTCAGGGCTCACAATCAAATTTTCAGGAATAACGCGTTCGATGCTTTGTACATCGCGTATCGTTAAGCCCGGTGAGAACTTTTTCTTTTCTTTTTGACCAACCTGTTCCGTTACCATCCCTTCTTCTTGCTCAATGATAGGTTTTATCACAATATTATTAACGCCCACCAATTTGATTTGATTTAATATCTCTTGTTGTGCGCCATTACCAATGGCCAACATGGCAATAACTGCTGCCACACCAAAAATGATTCCGAGTGCTGTAAGTAATGAACGAACTTTATTCGCTATCACTGCATCAATGGCAATGTAAAGGTTTGCTAGTAAACGCTGAGGTATCATGTATGACCGCGATTAATTGGTGGTAATGCTTGCTGGAACAACAATCGCTGGTTTATCTTCTTTTTTAATCTCCTCCTCTTTTACCTTCTTACGCTTACCGTTCATTTGTTTCAGCAAGTTGATTTCGTCATCATCTTTGCCGCTGGGAACGGATAAATAAACTTTGTCACTTTCAGTAAGTCCACCTAGAATAACAACATCGTTGGCATTCGTAACGCCCACCATAATTTCTTGCTTAATAATTTTGGATCCCTCTTTTTTAAATACATACGTAATTGTATCGGCCTGACTGTGCAGACATTCCAACGGAATAAAAAGAGCGCTGTCAATTACTTGAGCTATGATTTTATTACTAGTAGTCATAGCAGGACGAAGTGCAGGATCAGTACCATCAATTTCCACGGCTATTTCAAAAACCTTCGCGTCTGAATTAGGGCGTTGTTCACCAACATTGGCTACACGAATAACCAGCCCGTTCAACTTCTTGTCTGGAAATGCATCCAAGCCAATCTCCACTTTTTGTCCTACTTTTACTTTTCGTACATCTACTTCATTTACAAATGTCTTTGACATCATTTTGGTTAAATCGGGCAACGTGGCCACCGTTGGTTCCCACATTCTGATTTGTGAGCCTGCCTTAATTGCCTTTCCATCCCAATCTTTTTGATAAATTACCATACCAGGTTCAGGAGCCACTACGTTAAATGACTCTAATACGGTCATCATACCGTTTACTCCATTTTCTACTTTGCGAAGCTCAGTCGATACTTCACGCATCTTTTCAATGTTCTGTCTCTTCTTTATTTTATAGTTTTCCAAAGCTTGTTCATAAGCCCGTTTCGCTTTGTCTACATCAATCCCTGCTTGCTTAATAGTTGCTGGAGGCTCAAACTTTGATTGCTCAAGTACTATTCCTTTTTCTTCCACAGCATATTTAAGGTTGATCAACTCATCGCGAGATTGGCGCATCTGAAGTGTAGTGTCAAGCTGAGTCTGCACAAATTTTGAATTTGCTTTCTCAGATTCAAGTTGCTTGGCAGAAAATTTAGTTTGGAATTCAGTCCGATCCAATGTTGCTATCCAATCCCCTTTCTTAACAACCGTTCCCTCATCGATAATGCTTTGAATATTAACCTGATAAATTTCAAATTGCATAATGGAAGAAGGTCCAACAATTTTAACTGAGTTCTTAGCTTCCAACTCACCCGTTGTCTCAATCTCTATTTTAAACGGTCCACGCTTAACATCAGCAATAATATCGGCCACTCCACCAACTGCGTTGGTTCTGAAAATGAAGTAGGCAGCCAAAAGTCCGATGGATACTCCTGCACCAATGAGTAATTTTCTTTTCATGTGTGATTATGCTTTAGATTTTAGCGTACTCTAACAATTAATAACTGCTAATATTACTTTACTCAAAAAAACGAATAAGGTTACAACATCAACCACCGCCCACACAATTCATTACCCTATCCTGTAATTAAGCGGAAGGTGAACGCTATACCTTCCGCTCCTATTGCTCTTTATTATTGGTTTGCTCCTTTTTTTACTGTGATCTTACCAAGCGCTGCATTTTTATCGAGCTTGCCAGTATTGAATTCCTTCAATACACTTCCTTTTACAGAGCACTCCAGGGTTGTAGGTATGCCGCAACCGGTGCATCGGGTTAACCTGATTTGGAAAATAAGCTGTTCATTATCATTCAGGCTTTTTAATGTGCGGCCATAATCCAGAATGTTCTCCTTCATTTCTTTTTCAAATTTAGGATAGAGCTCCGCCACTCTCTTGTTACGTGTTTCCAGATCGACATTATCCAACCCAATGGTGGGCATAGCAAATCGTTTGTAGTCTACCTCAATTGCACTAAACATCTGCATGTAATAGACCACACCATAATCCTTCAGGCGTTCAAAGTAGATATTATCTTCTGTGAAATACGTTCGGGAAAGATCAGCCCGATACAGGCGATTAAAAATACTGGACAATAATTCGAAATCGGGCTCAACAGCGGCCACTGTTTGTGTGTTCACAACCTTTACCTTGGCCAATGCCTGATCGCGATTTAATTTACCTTGTTTATAAGATATCAATTCTGATTTTGCAACCTCTAACGAAAGATGTGTACGTTGAGGCGAATTGAAAAACTGATTTACCCATACACGAGGTTGCTCACCTTGATTGCTCACTATAATTTTTTCTTCGGGCTGAAGTTGAGTGATCATATCACCATAATCTACCAGAAACATTTTTACAGCGTCAATTACTTTTAGATTATAGGTATCGCGCACGCTATCCATATCTACTTTCTTACTTCTCACTGTTTTGCGAGCAAGCCTGATGCTGTTGGTGCTACCTTGCGCATCCTGAACTTCCCCATCTCTTTCATATTGTTCTCTTTCCTCTCTATCTAAGTTGCTGCTGTAAGAATAACCCGTTACACCAGGAGGCTCAGGCGCGATGGCCGGGTTAACATTATCCTCCCAAAGCGTTACAGTATTATCCATACCGCCAACAGTAAAAGCAATCGGTGTTGTAAAATCGGCAGGCAAATAAAATGTTACTCCGTAACCCGGCTGATAATTAGCCGATACTTCCAGCGGAAAAAACATGCGCTGCTGATCAAACTGTTGTTTGATTAAAGTGCTTAATACATTTTCGGCCACAGCAATATCGCGCTGCATGCGCTGCTCATCTACCTTTTGCGCCATAAGAGGTTGCGATATCATCAACACCATCCATACTGCACTTTTCCAGAATCGAACTATGGTTTTCATAATCTATATAGTTTGTTTTGTAACGCTGAAAGCGAAAAGCTTAAAGCTGAAAGTTTTAATTTTTATTTCCTTTTGTTGATGTTGGATTACCCACACCTGTAATGATGCTGGATAAAATCTGTTCCGTTTCTTGTTTAAATACGCTGGTGTTTTTCTCCATGCTATTCAACCGAGTTTGAACGATTTGGAGATCATTACTTCGTTGCTGATCTAAGTACTTTGCAAAATCAACCAACAACGCTTCAACATATTTCTTTTGGTCTGTGGCTGTCAATTGAAAATAATCCTTCACCATTTTCATATTCTCGGTTTGGATACCTGCAACGTATTCTCTAATCTGTGTTTGCGATGCCATGGAAGCTTCTCGAATCAGTTGATCCATATTACCTGAATTGGAAGTGAGTGTTTTGCGTATTGAGGCATCCAGCTTTTGTTGTGATGCTTCAAAGCTTGACTGAAATGATTCGTTGTTGGTGGCCAGCGATGAGTTGATCATTTGCTGAACCTGTTCGGGAGTTAACGATGCTACCGCTGGTTTTACTTCTGGCTTCATTACCGGAACTAGCTCGGTTTGTTTTCCGAAACTGATTTTAAATTCACTGCCGTCCATTTTAATTTGGGCTCCCATAAAATAGCCAACCATCATTAAAAGCAACAGTGATGCTGCAATGCTCATAATGGTTTTGAAGTACGGAACATCCCAGAAGTAACGTTGCTTAGCATCGTCAATAAAAATTGGTGGCGCAATTACCTCTTTATCTTTTACACCTCCGAGTAAATTACGTACACTCTGTAAGTTTTTCAGCGCAGATCTTTCGTCAGCATTCTGCGACAGATAGTTCTCTACTTTTCTTTTGGCTTCACCTTCTAACTCTCCGTAGAGGTACGCCATTAACTCGCTTTCGTTTGGTTTATACTTCATAACCCAAGGTATCTTTAGTAATATTTTTACGATCCAAAATTTTCTTCAATCCATCAAGCCCATAATACATTCTCGACTTCACCGTGTTCTCCGAAATATTTAAGGCTTCCGCAATCTCCCGAAACTTCAGCCCTTCATACTCCTTCATAATAACAACTTCACGCTGCTCCACACTCAACTCCAACAACGCTTCTTGTAAAATATCCGCAAGCTCAAGTTGCTGAAGCTGACGTTCCGGATTTTCATTTCGATGCCGCGATGATTCCCATTGAGGAGATTCTTCTGCTTCCGGATTCCAAACTTTATCGAACGAAACCGATCGGCTGTTTTTTACTTTCCTCGTTTCTTCCCGGCAATAATTTACAGCAATTGTATAGAGCCAGGATTTAAACCGTGCATTGTCCTGAAGGCTCGGCAGATTGCGACACATCGATATAAATGTTTTCTGCGAAACCTCCATGGCCAGGTCGTGATCGAGAAAAAATTTATAGGCGTAGTTGTAGATTCGCTTGTACCAGAGCTGAACCAATTTGCCTTGAGCAGGTTGATCCCCTTGTTTGGCCCGGATTACGAGGGTATCAGCATGCATCATCGCGATGTCTAGTAAAGTATCAACCACAGGTTAGGAATTTTAAACTCTCGATCGGTTTCATTCTGTTTTACCAGCACCTCAGCCAATCTGGTATAAAGATGGGCATGTCGGTCAAATAGTTTTACCTGGAATGCATTTTTTTTGAATGAATGCAATGTCAACAGACCACAGTCGACTGTCAACCGTGGTCAGTGGACTTTGCTCAGTGGACCCAAACCGAAACTTTGAACTTTAAACTTGGAACTTGATTCCTATCTTTGCCGACCATGAAAAAACTGATTTCCTTGCTCATCCGCTATGTACCGCGTAAATACCTTCAACGAGTAAGTGGTGTTGGCTTAAAGGTAATCAGTGTCTTTTACAGTGGTAGCGATGTTACCTGTCCGGTTTGTGAAAAGAGCTTCAGTAAGTTTCTTCCTTACGGGCGATTAAATGCCAGACCGAATGCGCTTTGTCCGAATTGTCTTTCGCTGGAGCGACATCGTTTAATCTGGTTTTATCTGAAGCAGAAAACAGATTTCTTTAAGCGTCCCATGCAGGTGTTACACATTGCACCGGAAGCCTGCTTTATAAAGCGCTTCGAAAAAATTCATGGCGATCAATACATCACCGCAGACATTGAATCGCCCCTGGCAAAAGTGAAGATGGACATTCACCAAATTCCCTTTCCTGAAAATACCTTTGATGCTTTGCTCTGCAATCATGTGCTCGAGCATGTGAAAGATGATATTCAGGCGATGAGAGAAATTTATCGTGTGCTTAAGCCGGGCGGTTTTGCAATTCTGCAAGTACCTTTCTTTAATCCGATACCCGAAATAACATTAGAAGATCCATCCATTACCGATCCACGTGAACGTGAAAAAGCATACGGACAGGATGATCATGTTCGTAAGTATGGAAAAGATTATACCAAGCGACTGGAACATGCAGGACTCACTGCCATTGCAGATCCGTTTGTCACCACCTTATCAGAAGAAATTCAAAACAAGTTTGGCCTAGCAAAAGGAGAGATAATGTATATCGGAAAGAAATAAAAGATACATCACAACGCTCGGGTCGATTCATTTATTTTTTTTACGAAACCCTTTTCTTTTTTGTTCCTCCAAAAAAAATGGAAATGTATGAGCAGCTTTGAAATATGTGCAGTTACCTTAATTTTAGGTCTCGACACATTAACAAACAGCTGCTGGTAATGTGAATCCTCCGGCTATAAGGAATATAAACGACATTCGTTTATATTTAGCATTATATACGACATGCGTTTAGCCAATTGTTGTATGCAATTGCACCTAAGGAAAGACCTGACGCACATTGGCACATTTAATTGCCGCACAAACCCACCGCGATACCAAAGCAATTAAAAGAGCCAACCTTTCCTGCCGCACGACCAGAAACAAATATGGCGTTTGACAAGTAAAAGGACTGAATGGAGAATGATTATTAGACACTTTGACTTTATTAGCTGCAGAGTAATGTTGACTAATACGGTTAAAACTTTTTACCAATTCACTTCATCATTTCTAAGATTGACGTTTATTGAAAACAAATTCTCAACCCTAATGAAACGCAAATTTCTTTGTATTTTTTTATTTACAGTTTGCTTTATGATGAGCTGTGAAAAGCTTAGTGACCCAAATCCGAATTACACATACAGTATTCCAGATTCCGCGCAAGGTGACTTTGTCGTATCATCCTTAGAAGCGGAAGGAATGGATGAAGTGTTAATTACTCAAATGACTAATTTAATAGTAAGAGAAGAGTACAAACGAATTGACGGCCTTTTAATTCTCAGAAACAATAAACTGATTTATGAAAATTACTTTTATGGCTATTCGAATGATATTTTGCACAATATGTTTTCAGCTGGCAAAAGTATTACGTCAATTTTGGTTGGTATTGCAATAGACAAGGGATTTATTAACGGTGTGAACACTCCAGTAACACAATTGCTACCAGAGTACAAGAGTTTTAAAAACCCAGATTCACGTAAGGACGAAATTACTATAGAACAACTTTTGAATATGACCTCGGGGCTGGACTGTGAAGATTGGTTTCAACACACCGAAGAACAAATGCAACAAAGTAATGATTGGGTAAAGTTTACTTTGGACTTACCAATGATTAATGACCCTGGGTCATTCGGTAGTTATTGCACAGGATGTGCTGTTACATTGGGTCGCGTTATCGAGAACCAGAGTGGATTATCACTTGAAGAATTTGCAAACAGATATCTTTTTAAGCCTCTTAACATTGCATCGTACAAGTGGCACATTATGCCGGACGGAAAAGCTTCAGCAGGTGGATTATGTTTCCTCACCCCAAGGGATATGGCGAAGATAGGATTGCTGATGCTTAATGATGGCATGCAGAACGGAGAACAAATCGTGTCGAAGGAATGGGTAGAGCAGTCGAGCCAAAATAAAGTAAAGCTTTTGGCATTTGATGGTTACGGTTATTTATGGTGGAAACAAGCATTCTTGAACGACATAGAAACCTATTTTGCTGATGGCAATGGAGGACAGCATATCTTCATTGTACCTTCTAAAGAATTGGTCATCATCTTTACGGGTGGCAATCAAAATACGGGAATAGGAGCTCAAAATTTCCAAATAGTAAATAATTACATTTTATCAGCTATAAAATGAGCATCAGGAATTGCTTAATAAGTTTTGTGATTGTCTTTGCATTATCAAATGCTACTCACGCTCAGGATAGCTTAAAGTATTCAACGCTATCATTTGGCATGGGTTTAAATAGTATATCGAACAAAGATGAGTTTCAATCTCTTTATAATTACAAAGGGACTAACCTACTTTTCAATTCTACTTATACCATATTTAGAATGAACGGGCAGCACATTATTGATTTGACATATTCAGGAGGCCAGATGGAATCTATTGTTTCCCCAAAGGCGGATAATCGATTGCTTCTTTTTAACTACGATTATTTCTTCAACCTCAAGAAAAAAACCATCAATAAGAAGTTTACTACTTCATGGGGTATTGGCTTGCATACATTGCTGAGCAATACCAATTACCTTCCAGAGGTAGAATCTCCCAAAAGTTATTTGTCAGGAGGTGCATATTTAACAATAAGTGGGAATATTATTTATCATCTAAATAAAAGGAACAGTTTAAGGATGCAATTTGGACTTCCCGTCTTTGGACTTGTTTATCGGCCAGATTTTGAAATCAACGGAAAGACATTAACTAAAACTACTTTTGCAGGGAAGAGCAGTTTGTTATCTGTTAAGCTAGAGTATAATTATAAGCTGACTCCGAAGATTAACTTGACAGCGACTTATAACTATAACTACTTTACCTTTGACGAGCCACGACCGATTACCATATTGCAAAACGGTTTGTCAATTGGACTAAGGAAAATATTTTAGGAACATTCGGACTGGATAATATTTTAAAGTTGAAGAAAATTGTTTCAAAACCGCACCAATACCATTGCCACACTGACCAGCCCGCAAACCAAAGCAATGGCATCCGTGCTTAGTTCGGTGAAGGTGCAACTGCACACAATCGAGTACACCGCCTCACCGAGTTTTTTCACCGATGAGATTCGCCTCTCACACCACTGTACGTGCGGATCTCGCATTTGCTGTTTGTCCTGACTCATGAATATCAATTGTATTTACTCTTTCAGAAAAAGATTAGTGAGTGTGATAAACAAATAAA